>CBDCWZ010000115.1:0-97417 GCA_965223575.1 Kofleriaceae bacterium
GCGACCCTTCGGCTTTTGTCATCTGTCCTGCCAAAGCTCCGGCCGTTTCCACAAATGCAGGATCGTTCAGCGTCACCAGTGCCTGGAGCGGCGTGTTTGTCCGCACTCGGCGAATCTGACAGACCTCGCCGCTCCCCGCGTCGAAAGTGATCATCGCCGGGTAAGGGCTTGTCCGTTTCCAGTAGGTATACAAGGCCCGCCGGTAACGGTTCGGACCTTTCGCGTCCTGCCACTTCAACGCGTTATAAGTTGACTTCCAGACTCCATCAGGTTGAGGAGGCATCACCGATGGTCCGCCAATCTGACGGGTCAGCAATCCGGATACTGCTAACGCCTGATCCCTCACCGTTTCAGCCGACAACCGAAACCTTGGTCCGCGACTGAGCAGGATATTTCGAGGATCAACTTCAAGCTTCTGCGGTGTCACCTCTGCCGACTGTTGGTAGGTGGAAGACAGCACGACTGTTCGGAGCAGTTGCTTGATGGACCAGCCGTTGTCCTGAAAATCCAACGCCAGCCAGTCCAGCAGTTGGGGATGCGATGGCATCATGCCCTGCGTCCCGAAGTCTTCTTCGGTTTCGACCAGACCGATTCCAAACAGCCTGGCCCAAACTCGATTCACCATGACTCGTGCTGTCAGAGGATTCTCCGGTCGCGTGAGCCAACGAGCGACACTCAGCCGATTTTCTGGAGCGTCTTCGTCCAGGCCGCCAAACAGCTCCAGCACGGCCGGCTCCACTTTCTGGCCGGGATCAAGAAAGTTGCCTCGCTGGTGAAGCCGAGTTTCTCTCTGCTTACCTTTCGCCAGCTCTCTCATGACTGGAGTTTTTGTCACGGAATTCCGCAGGTCGGCCAGCCGCTTCTGTTCGGCCTTGATTTTCTCGGCGAGTGATTCATCGGGCTCCGCCTTCTGCTGATTCTTCAATTCCCTGATGGCAGCTTCAAGTTCAGAAATCTGATCTGACTGTTCCGAAGTCGGCAATGGAAGAAACGGAGCATCATCAGACCGGTCTGCATCTTCTGTCTGGTTAAAGAAGGCATAAAACGAATAATAGTCCTGCTGAGTGATGGGGTCGTACTTGTGCGAGTGGCACTTGGCGCAGCCCATGGTTAAGCCCATCCAGACCTGCATCGTTGTATCGACGCGATCTTTCACTGCCGCAATGCGAAACTCTTCGTTGTCCGTGCCGCCTTCGTCGTTCGTCATCGTATTTCGATGAAAGGCTGTCGCCAGAATCTGCTCGGTGGACGCATCAGGAAGCAAATCACCGGCCAGTTGCTCAATCGTAAACTGGTCAAAGGGCATGTCCTGGTTCAACGCGTTGATCACCCAGTCGCGAAACTTCCAGATATCCCGATGCCGATCCTTTTAAAGCCATCGACATCGTCCGCTCAGCGAGCGGAGTGTGGCTCAGGGAACCAACTCTTCGTGCCGCAAGAATTACGAGCAGTACAACGAAGATGCTCCCTTGGTGCCAAAACGGTGCAATGGCCGATGCTGCTCTTGATGTTTTACCCCTTCGGGATTTTGTTCCGGTGTGGCCGGTCAATGCCACTGCGGTGATCGGGCCTTACGTTGATTCTCCCGAGGGAGCGATCTTGGTACGCCGACCGCCGGGACAACAGGACACTCGACCTGTCGATATCTACGATCCGCCGTCAAAGAAACGGTAGAGCAAGCTTGGAGCGATCTACAGGAGGCGTTGCCAGGACTTCATCGTGGATACCTGTCCGCCCTGCTCACCGCTGCGATGATTGCGCAGCGAGGAGAACGCCCGCCACCTATGCTGGCAATCACTGGCGACACAGGATCAGGAAAGACCGCGATCCAGCATCTTGCGGGGGGAATGTTAGGAGCTGAGGCCAGAGATGTTGCGCTGGGTGAAGCAAAAGACACTGCGCGGGCCATTGGGCTTGCACTTGAGGAAGGTAGCGGTCTGCTGTTTATCGACGAAGTCGGGCGAACTGCTAATGTCTATAGCCGTTTGGAGCCAATCCTCAAGCTGAACACGACGATTCGTTTTGATGCTAAGTTTCAAAATGAACGAACGTTGCGTGTGTGCGCGCCGCTATCTCTCTTGGGCTCTACCTTGCCACCGGCTATTTTGAAGTCCCCGGAGATGTCTCGTCGAGTCGTTGGTTATCGATTGGTTGGCAAGCATGACTGGGAGCAATGGGGCGATCTTCGGCATCTACGTCGGCAGGAGCGATTTCGCCCGATGCTCGATGCCATCACGGTATCTCTTTGGGAGCTTTTGTTCGAGGAAGGACGTAATGTCAATTGGCGTAAGCTCTGTTTTGATCGCTTTGATGCCGTGTCTCTCGAGGAGCTAGATCTTGACGATAGTGGGGCGAAGGGGGCGTGATGAGGCCATACGGGCGCTCTATTGCTACTATATCGATGCACCGGTGTCGGAGTTTACGACTGGTACGCGATGGCGAGACTGGCTGAATGGTACGCCACCGCAGCCAGCGAGCGAACTTCTCGGTGAGCTCGTGGACTTCGATGCGAAGCACTCGACGAGCAAGGCAGAAACTTCGGAATTGGAGCGTCTCAACCTCGCCTCTATTCTAGGTTTTCAAACACCGCCACTGCGCCTAATGGTCCGGCGACGTTCTGGCTCATGGCTGGTAAAGTTTGTTAATGCTGATGTTTTGTAAAGGTCGAACGATCCCACGCGGCGAGTTACCACCAATCGGCACGGACGAGTCTGGGCCTGACAACCCGAAAACCGACTCCTCAACTCCACCCGAAGTAGAATCTGTTGAAGCAGTTGCTTTGAGCGACAAACCTGTTTTTGTCGATTTTGAAACTCGATCACCAGTCAACTTGTCCACAGTTGGGGGACGCAAGTATGCGGGTGACGAAGGCACTGAAGTCATATGCGCGGTTGCCTGATGATAGCTGGTTGGAATGGAAGGCGGGTGATCCTGTCCCCGCTCGCCTCGTAAACGCTGTGGACAATGGCGCTTCAGTTGCTGCGCACAATTGGGAACGTTTTGATCGATTCATTTGGCAAAAGCTTGGTTGGCCGGAACCACGGCAGACGGTCGATACGCAGAAACTCGCTCGCCTCGCTGGGTTGCCCGCGGCGCTCGACAACCTTGGCGAGGCCCTGTACGACAAGGGGAAAGACAAACAGGGGCAGGATGCAACCCGCCGCTTAAGTTGCCTTGATCGAAAGAGCGGGAAGCTTCCCAGAGTAGATCCCGATATCTTGGCGAAAGTAGTCTCCTACTGCCGACGGGACGTAGAGATTATTTCCGCCGCATGGGTGGACCGATTCGCGAGCATCCATTGTGTTGATGCTGATACGCGGCATGTTGATCAGGTTATTAACGACCGAGGTTTTGTCTTCGATGTGAAGCTCGCAGAGGCCATCATTGAGCTAGAGGATGCGTTGGTTCAGGAGGCTATTGACGCCTCTCCCGTGGATCACGAAGTGTTGTCGTCACCGAAACAACTTTGTGCTTGGTTAGCTGACAGAGGTATTGCGGTTTCGAACGCCCGTCGAGAAACGTTGCAGAAACTCGTCAATCGAAACGATCTGGATGACGATGTGCGAAGCGCAATCGCGGCACGTCTTGCCGATAGCCGCATCACGACGCACAAGTTGCGAAGCGGGCTTCGTATGGTCTGTCCCGACGGTCGGCTACGCGACACTCTTGTTTATCATGGCGCACATACCGGACGCTGGGCTGGGCGGGGGATTCAGCCACAGAACCTTCCGCGTGGCGCGTCCGTTGATGTAGATTTGGCGGTGTCGGCCACTCTCAATCGTGATTTGTCGGCGTTACGTACCCTGGCGGCGACTTGTCAAACAACATTGAGCAAGATCTTTGCGACGCTTGTACGAGCCTGTATTGGTGCGCCCCAAGGAAGGAACTTAGCGGTCGTCGACTATGCACAAATTGAAGCTCGCGCTCTACTGTGGATGGCTGGTGACGCCCAAGGGCTCGACCGATATCGTCGTGGTCAGGACAGTTACCGCTACTTGGCCTCCCAGCTGTTTCACGTGCCCCTCGAGGCAGTGACCAAAGAGCAGCGTCAACTCGGCAAGGCGTTGGTGTTGGGATGTGGGTATGGAATGGGGGCGCAGCGGTTCAAAGGATACGCGGCAGACTTCGGTGTTGATTGGGATGCCGCGCCTTTGGCACCGAAACAAGCGGTGGAAGCATGGCGTGATGCGCATATCGAAGTTGCCGGGGCACGCTATGGCAGAGTCAAGAATGGTCATATTTGTCGCGAAGGTGGGTTGTGGCGAGACCTTCAGCGTTCAGCCCACGGGGTTGTCACCCGTGGTGGTGTGTCTGCGAGCCGACGATGTACGTGGTCGTCGACTCACGGAGGGGCTTCTTTGCCAACTTCCCAGTGGTCGGACACTCACGTATCGTGACGCACAGAAAGATGGGCACTCTTTTTCGTTTCAACGGCACTCCGGCGGCAAACGCAGCCCCACGTTTGGTGGCATGCTTGCGGAGAATATCGTCCAAGCAGTTTGCCGCGACTTGTTGGCAGACGCGCTCGTACGGTTAGAGGCGGCTGGTTTGCCGGTGGTGCTGCACGTTCACGATGAGATTGTGTGTGAGGTAGATACACCCGAACAGTTGGAAGAGATGAAGGAAGTAATGCGGCAGGCGCCTAAATGGGCGGAAGGATTGCCGCTGGAGGTCGAGGGCTATGTTGCCACTCGATATCGCAAGTGAAATCTACGGCGCAGGGGAATTGGCAGATGCATGACACATAAACAATTGGCATTTAAGTTTGCAGTACAACCTTCGCGAGTAGAGGAGTGTAAAGTCAGGCAAACGGTTCAGCGAACGGAAAAAACGAGCACAGCGATTGGATTTCCGCTGCGTGGCGGCAACTAACGCTCGACTACGAACCGGTAGAGTTTCCATTGCTGGCGAAAGCGGTAGCAGCGGAGTAAACGTATGCAGCCTGGCCCCTTGGGAAAAGTGCTGTGCACGATCTCCTCTGTGAGATCCGCGAGGTCGTGCGCGATGAGATCTGTACGGCTCTTAGAGAGGAACGCAGCGGAGCTTGGGCACCGAAGGCAGCCATTGCCGAGAAAGACAACGGCATTCGCCTGTTCACCGTCGAGCAAGTCGCAGAACGACTGAGTGTCACGCCCGCTACGGTTCGCGACTGGATTAGCTCGGGCAAGCTCGTGGCTGTTCGTCTTGGTGCATCTCGCCACTATCGGATTCGCTCCATGGATTTGGAGGCTTTTGTCGAAATGGGCGCACCACGGGTCAAGGGCGGGGAGGACGATGTAGCAACGCAGGCAGCGAAAATCGTGCAGTTAGCTCGTGACCGTTGTCGTTGAAAAGAACGCTTTGTTTTGAGAGGGATGTGGACTATTTAGGGGCATACGCTGTTGGAGGCCACCGATGGGATCAGTATACCGACGTAACAATAAACTGTGGATTCGCTACAAGGGGCCCAATGGCAAGTGGACCCAGAGCACGACTGACTATGCTGTTGGCGAAGAGAAACTCGCGCGGCGTCTTCTTGCTGATGTGGAAGCTCGGATTTCTGCTGGCCAGGAATTTGATGAACAGACGAAAGGACCAGTTACAGTAAAACGTTTTGGTGAATGCTGGATCCGGGAGCGGGAGAAGCTCGGCCTCTCTGATTGGAAGAACGATGTGTCACGACTGAGGCACCATGTGTACCCGCGGATTGGCGACAAACGCATCGACGAAGTACGGCCGCGCGACTTGGTGCAACTGATCAAACGGTTGCGGACACAGGCCAAACTTGCTCCGAAGACGATCTACAATGTGTACTCTGTACTCAAAGCCCTGTTCCGCGATGCTCACCTCGCCGATTTGATCAGTGCAACGCCTTGTATTCTTACCAAGCATCAGCTGGGAACGAATGAAGATAAAGACCTCGAATGGCGGCCAACAGCATTGTTTACGCGGGACGAGTTGGAGATGTTGATCGCCGATGAGCGGATTCCATTGGATCGGCAAGTGGTGTACGCGCTAGAAGGGATTGGAGGACTTCGTCACGGTGAAGTCGCTGGCCTCTGTTGGCATCACTACGATGCGAGTGCTGAGCCTTTGGGCTCTCTGCTGATTGCCCGTAGCTACACCAAGAAGCCAAAGACAGGACGAGCGCGCAAGGTGCCTGTTCACCCAACGCTCGCAGCAGTGCTAGCGAATTGGAAGATGAGCGGTTGGCCGGCCATTGTGGGGCGGTCTCCGTTGCCCGAGGATTTGGTAGTACCAACATCTGGAGATGGACAAACTCCAGTGGGCAGAATGCGCAACAAAAAACTACTCAGGCAAGCGTTTCGCTAAAGATCTAGTCGCTCTTGGCCTTCGCCATCGGCGAGGACATGATCTGCGGCGAACGATGATTTCGCTCGCTCGTACCGACGGAGCACGCCGTGATCTGCTCAACGTTTGCACGCACAATCCAGGCAAGGGTGGCAGTGCCATTGATCTTTACACTAGCTACACTTGGGACGCACTTTGCGAAGAAGTGGCCAAGCTCAACGTATCCCGCGGTCGTCGTGGCGATGTTGTTAAGCTCGCGCATGCAGCGATCACCGGTGCCGTTGAACCGGGGTGTTTTACCCAGCGTTAAACGAATCAAAAACGTCAATGATTTCGTCAGAGCTTGCTACACCCTTTGCTACATCTTCGAAAAAAGATGAGTTGTTTCAAGAATTTAGCCGGTGGAGGCGCCGGGAGTCGAACCCGAATTCAACCCCAATGATCCCATCACCTTGCAGTAATTCTCGGTGCTTCCAGTCCGTTTTGTTCCGTCTTGGTCCCGTTGCGTTACTTTAAGTCTGGCAAATTTGCCACGAGATTTTGTTGGTCGTGGTTGGTGTGAAGATATTGATGTTCCCCCAACCAGAAACACCAGAAACACCAGAAACTATCAATCGAAATCAACAGAGAAACGGTGTTGTTATGGGAGGGCGGCTACGGTTGTTCGTCGGAGCTCCAGGGTTCACTAGGTGGCCAGTGTTCCTCAAAGTGTTGGCCAGATGCGGCTGCGCCAACGACCCAGGGGCCGCACACCAGGTTGTCGGACTACGGGACGCGCATACTGGCCGGCGTAGGCGCCGGATACAAGACAATAGCTGATGGAACCATGCCTACGGATCCTTATCCGTCTGGATGACTGGATCTTGGCGAAGTCCACGTGTCAGGGAGACACACATTGCAATGATAATTAGGCAAAACGGTAACGCGGTGGTGATTGCACCAGTTTGTAGGGCTTTGAGTCCGCCGACGATCAACAAGACAGCTGCAATGATGCCCTCCAAGGTGGCCCAGTAGATGCGCTGATATACCGGTGGGTTTTGCTTGCCACCGGAAGCAATCGTATCGACGACGAGGGAAGCGGAATCGGATGATGTTACAAAGAACAGCATGACGCATGTTGTACAGATTACGCTGGTAACTTCGGCGAGGGGAAAAACGCTCGAGCAAGACGAATATAGCGGTTGGCAAATTCTGCGTGACTGCCTGCGAAATGCCGCCTGCGTTGTAGATCTGTTCGTGGAGTGCTGTGTTGCCAAACACAGTGAGCCAAATGAATCCGGTGAGTGTGGGCGCGAGCAGGACGGCAACCAAAAACTCCCGGATAGTTCGCCCTTTGGAGATGCGTGCGATGAACATGCCGACAAAGGGAGCCCATGCAATCCACCAGGCCCAGTAAAAGACGGTCCAAAGCCCAAGCCACTTTTGGCGAGTTGGTTCCTCGAGATGGGCTGTCCAAAAGGAATGACTGGGGAGTCGCCCGAGGTAGGCGCCGATGTTTTCGACAAAGGCGTTGAGTAGGAACGCTGTCGGGCCCACGATTAGGAGAAATAGTAGGAGAAGCCCAGCCAACCCCATATTGAGTTCGCTGAGTCGTCGGATTCCCGTTTTGAGTCCAGAGACGACCGAGACGGTGGCAATGACAGTGATCGTGGCAATAATTGCGATCTGAACTGTTGTCGACTCTGTGAGGCCAAAGACGTGAGTGAGTCCGGCATTGACTTGCATCGCTCCCAAGCCGAGTGACGTGGCGACTCCGAAACAGCGTGCTTACGATCGCAAGGGTATCGATGGCATCGCCGAACCGTCCGTGAATGCGATCTCCCAAAAGTGGATGGAATGTGGAGCGAATCGAGAAGGGCAACTCGCGCCGAAACCCAAAGTAGGCCAGGGCCAGACCCACGATGGCATAGACAGCCCACGGGTGGAGACCCCAGTGGAAGAAAGTCAGCCCCATGGCATTGCGCGTAGCTTGAAGTGTTTCGCCGTCGCCAACTGGAGGCGAGCTGTAGTGTAGGATCGGCTCGGCTACACTAAAGAACAAAAGGCCTATCCCCATGCCAGCGCTAAACAGCATTGCGAACCAGGTCGGTCGGCTAAATTCCGGTCGTGAATTGTCCGGCCCGAGTCGAATCCGCCCAAAGCGGCTACACATGAGCCAAATGGCGAAGACCAAGAAACCGGTCATTGACAATACGTACAGCCAGCCGAGCTTGGCTGTGATTTTTTGTTGTACGTCTTCGAAGAACGCACCCACCTGATCTGCGGCGAGGATGCTTGATAAAACGACAGCAAGAATGATCAGCGTAGAGGCTCCAAAGACTACCGGCTGTACTTCGAGCTTGCGTTTGGGAGCACCGGAGCCCACGGTCGCTATCCTTTGTGGTTTAGGCGCTAGGCTCTATGGAAGGTTTGCGGAAGTGGAAAATTCCCCACACCAAGTGACGCTTGTTGCCACCTTCGATCCAGTGAGCGAGGCCTTTTTGCATTCTTTCAATGTAGTCTGGGCTGATTTGGTCTATCAGCTCTTCGAGTCGGCGCTGCAGCTCCTGCAGTACGCGCGAATAGTGAGCGACCAACTGGGAGCTGAGGTCCTGAAACCCAACTTCGATGAGACCAAAGCGATGGGCGGCCCACTGGTAGAAGCTCGGTGATCCAAGGCTCTGTAGATGAATACGATCGAGTATGGGGCGGAGAACGGACTGGGGGCAGTCGTCCGCTTGCATCGGATCGGTAAACAGAAACTGTCCTCCTGGCTTCAGCACGCGGGCCACTTCTGACACGACGAGGGCGCGGTCCGGGCTGTGCAGGATTGCGTCTTGGGACCAAACAACGTCGAAGCTGTTGGCTTCCCGCGGAATGCTGTCAAAGCTTCCTTCAATGATATCAACAAGATGATCGAGACCTTGCTCTTGCGTCATTTGCCGCGCCCGCTTGTTCTCGACCTCGCTCAGATTGAGCGCCACGACCTGACAACCATAGGTTTGGGCGAGGTAGCGTGCCGCACCACCATAGCCGGACCCAATATCGAGGATACGCAGATCTGGGCCTGGGTTGCGGATGGATGCGCAAATACGCCTCTACCGTTCGCCGGCTTGCTTCGAATATGGAGTCAGTGGGCGACTCGTACAGGCCAACGTGGATATCCTCACCGCCCCAAATGCAAGAATAGAAGTTATCCGCGTCTGCGCTGTTGTAGTAGTTGCGTGCAATCGCGGTTGCATTTGTTGTTGTGTTTTCCGTCACCGATTCCCCGCAGGACGGTAGGCTTTTTCGGCGACGTGGATGAAAAAATCGGGTTCCTCTTCCCGATAGGTTTCTTGGAAGTCACCATAGGTTTCCACGGATTGAAAACCAACCTCGCTGAGCAATTGTTGCATGTAGCTTTTGCGCAGCGGAAACATGTTGAGGTGAAACTTAGAGTCATCGGGAAAGCGATATTCGAAGCGTGCAAGTCCTTCATCGACATGGGTGGGCCGAACCGAGACATCGTCGCCGCAGTAGTAGTAGATGTGTTTGCTCGAGTATCCGTTGTCCATGATCGCGTCGTAGTTGCGCTGATCAAGAATGAGTACACCGTCATGTCGCAGGGCAGCATAGAACTCGGCAAGTGCCTTGCGTCGATCATGTTCGGAGAATAGATGGGTAAACGAGTTGCCCAGACATACGACGGCATCGAATTTGCCGTGAATGTCTCGATTCAGCCACCGCCAATCTGCTTGCACGGTTCTGAGGACGTGTCCTCGCCGCCGTCCGTTTTCAAATGACTGAAACAACATTGCCGCATTGCCGTCAGCACTCACGACGTCAAATCCGGCCTCCATCAGTCGAATGGAGTGGAACCCTGTGCCGGTCGCGACGTCCAAAATCTTGGTGGCACCGCGTTGTTTTAGGTGGTCGATGAAGAATGTCCCCTCTGTTTTCGAGCGAGCATTCCAATCGATCAGCTCATCCCACTTTTGGACAAAGCCGCCGACGTATTCCTGGTGATAGTGATCCGTTTCCCGGACTCGCAATGGTTTGGCACCGAAATCCTGCTCTCTGACCGGCGATTTGGTAGAAATTTCAGGATGTTGTTGTCGATAGGACGTAGCGTGACTCATTGCACTCCTGGAAAATCAATTGAACTGAAATGATTTGTGTTGAAACTATTGGTACAGAATTTATGTCTCCTTTACAAGTACATGGGGGGGCTAGTTCCCAAATGGGCGGTGGGCCACTACGCTGCGACTCAGACCAGGCTGATTGGGAAACAGGTAATGTCGGGAACCATTGAAAACGAAATCCTACGTTCGCTTCGCCGTATTACACGAGCGATCGATCTGCATAGCCGCCGCCTCGCGAGCACATTTGGACTTACGGGACCCCAGCTTGTTTGCCTGCGGGCTATCGCAGAGCACGAGCAAACGTCTCCGACACTGCTAGCGCGGGAGGTATCGCTCAGTCAGGGAACCGTTACTGGTATTCTGGATCGTTTGGTTGCAAGGCAGTTGGTAGAGCGGGAACGCGTCGAACGAGACCGACGCATTGTCTCCATCCGTATCACGCCAGCGGGAAAAGCATTGGTGGAGGAGGCGCCTTCACCGTTGCAGGAACGATTTGTGGCGCGGCTCACGGCATTACCAGATTCACAGCAACAACAGTTGTGCCAAATGCTAAACCAGCTCGTCGAAATGATGGGAGGGGAAGAGATTGAAGCGGCACCGGTACTGTCAACGAGTTCGGCGGCACAGTCGGCGGAAGAGGTCAAAGATGTGATTGAGGCGGGTGTTACGGATGTTGCGGTTGTTGCCGAGATTGCTCCCGAGTTAGAGGAAATCGCGTCGTCGATTGACGCGAGCAAAGAGGACTAGTCAAACCAATAAGGGCTCGACCAGGCGCTCTCGCCATCTTTTTGGATCACTCGAACGTAGACGTACTCGCGGTGTTTGCTTTGGGAGGGGGAAAGTGTCGCTTCGAGGTCGCAGGTAGAGTCGATGGGCCATGATTTGTTCTGAGCCAAGCGTGGCTTCTGAAACGACCATCCAGATCGCACCGTTGTGAACGAGAGTGACATCGTCCCCGTGGGGCGCTTTTACGATGCCAATGGTTTCACGTCGAAACAGACCGCTCATGAGTGGAGTTCAAGGTTTGGCGGGTGATTCTCAGAAGGGCAGTGATTGCAATCAAATATCTGCTCCCAAAATCTCTTGCACAGAAACTTGCATAACTGGTACTCGAGGTTCCATAAAAGCTTTGAGTCGAAAGTATTTGACTCAACCGAATTGGCGGAATTCAATTCATCTCGACATATGCATCAGCTTCCATGGAAATATGCTCTCATTGTTGTGCTCCTGGCTTGCAGCGAGCCGAACAGTCCAAGCCCGTCCCCAAGCGCATCGCCAGTTGCCGAAGTCAAACCAAAACCGGTTTCTCTCCGCAAAGGGCTATCCACCTGGCGGGCACTAATGGAGGAGGCCGCGCGGGCGGAATTGTATCAAAACGGATTGCTCATCGATTTCGGCAATCCAGACGAACATAAATACACACGTGGAGGATGGCGCAGCGACTACGGTGCATCGACGGTAGAAGCGAATGGGGTGACCCATACCGCCGTGGATGGTCATCGCGTGTACTTGGACCTGGTATCGCCGGCCCCTGTGAAGCGAATCTACGCCCGGGTTCGCTCAGTCATTTCCGGCCAACGCATTCAGTTTGAGGTTCGTAATCAGTCTCTCGGCGACGCTCCCATTTCAAAGCAATGGACAACCGTTGAGATTCCGATAAAGGGTAGCGCGCTTGCAGCTGGCCGTCGTGATGTGAGCTTCGTGTTTGGCCATCCCAACCCGAACGGTCCACGAGCACAGGTAGATTGGATATGGCTGAGCACGGATGCAAAGGCCAAGCCAGCACCGTTGGCGCCGCGCGTCCTTCCTGTTTCTATCGGTGGCGTGCCCAAACGTGCTCTGGTTGCTCCAACAGCCCGTACGTACTCATTTTACCTGCATATTCCCGAGAACAACGCCTTCTTGGTGTTTGGCTATGGCGCTGACAAACCAGTGACGTTTACGGTGCATGCCAAGACCGACGAAAGGAGTAAACGCGAACTGTTTTCACAGCCGGCCAAAATTGGAGCATGGAAACAGGCGAAAGTCGATCTGAGTGAATTCGCCGGCAGGGCGATACGCCTCGATTTGACCACAAAAAGCGATGCTCCCGCAGCGGTGGGGTGGGGAGAACCAGAAATTATGGTTGCCACGAGCAAATCCAAAGTGGCTTCCACGGGGGACACGCCCCGCAATGTCGTCATGATTGTCATTGATACCGTGCGCGCGGATGCGTATTCCGCATTCAACCCAGCGTCCGAAATACGTACGCCGGCGTTCGACAAACTTGCGACCAAGTCGCTCGTTTTCGCCAATGCGTACAACAACGAAAACTGGACCAAACCATCGGTCGCTACCATTCTAACGGGCCTCTATCCAACAACGCACGATACCAAACGGGACCAAAGTGTTCTTCCTTCGGAAGTGGAGTTGCTCTCTGAACGGCTCCAAGGTGAGGGATTCGATACAGCGGCGTTTGTCGCCAATGGTTTTATCAGCGACAAGTTTGGCTTTGCCGAGGGATGGGATGTCTTTCGCAACTACATTCGTGAGAACAAGCCTTCAGAAGCCGAGTATGTGTACGCCGATGCGCTGACTTGGCTTGCCAAGCCCCGAGACAAGCCGTTCTTTCTCTACCTTCAAACCATCGATCCGCACGTGGAATACTCGGTGGGCAAGGACTATACCAACCCGTATTTTCCGGCACCGTATAAGGGGCAGCTGGGCGCTTCGGTGTCGGGTGCAGAACAAGTCGCGATGTCGAGTCGAAAGTTAAACGTGAGTAAACTCGACCGCAAATGGGTCGAAGCCCTCTACTACGGTGAAATTTCATATCACGACGAGCACATGGGGCTGTTTTTGCACGAACTAGAAAAGCAGAAGCTGCTCGCCAATACGATGATTGTGGTGACCAATGACCATGGCGAGGAGTTAGGCGAGCGCGGGCGGTGGGGACACGGGCATTCCCTTTACGAAGAGATGATTCGCGCGCCGCTACTATTTCACTACCCGCCCATATTTTCCCATGGCAAGCGCACAGATGTCGTTGAGCATGTCGATGTCACGCCCACGATCCTTGAGGCGCTGAGGCTCAAACCGCTAGCGGACGCAGACGGACAATCATTGTTGCCGCTGGTTCGCGGTGCGCCCGATTCGAGGCCCAGTTACGCTGTGAGTGAGTTTTTGACAGGATCGCGCGCGTTGCGGGTGGGGCGATGGAAGCTCATTCGTAGCACGCGAGGGTTGGGCAAGCTCTACGATATCAAGCGAGATCCGCGGGAACGAAAGAATCGCGCAAAAAGGGCGCCGATCGCACTCCGTCTTTGCGAAGTGTATTTGGGAGAAGCGCTCGCGACACCGACCAAACGTCTGCGTAGGCATGAGCGGCGCAAACATCGCAAGTTCAACAGCAAGAATCTTGTGATCGATCCCAAGCTACGCAAGCAACTGGAAGCGCTTGGCTATCTTGGAGGCCAATAGCGTGCGCGTGGTATTCCTGTGTAGTCTATTTGCGTGTTTGCTCGTGCCCAGCATGGCTCACGCTTATGTTGGCCCTGGCGCCGGCATTGCAATTGCCACGACCGCTTTGGCACTCATCGTATCAACCATTCTCGTTGTGCTCGGACTTGCTATATGGCCCTTTCGCTGGATATGGCGACGGGCAACGAGTACACGGCCGCCGCGCGCCGGGCAAATACGACGGGCAGTTCTTGTTGGCTTAGACGGTTTAGATCCTAAGCTCGCAGAGAAGTGGATGGCAGAGGGCAAGCTGCCTGCCCTCAAAGCCCTTGCCGAACGTGGCTCGTATCAGCGGCTTGCAACAACATTTCCCGCGATGTCTCCTGTCGCCTGGAGTTCGTTTGCCACGGGTGTGAATCCCGCGAAGCATGGCATTTTTGACTTTCTCACCCGAGATCCTCGCAGCTACAAACCCGATCTGTCGTCGGCGGAGGTGGCTCCGCCTCGCCGCCATTTGCGCATTGGCAATCTCCAGATTCCACTTGGTAAGGCACAATTGAAGCTATTGCGAAAGAGTCGGCCGTTTTGGGATATTCTCGGTCGGTATCGTATCCCCTCTTCGATTCTTCGGGTGCCGATTACATTTCCGCCGAAGCCGTTTGAAGGGACGATGTTGTCTGCGATGTGCGTTCCGGATTTGCAGGGAAGTCAGGGCACGTACACGTATTATGCGACGGACCCACAAGATGCCGAGGAGGTTTCGGTTGATGCGACTGGCACAGAGCACCATATTGGTGGCAATCACATCCAAGTCGTAATTCGCGATGGCAAAGTGGCGACGCATTTGCCTGGGCCAGCCAACCCGATGCGCAGAGATGGCCAGCAGTTGCGTTTGCCTCTTGTGGCGAACTTGGAGCCGGAGCGCGGACAGGTGACACTGCGAATCGGTCGCAAACGAGTGGTTCTTAAGGTGAACACCTATACTGACTGGACCGAGGTTGCGTTTCCGATGCGCCTTGGTTTCCGCTTGCGTGGGATTTGTCGGTTTCGATTGCTCGAGGTCACGGCGTCGACATTTCGCATGTACGTTACGCCGATCAATATTGATCCAGCCGCGCCGGTGTTACCAATCGCATATCCGCGGATTTTTTCGATTTTTCTTGCCCGCTTAATTGGTAAGTTTTCGACGCTGGGCCTGGCAGAAGATACGTGGGCGCTCAATGAAGGCGTGTTGGATGAAGCGGCGTTTCTCGAGCAAGCGTGGAAAAACCACGAAGAGCGCGAAGCGATGTTTTTCCAGATGCTGAAACGTACCAAGCGCGGCGTGGTGACCTGCGTGTTCGATGGCTCTGATCGCATTCAGCATATGTTCATGCGTTATCTAGATGATGGACATCCGGCCCTTCGCAATCAAAGTCCAAAGCAAGCAGAAATGGCGAAACAGTGGGCTGGTGTGATTGAGCAAACGTACCGCCGTCTCGATGAGATGGTAGGGCGCGTCATGAAACAAGTGGAAAACGCTCCATCAACGTTACTTGTTGTTCTTTCCGACCATGGTTTTCAAACGTTTCGGCGTGGCGTTAATCTCAATGCGTGGCTCAGGCAAGAGGGCTATCTCGCACTCAAGTCCGATACGGATGGCTCCAAAGAGTGGTTTGATGATGTGGACTGGTCAAAGACACGGGCGTTTGCGCTGGGGCTCGGCGGGATTTTTCTCAACATCCAGGGCCGCGAAGCGCACGGTGTCGTTTCACCAGCGGCTGCCAACGAACTTGCTACCGAGATTGCCGCGAAGCTGAGTGGGTTTCGCGATGCTGATTTGGACGCCGTCGCGATTCATCATGCCTATCCATCGCATGAATTATATCGCGGCCCATACGCCGAAAATGCACCAGACATCATTGTTGGTTACGCCGCCGGTTGGCGTGCATCTTGGGAAGGTGTGCGCGGGATCAGCTCGGGGTCCATTTGCACAGACAATACGCGCGCCTGGAGTGGCGATCACTGCATTGATCCGACGCTTGTGCCCGGTGTGTTGTTCGCCAATCGCCCACTTGCACCAGCGCGGCCTGGCATGGCTGCGATCTCAGATGTAGCCCCGACACTGCTAGATTTGTTTGGTATCCCGGTTCCAGCGTATATGGACGGCGCTTCATTGGTTTGTCCGCCGCGAGACAATCGAGCTGACCCAGCCGGACCTCGTTCGCCTCAGACGCCGCCGTCAATGTCATCACGACCCAAGACCCTCGTGGACGAACAGCTTGGAGCAACGGTATAGGCACGATGTTGTTCCCCTGCAAGCATGCGTGCGTTCTCGTCCTGCTCTGCGTGGGTGCTATGAGTACCGCGTGTCGATCTGGGGCCGCATCCCACATGGGTGAACAAGCCAAGCGCGTCATTGTGCTTGGTGTTGACGGTATGGATCCAGCGCTCGTGCGTCAATACCTGGAGGAGGGGCGGTTGCCCAACATCTCCGCCTTAGCCAAACAAGGTGGTTTTGTTCCGCTTGGTACGACAATGCCGCCGCAAAGCCCTGTCGCATGGTCGACGTTTACGACTGGTACCGGGCCTCATGACCATGGCATCTACGATTTTGTTCATCGTGACCCGGCCGGGATGAAACCGTACCTATCCACGTCGCGTACAAAGCCGGCGCGCTCGATAAAAATTGGACCGTTTACGATTCCAACGGCGTCTGCCGCCATTGAGCTTTTGCGCGATGGCGTACCGATTTGGCAGATGCTAAGCGATCGGCAAATTCCATCGAGCTTTGTCAAAATGCCAGCAAACTTTCCGCCGAAAGGGGCTGCGAATGCGCGCGTGCTCTCGGGGATGGGAACCCCAGATTTGCTGGGGACCTACGGTACGTTTCACGTCTTTACCGATGATCAAACACAGACAAGCCAATCTCCGCCTTCGGGTGGGCAAGTTCATGGTCTGACAGCAAGTGAGGCTTCGCTGCATGGAACGCTTCCGGGGCCGCCAGATCCTTCTTCAGAGCAAGGGGGGACGTTTACGCTTCCCGTTAAAATTGTTCGAGACCTAGCGCGTGATGTTGCACTGGTGCGTATTGGCGAGGCGGAGGCGATATTGTCACCCGGGGAATGGAGCACTTGGCTGCCCATTGCCTACGATCCAGGGATCACAGCTGGCAACGTCCATGGCATGGTGCGATTGTACCTGAAGGCCCTCAAGCCCAAGGTGTTCCTGTACGTAAGCCCGATCAACCTGGATCCGATGCGGCCCGCAATGCCGGTTTCCGTACCGGAGCACTATGCGGCCGATGTCGCTGGGGCGGTCGGCCGTTACTACACCCAGGGAATGCCACCGGATACCAAAGCGTTTTCAGCAGGTGTACTGACTCCTGAGGAATTTCTCGCGCAGGTGAACCTTGTGTTCACCGAACGTATACGCATGCTTCACCACGAGTTGGCGCAAAAGCGCCCGGGGGTAACGTTTGTCTACTTTTCGTCGATCGATCTCATTTCTCATATGTTCTGGCGCTCACTATCACCACAAGCACCGGCCCAGGAGCGGACGTATGCGAACGTGATTCCAGACTACTACGAGAGGATCGATGGCGTTATCGGCACAGCGATGAAAGAGATTGACGACGATACCGCGCTGCTCGTCATGTCAGACCACGGTTTCGCTCCGTATCTTCGCAAAGTGCACCTCAACACGTGGTTGGCTCGGCGCGGCTATCTTTCTGTCAAGACCGATGCGACTGCGACTGGGGCGCTGGGGCATATCGACTGGGAGCGGACGCAAGCATATGCGCTTGGGTTGAATCAAGTGTTTGTCAATTTGCGTGGTCGTGAACGCCACGGAACCGTTTCCCTTGGCGACTACGAAAGCCTATTGCAGCGTTTAACCCGCGATCTGGAGCGATTTCGCGATCCATCTACAGGCGAACGAGTTGTAACTCGCGTCTATCATCCGAAACCCGGCAACCACAAGAATCGTCAGCCGGATCTAATGATCGGTTATGCGCGTGGGTTTCGTAGTTCTGACGAATCTGCCGTTGGTTCTGTGGGCGATGTTGAGATCGAGGACAATCGCGACCAGTGGAGCGGTGACCATTGCATGGATCCGTCTCACGTTCCAGGTGTGTTGATTAGCTCGATTCCCCTTGGCAAGAATGAAAACTTCTCCTTAAAGGATTTTGTACCAAGTTTGCTGGCACGATTTGGTGCCGCTCCCCCCAAGCATCTTGAGGGCTCATCGTTTTATCCGCTTCTGCATCAACATTTGGAGGCACACCATGACACTCAAATACAAAATCAAGCCCCCTCGCTCGCTCAAACACCGTCTCAAAGCGGTCGCTAAAAACCATAGTTTTGGCGGCATTGATGCGGTGGTTGAGCACTTTATCACTCGTGGGCTCAGCCACTACGAGACCGCCACACCGGCCGACGATCTAGGAACTAGATTGAACGCGGTTGTGGTGGATCAAGGATACTCGTCCATTGACGAACTCGTGGAGCACTTGCTCCAGCGTGGTCTTCACGCCTATGAGGATGCACCCAACGATCCCGAACAGCTGAAAGCGCGACTTCGGGGGCTTGGCTATATCGAGTAGTGCTGGGCGACGTTGCATATTCGATCACTTGGTGTTTGGACCGGGTGTTGACTTTGTTGGATCGACCCTATGGGTTGTGGAGCCTCGTGTGGGTATCGATTGTCACGGGACTATTGGTACTGGGAATCGTCGCGCTGACGACACGCCGCGTGTGGATAGAGCTCGCGCGATCCCAGATGGCTTCCGCCATCTATGAAATACGGCTGTTTCTCGATTCCCCGCGTCGTACTCTGGTGGCGCAGGGACGTTTCTTGGCGTGGAGTGGAGCCTACATCGCAGCACTGATGCCGGCATTAATCGTTGCTTCGATTCCGCTTGCACTGATGTATCCGCATTTGGATCGGCGCTACGGCGTTGCGCCGATTGCGATTGGTGAACCGGTCGTCGTCCGTGTTGATCTGGAAGCAGGAGCCGACGGCCAAGCCCTTGTTCCAGCACCAAAGCACACCGATGGAACCTCACCGATCCAAGTGACTGCGCCGCCGCTTATCACGCAGAACCAAGTGTATTTGCGAATCGAAGCCGCCAAGAAAGGTGAGCACACGCTGTCGCTGCGTATGGCGGGGGAAACTCTTTCGAAGCAAATCTCAGCGGGTCCCGATATCCAGGCGACGCTGCCTGAGCGATCGCGGGGCATCGCTGTTTTTTGGACCAACGGCGATGAACCGGCGATTCCGGATCATTTGCCCGTTCAATCGATTTCTGTTGCTCATCCTGAGCGCCTGGATGCATGGCTGGGCATGAACATGCCGTGGTGGATGGCGTGGCTTATCTTGGCCACGCTCGCGGCGTTAGTCTTGAAGCGTCCCCTTGGCGTAGCGCTATAGCGAGTCTTGGCGCAAATAATTTCATTGATTTACACAAACATTGCGGGCCTACCTGGTCCGGTGGTCATTCACGGCGTGCAGCACGTATTTCACCCAGACCGCCAGCTAAAGCGCTGACCAAGCAATGACCGCCGCACGCGCATTGTTTTCATCACGTGCGGCGTCGAGCAAGCAGGGATAGAATGCATGTTGCGCGGCTACGAGCGCACGGCGTGCTTTGCGCTACGCCAAAATGATCGGCGCCTAGCCCGGAGACGGAGAGGCGCTTAAACACTGGAAACTTGCATTCAGCAGTCTTCTCGCGTGTCATATAGAACACAAAACGGCTTGCTCGATCGCGTGCAACAGGCAACCAAAACGAACGTACAGGTAGAAACCGAGATGCTCGCAATAGTTTCTAAGCAGAGGAGGTGGAGCTAGTGCGAATTCTGTATTTCGACATCGATTGTCTTCGGCCTGACCATCTGGGCTGTTATGGGTACAACCGGCCGACGTCGCCTGTAATCGATCAGATTGCCGGCAAGGCGATAAAACTCGCCAACGTCTATGTGTCCGACGCACCGTGTCTACCGAGCCGAACTGCATTGTTTTCCGGACGCTTCGGGACGCACACGGGTGTCATTAACCATGGAGGGGCCGCGGCCGAAATGTTCATCGAAGGACCGGGTCGCGGGTTCAGCTCACTGCTTGGGCGCACCAGCTGGATGAGGTGTCTGCGCAACGTCGGGTATTGGGCCGCAACCATCAGCCCGTTTGGCGAGCGTCACTCGGCGTGGCACTTTTACGCAAACTTCAACGAAGTTTTGAACACTGGACGCCGCGGACTGGAGCGCGCCAACGAAATCGCCAATCCCACTATTGATTGGCTCCGCCGTAATGGTCCCCGGGACAACTGGTTTTTGCACGTCAATTTCTGGGACCCGCATACACCCTATCGAAGCCCAAACCAGTTCGTGGACCGATTTTCGGGAGAAGCTCTCCCGCGCTGGTATACAGAGGAAGTTCGCGCAAATCACTGGCAAGGCTGTGGCCCGCACTCTGCTCAGGAGGTCTTTGGTTTTGACGATCGGCCTCCACCGGAGTACATCGCTGACTACCCGCTGCAGCCTACGTCCATGACCTCAATGGATGAAGCCCGGCGCATGTTTGATGGCTATGATGCCGGTGTCTTTTACGCCGACCAGCAGATCGGCCGGGTGCTCGAAGTTCTTCATGACCTTGGTATCGGCGAAGATACAGCTATCATTGTAAGCGCCGATCACGGCGAGAACCTGGGCGAGCTGAACATCTATGGAGATCACCACACAGCCGATCAGCACACCTGTCGTGTACCCCTCATTTTGCATTGGCCCGGTGTCACCAACGAACTGGCCGACCAAACCTGGAGCGCGCTCCACTATCAGATCGATGTAGCGGCGACACTCATCGAATTGGCAGGGGGCAAGGTTCCCACCAACTGGGATGGTCAAAGCTTTGCATCGGCACTACACGCGCAGCAAGACGTGGGGCGTCCAGAGCTCGTTCTCACCCAAGGTGCATGGACCTGTCAGCGCTCGGTTCGCTTTCGCGACCATGTCGGGGACTGGCTGGCCATGCGCACCTACCATGATGGTTACCATGGCTTCGACGATTGGATGTTGTTCGATGTGACCACCGATCCTCATCAGCAAGAAAATGTTGCTCATACCCAACCCACTGTCATGGACCAAGCGAAAACGAAGCTCAAGGCTTGGCATGAAGCAGTAAAGGCAACAGCAACACACGACATCGACCCCATGCAGACCGTTCTCGACGAAGGGGGACCGAAACACACTCGGGGTCAACTTCCCGCGTATTTAGAGCGGCTTCGTGCTACCGGCCGGAGCGAGTGGGCCACGCTGCTGGCTTCACGTCACGAATCGTAGTTCGCTTGCCTCCAAAAAACCCTGACAAGGGATCTTTCGGCAATGTGGGGTGGCTACAGGTCTCTATTCGTAGGGAACAGTAACTTGCTTGTCGGCAGGAAACGATTGCATAGGTATGGGCGTAAGTTTGCTGTTTTGGATACTACATTGAGCCGCTTGCAATGGAATCGAAATACCCTGACCTAACTCGGTACGCCCCTTAGCCGTTTTGGGTGATGTGGAGATCGTTCGTTCGATCGTTTTGCCATCATCGCTATCGCTGTATGTCACAGTAAATGCCTTGATATCAGCTGGTAATGACAGCTTGATTCGCACTGGTGTTTGTCCTTTGGCACTTGCCGAATGGGTCGCCCGTAGTGGCAACGCTTTAGACGCGGAACCGCTGGGTGTTACTTGTCCGTCGAAAATCCGAATGGTCCACGCATACAATCGTGGTGGCTCTGGCATCGTCGCGCTACAGAGACCTCTTGACTTATACGGCACAACCGTCGCCGCTGTTAGCGTCAAGTGATCGGCAACGCCTTTCCCAACAATATGGTTGTCGTGCACTTCGATAAATAAGTTCTGTTTTTGGGCACCAACAACACGAAACGATGCGTCCTTCTTGTTCGCTTTTCCGCGATGTAGAAATCCATTGTTTTTCGTTCCGTCCACGAATAGTCCACACGCCCCGATCGCCGTTGAAGACCAGTCACTCTTCATATACGCAGACGAAAGCGTGACAAAGGGGACAAGCGGATAACGAACTTTGTGCAGATCGCCACTACCACAAACCGGATATTTCCACGCGACCCGAAACTGAAATGTCTCCCAATCGCGGCGAACCACTTCAGACACAGTGCCATGTTCCAGTTTTTTATAGTCATCGTACTCATCTTTGACCACACGCAAGGGTGACAAGGATACAACGCGTGTCAATGAGGCCCCTTGGCCCTCGAAGGCCCCGTCCTCCCAAAACACAACCCTCTTTTTATCCTCCTTGACGGTCATAAGGTGCTTATCACCATCACATTTATCATTTGTCATTTCGGCGAACTCAAGAAGCTGCCCTGAATACATAGCTCCCTGGGATCGAACCAACCAATATTCACGAATGAGACAATCTTGCACGATTGTATCGATGGCTACGATCTTAGAACCATCGGCCACTTCAATCTGCTTGTCGATTGTACACGACTTACGCTCGTTGCACGTGACTTTCGCAATGGTAGGCGCAAGCCTCGGTTGATGTTTCGTAGGCGTTGGCGGCGTTTCAGATTTCTGCTGCGTCGTTACGCCGCCACAACCGATGAGAAAGAAAGCAACAACCACGGCGCCAAAGCCAAGGACATTTGTCATGGTTCGCGCACGCTATCACAGTTTGAAGGTTTCATCACCCAGCCGATTCCTGTTGCTGCAGCTCTGCGCCAGCCGCACTTATCCTGTTTTTCGTTTTTCGGCATGTTCTGAAAATACGCTTGCTGACGCATCGGATAGGCGCTCGTATTGCAACCGGCGGATTTGTTTTTCTGTGGCGCGGGCTAACTGTGTCACGATCCGTTCTACTTCATTTCGTGAAGGCGGTGGTGCAATACTGCATCCAGCGCTTGCGCCAAGGAGTATTTTCAATCTCTAAAGAGCCTCAGTGATCAGTTCTCGCTGTGTCAGGTAGGCGAGTATTTGCTCAACACATTCCTCCACTGTTGCCTTTGTCGTATTGAGATGAAGCTCTGGCTGTTTGGGCACTTCGTACGGGGCGCTGATTCCGGTGAAAGAGGTGATTTCGCCCGAGCGAACCTTGCGATACAGGCCCTTGGGGTCGCGTTCTTCGCATGTTTCAATCGGTGCATCGACAAATATTTCGACGAATCGATTGGTGATTGAGCGCGCGTGGTCACGGCCAGCGCGGTATGGAGAGATAAACGACGAGACCGTTAGCACGCCACAGTCGGCGAACATTGCTGCGAGTTCGCCGACCCTTCGAATATTTTCTGCACGGTCGTCTGGTGAGAAGCCTAGATCGCGGTTGAGTCCAGCACGGACATTGTCGCCATCGAGCACGTAACACATACGACCGTTTGCCATGAGGCGCTTCTCGAGTGCCTGAGCGATCGTTGTCTTGCCCGAACCGGAAAGACCGGTGAACCAAAGGACTGCCCCTTCTTGCCCCAATAGTTTTTCGCGTTCATTGCGCAATCCGGCGGAATTGTCCGACGATAATACCTGGACGCTCGATTCGGGTTGGCCCGCACGTTGGCGATGGAGTGCGGGATCGATGGCAGAGAGCATTGCCGCATCGTCTACGGCAACGTCGAGGAAACTGCGAACGCGCTCCAGCTGTTCTTGTGGTTTCGCAAGGAGCCGATTGTAGCTAACAAACAGCTGCTTCATATGAGTTGCGTCACGCAACCAATGTTCCACCTCTTCGATGTGACGGACAAACATCGTTCGCATTGCATCCGCATCGCCCAATGGCTCGCCTCGCCGCTCAAGCATACGCCGTTGGGACGCCAAGATTTCGTCCAGCTGTCGACGCATGAAAATGACACGATATTCATAGTCTTTGGGCAGATGCACAAGCAGGGATGAAACGACTTTGACCAGACGGCCCGGTGCATCGGTGACCCAGGAGGCATCACGTTCGGTTGCTTTGACAGCTTCCAGCTCGAGGTATCCTCGCGGATTGTCCTCGTCAGCTTCACGAATGCCGTCACATAGCGGTTCCAACCCGCCTTTCGCTAGCATCTGCATCATCATCGAAGTGCCCGAGCGGGGAAGCCCAGATACGACATAAACTGGTTTACTCATTGGATACACCTTTCACTTCAACGTGGCGCAAAAAGCCTTTTTTGTGGTTGTTGAGTGGCCCCCAGGTTTGTGAGCGCCACTGTTTTCGATGTGCAAGAAAGAACCCCGCTAGGTCGCGCAAGTAGCGTTGTGCGATGGGTTGTTTGCCTATGAGGTTAGACTGTTCGGTGGGGTCCGCTTCGAGATCAAATAGACTTTCGTTGCCCGAGTAATCGACGATGTATTTCCACCCTTTGGCCCGCAATGCATAGCTGCGCCCATATTCCAGGGACACCACACGAGGCGTCCAAGGCCCAGCGCGCAATGCAATGGGTACCAAGCTCATTCCCTGAATCCGTGGGTGGGGCTTGACGCCCATGAGATCCATAATTGTTGGCGCGATGTCAATGTGATTGGATACGACGGGTAGGCGAGTTCCCGTTTCGACGAGGCCAGGAGCGAGCAATACGAGGGGAACATCGGCCAGCTCTGCATAGTGGCCGAATGCGTGCCCCATGCGACCATGCTCGTACATGCCTTCTCCATGATCACTCGTGAGAACGATCGCGGTCTGGGAATCTATTCCCAGCGTTTTGAGTCCATCGAGGAGTTGGCTGAAGCAGCCATCCATGTACTCGACTTCGCCATCGTAGAGTGCTTTTAGTTGCGCCCAGCGCTGCTTGTTCATCGACAGGCTGCCACCCGTGATCGCCCCGAGCATGTCGCCACTGATACTTTTGCCAAGGGGTGGATCGTAGGGACCAGCGTAGAAACGATTAGTGATGCCCTCGTGATAGCGATAGGGCGTATGAGGTTCGTACGGCAGCGATGATACGAAGAACCGCCCGTCGCCAGTACCGTGTTGTTTTGCAAACCCCAGAATTTGTTCGATGAGCGGTTTGCAATCGAAACCGAATCCCTCGCGGCTGGGTTGATGAAATGCCGTCCAATTTCCCGGTTTTTCTAACCGAGCCATGCCGAAGGTGTTGTTTCCAAAGTAACCCGTTGCGATTCCATTGGCTCTGAGCACGGTACTGATCATTGGCGTGTTCTGAATCAATTCAGACTTGTCTCCGGCAACGCCGTGAACGCGCGGAATCATCCCGGTTTGGATACTGCCATGAGAGGGTGGTGAGGAAGGCGACGCGGCTTGATTGTAGAGAAAGGCGACGCCGTGGCGTTTGGCTTCGGCAGTGATGCGGGGGGTACGCACCCGCGTCTCACCATAAATGGCGAGCCGATCGGAGCGCAGAGCGTCAACGACAAACAGGATGAGGTTGCGGATGGGGGCAGGGCGGGGACGAACTTCCGCATGCTCGAGTCGGATGCGCGGATGTCCCCACGCTACATGCTGACGAGGGCCCTGCATCGCAAACTCAAGCCGAACCAACTTCTCGCCTACGGCTTTGAGGGGAATGCGATGAGATTGCCACCCAAGCTCGGTTTGCGTGTGATTGAGGAGAACGTGTTTTTTGCCGTCGGTGGATGTCGCGTGGATTCGGAACGACGCTGACTCTGCCGCGAGGCCCGTGGCAAGCGTCAACCAGGCGGTGCGGGGAATTTCCACGTGCAATGCGAGTGTTTCGAAACCAGCCAGTGACGATATTTTGGTGTTTTCAATGGTTACTTCGCGTGCTGGGGACAGCGCGGGCCAGTCTTTTTGATCATTGGCGTCGACTGCCTTGGATGTCAGCGCAATGGAATGGATCAGTGCATAGGCACGGACGCCCCCGGCTTTTCCCCGCTGTTTGAATGAAAGGCGCAGTTCATTTTCTCCCGAACGTAGCGGTGTCCCCGCCAATGGGATATCGACCGTGGACCAGTTCGCCGCAACTCTTGTGACTGGCAAACGTCGGTTGTTGATCGCAGCCGTTACAGCTTGCTTGTCTGCCACGCCGTGCAATCGCAGGCGGAGACTTGTTGCCTGAGATTCTTGCCATGGAAAGCGCAACACAGCCACGCGGCCCAAAAGCGGGCGACCACGCTTGCCACCTACGTCGATCGCGCGACGCGACCACGGGCTACGGTATTCTTGTGTGTATTTGCGAAACCCTTCGGTGGCAACGGGTATGATCAAGCCCGAACTGTACAAGTGCCACTGAAATCGATTGTCGATGAGATCAATCGCGGGACTGTCGGCCAACCTGATTGGTTTTGGTTTCGGGGCTTGGCTTTGCGGTCGGGTTACCTGTTCAACGGGTTTGCCTGCCCCAGATGGGACGTCAGTGCCACCGTTTTTGTGACAGGACAAAAGTAGCAGGAAAACCCAAACGAGCGTCGCATACCGCGTGGTTTCCAGAATGTTGAGCGAGCGCCATTTCATCGTTTCATCCTCTTCCAGTTCGCCATTGACTGAGTCCACGGATTGGGCCGGCCCAGTGGCCAATGAATACCGACAAATTACTTTGAATTAGAATAATTTTGACTCGTAATGATGGGCAACTTCAGGTAAAACGCGGGGCCTGAAGGTGATCTGTGATCATCCAAATCGCTAACATTATTGTTGTTTGTGTATCGGCAGTCGTATCACCACAACTGAAAATCCATGGAGAACCTAATTCAGGGCATGCAACCATTTCGTGGTCCCACCCTGCGAGAACACAGCAAGAATTTCAACTCCAATCATCCCGGACGGATACGTTTACACACGCGACACTGGAGTATCAAGGACAGCACACGGCGTCAGTCGTGTCAGGGCTTTTGGACGGCTCCTATTTCTTTCGGGTTCGCACGCAATCAAGCGACGGTGACTGGGGCACATGGTCTCGGCCACAACGCTTTGATGTTTCGCACCACTCGCTTGGCCTCGCATTCATTCTTTTTGCCTTAGGGGCGATTGTATTTGGATGCACTGTCGGTTTTCTTCTGCGCCTAAGAGGGGCGAGCTCGCATGCATGAGTCGGCCGCGATTCTTGCCACGACCACTGGCTGGTGGCTCGTGGGTGGGTTCTCTGTCGTTTGGGTGCTACTGGGTTGGTACTGGGGCCGTAAGGCGAACACACTCGACAGCTACATGCTTGCAGGTCGGAACGTGGGCCTCGCATTGGGGACGGCCACCGCGGTAGCGACCTGGGTTACATCGAACACGACCATGTTGGCGCCACAGTTTGCTTTGCAACTCGGCATCTGGGGAATGCTCGCCTACTCGACCGCTTCGATTGGGCTGTTTTTGTTTGCCCCCATGGCCAATCGTATTCGCGAACTGATGCCCCACGGTTACACGAGCGGAGAATTCTTTCGCCGACGCTATGGGCGCATGTCCTGGTACATCTTCCTGTTGATCTCAATTTTCTACGCGTTCACGTGGCTGATCAGTATGGCGATCGCTGGTGGGCTGCTCTTACAAGCACTTTCGGGCATTCCCTACCAATGGGGCATGACGATCATACTGGCGGTTTGCACGCTTTACACGGTGTTTGGCGGTTTGTCGGCCGTGATTGGAACCGACTTTATCCAAAGCTGCATCATATTTGTTGGTGTTGTGGTTGTCGGTGTTGCCGTGTTGACCCAAGTGTCTCTTCCAGAGGTCTACAACAATCTAGAGCAGCACCGGCCAGCGCTGTTGAGCATTCTGTTTCCGACAGCAATCATGGCCATTTTCAACAATTTGCTGTTTGGCCTAGGCGAGATCTTTCACAGTAACGTTTGGTGGAGCAGAGCATTTGCGTTTCGCAAGGGAGTGGGAAAGAAAGCCTATTTTTGGGGCGGTTGCATTTGGCTACCCATCCCGATCGCGGCCGGATTTATCGCGTTTGGCTGCCCCTTCCCTCGGCGTCAACGTGCCGCAGGTCAACATGGTTGGACCGCTGGTTGCAAGCCATCTTCTTGGAACCATTGGCGCGGTGATCGTGTTTTATTGTCGTTTTCTCCTCAATCGCGTCGAGCATTGACAGTTTGCTCGCTGCGACGTCAGATTTGATCGCGACGGACATCGTTCGTGGCATGTTATGGCGAAACGTGTCGGATCAGGCGCTTCGCAAACTTGCCGCATGGATCGTTGTTGGGCTAGGTGTTTGCACATGGCTTGTTTGCCGCCTTGAGAAGCCCGATCTCGCGACCGTTCTATTTCGGGCGGGACCGCTCGTGGGCAGCACCATATGGCCGATCTTATGTGGTCTTTATTGGAAGAAGACGAGCGCTAAGGGTGTCGCGATAGCGATGGTGGCCGGAAGTGCCGTTGGTCTTTGGGCCTACTATGAAATTGGTTGGTACACAGGGGCCCTTGTCGGTACGGCTGTTTCTATGGTTGTCACGGTTGCGGTGACTTGGTTGGCGCCTAGTCGCTTTGCGTGGGACCGTTTTCGGCTCACAGAGGCTCAGTTGGCGGAAGGAGCAAGGTAATGCAATTTCCCCAATGGTTCTTTGCGCTGATGATTTATGTGGCTCTTGCGATCACTGGGGTCAGCGTTTGCGCGCTGATCGGATTTCTTATTCGTGACTGGAAAAGGAAGTTGTTATGGTAAACCGACCTGCGATCAAATCTCCTGTTGCTTCTGCCGACGAAGAACGCATACCAGCGCACTCCAACTCCAAGGGAATTCAGCTCGATCCGACTGTGCTTTTGTCGGCGAGTGATCGAAGGGTGGACTTTGCCCAAATAGAATCACTGATTGGCAAATCGATTGTGTCAGCAACGCAGTTCAGTAGAGAAACAGTCGTTGAACTGTGCAAATTTGCTGCTTTGCTTGAAGTGACGGAAATCGCTTCCGCGCATCCGCTCGATGGCAAACTCGTCGTGACAGCATTTTTCGAGGCTAGCACGCGTACGCGACTGTCCTTTGAATCGGCAATACAGCGCCTGGATGGAAAAGTTGTGAGCGTTCCCGACGGCAACGTGACAGGTGTCGCAAAAGGGGAATCCCTTACAGACATCGGCGAGATGCTGAACACCTATGGTGATTTAGTCGTGTTCCGACATCCCGAGACATATTCTGTAACGCGAATTCGCGAAAACCTACAGCTTCCATTGGTAAACGCAGGAAACGGATCAGGAGAACATCCGACCCAGGCTTTGATCGATTGGTATGCATTGCTTAAGTGGCGTCCGCAGCTCATGAATCCGTCATGCGCCGAAGAGCACAAGCTTCACCTCGGCATTGTTGGCACGCCCGGTAGCATGCGTGCGGTCAAGAGCTACTTGTTGATGGCTCTACTATTTCGAGAACACATCCGAAAAATCACGGTTATCTCCGACATGGTGGACCCGTTGGCTGTCGAGCTCAGCGAAGCTTGTGACAAGGCCCACGTTCCTATCGAGTCAACAAACAACATCTCCGATGTTTTGGAGGATCTAGATGTCATCTATATGAACTCGATAGCCTTTCTCGGCGACACGTATCGAGAACTCGATAGCCGCTATAGACTGGACGCGCAGTGTCGTTTCAAGACGGATGCGGTCATTATGCATCCACTGGCTCGCCATGATGAGCTGGCGACTGACCTGGACGACACCCAGCGCAACCTCTATTTTGCGCAGGCAGCAAGTGCAGTATTCATGCGCCAAGCACTATTGATTGCCGTGCTTGATCGCATCTCCGCATTGCCGCCAAGCGTACTCTTGTTGACCACGTAGTCTCACAACCCTAACAGAGGATTGCCAATTTCATGTGTGGAATAGCCGGATTGTGGCGGCCTGCAGGTCTCAAGGACAGCGACGGAATCTCACTGCCTCGCATGATGGACTCACTGTCGCATCGAGGGCCCGATGGCGAGGGCAGCTACATCGATGGCAAGCGTGGTATTGCCATGGGGCACAAACGACTCTCTATTATTGATTTGTCGGAGTCGGGTTCTCAGCCGCTGTATGACCGCGGCAAGTCGCTCGCGTTGACCGTCAACGGCGAATTCTATGACTACAAGTCAATACGAACCCATCTCGTTTGTGAGGGAGAGCGGTTCTATACAAAGACCGACAGCGAGATTGCGCTCAAGCTGTATCGACGCCATGGGCTTTCATTCGTGGACAAACTACGCGGCGAGTTTGCGTTTGCTCTGTTTGATGCAGACAAACAAAGGCTCATCCTTGTGCGCGATCGGTTTGGCATTCGGCCACTGTTCTATCATGTCGCATCCGATGCCATTTACTACGGGTCGGAGGTGAAAGCGCTGTTTCAGCACCCCGAAGTGCCTAAGCGACTGAGCAAACGGGCGGCGCTGCATCAGATGATGCAAACGATGGTCCCCGGAACCAGTGCATTTGCCGAAATATCAGCGCTCAAGCCCGGGCATATGCTCATTGTCTCACGCCGAGGCGATACACTGGAAGTAGAGTCCAAACGCTATTGGGACATGGATTTTCCCCAGCAATCTGAACACGACACAGATCCAAACCCCAAACGCTATATCGATACGCTCACAGACAAACTCATTGACGCCGTGCGTGTTCGTTTAGAAGCAGATGTTCCTGTCGGTTGCTACTTGTCCGGCGGAATCGACAGTTGCTCGATCTTGGGCCTGTCTACACCAATGCAGCAAGCCCCAGTAAAGGCGTTTACAATTAGCTTTGATGATGACCAGTACGATGAAGCGGCGATCGCCAGCCAAATGGCCAAAGCGACGAATGCCGATCAAGAAGTGCTATCCATCGCGGCACAAGAGCTCTATGGCGACTACTACGAGAAGACGCTTTGGCACGCGGAGCGAACATTTTACAATACACTCAGCGTCGCCAAGTGGCACATGAGCCGACGCGTACGCGACTGCGGATTTAAAGTTGTCGTGACAGGCGAAGGTTCGGACGAATTGTTTGCCGGGTATCCGTTTTTTAAGCGTGATTATTTTCTCCATGAGGATGGTGTTTCTGATGCGTCAGCCTTTCGCGCGAAACTGGAGCAAACCAATAAGCTGTTTCGCGGGGCCATCCTGTCTGAAGAGGATGTAACGCACCCAGCCATGCAGGATTTGTGCGGGTTCACTCCGTCCTGGATTCAGCCCTGGATTCTCACATTGCGGCAGGTCAGACCATTGTTTCTCGACTCGATACAAGAGAGCCTACGAGACTATGATCCCATCGAAGCGATTGCCGAGCAAATCGATGCCAGCATGCTGCGTGGTCGTCATCCGCTGGACAAGGTGCAATACACTTGGATCAAGACGATGCTAGAAGGCCAAATCCTTAACTGGGGAGGCGATCGCGTTGACATGGCCAACTCCATGGAGTCCCGTCCCGCCTTTTTGGATCATCACTTAGCCGAGTTCGCACAAACCATTCCGCCGCAATTGCGCATTCGCGATGGTGTGGAGAAGTGGGTGCTCCGCGAAGCAATGCGAAATGTATTGCCGAAAGAATTGTACAAAAAGGAGAAGTTCGCCTTTATGGCACCTCCGAGCCATACCAGTAACCAGAAACGCACGGCCATCGAAGATCTTGTGGGTCAGTTCCTCAATCCCAGGACAATTGAGAACACGGGACTCTTCGATGTCGAGCGAGTTTCACAATTCCTCGCTATGTGGCGCGGTAGCACGGAAGCCGCCCAGGCGTTTCGCAATGATATTGTTTTGAATCACTTGCTTGGGATTCACTTGTTGCATCAACAGTTTTTAGCGAGCTGATGCCAACGAACGAAGTGCCTCCACAAGGACTATTGTGCCTTTGGCAATCGCTTCAGGAGAGGTATATTCTTCCTTTGAATGGCTAATTCCTTTGCGGCAAGGAATAAAAAGCATGCCGACAGGAATGCGATTTCCATCTGATTGGGAAGCTTGGCTAACCACAACGGCGTCGTGTCCAGCACCTGACGGCATATTTTTGTAGGAGATATTTTGCGTTTCGCACGCCGTTTGTAGAGCGGTTAGACATTGTTCGTCAAGCGAGGCGACACCGGTAGCCATGTCAGTCTGCTCAATGAAAGCTTGCACATTGAATTCACGTGCCGTTTTCCAAATGACGCGATGCACCTGGGCGGCATAGTCATCCATAAAGGAATCGCTACTGGACATGATGTCCAAGGTGAAATATCCCAGCCCGCTGACCTTCGTGACAGAATTTCCGTGCACGTTGGGATATTTGCGATCGATCTCCGGGTCGGCATTGACGATGCCAACGGTTTGCACGAACAGATGTCCGTTTTGTCTGTGTTGGGCGGCTAGCTCATCAAGCCGAACTTGCATGTAGGCCATCGCGAGGTTGACATCACTGCGGTAGACCGTACCCATTGGGGTAGCGCCGGAGTGATCGAATCGGCCATGCAGTACAACGAGAAAACGCCGGTCGCCAGCGATGCTCGTGACTACACCGATATCCGTGTTTTCATTCTCAAGGATACTTCCTTGCTCAATGTGTAGCTCGAGGTATCCTTGGATGCTGTCGACGTAGTCCTGACCTAGGCTGGGTTTGCCTTGATCGATATAAGTCGGGTCGAACCCCTGCTTGCGAATGGCATCACGTAGCGATACGTCACTGTAGACGTTGTGGAGGATGTGGGGTTCACTCATGCCAAATGCAGAGGCGCTGCCTTTGTAGACCGCGTTAAAAGTGTATTCCTCTCCACGCCATACGACGAGATCAATGCCGATGTTCAACGCATGCGCTTCGTCGTGGAGAAGTCGCAGTGCTTCGAGTGCGGCGATGCAGCCAGCCGCGCCATCATAGTTGCCACCTTGTGGAACGGAGTCCACGTGCGAACCTACCAATATGCGGCGATCAAACTCCCCCGGTAGTGACAAGATGAGATTGCCAATGCCATCGTAGCGTCCTTTCAGGCCAAACGTTTCGCCTTCGGCGCGAAGGTAGGCCATGGCCGCAGACTCATCGTCGGAAAACGCAAGTCGCGTAATCGAACCATCAGGTTGCACACCAATTGTGCCCAGCTTCATTACATGCTGTTCGAGCAGCCGAACGAGCTCATCGGCAAGCGTGGCGGATTGAGGAACTGCTGCACTGGTAATACGGCCCGAAGCTCGACGTGGTTCGTCTCCCAAACTTTTGTCTATTTCCAATCGGATGTTCTCCTGACGATCAACGGTTAGTAGCGGAAAGACTAGAATATCATTGTTCCGAACTTCGCAGGTACCAAAGCTGGAGACCACAACATCGTTACGCAGTAAACTACCCACACCTACAGTTTGAGATCGGGGACTTGAACCTATAGAGTGACAACCACTTGGATGGGAACACTCGCCGGTTCCGGAGAATTGCTCGGCATTTTATATGACGTGCGACTCCCTTGTTGTTCACGAGTCTCAGTATGCGGTCTGTTATGGTAACCTTTTCAAAACGTTGGTAATTATTGTTAACTACCGACGTATTGTATGCAAGAGCGCGGCGCACCTCCCGTGAGCTGTGCGCCTTGGAAGTAGGGTTTGGTTGGCTGATTCTGGATGAATCGGAGCGAAGCAGAGAGCGAGTTCATAGTCTAGTTCCCGGAGAAACACTCACGGATACGTGCTGAGAATGGGGTAGTTGTTTGCTGGGTCCCGAATCCATCGTAGGCCAGACACCAGCTTGGAGAGCTCAGGTCTCACGAAGGGATTGTTTGAGATATCCACGACGTGGAGAGTTTACCTTTCTCGTTGACGACGAAGATGCCGGGCTCGGCGAAGGGACGGTCTGTCTCTTGCGGTGACCGGGGGATGGGAGATGTACAGACCAAGCCGTTGCATCTGCCCAATGGTTAGTCCGTAGCCAACGTCGCCGAGTAGTTGGCATTCTATGTGAATACTACGATACGTGTTATAATGGGAACGTGACCACTGCTCGTGGGTTGAGCATTAACCCGCAGGGAGGTCACTAACTAATCTAATTTGATCGTGAACTATAACTTGGGTCGCCAACGCATTCATCGGTACACCGTAGAGCAAACTCACCAATTGCGAATCCATCCAATTGTGAGAGGGATTTGCCATTCATCATCTGCGCAGCTGGTTTCATGGTCTAGTGGGTTTTACGTCGCTTGTGACCTGGTGAATTGTCATAAAACGCTCGCGGTTTGCAGCGAAATTGGTACCCAGGACATTGCACTTGCCCGAACAACACTGCCATCGGGTGGGAAACGCTGGTGGGCCCTGTGTCCGCGATGTTCGTCTCGCGTGGCGATCCTCTGCGCACCTCGGGATAAACTGTTTGCCTGCAGAAAGTGCCATCGGCTTCCCTACAGCTCGACAAGGCTAACTCCATGCGATCGAGCCATGAACAGGGTCCGTAGGTTCCGCGCTCAGATTGGCGCAAGTACAAGCCTGCTAGATGAGCTCCCTCCTCGGCCTCGAGGAATGCATCGCGTTCGATACCGGAGAATTGTTGAAGAGATTGAGCGCGAGGAAATCAGAATCTTTGAGGACATTGAGTTGCAGTAGTCACGACTTAATCGGACACCTTTTCACAGAAAAAGTAAGAGGGGTTACCCTGGTTGTGGACCAACACAACCAACGGAGCATGAGCTCCAGAAGGGTAACCCCCCGTGACTAAAGACCAAAAAATCATCAAAAACAAGCTGGGACTTCTGCGATTAGCGGAGGAGCTCGGAAACGTGTCCAGGGCCTGCAAAGTAATGGGATTTTCCCGCGATACTTTTTATCGCTATCGCCAAGCTGTAGATGAGGGCGGCGTGGAAGCGTTGATGGAGAAAACGAGGCGCAAGCCGAATATTCGAAACCGGACTGCACCGGAAATTGAAGACGCCGTGGTCGCCATGGCGACTGAATTGCCAGCCTACGGGCAGGTGCGTGTATCCAACGAGCTACTCAAGCGCGGTCTTCACATCTCGCCTGCTGGTGTTCGCTGCGTGTGGCTACGGCATGACCTCGAGACATTCAAGAAACGACTCGCCGCCTTGGAGAAAAAAGTCGCTCAGGACGGCCTAGTATTGACCGAGGCACAAGTAACAGCGATGGAAAGAAAACGACACGAGGACCTCGTCTCGGGTGAAATAGAGACCGAGCATCCCGGCTATCTTGGGTCTCAAGACACGTTTTATGTCGGCACGATGAAGGGCGTGGGTCGCATCTACCAACAGACATTTGTCGACACGTACTCCAAGGTCGCAATTTGCAAACTCTACAAACTCAAGAATGCCCTATGCTCAGCGGACTTGCTCAACGATCGTGTGCTGCCATTTTTTGAGCAACAGGGCGTGCAGCTCTCGCGTGTCCTTACAGACCGCGGAACCGAATATTGCGGGAAGCACGACGAGCATCCCTACGAGCTATACCTAGCCGTCAATGACATCGACCACACCAAGACCAAGGTCAAATCGCCGCAAACGAACGGGATTTGCGAACGCTTTCACAAAACGGTGCTGGACGAATTCTACAAGATTACGTTTCGCAAAAAGCTCTATCGGACGCTTGAGCAGCTACAAGCTGATTTGGATGCATGGCTCCTTCATTATAATGAAGAAAGGACGCACCAAGGAAAGATGTGCTGTGGTAGAACACCAATGGAAACCCTTCACGACGGAATCAGTATCGCAAAGGAGAAAATCATCGGAGAACTAGCAGCGTAAGATTCGATCAAACAGACGACTCACGACCAGGGTAACTGTCAGATCAAGTCTGAGCTACTACAATTGAGTCTTTGCTCGCAGCATGATTGTAGAGTTGGGAAAGAGGTTTCTATCTAAACACAATCCGCTGGAGCCCCCTAAGCGGCTGTACCATCGAGTAAGGATCAACAGGAAGATGCTTGCCCGTACTTCGCGCGGCGCATAGCTGGTTCGTGGCTATTCTAGCATTGGTACTGCATTCAGGCGGTTCTTCCTACCGAGTTGATATCTTGAGTGGTTTATCGATACCCATTTCTTTCAAACCTTGCTCGAATGTTTCAAGACCAACATTTCTGGGTTTGAGGTCATAGTAATACTCCTCGTAAAAACCATCGGAGAACGTGGCGCGTTTGAAACCCATTCCGGCGAGTGCTTCCAGTGAGTTGCCTCCTTTTGCGATGTGGTGCACCGTGGCACGGGTGATCAAAGGCCAAACGACCTTGATACGGTCTTTGTTCGCTCCATAGGCTTTGACACGAACGTCCATTCCTTGATCCAAGAACCCCCTTTCAAACCGATTGGCAGCTTGGACGCGACCCATCCTGTCGGCTTTACGGGCGTCACGCTTGTACTTCGCCACGAGACTCCGGCGGCAACGTTCCAAACGTTTTACAGTTTTAACAGCGTCGGAATATATTGTATGAGCCCGGGTGACAAGTTTGAGATTCGTCCACACGTCTGCCACCTCACGCGCCGTGTTGCAACGTTTTTTGTCACGCACAATATTCTTGGCTTCTTTGAGAGCGACGTATGGTCCAAACTCTGCGTTTGCCTGGGAAATTCGCCGTTTCAGCGGCGAGTCGGAAACATCAATAGCCTTCACCTTGTTCATCAAGTTGCTGACCTGGTCCCATTGCTTTTGAGCAGCTGACTTCTCTACTTGATCCAAAAGATCGGCCAGCTGTGCTTGTTCAGATGCTCGACGCTCCGATTCCTGTTGTATTGACTTTCTGTACTCGGCATCGTTTTTCTCTGTTTGTTTTGCGAGCTGCTCCTGTTTGTGTTGTTCGTCTAACCAATAGTTCGTAGCCAAAAGTGTCCCAGCCAAACCAGCTATCGTGCAAAAGGAAAATGTGAGCTTCATCCATTTTGGGGTTCCCTTGTTTCCGATTCCAAGACTAGTGACCGCTATCAGGCCCACGGTCACAATTACTGAGAACACCAATGGGGCAAGGAAACACAAGCCAAAGACAAAGATGCAGAGAATCGTGATTCCGACGGCCTTGCCAGTTCCTGGTGGAAGGTTGATGTCTTGAGCATCAATAGCTTTGTTGAGCTGCTGGTCTGCGCGGCAGCTACAGCCACTGCCGCCATTCTCCGATTCGTCATGAGGTTTGCCGCACTTATTGCAAATCATTGTGCTTCTCCGCGAGGAGTTAAATTCCTTACGACATTTTACGCCGTGGTGTAACAAGTCGTCAATCGATAAGTTGCAGGCGTGGACGCAGACTTCCAGCGTTTTTGTGACCGGTTTGGTAGACGGGTCCAGAAGTTGCGCAAAGAGCGGAGCCTCACGCAAGAGGATATGATGGAGCGAGGGTTTTCTCTGCGTCACTATCAGCGCATTGAGGCAGGCCGTTCAGTTACTCTGCGGACCCTTTGGAAACTGTCGAAGGCCTTTGGAGTGCATCCGTCAGACCTACTTCCTACTAAAGGTCGTCGATCCCACAAGTAGGACAGTCGAGCACGTGCTGAATCTTCGCACCAATCAGGTTCGCAGGATTTTTACCAAGAGCATTAACCGCAATCGACAAGTTGATCGCCAGACGCCATACCTGCGCTTGCAGATTTTGCTGGGGTCTAGCGTTCCCAGCTGTATGCAATTCTGTGCGTCAAATAGGCAAGTGTTGATTGGTTAGCGAAGATTGCTAAGCCTTTCGGAGTCAGGCTCTGGCAATTTGCTGACACCTCTACCCGTCACACTGTCTACAGTAAAAACAAAAAGGCGCATATCGCCGCATGTAACTAACGCGTGGTTGTTTTTGGTTTCAGAACAGCGAGCAGCGTTTCTGGGTGCTTGCAGTCCGCCAAAGTTAACCGCACAACTTATAGTAGGCTGGGCTAAAGCCACCCCCAAATATTGTGTGTTTTTCCTTGACCTCTTACGTGGCTGACCAGATAGTGAAGAGCTGAAAGAAGTACGTTAACACTAACCGGGCCTGTGCATGATTGTGTTTCCAGACATCGCCCACGCACAGGCCCAGAGAGGATTTCAAAATGAAATTAACACAGCGCGAATGAGAATCCCAATAGGGGAATTGTTTTTCTAATAATATTTCTTGCTCGTGTCGCCACGCGGTTTTTTGAAGCAGCGACTGCGTGCTTAACGGGAGACCTGCGTCTCCGATCTAGGAAGATAGTAACGATGTTAATGTTTACAACTAATTCGCTTCGTGATGAAGCGATTCAATTTGCAAAGAGTGGTAATCGTGTATTGCCGCTTAGAGAAAAGAAACCGAGAGGAGATTTAGCCCCTCGTGGAGTTCATAGCGCGTCTAGCGACATTGAACAAGTTACAAAGTGGTGGACGAGTGCCCCCGACGCGGACATTGGAATCGCAACTGGGGCTGGGCTGCTTGTGGTCGACATTGATCCGCGCAATGGTGGGAGTGAATCAGTAGCGCTTCTTGAAAAAGACATTGGCAGTATACCAGTTACTCGCCGCGTTCGAACCGGTGGCGGGGGTGAGCATATCTATTTGAAGGTTCCACCCGGTGTTGTTGTGCGTTGCCGGTCAAATATTTACCCCGGTATCGATATCAAAGGTGATGGTGGATACGTGGTGGCGCCACCTTCTATTCATGAAACAGGAGAGTGTTACGAGTGGATGAATGCTTTTCCGATAGCGGACGCGCCCAAAGCGCTTCTCAGCTTGATCTCAGAAGCTCCCCGGCATATCGGAACAAGTTCGATGTCGTTGGAGCAAAGTGAAGTTCGCGAAGGTGGACGCAATTGCTACCTTGCATCAATGGCAGGAACGATACGGAATCGTGGGGTAGGGCGAGAAACGTTGGAAAAGGTGCTTTTGGCAGTCAATAAGGACATCTGCGTTCCTCCACTACCAGAACACGAAGTGAGAACAATCGCGGCTTCAATTGCTCGCTATCCCGTCGAGGAGGCATCCACTTGGGCGACACATGAAGTAGCACGTTTAGATCAGCTTCTCGAGAGTTGGCCGGATCCTATTCCACTGGTTGCTAGGGAAGAGGATTCGTCCAGGTTTCCAACGGAGGCATTTCCTGCGCCCATCCGGAAGTTTGTAGAGGGAGTGGCCGAGTCGACTCAGACGCCACCCGAAATGGTGTCAGTGCTTGTTCTGACGGCCTTTGCAACGATCTGTGCAAAGCGAGCGAGAGTGTGTTTAGATCATCGATGGCAAGAGCCGTTGTGTTTATATGGCGTTGTGGTTATGTCACCAGCTAACCGCAAATCCGCAGTGGCGAAGGAGGTTGTTCGGCCACTTAATGCAATTGAAGAGGAGCTTCGCAAAGAGCATCAGGCAAATCTCGAGAAATCAGCGACTCGAAGGGGTGTCTTAGAAGACGCGTTGAAGGCCGCACAAAAACGTGCTGCGAAACACCCGGAAGAACGAGAGGAAGAGATTCTCAAGGCGGACGAGCTAGCAAAACAACTCAAAGAATTGCCTAGTCCGTGGGCTCCACGGTTGCTGGCTGATGACGTTACACCCGAGGCTGCGGCAGTTCTTATGTCTCGTAACTCCGGCAGACTTGCTATCATTGCTGGAGAGACGGATTTCTTTGAGATTCTAGCGGGGCGTTACTCGAATCAGGGGTCGCCCAACATTGGTTTAGTCCTACAGGGGCACAGCGGTGATTTTCTGCGTGTGGACCGGTTGAATCGAGATTCTGTCTCAATCGACGAGCCTGCACTAACCCTGGGGCTTTGCGTTCAGCCATCGGTTCTTCGTGACATTGGTTCCAACTCACAGTTTCGAGGACGTGGTTTCGTGGCTCGAATCCTTTTTTCGATGCCCAAATCTACGATTGGCAGTCGCAAGTTGGCTCCCCCTAAGCTAGAGCTGCCAGTCGTCTTTGGCTACGACACATGTATCCGCAAGACCTTCAAGGTCCTTGGCATGCCCGGCAAAGACGCAATTGTCCACGAGTTGCGTTTGGCTGTAGGGGCAAGCGATGTATTTCTTCGCTGCCGCGCGAGATATGAAAATGCCCTTCGCGAGGGCGGCGAGTTGAGTGGGGATCTCATCGGTTGGGCTGGAAAAATGCCCGGTCAGATCGCTCGTATTGCTGCGTTGATTACTTTGATGGAGGATCCCAGCAAGCGGCTAATCGACAAAAGCACGATGGAGCGGGCAGTATCGATCGGCGAGTACTTTGTTGCGCAGGCAAAAGCGGTCTTTCGAACCATGGGCGCTAGTCAATCGATGGTAGACGCTCGACGTTTGTTGGATTGGATCCGTGATGGCCGCCGCGATCGCTTCAAAAGCAGTGAGGCTAGGGCGGAGAATCGCTCCTGGATCAAGACGGCGAAACGGACCGCGGCTGCTCTCCAGGTGCTTGAAGACCATGGTTTTGTTCGGCAGCTTCCACAGCCTCCCAACGGACGCAAAGGTGGTCGGCCTCAGTCTACCAATTACGTTATCAATCCAAAGGTTTTTGGTGTTTTTGGTGTTTCTGGAGATGGGGAAACCGGTGAGGGAGGAACCCAATGAAGCTAGAAGGAGATGATGTCTTCCAGGACTATTTTGAAGACCACGATGAGTCCTCTTGTAGCCAAGAGGTGCTAACTGCAGAGGAAGCAGCTGATTTTCTGCGGATAGATCGCAAGACGTTGTATGACGCGGCAAATCGTGGGGAAATTCCTCATCGGCGGATTGGTCGAAGATTGTTGTTTGGTCGGCGTGTTCTTATGGCATGGTTGAACCAATGCAAGGTGGCGTGATCGGAATAGGAGTAAGTTGTATGCCGATTCGTCGTGACAGGACTGGTAGGTGGCGTTATCGGGAGGTTGTAAGTCTTCCCGATGGTAGCCGTCGCCGGATTAATGGAAGTGCCCCGAATAATAGAAATACTCGGGCGGGGGCACAGCAAGCGTTTCATAAGCACTTGGAGCGTTTGCGTGCCCCCGGCCAGGGGACGGTAACTAAGCGAAAGGAGGTTCCTGTATTTGAAGTGTTTGCAGATCTGTTTTTGGGTCTGGCGGCCAATAGCAACAAGCCTTCAGAAGTGGAGTCAAAACGATCCATTTTTGAGGTTCATCTGAAACCTGCTTTTTCTGGACTACGGTTAGATCAAATAGGATACAGCGATGTTCAGGACTATGTGGCAGTCAAGTTGGCTCAGAAGAAGTCTAAGAAGACCGTCAACAACCATTTGACTGTTTTGCGTAGATTGCTGGTTGTTGCCAAGAAGCGTGGTTTGATCGAAGCTGTGCCTGAGATCGAATGGCTTAAGCCTCCGAAGCCAGAGTTTGATTTTCTGGAATTTGACGAGGCTGAGCGTCTAGTCCATGCGGCTGAAGGACAATGGCGAACGATGATCCATCTGGCTGTTCGTACTGGACTCCGAATGGGTGAGTTGCTTGCACTGCGGTGGTCAGACGTAGACCTAGAGAAAGGCCAGATTCGTGTTTGTCGATCGGTGAGCCGAGGTGTCGTGACTACTCCGAAGAGTGGGCGTAGCCGAGAGGTTCCGCTCTGTGACGATGTGTTGCAGGCACTAAAAGCCTATCGACATCTGCGTAGTGATTTGGTGTTTTGCACCGAACAGGGTGGGATGCTCAATAAGAATCGATGCAAGCATCCTATCCGTCGCGCATGTCGTCGTGCAGGGCTACGTAGGATCGGCTGGCACGTTCTTCGCCATACCTTCGCAAGTCATCTGGTCATGAAGGGAGCCCCGCTCAAGGCAGTACAGGAGCTTCTGGGCCACGCAACCATTGAGATGACGATGCGGTATGCCCATTTGAGTCCCAGTGTTCGCCGCGATGCTGTGAAACTACTGGATGACCATTCGTGGCAAAAAATGGCAAAAACCGGATCGTAGGTTCCTCAGCATGTTGGTAACGGATCGAAATCGTTAGAAAAAATAAGTGGAGGCGCCGGGAGTCGAACCCGGGTCCGAGGAAGGGTCCAAACGAGCATCTACATGTTTAGCCGACGATTTGAATTTCGCCTAGGCAAGCGGCCATCGGCGGCCTATTGTAAAGGCTAGTCAACCCTGGGTTTCACTCAAGCATCGGTTGACGCTATGCGTGAGCTAGCCTGATTGTTGGCGGTATGTCGCGTGCTACAGGCGGAAGCGCGCGGATACCGTCGCCGTCGTAGCTAGGCTACGCAGCGAGAGCAACAGCGTTATCATTCGCAGTTGCAATTGTGCCCATTTTTACGTGGCCATGGGCGCCACGACATGCAGCTCGGATTTCGTCATCCCCGTCGAAACCGTTTCGCCCCCAAGTTTGTTAATTAAAGGCAGTTGTCATAGAGCCTGGGGTTTGCCCCAAGCCTCGACTATGGGCCCAAGGGGCAAGGGGGTCAAGGGATGTTTTTTGTAACTTGCTGAAATGATGGGATTTGATGATTGAATGGCAGGGATCGCCCAAAAGGGGTATGCGAGATTCGCGGATTCGGTGTTAAACACGCAAGTGTAGGAGATTGGGCGTGGTTTGACCGTACACAGGTAGAGCACACAAATAAAGGCACAGAGGACTTATGTTTCGCTATTGGTGGTATACAGGTTGGTTGGTTGGAATCTTGAGTGTTGTTGCGACGGCTACGCCGGCGAGCGCTCAAACAGCCCTGGTTTTTGAGCCCGCGGAGGTGAATTTGGGCCCGGTCGCTGTCGATCAGACTTTGACGAGAACGGTTGGCTTAAAAAGGACTACCCCAGGGGTCATTTCGGGGGCTACAGCCAGCGGCGTCAAGGGAGACTTCGTTATTACTGTTCCTCCAGACAACGGTTTGTTAGCGGATGGAACCAGTCTGACCTTCGAGTATACTCCCAGATTTCCCGGACTTGGCCAAGTTGATATCCAAGTGGCATACACGATAGACGCAAAGCCGGAGACAGTTACGCTCCGGGTGCGATGGGAGGGTGTTTTTCCCCAGGAAGGTGCTGATCTTCGGTATACGGTCAGGGGTCCAATTTCGTTTGCTGTGGCGGCAATAGGAGAGTCTCAGGTGGTTCCGGTAACGGTTAGGAATATCGGTGACAAAAACGCCACCGACGTGGCCTTGTCGTTTGCGTTAGTGTCTGGTTTTGAACCGACTTTGATTGACTCTGTGATTGTTCCTGGCGGTGAACAGACAACAAATGTCACTTATACGGCGACAAAAAAGGACCTGGTTAATGACGAGTTTCGGGTTCACTACAAAAGCGAAGGGGCTGATCGGACTGCGACTGTAACGGTCACAGGAGAAGTGGTTGTGGCGAAGATCGAGCTGCCCGAGCAGGTGAGGCAGTCGGTGCGCTTGGGAGAATCAGCGATCACCTCGATGAGGATCAATAATGGTGGTAACGGTGCTTTGACGATAGATTCTGCCAGTATCACCGGGGCCGGCGCTGCCCAGGTCCAAATCGTCAGTAGTCAAGGGAAGCCATTTGGATTTCCCATTACGATTGCTCCGGGTGAGGGGAACACGGTGCACGTTTTGTGTACGCCTCAGGAAGAAGGTGCCAGCGAAGCCACGGCTACCTTCAATATTACTAGTCCTATTGAGAATCCGTCTGACAATACAGTAGATGTATCTTGCCAAGGAATATGGCCTGAGGTTACCGCAAAGCCAACTGCTCTGAATTTTCCCGATCAGCGAGTTGGGGGAACCAATGGTCTGGGGCCTGTGACGATCACGAATGGTGATACGCCGAGTTCAATGGATGGCTTTATCAAGATTAAGCCGCCCGCGAACCCGGTGTTTCAGGTTACAAACACCGATTGTGTATTGGAATGGTGTCCGCTTGCAAAAGCGGGCAGGCAAACGTTCCAGGTGATGTTTTCGCCGGATGCAGCTGGGCCATTCATTGACGAAATCGAAGTGATGATAAGCGCAGCAGATGCACTGCCGCCTGCACAAGGACTCCCGTCGTTCGCGGGGAGGCCGGTAAAAATAGCCGTTTCTGGGGAGGGGCAGCCTGCTTTAGCAAAAGCAGAAATACTGCCCAAGATGGTCGATTTTGGTCGCGTGAATGTCACAAATTCGTCATCGGCGATTGGCATGAGCATTACCAATACAGGCGATCTGCCGTTGAAAATTGGAAGTGCAGAAATCCGAGGCGCGGATGCGGCGGATTTTAAGCTGATGGGCCCTGACAACGTGGGGCCCCTAAACAAAAATGAAGTTGCCGACTGGACCGTTCGTTGTGAGCCGAAGGTACCGAGCAATGACACCAAGACGGCCACTGTTGTGTTTACGACGAGCGATACGACGAGCCCGGGGCCGGTGGTGGGAGACCTGCTTGAATCCGCGCCGATTCCTCTAAGCTGTGATGCACGTGGGTCGATCATGGTCGTGAATCGGCAGGAGATTCGCTTTGGTGAAGCTTCTGGATGTAGTGATGAGCAGCGTACAGAGACTGTCGTTATTGAGAACAAAGGCAACGAAAACTTAGTTGTGACGCCCTCTTCAGATGCGCAATTTCCCGTGCGAAGTGGAAGAGTCGTTATTCCCCCTGGGAAATCCGGGAACTTGCCAGTGGGATTTTCGCCAGCAAACAACGCGAGTACGGCACAAGGGGAGTTATTGCTGGATGTGTCCTCCCACGACCCAGGTGGGGACAAGGTGATTTCTTTGCTGGGCCCTCCGCGGTTCAAAATCTCAGTCGATCCGGATATTGCTGACTTTGGGTCGCAGGAAGTTGGTAGCACATTTTCGCAGAGTATCACCGTAAAAAATGATGGTGTCGTCGGTATTGACGGGACGTTTTCTGTCACGGGACTTGTCCCGACGGGGGCAGAAGGCGTTAGCGTTGAGGGAAATGTTTTTCCAATATCGCTTGGACCGGGTGAGGACGGCGCGTTTGACATTCAGCTAGACCTCGCTACCGAAGGTGCCATTACTGGTGCTGTGTCGATTCAAACGAATATCCCGGCCGCTTGCGGTGTGCCGACTCCTGAAGTAGAGACCAAAGCGGTTGGCGTCAACGGTGGGGTGACAGTGTCGACAAATACCCTGGATTTCGGGGTCGTTGACCTGAAGTCACCAGAGAAGAAAGAGCTGCGTGTAACGGTAACAAGGCGTATCGATCAGAAAGTTACCATTGAGTGCATAGGAGCGCCCAGCGATAAGGAAAATACGTGTATTCCGTTGACCGAGGGGCCCTTCGCTTCGATAGGGACGATACCGATTAACATCGTGGAGTCAGTCGATCTCAGATTTTCTTATGAGCCAACAAAGGAGTCGGCGACTGATCAGGTGAACGTCGTGATTGTCCTGAAAAAAGGCGACGAAAGTGTCGAATACGAGCAGGTTACGATCAATCTTCGTGGGTCGGCGATTGACCGCCACATCATAACGAGTCCAAACGAATTGTCTTTTGAGACAGTATTTCGCGATTCTGGCGATTCTACGACCGGCACAGTCGAGATTCTTAATACCGGGCGGGCGCCGTTGGCGGTATCGAAGATAGAGATTTGCCCCGAAGGGAGCAAAGACAACTGTGGGGTTCGGGTATCGGCGTTTTCGACGCTTGTGTTTGCTTCATTTACGATCGCGGCAAATGAGAGCAAGACGATACCAATACAGTTCCAACCTGATGATGCTGGAGAGTTTAAAGCAGACCTTGTTTTCACTAGTGACGACCGGATGCGTGGGGTACATGTGGTCCCACTGAAGGGGATTGCGACGAGCTCGACAATTACCCTGTCGTTCGATAGCGAGATCAATCTCGGCCAGACGGGAATCAACGTTCCAGTTTCCATTGAGAGCGAGCACGTAAAACGGCTTGAGATTTCCAATAGCGAGGACGCTGAGTTTACGATTACCGAACTGCGACTGGTTGATCTGGAAGGAGAGCCAATTGCGTCGGGGTTGTTCCGTGTTGTCGATTTTGAGCCCGGAATGGTCGTTGGCTCAGGAGAGACTATCGATGTTGATGTCGAGTTTTTGGCGGAACAGGCGGGAATTTATACGGCGGTACTGGAGGTCTACGTCGACGGCAGTGATACCCCTGCTGCAACGCTGCGGATTTTGGCGGAGGCCAATGAGGTGAAAGTCCGTGGCGGTGGCTGTACAGCAGGTCATCGCACCGGATTGGGATGGATTTGGATCGGTTTGTTGTTCGGACTCGTTGCGGCGGCGCGACGTCGGAGTTTTCAACTTGTGGGGCGTGCGCGCTCTCGGACGCGCTGGGCACTGGTGTTGTTTGTAATCCCAGCACTCGGTGTCCTCAACCTGTGGGGAGTCCTCAACCTGTGGAAAGTCACGCCTGCATTCGCGCAGTCCTCGAGGAATTTGGACTTACGGACCTTCACTCCGGACCCGGGGGTCGAGGCGGATATGTTTTCGGTGGAGTCGCCGCAAGTAGGCGAGTCGCGGACCTGGTCTGTTGGCGTATTTTTGAACCACGCGGTGAATCCACTCAAAGTGGAGACCGGTGATATGGAAGAGGTTCCTATCAGTGCGCGCACGGCCGCCGATATTTCGTTTTCGTATGCGTTTGCCAATCGGTTTGAAGCGGGGGTGGTGGTTCCGATGTTGCTTCAGTCCGGGGACTCGGCGACGTTTAGTGGATTAGAGACAAGCGATGGTGCGGTGCTTGGCGATGTAGCGCTGCGTGCAAAGGCTCGCTTGCTGGGGAAGGGCGCAGTGGTATTGGGCAGCTCGGTAGAGGTTACGTTCCCGACCGCTTCGGACGATGAGTTTGCCGGCTCTGGGGGAGTGACTGGCCATGGCCGGTTGATTTTGGGGGTGTCGGGTGCAAAGGTCGCGGTGGCTTTGAATACCGGATTTCGTCTTCGCGAGAAGGAGGGACTGGCGGATATTGAACAAGGTAGCGAGTTGACCTACGGGCTTGGGCTATCTTATGCGATTACCCCCCGTTTCTCTGCTGTGGCCGAGGCGTTTGGTCGTTATGGCGTATCAGAAGCGACAGGGGTGAGTCCCATTGAAGCGACCGCCGGCGGGCGGATCGATATCGGCAAGCGTGCGACGCTCGCACTTGGAGTTGGTAGAGGGTTGGTTTCTGGAGTTGGGGCGCCCGATTTTCGCGGCTTTATGATGCTGTCTTTTGTTCCCCATGGGCGGCGCCAAGACTATGAGCCTGATCCAGTCGTTGTTGGGCCAGATCCCATTGCCGCCAAACGACCGATGCCAAAATTGCCATTGTGTCCATCCGGCGCGAAGCGAAACCCCGCGGGCAATTGTCCACCTACCGACCGCGATGCCGATGGTGACGGCATTGAGGACGCGTTTGATCTGTGCCCCAAAGAGCCCGAGGACATGGATTCGTTTCGCGATGCAGACGGTTGTCCAGAAATCGACAACGACGAAGATGGACTCGCTGACAAGGTCGATGAATGCCCAGAGGAAAAGGAAGATCTGGACGGTTTTGAGGACAGTAATGGTTGTCCGGATCCCGACAATGATGGCGACGGGATTCTGGATGCCAAGGATAAATGTCCGTTAAAGGCCGAGACGATCAACGGGAACCAGGATGATGATGGTTGTCCCGATGAGGGGGAGGGGCTGGTTCTTATCTTAACAGATCGGATTGAGACCTTTGAGCCGGTACGATTTGTTGGTAGGTTGTCGCGTTTGCACCGGAAGAGCCACAAGTTGCTCCGCCAGGTGGCAGCGACGTTGCGGGCAAATCCCGATTTCGTTCGTGTCCGGATTGCAGCGCACGTTCATCCGTACCGGGGGAACAATGCTCGGAGGAGTCTCAAACGTGCCGAAGCCGTGCGTGCCTGGTTGGTACGTCGGGGAATCGCCAAAGATCGACTGGAGGTGAGAGGCTACGGTACCGAGCGCTTGCTTGTACCCAAGTCGCACGCGGACTCGGAGAAGATCAACAATCGGATTGAGTTTTTGATTCTTGACAAGCGAGTAAAGCAAAAATAGTTTTTCGGCAGTCTACTTGCGGTATTTGAGTGCTCGATCGATATCTCGTTTTGCGTCGTGTGCACGTTGGTGTTGTCTCTTATCGTATTGGCGCTTCCCTGTCGCCAGGCCGAGCTCGAGTTTGATCTTCCCATTTTTCAAATACAGCGATAAAGGCACAGCGGTATAGCCGCGTTGTTGGGTTCGCACGGCAATGCGCTGGATTTCGCGCTTTTTGAGCAGCAGCTTTCGTTTTCGTTTTGGCTCGTGATTCCATTTGTTTGCCCAGGGGTACTCATTGATTTGGACGTTGAGTAGCCAAGCCTCGTCGTCACGGATTTCGATATGGCCATCGCTGATCGTCGCTTTTGCGTCCCGCAACGATTTGACCTCAGACCCGACAAGGACGAGGCCAGCCTCGAGTGTTTCGTGGATTTGGTAGTCGTGCCGCGCGCGTCGATTGCTGACCAGGATCTTATTGTGGTCCTTCTTTTTTTCGCCTCGGGACATCGCTGCAGAATAGGATGACTTGGTCCACCCAACAACCCAAGGCTGGTTTTCTTTTAGGATTCTGCGCGGGCGAGACAACAGCCGAAAACATGGCTGGCGCCGGCGAGGCGTAAGGTTTGCGCAGCAGAGGCCATGGTGGCGCCTGTGGTGACGACGTCATCCACAAGTAAGATCTTCTTTCCGGCGATGAATTTGTCTCTGCTGGCAGGGACGCAAAATGCCCCCCTAAGGTTGTGTTGCCGTTTGGTGCGGCTGAGTTGTGCTTGGGGTGGAGTGGGTCTGATCCTACGCAGGCTTGCGGAATCAATATTGATGGAGAGCCCGCGTGCGGCGTAGCGGAGAAGCAGTGTCGCTTGGTTAAACCCCCGTGTCATCAGTCGCCGCCAATGGAGTGGGATGGCGATGGCGATGTCGGTTTGCATGATGGCTTGGAAGAGGGTAGGGGTGAGGAGCGGGGCAAGCGTCCGGGCAATGTCCGGGCGCTTGCCAAACTTGAGCTTGTGAAGCGCAGTGGCGAGTTCGCTCCCATAGCGATATGGCGCCCAAATCGTCTCGAATGGTGGTGATTTGCGACGACATCGACGGCATACAATCGAGACTGGTGCATGGATTGGGTCAGCGCACCGCGGGCAGCAGGAGCCAATCGGGTAGAGGGACACCGAACAGGTATCACACATGGAGTCTCCAGATTGGGTGGGCTGGTCGCATGCCGGGCACCGGGGAACGTAGATCCAGTCACATAGGGTGGATAGCAATGTTGGGATGTTCACATATGCTTATTCGGATATTTGGTTACTATTGTTGCCATATTTTTTTAAAATCATCTGAATCTGGCGCTCAGTCGCGATGGTAGGGCTCACCTCTGAGGATTTTGTAGCCGCGGTAGAGTTGTTCGTAGAGGACGATCCGCGCGATTCGGTGGCCAAGGGTAATTCGCCCAAATGCGAGGCTTTGATGCGCGCGGTCTCGCAGGGCTTGTGTATGGCCGTTTGGGCCGCCGATCGCAAATGCAATTGGATCTCCTCGTCCATGTTGCTCTTCGTTTGCGAGGATTGATTCGGCCAGGTCGCGGCTCGTGATCAAGGTGCCCGCTTCGTCGAGAGCGTAAATGCGCGCACGTTGTGGTATCGACGACAGTAGGGCAGAGTCTGTTTTTGCCTCGATGACATCGAGCTTACAATAGGGCCGCAGCCGTTTGGTGTACTCTGCTTCGATGTCGCGAAAGTAGGGTTCGCGTAGCCGTCCTACCGCGGCGACGATGAGTTTCATGGGGTCTTCAATTTGTGAAGAGTCCTCAACTTGCAAGGAGTCCTCAACTTGCGAGGAGTCCTCAACTTGCGAGGAGTCCTCAACTTGCGAGGAGTCCTCAACTTGCGAGGAGTCCTCAACTTGCGAGGAGTCCTCAACTTGTGAGGAGGATGCTAATACCGATCTTCTGCAGTTGCGCGGGCCTCGTCGGGAACGTCGATTGGGACTCGGGGCGCGTCGCTCCAGAGTCCCTCTAGGTCATAATATTCGCGGGCTGGATGATAAAATACGTGGACGACGATATCGCCGTAGTCGAGCAGTGCCCATTGCCCCGAGCCGGTTCCTTCGACTCCGAGGGGGCGAAGGTTATGGTTTTTTGCCATCTGTTCGCGGATCCCATCGGCGATCGCATCGACCTGACGATCGGATCGGCCGCTGATCAAGAGCAAATAGGCAGTGTACGAACACAGCTCATGAACATCCAGCAGCACTGGCTCAAGCGCTTTTTTGTCGAGCGCGGCTTCGAGTGCAAGGTTTGCGGAAGCGAGGGCATTGCGAATGTATTCGGCTGAGGTTGTATTGTCGGTGGGATTTGTGTTGTTAGCGGGTTGCGTTTGCTTTTTTGCTTGTGTGGTCGTCACAGTCCTCCGGGGGTTAGGGGGTGTCCCGACTATGCCAGTGCCTCCAGATAAGCACATGGCCAGACATTGATAGGAAACCAGCTAGGGAAGGCACGAGGAGGGAGCATAGTTGCTCTACGTGACCGACGAGTAACGCTCCCTGCAGTTTCAGGGGATTATCTGGTGGGACATTCATAATCGGGACACCCCCTAGGTCCGAATCTGTCCGTGTCCGCGAACCGCGAACTTTGTTGTGGTTAGGCTCTCTGCGCCCATCGGGCCGTAGGCGTGTAGCCGGGTTGTGGAAATGCCAATTTCTGCTCCGAGGCCAAGTTGTCCACCGTCGGCAAATCGAGTCGAGGCGTTAACGACAACGGTGGAAGAATGGACTTCCTTTACAAAGCGGTCAGCAATGTGCTGATTGGTCGTAATGATCGCGTCGGTATGATCCGATCCGTAGCGCTCGATATGGGCGACTGCGGCGTCAAAGTCGTCTACCACGCGCATATTGACAATCAAATCGAGGTATTCGCTGCCCCAGTCATTGGTTGTTGCAGGGGTCGTTTTTGCGAGTTGGCACACGGTTTCGTCGCCCCGGACCTCAACACCACTTTGCGTCAGCTGGGCAACGAGCTTGGGAACCACTGCAGTGGCAATAGACCGATCCACGAGAATGGTTTCTGCCGCGTTGCACACCCCTGGCCGCTGAACTTTTGCGTTTTGGGCGATGGATATCGCCATATCCAGATCTGCATCTGCGTGGATGTACACCGAACATACGCCGCGGTAGTGCTTGAGCACGGGAATCCGTGAGTGCGCAACAACAAACTGGATGAGGCCTTCACCGCCGCGGGGAATGATGACGTCAATATCCTCGGCACATTCTAGAAGTGGCTTTAGTGCTGCTCTATCGGTAGAGTCAATTACTTGTACCGCGGTGGCTGGGAGTCCTGCTGTCTCAAGTCCTGCCGCCACAGCGCGCCCCAGCGCAAGGTTGGAATGAAACGCCTCGGAGCCACCGCGGAGTATGACTGCGTTGCCCGATTTAATGCACAGAGCTGCTGCGTCCGAGGTGACGTTTGGGCGTGATTCGTAGATGATCCCGATGACGCCCAAGGGGATGCGGATTCGCGATACGGTTAATCCATTGGGGCGGGTTGTTGTGTCATCTACCCGACCGACAACCTCTGGGAGCTTTGCGACCTCGTCTACGGCTTGTGCGACGTCCTTGAGACGGCTGTCGGTGAGCCGCAAACGGTCAAGCATGGCCTTGGTCAAACCACGTTGCTCGCCAGCATTGAGGTCACGTGCGTTGGCCTCAAGAATATTAGCGCTACGGTCTCGGATTTCGTCCGCGATGTGTTTTAGCGCGCGGTTTCTTTGCTCGGCGGTTGTTTTGGCCATTGCTCGTGAGGCTTTTCGTGCTTCACGCGCGACCTGAGCAACGCGAACGCCAATGTCGGATGCGCGAACGCTGATGTCGGATGAGTGACGGACTACCATGCGGGGTTGGGCTTAAACGTAGGTTCGATTGTTCTTGTAGGTTCTATGGGTTCAAAGTAGGACAAGGTCGTCACGATGAACGACTTCGTCAAAGTACTTATATCCCAGAGTAGGCCTGATATCGGTTGTCTGCAACCCTTTGATTCGCCGCATATCCGAGGCCCGGTAACCGGCCAGTCCTCTAGCAAATTCAACCCCTTGCAGGTTTTCAAGGCTAATAATATCGCCTAGTTCGAATTCTCCACGAACATCGGAGATCCCGGCTGGGAGTAGGCTGCCCCCTTGGTTGGTGAGCGCTGAGTGCGCTCCAGTGTCCACCACGACCGTTCCCCGGGTCCGTGTAGCGAAGGCGATCCAGTGCTTTCGGCTATTCATCGGGGTTTCTGGGACGAACAGGGTGCCCACGTCGTGGCCCGCGAGAAAGTCGGCCAGGACGGTCGGCGCTCGACCATTGGCGACGAGGGTGGGGATCCCGCTGCGCACTGCGACTTTTGCAGCTTGAACCTTTGAGGCCATTCCACCGGAGCCGACGCCATCCGTTTGGGCCGGCTTGGCAATCGGGGCGGCTTCGTTGTCGATATCGTGAACCACGGCGACGCGCTGATTGTCGTGGTCGTGAAGACCATCAACATCCGTGAGCAAAAGCAAACTGTCTGCTGAGGTCAAATTGCACACCAGCGCCGCAATGAGGTCATTGTCGCCGTACTTGATTTCGTCCACTGCGACGGTGTCATTCTCATTGATAATCGGAACGATTTGACGTTGCAAAAGACAGCTGACGGCGTGCCGGGCATTCAAGAATCTTCGACGATTTGCGATGTCATCGTGCGTGAGGAGGATCTGGCCGATGGTGATGCTGTGGGTTGCAAATGCATGTTCCCATTTTTGCAACAATTGCCCTTGGCCGATTGCCGCGGCCGCTTGCAGCATGGGCAACTGTTGGGGTCTGCTCGATAGACCCAGCGTCCGTATTCCAAGTGAAATGGCTCCAGAGCAAACCAATATGACTTCAACACCTTTGGTGCGCAATTGAGCGATTTGATCCGCGATCGCGGCGGGTCGACCTGCGGGACTTTCTGCGATGAGCCGACTTCCCACTTTGACAACGAGGCGGCGTGTTTTGCTCAGCTCTGCACGAACAGAGCGAATTTCTCGTTTGGAATCCTGGGGCATAGTCCTTACCGGGGGGGGTCTTCAACCTGTGGGGGGATTTCATTGTGTTTTTGCCACAATTGCTCGAAGGTCGCGATGAGTTTTTCCAGATACGGGTTTACCTCGGGGGTCAATTCCATTGCCAAGGTTGCGGCTGTCTTCGCGAGAATTCCCGTTTTTGCATCGGTTTGGCCTTCGACCGCTTGATCGAGCTCGGCAATGGCCTGCACTTCGTTATCTCGCGTGAGTAGTCGCCTGATGGCACCTCTACTTGTGAAATCGAGGATTTCAAATGGTGTCCGGACCACCGTGCGCCCGAGTCCCGAGATGCCCCGCTTGAACGGTTCGAACCCGAGGGCGCCAGGGGTTTGATCGATGGCCTGTTGCATGAGCTTATGGAGTGTTTCTGCTCGCTCACGATCGATGCCGGGGCCGATGTGCAGCCTGGCACAGTAGTGGTCAAACAGCGTCCCAAACGAAAAGTACTTTGCAGCTGTCCGGGCCCGCTGCGCAGCGACATAGGTCAAAACCACGCGTCGCCAGCTTCTGGACAAGATACGAAAGAGGATTGCGCTTCCAGCGAGCTGCGCCCATTGGGGGGGTTGGCTCGGGCCATCCGCGATGGCCTTGACGGCTTCGGGAGAGATATCAACGTGTTGCGTGAGGGCGACGCGGCGCATTGTGCTTCGCACGATACTGGAGACGAGCCAGCTATCGAGTCCGGGGACAGGGATGGAGCCGGCGACAGCCGCGGCGATTGCACGGCCGATCAGCAAACGGCGGTTTTCGTCGAGGTGGGCTCGGCGCAATGTGAGCTGGGCGCCCATGGTTCATGATCTACTTTGGCTCATGATTGACTTTGGTCTTGGTGGTGCTTTTTGTCGTACCTTTGGTACTGCTCTGGGCAGCAGTGCCTTGTTTCTTCAAGTTGGCGGTAGTCAGTCCACGTAGTAGGGTATTTCTGTCCTTGAACTCTCGTTGATATTGGTAGGCCGAGACGGTTTGTTCGGGGGCTGGGGCGACGACCGTTGGCGTTTGGCCAAAGTCGGCGAGTTTGTGCATGATATGAATGGTCATTCGGAATGGCTTGTCTTCTTGAGTATAGGTGATCGTGCCTGTGATGTCTGCGGCGAGTACGATCCCGGTGGTATTATCGAGAGTCGCCTCGCCCGCAAGATTGGAAACGACTATTGTATTTCGCCATTCACGAGATGTGTCTTCCTCAATTGGACGTTTACGTGGCTCTGTCGCTTTGCCGAGGGTTACGAGCTTGGCGTCTCGGCCAGAGAAAGTCGTTGTTGTGACTTTTTCGATGGCAGCACCTGCGGCGAGCAAACCCCAGTATGCATCTAAGGTAGCAAATATTTCCTCACGCACTTGTGTTGGTTCGTGTGTGCTGGTGGGAGGTCGTCGGTGAAATTTTCCGTATCTCGGTCGGAGATACATCGTGCCATCTACAAAATAGGCCTCACGACCATAGTCATGAGAATTTTTCAGGCTCGCTTGGTAGTTTCCCGCCTTATCGAGAACAATGCCGGTTTCGTCCGCAAGTACGGCGACTTCTTTGTCTCCTTGATGCAATTCGATGCGCGAGCGACCCAAAAATGTGTGGGCTCCGATTTGCTTGCTCACATAGGAATGGCGCAATGACAGCGAGCGGGTAAATTCGCTGATATCCGTTGTCAGCCGCGTCAAATCGAGGCGAACAGGACTTTTGTTTGTGGAGACAACGAGGCCGTTTAGCGCGGTGTCTGGTGTTCCCTCACCACCGCAGGAAATCAGGGCGATTGACAGCGTCAAAGTGCAAATACGACTCAGAATATGTCGAATCTTGATCCGTCGCATCATGGAGCCCGGGTAATAGCTTTCCCAACGCCACGGGTCAACTACATGACCCGCTTGTCGCCAGCCTACTCGACGCTGGCGGCCAATCGCGGTACCTTGGAGGTGCGTGTTTATCGATGTCCTTGGCGAATATCTTGCTGGGCCCCAAGCCTATGTGCTTGTGTTTGTTCTCGGGGCGATATTTGGCAGCTTTGCCAACGTTTGCATTTACCGGTGGCCTCCGACAAAGGAACACCCCACGGGGCGTTCGGTTGTGTCGCCTGGATCGCATTGCAGTAGTTGTGGGGGAGCGATTCCATGGTACGACAATATCCCAATAGTGAGTTTTCTGTGGTTGCGCGGGCGATGTCGGGCTTGCAAGACGGGGTTTTCTTGTCGCTATGTCATCGTAGAGATTCTGACAGCGGTGTTGTTTCTCGCTGTGTATCTTCTCGCGACTTCTTCGATCTTTGGAGTGCAACACCCGGGGGAACAGCTCACGCGATTTGGCATTTACGCGGCGTTTGTTTTTGTTCTGGTGGTGATCACGTTTATTGACTTTGATCACATGCTGATTCTCAACAAAGTTACATATCCCGCGATCCCGATTTTTTATGGTCTTGGATTGCTCTTGCCAGAGCGGGGGATATGGGATGGTGTCATTGGAGCCGCCGTTGGATATGGAGTCGTTCGCCTGATTTCGGATGGCTACTACTACCTGTTTAAACGCGAAGGCATGGGCTACGGAGATGGAAAATTGCTGGCCATTATTGGAGCACTATTTGGTTGGCAGGGGGTCTTTGTCAGTTTAACACTTGGCTGCATCGCCGGGGTCATGGTTAGCGTGCCTCTGTTGCTATTGACTCGGTCTCAAGGGCAGTCGTCGGGGGGACGGGATAGCGATGAAAGTGAGGCTGCGCAGGTTCCCCCGGCCGAAAACGGCGAAACAGAAGCGGACATTCCGGATTCAATGCGGCATGTTGAGATCCCATTTGGCCCATATTTGGCGCTTGGGGCTGTACTCTATCTGTTTGTACCCTCTTGGTTTGAACTCGTTATTGGTGGGTAGAGCCCATCTCAAAAACCTCCCATTGCCTGGTTCGCGATCCATCGCACCGAGCGACGTTGCGGGCTCCGAGGCCTCCAGTCACGTATTTCAATACGGGGGGCTTGGGGCCACCCGTTGTCAATAAGGAGGGGGGAACCTGGGGACTTCTTACCCGCGCCTCGCGCGAGTTGCGCCTCACGAGCCATGCTCGGTCCGGTTTTTGAGATGGGCTTTTCTGGGGCAGTTTTTTCTCGGTAAATGACCCCGTCGTGTTGTATCGTTGGGGTCCGAATCAGGAGGTGAAAACGCAGTGAAGATCTTCGTCGCATTATTTGAAACAACAGCAGAATTTCTGAGTTGTGTTCGACTTGATTCCAACGCTGGAACCGGCTTGGTTCAGGCTCGCACGAAGGCCCACTACTCAGACGGCGAAGAGGTGATTCTTGAGATTGGGTTTCCCGGGTTACCGTCTCGTGTTTTGATCCGCACCACGGCCGTAACACCAACTGTATTTCGACCGGATGAGCAGTGGTTCGAGATACTACCCGGCGAGGACCACAAACGCGATGTTCTGATAGCGATCGCAACAGGGCGGGCAAAAGTTTCGTGGGAACGCCGCCGTCGTCGGTTTCCGATGCGGATGTCGGCTCGGCTGAAAACCGAAGGGGATGCGGTTGTTGCTACCGAAACAGCAGAAGTGGGATCGGGTGGAATGTCGTTTCAGAGTTCTGAGGCCCTGCCTGATGGGACGCATGTTGTAGCGGTTTTAGATCCCGGAGATGGTTCCGCAGCGTTGCAGATCCCCGGTGTTGTCGTTTGGAACCGAGAGCTGGGGGAGGGGGCAAAAACCGGTGTACGCTTCGATGACGTAACCGGCGAGGATTGCAGCCGCCTCCGCCGTTTGATACGAGATGTTCAGCTGACTGGAGAGACCCTGGAACCGTCAGTATCGCCTAACGATTTTAGGGAGTAGCGCTCTAGGGGGGTGTTCCGATTGTGCCAGTGCCTCCAGATAAGCACATGGAGGCGTGAGAAGGGAGCATAGTTGTTCTCTACGTGACCGACGAGCAACGCCCCCTGCGGTTTTCAGGGGCTTATCTGGTGGTACATTCATAATCGGGACACCCCCTAAGGTACTAAGGAAGAAGCAGGTTTATTGTGCTTGGCGAGGAGGGCGCTGCCGATGATTCCCGCGTCATCACCGAGTGCGGCATCGACGATCGCTAAGTTCTGTAGAGAAGCTGTTGTTGCGGTTTCACGGAGGGTTTTGAGTGCTTGGTCGCGATAATATGGTGTACGCGAGAGTACGCCACCGCCCAGGATCAGACATGCGGGGTTCAGTAGTGTTACCGCATGGGACAATGCTAGACCTAACAGCGGGGCGACAGTATTGATGACCCCGGTCGCGTATGGATCTTGTTTTTGAGCAGCTTGATCAAGATGAACTAGCGTTGCAGTCGAAGAGCCTGCTAGCTTGAGTATGAGAGAGTCTGGATGATTGGCTAGGTCTGTGCGGAGTTTGCGCAGAAGATCTGCGCCACCAGCGTAGGCCTCGACACAGCCGCGTTTTCCACACGCGCACATCGGAGCATCAGCCGCCAGATTGACCTTGAGGTGTCCGATTTCTACAGCACAATAGCTTGCACCGCGAAGTAAGCTTCCCCCGACAATGGCACCACCACCAATCCCTGTGCCAACAAACACGACCAGAACGTCGTCATCCTTGCTGCCAGCGCCGACCTGGTACTCGCCATAGGTGATCGCCTCAAGGTCATTATAGACACTTAGCAGATAATTGGGACCGAGACATTCCTTCAATTGTTTTCCAAACGCCACGTCACGCCATCCCAGGTGCGGAGAATTTGCAATCATCCCATTGGCATCTCGAAGCATGGCAGCGATGCCAATGCCAACGTGGATAGGAAAGTTGCTGCACTTTGCCTCAGCAGCGATTGATTTGACCAGGTCGGCAATGCGTAAAGCAATGTCTTCGGGTGACCGTTGGGAGCCTACTCTTTGCTTTCGATGGGCAGTAATCGGTGGCGGTCGACGCTTGAGATGCTCGGCAGAGCAGTCGATGGCTGCAACGCGAAGGTTTGTACCTCCCAGGTCGACGCCGATGACGATGGGATTAGAAGCCATCTCAAAAATGCTGCGGGCACCCATCTGCCCACAGTCGTACGCAAGATGCTGCCTCGTGATTCGGGTTTGTTGACGCCTGAAAACAAGTGGATGCGCTGGCAGTGTCCTCGCTGCGCTTCGGGGGGGCCTGCCCCGCCCGGGTAGATCCAAAGGGGGGGAAACTCAAGTATGCCAATACGTTCCGTTCCGGGGGGGCTTGCCCCGCCCGGTAGATTAAGGGGGGGGAATCTCACTCGTCCTTGCATCTGGGGGCTCCTCGCTATTTTTGAGATGGCTTCTAGCTCCCCCGTGCATTGGCAATCTCGGTTTCGAGTTGAGCACGGATGTGGTCCAGCCTATCCTTTGTTTTCGCCTCGCATCGAACAACCAATGCCGGTTGCGTGTTGGATGCCCGAACAAGTCCCCATCCGTCACCAAAGTTAGCGCGCACACCATCTACGTCGACGACGTCGCGGACTTCGCTGTGGTTTCGCAAACGCTCGGTCACTTGCTGGACAACGCCAAATTTTTGGTCATCGGGACACGAGACGCGAATCTCAGGCGTGTTCACCATGACTGGCAAAAGTATCATAGAGATCGGCCAAAGATACTTCCGTATGGGACAGAATTTCCAGCAAACGGGCACCACTATAAATGCCGTCATCAAAGCCGAGATAGCGATTTGCAAAAAAGATGTGGCCACTCATTTCTCCACCAAGAGCGTGCGTTGACCTGTTTCATTTTCGTTTTAATCAGCGAATGGCCAAACCTTCCACATGATCGGATTGCCCCCCGCGTGTGAGAGTTCGTCGAACAAGGCCTGCGAGCACTTGACCTCACCAATAAACGTGGCATTGGGAATCGTTTTGAGAATCTCTCGGCCAAATAGGATCATGAGCTGGTCTCCCCATAAGATTCGACCTTTCCCGTCGATAACACCGATACGGTCGCCATCCCCATCGAAGGCTATCCCCACTTCTGCACTTTGCTTGGCAACCTCATTGCGAAGATCTGCAAGGTTTTCTTCGACTGTCGGGTCGGGATGGTGATTGGGGAAGCGACCGTCCATGTCGCAAAACAAAGCCGCTGGTTGGGAACTCCATTTCTTTGTACATTGTCGATCCAATCGGACCTGCGGCGCCGTTCCCAGCATCGACAACAATGTTGCATCGGCGGGGTCCGAGTTGCAATTGACCGAAGCGCGTGAGTCAATATAGTCCACGAGAGACATCAATGCTGCGAACAGACCCCGATTTTTTTCGCCTGAGACAAAGTCTTGTGCCTCGATCGCTGTGCGCAATCCACGGATCTCATCACCGAATATCGAAGATGTATTGCGCAGCATTTTAAAGCCGTTGTCCTCAGGGGGGTTGTGGCTACCCGTGATAATCACCGCTCCGTCCAGATTTTTAGGTGGTGGGCAGCAAAGTAGAGGACGGGAGTTGGTACAACTCCGACGTCGACGATATCGACACCACAAGATAGGATCCCCTCGACCAGGTTGGCATGAAGGGCCGGTGACGTGACCCGGCAATCTCGACCGATTGCCATCGTCGGCGTAGCAGTCTTGGCTGTTCGTCGGATCGATGAACCAAGAGCACGGCCTAGGTCTAAGACCAATTTGTCGGAGAAATCGCGTTTGGCATTGCCCCGAATGTCATATTCACGGAAGACGGATGGGTTCATTGGCCAAGCCTATCAGGTAGCCAGGTACACGGCTATCTTTTATAGTCAGCAAACCAAGTCGTAAGCCTCACTTTTGAATTGACCGCGTTGGATCCTGTTTGCAATTTTTTCACTAAGTTGGCGAACAAGGGGCTTCCAATGCGCGATGGTTAGTGTTTGCGGTGTGACTCCCATTTTGGCGCAACGCTTACGAATCACGACTCTCGCTGCGGGACCAATATACCGGCCGAATTTCATCGTGAGACTGTGCACAATCTTTGGATGGATTGTGATATCGGGATCGGTGCCAACGGATGAATTGCGCCCCTGGGGTTGCGGTTGCGATGTCGCCTGTGGTTGGGGCTGTTCCCTCTGATTGTTGCGGTCCTTGTATGCTCGTTTTTTTCGAAGCAGGGATGACAGTACGCTACACCCAACTCTGAGCATTGCAGGGTTTAGGGTATGATCGCCCAAGACTGCGAGCGACAGTCCTTCAATTTTCTGGATTGCAAACATGCCATGTTCCAAGGCGAAAAAAAGTTGTTCTGATTGGTGATCATCGACGGACTCAAAAATTTGCGAAATAGAAGAAACTTCAGCAAGCATCTCGGCAACCAGTACTGGTTCGTAGGGGGGTCGGGTAGTTTGTTTACGAGGCAATTGCCACTGGTATCAAACAGCGCACAACCGGTCACGCCGGCAACTTTCTGAACAGAACGAAGCACTTCGCTCATTTGTTTCTCCATTGCCTTACCACTTCTGCTTTATTTCAGAATGGGAGACCATTTTTCTTGAGAACGGTATAGGGAGATTTCGGAGGTTGCCCAACTGCAACGGTCAGATTGTCCGCGTCCTTTCGGAGGAATACAGAAGATGCTTTTGCAATAGAGCACATGCCTACGACCTTCCCCATGCATAAGAGGTCCCCTATTCTGCGAAGGTGAAACCGAACACATCGCTACAGAGGCACATGCTGTGTCTGCATCGATCCGTCCCTTTGATTGTCTGACCTTACCCGTCTCATCTGTTTGAGCGGCACCGAGTAGACATTCATCTGTTGCAATGACTAAATTGAGAGTGTTATCTGGTTGATGAGACTGGGGGCGACGCAGTGGCATTGAAACAAGTGTTGCCCTTCGTCTTCTTCTTGGGCGTTCTTCTATGGGTTCCCAGGTTGGTATTTCCATTGATGACGAGGTAGATACAGACATTGTTATAGCCCTCTTTTCTTTGAATTTGAGCGGAGCCAGAAAACACAACAGTACTAAACATAGTCACATAGGTTGTGAGTCAACGCAAGACAAGGCGGAGACGAGGAGCCCGCGTAAGCGTACGTTTTGGTACGTGCGCAGGCACCGCAGTCGACAACGCAGTATTGCGTTGACTCACGAGCTAGGTGACTATGTTTAATTGTCTAGTGATGAGGGACTTTTGTCCAGACCGACCTAACATTCAAACGATCGGATCTGACACGTGGACTTTGTCTAGCGAAACACGCGAGAAGGACGCACCCCTATCAAACTTGCTTCTTCGCGGCCTTACGTATGCTCGATCGACCACTCAGGGGGACTGTATGGGATAAAATCGTACACTACGCAAACAACAGAAGTTTCTTGCCAATCTGAGAAGCAGCCGTAACAGGCGTCAGAAAGAGGGAGCAAATCCGGCTTCGAACCAAGGAGATTTGTACAAGGCGGTCGGGTGAAATGTCCTGTTAGGTGGGCGTCATCCAATCAGGGAACCATGTGCAGATAACTGGCGGGTGGTGCGGATGTACGGCGGAGTCCTTGTGGGAGCGCGCGTGTTATCGAATTGAGATTCGAGCATCCACGCGAAGAAAAGCACGAAATTTAACGTGTCGGCATGGGTAGAGTATATTGTTGCTAGGTGCGTTTCTTAGGAGCGATTTTGTTTTTTGTCGGCTGTGGCGGGGCGGCATTTTCGATTTGGTCGGCATATCAACAGGAGCGCCCCAAAGATATCTTATTTTCGATATTGGCACCGATTGCAGTGTTGGTCGCCTTGGTTGGATTGTTGTTGGTGTTTGTCCCAAACTTTTTCTCTTAGAGAGCATATCGTGCGTTTCTTAGCGATCGATTCTCTCTGGGAAATCTCTTACACGTCGGTCAACCAGTCAGGATGGCTGTTGTCGGTGCCGGAAGCGACAGCAAAAAATCGCTCTTGAAGTCCCCGCGTAACTGGACCAGGCTTGCCGGTGCCTATCTTGCGTCCGTCAATCTCGCGAACCGGTGTGATCTCGGCAGCAGTACCTGTGAGGAAAACTTCATCCGCGATCCAAAGCTCGTCTACCGTGAAGCATTGTTCTATTATAGTATAGTCGAGCTCACGCGCCAGCTCGATTACAGTGTCGCGTGTGATCCCGGCAAGAATAGAGGTATTTCGCGGCGGGGTACGGATCGTCCGATCGGTTACGACGAAGATGTTTTCACCTGAGCCTTCTGCCACGGAACCATTGGTGTCTAGGAGGATTGCCTCATCATAGCCGTTGTTGATTGCGTCGCGCTTGGCGAGCACTGAGGTTGTGTACTGGCCGCAGATTTTTCCTTTGGACATGATAGCGTCGGTGGCACCTCGGCGAAAGCCGGATACTTTGCATCGAATGCCCTCACGGAGTCCTTGTTCGCCTAGGTATGCGCCCCAGGTAAACGCAGCGATGACGGTCCGGGTCGGAGCTTCGCTGGTGCCCAGGCCGAGGGCGCCCGAACCGAGGTAGACGAGAGGACGAATATAGGCCGAACTCAGTTTGTTTGCGCGGACGACTTCGATACAGGCAGAAACGATTTGCTCGCGTGTGTAGGGAATCTCTATGGTGCAGATGTGGCAACTGTCAAATAGCCGCTCGATGTGCTCGCGTAGGCGAAATATCACCACGCGGTCATCATCTCGCTGATAGCTGCGGATGCCTTCAAATGCGCCTAAGCCATAGTGTAGGGTGTGCGCCAGTACATGTTCGGTCGCCGCGTCCCAGTCCACGAGTTCGCCATCAAACCAGATTTTTTCAACTTTCTCGATCCCCATACTTCAATAACTTAGCAGTGGGAAAGCGAGGAGATCAAGCCGCTGGTTCTGATTGTCCCAGCACGTCCCGGTCACCCAGGGTGTGCGCAGAGCGCGATTTTTTCAGGTTAATCGGCGAGCTCGAGTATCTCGCGGTACGCGGCTCGAATCGATGATGTCCAATGGCTGTATGCTTCAGCCAAGGCTGGTCCATCGGGATATCCGACACGTCTGGCCAGGATTTGCAGATCAGATGGGTCTTTGGGCAGTTTGTCTACCGAGCGGTCGTGGACGATTCGCATGCGATTTTCCAAATGGCGAAGAAATCGATACCCTTCTGACAGCAGAGTACAGTGCTCGGCGAGGGCGGGTTTGAGGGTAGCGGCTGCCCCCAGCGCCTGGACCGTATTGGTTGTTTGCAGCTGTGGACAGGTGATCCCGTAGGCCAGTTGTAGGTATTGTGCGGCAAACTCCACGTCGATAATGCCACCTGGGCCTGTTTTGATATTGAGTTGGGGGATTGGTCCCGCAAGTTCGTGCTCGATTCGTTGCCGCATGTGATGCACCGCTGCGGCGATTTGCCCTATCGGCGGTGGGGTGTGATAGGTGTGGGCGCGAGCTGTTGTGGCGATGTTTTGTCCTAAGACGGGGTCGCCTGCGACGGGCCGAAGCTTCGTCAGTGCTTGGCGCTCCCACAGTGCGGCGTGGTCGCGATGGTAGTTGTTCCAGGCTGTCAGGGAAGACACGAGTAAGCCTTTTGAGCCGGAGGGTCTTAGCCGGGTGTCGACGTCGTATAAGCGGCCACCGGGGTGAAGCGCATGCAGTCCGCTCATGAGACGTTGCGCCAGCCGAGTCATGTAAGTCACATTGTCTAAACTCCCGGGGCCATCCGCTGTGCCGTCTGCTGAGTAGACGAATACCAAATCGAGGTCCGAGGCGTAGCCGAGCTCGGCGCCGCCAAGTTTCCCTAAGGCCAGGACGGACATTGTGGCGACGTTACCGGTATGCTCACATCGAGGTCTGCCGCGTTGATGGGTCAAAACAGCATATACGGCATCAAATGCGGCCTGTAAGCACACTTCTGCAAGCGTGGACAGTTGCTCCGCGACGCTCTCCACCGCCAGGACCCCACCAATATCGGCAAGTCCAATACGCAATACCTGAGTATTTTTGAACGTAGCAAGCCGGTTCCAAAAATCCTCTTCGTTGGTTTCTAGAGATAGATTGGCCATGACCTGCTTTAGGTCCGCGTGGAGGCGAGCACGCGAGAGTTGCGGCGGTGAAGTCCCCATTTGCACAAGGGTGTCAATGAGGCCTGGGTGCTCAACAAAGCGACGACCCAAATACTCCGAAGCGCCAAACAGGGAAACGATTAGCTGCATTAGGGCAGGGTTTGCGTCGAATAGTCGCCACAGCTCTGAAAATGGTCCTCGGCGGTTAATCAGTGCGCAAACGTGACGCAGTGCTTGATCCGGATCGGGTGACGTCCCAACGTTTGTGAGCAGCTCTGATGCGATTTTACCGCGAGCTCCGCTGGCACGTGGTGAAAACGGGGAGTGAGGACGGCGTCGCGTCTGTTCTAGTAGGTGAAAGGATGCCTCAAGAGAGCGAAACCCCAGCTCTTCGAGCAGCTGATACGCTCGCTCTTCATCGAGGCTGGGTCCGAGGAGTCCAAGTACAGCACTGGGGGTTGTCGTTTGCTGGCCATCGTCTAGGGTTGCAAAGATGTTTGCAATCGCTTTTGTATGCGTGTCTAAGGTTTCTTTAAACGCGTTGTGATCGGCGAAATCAGCGCGTCCGGCAATTGTTTTTAGTTGTTGTTCATCGCTGGGAAGGGTTTGTGTTTGTCGGCCGCTGTCGAGTTGCAATAAATGTTCAATGCGGCGGAGGAATTCGTATCCGTCTAGCAATTGCTGATGCTCATTGGCGTTAATTAGGCCTGCAAAGAGCAATGCCTCTAGCGCTGGCCGTGTGGCCCGCGCTCGGAGTCGGGGTTGTTTGCCGGAATGAACGAGTTGTAGAGCCTGAACGAAAAACTCAATTTCTCGGATCCCGCCCTGGCCATTTTTGACGTCAAACCCTCGTTGGATGTGTCCGCTGGAGAGCTGAGATTTAATGCGCTGATTGAGCTCGATGACGTTTTCGACCACAGATGTGGAAATTGCGTTGGGATAGATAAATGGGCGCAGCCGAGCGAGGGTTTGCTCACCAAGCTGGGAATCGCCGGCACTCGGACGCGCTTTCAGCCAGGCTTGGCGTTCCCAGGGGTGACCCCAGGACTCGTAGTACTGCTCTAAAGAAGCAAGTGAGTTTGTGATTGTGCCCCGCGCGCCTTCTGGGCGGAGTCGTAAATCAACGTGAAAGACAACATCGTCTTCGGTGACACTGCCCAGCGAGGAGGTGACGCGCTCGGAGAGTCGGCAAAAGTATTCGTGCAGAGACAGGTCGCCGGCCTTCCCCGCGTCGGAGCTATGCACGTAAACGAGGTCGATGTCGGAGGCGAAATTGAGTTCTTCACCCCCGAGTTTTCCCATACCAATGACACAGAACTGTGCCTCCGAGACCACCCCGTTTGGCCCGATCGTTTGCGGAGGGCCAAATTCACGTCGCAAATTGTTTTGATGGAAGACAATCGCTTGGTCCAAACAGATATCCGCAAGACGAGCGAGTTCGCGGCCAACCTCTACGGGAGTCCCCAGTTGAAATTCCCGCACCCCCAATCGGACCATTTCGTCGCCGCGCAATTGTCGTAGTAGGGAGTTCAGTTGAGATTCGGTCACGCACTCTGCTTGCGACAACAAAGATTCAAGGTCAGCTGCAATTGTGGTTTTCGGTTTTTCGCGTCGGAGATAGGGGTCCTGGGCGACTCGCAATAGTCGGTGTGGGTCGCGTGCTAGCAATTTTGCAAGATAGGGCCCCCGCGAGACGCATAAAGACAAGATCGTGTGGGCCTCCGGTGTGAGTGAAGTGAGGTCCCAAACGTGCTCAGCGGCCGTTACGATGCGCTCTAGATGTCGGAGAGCGTCCTCGGGGTCGGGGGCGTCCGCAACGATCTGTGCGTGAAATGACGTCACCATCGATCGAAACCTTGACAATGAGCATCTAGAGATATACGTAGTGCGTACTTTGGACGGTGGTTTGTAGCCATATGCGGGATTTTTATGAGGTTTTGCAGGTGTCGCAGGACGCGAGCGACGCTGATATCAAGAAGGCCTATCGCCGCTTAGCGATGGAATACCATCCTGATAGGAATCCCGGCGACAAGCAAGCGGAAGAAAAGTTTAAGGAAGCATCGACAGCGTACCAAGTCTTATCCGATGCAAATCAGCGTGCCCGATATGACCAATATGGACACGCTGGGCTTACCGGTAGCTCTGGTGCTGGTGGATTTGAAGGGTTTCGCGGCGTCGACGATATTTTCTCGGCATTTGGCGATCTCTTTGGCGATTTCTTTGGCGGACGGCAACGGACAAACCGCGGAGCGGACCTCAAGGTTGAGATGACGCTCAGTTTTGCGGAAGCGGTCTGGGGGGTTACCAAAGATGTTGAGGTGGAGCGTCAGGTCGCATGCGAAACCTGCGAAGGAAGCGGAGCAAAACCCGGGACAAAACCGGAGATTTGTGCCACCTGCGAGGGCAAAGGCCAAGTACTTCACTCCCAGGGGTTTTTTATGATTCAGACGGCCTGCCCGAACTGTCGCGGGCAGGGGAGAACGATCAAGTCCCGCTGCGGTGACTGCCGCGGAGCGGGCGTCAAAAGCAAGAGCGCAACGTTGTCTGTCACGGTGCCTGCTGGGGTCGATCATGGACAGACTCTTCGCCTTGCCGGAAAGGGAGAAGCGATTCCCGACGGTCCCGCTGGCAATCTCTATGTCGTCTTGCGGGTGCAGGCCGATGAGCGTTTTCACCGCGAGGACGACTCCATTTTAACCGAGCTACCGATCAGTTATCTGACAGCGGCCCTAGGGGGAGAAGTCACAGTGCCAACACTAGATGATGACTGCAAAGGGGAGGCGAAGGTTCAAGTCAAAGCGGGGACACAGCCCAGTGATGTAACAGTCCGTCGCGGCGAAGGAATTCCCCGGGTCAACGGCCGAGGGCGCGGGGATCATGTTGTCCAGTTTAAAGTGGTTATCCCAACAGACTTGAGCAAGCGCGAAGAAGAACTGCTTCGCGAAATCGCTGATGAGGTTGGCCAAGAGGTCCCGGAAGAAAAGCGCGGCCTGTTTGGTCGACGCAAGCGTTAGAGAGCTCAAGGGGCAAGTCTACAATTCAAATTGAATGCTCCACGGAACGCAGGCGCCTCCAATACCGAGAGGTAACCAGCCGCAAGCTAGGTCCTGGTAGCATTTATCCTTATCGGTATGACTAGAGCAGTTGTCGCCCTGCTCAAGTTGAGAGGCGTCGCAACATGTCGTCGTGCAAATGGTCCCCGCACCGCCATGGCTATCACACGAAGACGGGGCGTTTCCGTTCCCATCGTGTGGTTGCCACGTGCCGTCGCCACAACACAAGTAACCTTCGTCGGCTCCGGGGAGACATTTGCCTTCCGGATCGTTGGGTATCCAGTCGCAAGCTGGGTCTCGGGAACAATCATCCTCATGGGTTTGGTCAAAGCAGCTCACGCCTGGCTGGCCGGTTGGGTCGCAACATATTGACGTACAAACGGATCCCGCACCGGAGCCAGGACCACCATGATCGTCGCACACCTCGGGACTTCTATCGTCGCGGCTCCGTTGCCAACTACCGTCTGCGCAGCATATTGGTGTGCCCTGGATATGTGGGCATGGTATTGGTGGTGCACTCGCATTGACGACTGCTGAACAGTCTTTGGTATTGTGGTTGTAAATATCATCAAGAAACAACACGGCGCCACCTGGTGTGAACTTCTTACAGATGATGGCTTCGCGCTCGCTGATATTCTCAATTGGGTAGTACCATCTTGCGTGTTTGCTTCCGGTGTTGGTATTAACAATGCCTTGGTCTCCAGTTTTTGCGGGTTTGTTTGGGCTTACCAACACGTGAGGAACGTCGAGAGCAGCCCCCCGTAGATGTTGCTCGAGTACGGCGGTAGCGAAGCCGTGATCAGGTACTTCTATCCTCACTCGGTAAACAGCAGAGTGAACAGGGCAGAGTGTCTCCGCACAACTGGGTAAACAATCAAAACCCGTTTCAGTAGAAATGCTGGGGCCTGGACCGGCTCCGGGGCCGTCCGATCCTTCCGGTCCCGAACCGCTGGGTTTCTTAAGACCGTTACTACCACCAAAGGTCTTCTCACAACTTGGAAAACAATCATTGATGGATTCACTCGTTTGACTGAGATTATCAGCGCATCGTAGCGATGTTATGAGCAGAAAACTCAAAAGAATGGAGGGTTTCATATCAAGAACCTTTCACATTTTGGATCTCTACGATCAATTGCAATACTGCGATCCTCAAAACGGATATTGTATTATCAGTAAGTTATGTGGGGTGCTCCTCGTATGCGTAATGACTGTACACACTCGACGGACGCATGGATTACGAACGGTCCGATTGTCCTGCTACACGAGTTCTTCTAGAGCGCTAATTTGAATTCCGTCAAAATCGGTCGCTTTTGCGCCTTTGGCTGGTTGTTGCTGTGCTCCTCGCAATTACCAAACGGTATGAATGTAGTGCTTGCGCCCCGCGCAGCCAAAATCACGCTATGACGTGTTCAATACAAAAAAATAGTGGATCAAATGCTCTAGGTTAGGAGTTTGTTTGTATTAGCGACTTTGTTTGCTCCACCATATAGAGTGGAAGGGAAAGTAGGCGAAATGGTTGTCCAGGTGTTTCAGAGCTAACCGTCTGTGTATCCACTACGCTTGGAGCGTCTGCGTTAAACCGTATCGCGAATGCCCTGTTCTTTTCCTCAACAAATAGGTGTAGCGATTTAAGGGTACCGCTTTTTCCTGATTTGACTTCGATGGGGATGATCTTCGATCCGGAAGAAATAACATAGTCGACTTCTGCAGAGGAGTTCCTTTTTTCTCGATTCCAATAAAAAAGTTGAGGTTTTTCGTACGGTTCCCCTGAATAGAGAAGGTGCTGGCCGACAAACTGCTCTGCGAGTGCGCCCTGGTTGACCAGCATAACCCGGTGATCGGGATGAAAGTCGCTGAGTTTTAGCCCCAACGATGCAGAAACGAGTCCTGTGTCAAGGAAAAGCGGTTTGAAAACGCGGTCGTTCGTTTCGGAGGCAAGTGGAATGCCATTGGACGCGCTGTGTTTGACACGATAAATGACGCGCGCAAGCTCGAGCAAATCCAATATTTTGGACAGTTGAGCCGCCTTGTGCTCGCGATCGATATGGGTGTATTTTAATTTCCGACCGATGAGTCCTGGGAGCTTGCCAAATGTCTTTCGCAAAAGATGAACATCTGCTCGACGTTGGTACTTGGGAAAGTCATCAGCATAGTTCTGCAAAATCGATTGGTGTTCTCGCGTGACCTCGCGAAAATCTTTGGTAGCGACATATGCGTATACTGCCCCTGGCATTCCGCCAATGATAAAATACTTGCGGAGCATTTCCATAAGTTGCAGATGAAAGGTTTCGGGGAAAATGTCAGCAATGTCGAGTCCCCTGATAAATTCGACGAGGGAGCCGTGGTTATTTGCGATGAGGAATTCTTCAAAGCTCATAGGACCAAGGTGGATATAGTCAACACGCCCTACGGGCATAGAAAATGAATGATCGGACAGTAGAAAATCCAATAAAGATCCGGCGGCAATGACGTGAAGCTCCGGATAGTCTTCGAAAAAGTAACGAAGTTTTGGAAACAAGTCTGGTGCTGCCTGAATTTCGTCCAGGAAAAGTAGCGTTTTTCCCGGAACGATCTTAGTCCCGGCGTTGACTTCTAAGAGTTGAATGATTTCATCAATCGATGTCGGCGCAAACAGGGAACTTTTGTCAGGCTCTTTGTCAAAGTTGAGTTCGATGATCTGATCAAAATTCTCGGCAGCGAACTCGCGGACGAGATAGGTTTTCCCAACCTGCCTTGCTCCACGAATAACAAGTGGTTTGCGATTCCGTTGTGTTTTCCACTGTTCCAATACACGTAAATGAGAGCGATGCACATGTAAGCATGGACGCAATACGAACTTTTTCCAAGGTTATTTAGTTATAATATGGTTTTTTTATGGACTGATATTATTTAGGTGGGCTTGCACAATGAAAGTTTTCTGGCGCAATGCCAACCTGTTGCGCCACACGCAGACAAGACGCAAGTGTACGTAATTGCCATATTTTTTGAATCGACGAGGTCTGCGGCGACGATTGAGGCGTGTCTACAGTTGTCCTTTGATCGGATCGACTAGACGAGCGAGTTGAAATCGTGCGAATCCCGCGGCAACTTTTCCCTCAAATGCTGCGGCCGCGACAACGGTGTCGGAGATTCGCGTGAGCACGATCGTATTATCAATACCAGAGATAATGATTTCTGGTTGGCGATCCACTGACATGACGGTTTTGAGAGACTTGGAGAGTCCGACGAGATCGGAGATAACCTTGGCAAGACCTTGATTGCTTTGGTCGGCGTCCCGCCGCCATTGGAGCACACCATGGGTTTGATCCAAAACCGCTAGTGCATGTAATCCCTCGATTGGTGTTGCTAGCGCCGCAAGGTTCTCTTGGCCAGCTGCAGACTCCTGCAAATTGGGAGATTGCGCGACACGAAGGTGGGGGGCCTGGCGCGTAGCCGTCGATGTAGAGCGTTCTTTAGGCGCTTCATCGAGCAGAGTCCCCACCATTCCGAGGGATGGCGGGATATCGACTTCGTTCTCGAGTTTTTCAACGCGAAAAAAGCTGTTGTCTTGGGACAAAATTTCAAAGAAAGCATCCTTGCCAATCTTGTCTTCATGCGTCGCACTGACCAATCGTCCAGCTTTTACCTGGATCTCTCCACTCAGATGCTGATTGCCATCTTGGATACGGATACAGGTTAGTTGTCGACTTAAGCTGACAGCGCGGAGCACTGTAGGAAGATTGAGTTTTCCCTCGCCTAGGGCGCCTTGCATAACCGTTGTTCTCATGATGCCACCTGTCCAAATTGGAGATCTTGTACGGAATGAACGCCCATCTTCATAATCATGGCAATGCCCTGATACGCGGCTACCCATGCGTCCTGAACGCTTGATGTAAACGCCTTTCCAAGTCCGTAATTGAGTGTCCAGATCAAGGCTTCCCCTACCGTGTCATAACTCTCGTCGGGAATTTTGTAGAGGTCGGTGTGTCTCCTGCCTAGTGCCAACAATACGAGAAACAAATCCTGGTCCTCGGCGACCGCTTCTTGCCAATCATCATCTGCAAAGTCCATACACTTAACGATGAAGGCCAGCATGCCGACCAATTTACGTTTTTGCCCGCTCATATCTTCGCCAAAGAAATCTCTGTAAGAGGGCTTTAGCTCAAATAGGCGTTTGTAAAATAGGTCTGCAGCGGTCTCCGCAATGGGAACAACCAGCTTAAAACTGTCGACGATAAGGGTCCGTTGCTGTTGACTTAACATGCAAATCCTCCACAAACGAAACTGGTTTCTGTGTTATCCATGAGTTCTCTTTTCCCTTCTGACTCCTCCTATCTTGCTCAGATAGTTGCGAGCAGCTGCTACCATTTCGGTTTCTGTCTCCGACGGCAATGCTTGTTGACCGCCAAGGACTGACGCGTACAGAATTCTATTTTCCCACTCGAAAGAACGCATCGATAGCCATCCGCGAGTGTCATCTCCAAGATCGACGTTTTGAGGAGCGGTCATCCATACGGGGGATAGCGCCGAATTTCCCTTCGAACCGAGCATTCCCACCGTTGCGGCAAGGCCATCCATGTCTCGCGTCCCATGGCCTGTAATAATGAGTCCCTGTTCATCAGATAGGATGGCTGCTGTGTAGGACTTATTATCAACCAGATCCTGAAATATTTGCTTGAGTGCTCGCGGCGTTGGTGGTGGAGAGCTCTTCTTACGAGAAGGTTTCGCTTCATTTGTGGATGAATGAGCCCGCTGGGGCCGCGGAGATTCATCGAAAATGAGGGGCGCTTGATTGGTTTCAAAAGACTCTTCCCGTCTTGTCCGGCGGACCGAGTAGCCCGCAAGGAAAAACAAAATGGCACCTAGTATTGAAGCAAATAACAACATGGCTAATTTTTCCTCCAAACAATTTCGACTCGCCGGTTCTCGGTAGCAGTCCGATCTCCAATCAATTCGGCGGCGCCTACGCTCTCAATGGCGATGCGCTCTGTGCTGATTCCAGCACGCCGCAACGCTTTGCGGACAAATCGGGCTCGGGCCAAACCCAGGCGCCGGTTTGTTTCGGCACTCCCGGTGCTATCGGTATGACCACGCAGTGTGATTGCCAAATTGGGACTTTTGCGAAGGCGTTTGACAACAGATTGTATTTGGCTATGAATGCGGGGACTAGCGTGAAACCCGCGGCGAAATCCTGCGATAGAAGTTCGCATTGCTCCGATGTCTAGAGCATCCGGTTTCGCCGCATCGTTGGTCGCTACCTTATCGATAGTGGACTTCGCCGTAGTATCAACTGCCGTCGGGGTCTTTGTTTTGATGTCCGTTTGGTCGGTGTTATTGGAAACAGTTGGATCATTTGTGTTTGCGACAGTGTCTTTTGCGTTGGTATCTGCATTCGCCGCTGAATCGTCGGCGGTAGCGACAGTGTCGGTGGTAGCGACTGTGGCGTCGGTGTCTATGTTCGCCACCGAATCGTTTGCACCAGTAACCGTACCAACAGCATCGGCATTTGCAGCTAAATCGTTTGTATTGGCAACCGTGTTATCGCCGATTGCATTTGCAGTTGGATCGTCTGTGCCCTCAGTGTTTGGTTCCGCCACAGCATGTATCTGCTCAAACTTGGCAGGTTGATCGACGTTGTCTGCATCGAGCCCGATAAACAGATTGATCCAGGCTAAGTCTGCGATGCCCAGAACCAAAAAAACAAGGACGGCGATTTGCGATGCTCCACGTTCGCCCGAAGTGACTCGGTGTCTCACGAGACTAAATTTATCACGGGCCTGATGGATGCGAAGTAGTGCTTATTACATTGCAAGCCATGCATCACCGAATAACGATGCATTTCGTAGTATCAGGTTGTGCGACATCCTGTGTTCGACACAGATGCTGTGCGCAAATGCTACGATCGGCGAAGGGTCCTTGTGTCAGATTTGGCTGAGTTTGAAAGGTGTGGCTACTTTTTGTTTCGCTTCTTCTTTTGTGGTTTCTTTTTTCCTCTCTTCTTCTGATTCTTCTTCTGATTCTTTTTCTTTGACCTTTTTGTTTTGATCAATCGTTTTGGAATAGTGTTTGAGATCTTGGGGATCGTTCCATCGGTCATATAGGCGTAGGCAAAGTAGCTAGAAAGTACTCGTTTCGAGTAACGTCTGGGCTGGTCAGCGGGAATGGCTTCGAGCCACTCGTCTGCTTGCCAGTCTCCGCGTGCCCGCAGCCACCGCGCAGTAGCTCCCTCGCCCGCATTATATGATGGGATCACTAAGAGGAGATGGTTTTCCCATTTCTTAAGCAAAAAGGAGAGGAAACGACCGCCGATGTGAATATTTTTTTCAGGGTCGCGTAGGTTCTTGCGATTGATTTCGATGCCAGTGCCCTTACCAAATCGTCGAGCAGTCGGAAAAATCATCTGTGTTAGGCCGATGGCGTTGGCGTAGGACTCAAGAAGCGGATTAAAGCCGCTTTCCTCACGCATAATCGCGATCTGTAGTGGTGGTGGATATTGGTAGCGCTCGCCATACTGGCTGACGAGGCGCCAATAGGGTTTGGGGTATGCGATGTTCCACCGCAGCGGGTTGTCCCCGGTAGGCCAATGCCGTTTGTAGTCTTGAACATGCCAGCGAGTTACCCAAAGTGCCGCTCCAACCCGTCCCGCTCGGTTGTTGAGAAATGCCATTGCCCATAGCTTGTCGATTTGGTCTGGATCGCGAACGGGCTTTTTCCCAGACGGGATTCTAAATCCGAGTTTGCGCAGCTCCGCTTCTGCAGGAGTTCCGAGGCCAAGCTTTAGAAATTCTAAAACACGGCGAAATCCGGGTGAGAGGTAAACGCCCCGGGGGCGAAAGTGCAATGGTGGAGGAGGGGCGATATTGTTTAGTTCTGTTGTTAGTTTGGTGTAGTGCGTTGGGTGGCTTTCTAAAAGGCGATTGAGTGCGAGAAGTGCGTAGTATGAAAGCGGATATTTGCGAATTGCACTTGTGTAGTAGCGAATTGCACTTTTGGGTCGTTTTTGTTTTTCGGCGGTTCGGCCTAACCAATATTGCGCTTGACCTTCCGCCCAGTAGTTCGATGCGATTGGCATCACCTCAATTTGCTTTTTGAGCCAGTGGGCCGTCTGACGATACTTCTTATTTTTGTAGGCACGCCAAGCCAATCGCCACATTGCTTCTGCGCGCATGTCTCCGGTGGGATAGCGCGATGGGATTGTTCTTAACAGTGCGGTTACTTTGGTTTGGTTGTTGAGACTTTGATATTCTTCGGCCTGGCGTAAGCGCGCATCGTCAGCGTAGCTATGGGTAGGTGCAATCGTTTCCGCTGTTGCGTACCGCCGTGCGGCAACCTTGTGTTGTCTGAGGCGCGCATACGAGCGACCGGCTTGATACGCTGATTTTACTTGTAGGTCGGTATTGTTCGCTTTGCGGCAAGATTTGAGTGCCTGATCAAAAAGAGGCGCCGATTTGGTTCGGTTTCTCTCTTTGAACCAACTGTTGGCCTCGTGGTAAGACGCAATGCAGTCAAGATCTGGGGTGAGCTTAGGAGCTTTTCGCGCCGCGGAGAAATCCGCCGCGGAGAGCGGGTTTCTCATTGCTTTGTAGTAGGCCATGCCCCGCTTCACAAACTCTGCCGCTGTCCATTGGGTTAGGTTGTTGCGTTGCTCTGTTGGAATTTTTTTGAGTAGGGACTTGATTCGGGGGCGTGCAGAGTTAGCCCATTGTGTTAGTGGTCCAGCGATGGAAATTTTTTTGTACTCTTGGATCGCTTCCCTAAATTGGCCCTGTTTCTCCAAGGCTGCTGCGAGTCGGAACCGCGCTTCATTTCGCCGCATTCCCCTCGGCCATCGTGTGAGGTATTCTCGGTAGTGGTTGGCGACTGCTGCGGGGCGTCCTTGACCGCGAAGAATGTCTCCGATGAGAAGTTCGGATTCTGCCGCATGAATCGATTGGTCTGACACTGCCTCGGCCTGGGCCAATGCGTTGGTTGGTAACTTTGCAAAGTAGTATGCGCGCGCAGCCTGGTAATGGATATAGTCGCGAAGATGGGGAAGCTGGTGCAGCAAAGAAACAAATCCCTGCGCTGCGCGTTTCCAATATCCCAGTCGAGCATCGGTGACTGCGATGAGTAGTTTGATGCGAGGAATCTCTTTTTTGGTTAACGTTCCGGTTTTGAGATATGCGACCAGGTTTTTTTGCGCAACTTTCCAATTTTTGAGTTTAAGCTGCTCTGCAGCAACGCGCCCTTTTCCCTTTACAAGTAGCGGTGCTGCGCTGTCGATGGACAGAGCGACCGGTAATGGTTTTGCATTTGCGAAAGACCCTGCCGTTGCTAGTCCTGCCACCAATGCTGTGGCGAGGACCCGATTGATTAGCCAAACACTCATACCCATAGGTAACAACGCCCCTCTCAGGTCGCAAATTCCCTCCAGCTCTGTAAGACCCTGTGAACATGATTCGGGTCGTGGAGGGCTACGATGTAGGTTCGGGATATACCTCAACTCGGTTTCGGCCGCGGTGTTTGGCGAGATAAAGAGCTCGGTCGGCTGCCGCAATGAGGTCATTACTGCAGCGGGCGGCAATATTGGGCATCGTAGCAACGCCGATGCTCACTGTGATTGAGACCTCGGTTCCGTCGTGTGTGCATATTAATCGCTCAATGACCGAGCGGAGTCGCTCGGCAAATTGTTTTGCTGCATCGAGGCGGATCGAACGGGAGATAATTGCAAACTCTTCCCCGCCAAAACGGGCAAATACATCTTCGCTGCGAACGCTGCGGTGGATTTCCGTGGCGAACATTGCAAGAACAGTGTCCCCAGCCAAATGTCCGTGTTTATCGTTGACCTGTTTGAAGTGGTCGATATCCAAAAGTAGTAACGATAGTGGAACCTCGTGCCGGTCTGCGAAGCGAAACTCGCTTTCTAAGCGTTCGGTGAAATATCGGCGGTTAAATGCTTTGGTGAGGCTGTCCCGCAGTGCGGAATCATACATTTGGCGTTGGAATGATTCGTCGAGATAGTCTGAGTAGGTAAATTTTAAGACAGTCGTCCGGCCGACTTGGACTTTGTCTCCGTCTTTGAGGATTTGGGATTCAATCCTTCGGCCATTGCAATAGGTACCGTTGCGGCTACCCAAATCTTCGAGTGCAATGCCCTGGGCAACCAGACGAATTTGCGAGTGTTTTCGGGATACGCCCTCATCGAGCACACGAATGTCAGTTTCTCGGCCACGACCGATCACGGTCGTGCGACTGGAGCTTAGCTTGTACATTTCGCCCACGTTGCTGCCAGAAATGACGATGAGATACGCTTGATTGCGCTCGATCTCGACAATCTCGTCGGCAGCGTCATGCGGTGACACACTGGTAGGCTCGTCCCAATTCGCCATAGAGTTTGTAATGATGTTAGGGCGCTGAGGGTTGATCCGTCAATATTTCCAGTACCATCGATGATTTTAGACCGCGCTGCTCATGTAGCACTATGTAGTGTTTCAAGAAGCGGATTGGATCCAATGTGCGATTTGTCTCAAGAGAGTTCCAGGACGGCCTAGGTGGCTTACCGTCTCTTGGGCTTCGCGACACAACGACTGAATCCTTGTTTGCGTTGTCTCTGAGAATGACCGAAACTCCCCATCATCTCGATCATCAGTGTGTTGAAACGCGACTCCGATGGCCATTCCGTAATTTGCTAAGGCGGTGCAATCTTGTTGGTTTGCTGAGGCGGAGATGGCCCCAAGCTCGGCGGCGCAGGCAAAAAGAGCGCCGGTTTTGCCACGGTGGGTTTGTTCAATTTCGGTTAGGTTTTGCACAGGAGTGTCCACCATCGCCAAGTCGCGGGCTTGACCAGACAGGAGATAGTCGTGGCCTGCTCGCTTTGCAAGGGTCGTAACGGCCGCTTTTGTATGTTTGCCCAACTGGGCGAGAGCAGCGAAAGCTGCTGTCAGTAGAGCGTCGCCGACCAAAATGGCGGTTGCTTCACCAAATTGTACGTGCACGGTTGGTTTCCCGCGTCGCTCTTGATCGTCGTCCATCGCCGGTAGGTCATCGTGTACGAGACTGTAGGCATGTACGAGCTCTACTGCTGCTGCTGCTGGAAGGCAGTCGGCAATGTCTCCGCCAAGGGCTTGGCATGCTGCGACACAAATCGCTGGTCGAATCCGCTTTCCAGGACTCAAAGCGGCGTAGCGCATCGCCTCCATCAGTCTTGGATCTGCGATATCACTACGGAGAAATTGCGCGATATAGTCGTTAATGGGCGGGCGGATGGTATCAAACCAGACCCGGAGCTCTGGGCGCGCAATGTCGAGTGTAAGCGAACCCATCTCCGGTTATGAGTCCTCAACTTGTGGAGAGTCCTCAACCTGTCGAGAGTCCTCAACCTGTCGAGAGTCCTCAACCTGAGGAGAGTGTTCGCCTTTCGTAACCGCGGGATCGTCTAACGGTTCAACCGATTGCTGATCGCCATGTTGGACGAGTAGCTCGACGCGTTTTTCCGCACTATCTAGAACTTTATGCCCGATGCCAGCAAGACCGATGCCCTCTTCATATACTGCTAGCGCCTGTTCTAGAGACAGTTTGCCGTTTTCGAGTTGTTCCACGAGCGACTGAAGGCGGGATAGTACTTGATCAAACGGCAAATTCTCGTTGTTTTTCGCACCATTGTCTTTTTTGGTGGTGGTGTTTTTTTTGACCCGGGTCATGGATACGTACTCTGGCCAGGAAACGTAACGGATGCGTGTGGAGATCGCAACAGGAATTGGATCTATGCGCGAGTCACCAACTCGTTGGTTCCTTTTGGCTAAAAACTTGAGGTGCTCGCAGGGCGTGTTATAGCTGAAGAAACTTCGCCTGTCGGTGAGTCCTGTGGAGAGTAGAGGTCACAATGTCCCACGTTGCTATTTGCCCAACCTGTAACACCGAGAATGTTGCGTCTCGCACGTCCTGCAGCTTATGTGGGGGAACCTTGCACGAGCCCCTGCTTGGCAGGAGAGCGCAAAAGGGGGCATCTCAGAGAGTCTTCAACCTATGGGGAGTTTGGGTCGTCCTTGGTGCAGCAATTACTGCTGTTTTTTGTCTTGTCTGCGTGCTGTTTGAGCTTTCCGGGTTCGCCTACCTACTGGCTGCCTTCTATGGTGCAATGATTCCATCGTATTTGTGCCGGAGCAATGTTGTTTTCGAGACGAGTATGGGGGCGGTGTTCGGGTGGCTGGGACCAGCAGTCCTGGTCTTGGTCGTCACTCCAGATACGATGCGCGTGCTCATTTCCACTCTTGTTGGTTTCCAACTGCATAGCATTATGACCCTTGTTCTATTTTCCGCCTTATCTCTCGCTCTCGTGTATCCGTTTGCTCTTCTTGGAGCCAGTGCTGGGGCGTACATTCGCCAGAGGCGACGTAAACGGGCCGCGCTCGCGAATGGTGCTGGTTTTGTCCAGGTTGTCCCAGATATGCAGGTTGTGGCACGTTGATCTGACATTCCGCTTACAAGTGTGGATGAAATAGATATTCTAGATATCCGTTGACATTTTGCGGTACTTAGCCAATATTCGAACACTTGATGGGCGAGCGAGACTTCCATCCCAAAGACATCAAGCGTCTTAAAGCGGCGTGGAATGACTACTTGCAACAGCACAGTCTAAACAGCACGCAGCAGCGAGAGCTCATCGTAGACCAATTTTTACGATGTCGTGATCATGTCTCGATTGAACAGCTACTGGCTAGGGTGCGGAAACGCAACCGTAAAGTTGGCTATGCGACGGTATATCGGACGCTGAAACTGTTGGCCGAGGCCGGATTAGCGTCTCAGATTGAGTTTGGTGAAGGCCAGACTCGATACGAGGTTGCAGGAGAGCATCATGACCATTTCATTTGTACCAGCTGCGGCTTGATCTTGGAGTTTGAGGACCCACAGATAGAGCGTCTCCAGGAAGAGGTTGCGCAAAGGCTGGGCGGATTTGTAATCACTCGCCATCGTCACGAATTATATGGGATTTGTGCAAAAAAGCGTGGGATTCCCGAGGGCCACTGTCCCAATGAGGATAGAAAATAGTTCCATCCCTGGCTGGTTTCTTATCAATATCTGGCCATGTGCTTGTCTGGAGGCACTGGCATAATCGGGACACCCCCTAAGGTTATTGCTGGTATGAATAAGATGGAAACGACAAGGCGAGTCTTAGCACTTGCGAGGTTCGAGCTTCGTCGCTTGCTGTTTGCAAGTTTTCTCGCAATTGGTGCTGCTGCCGTTGCGCTCGTTATCCCCCGTGCTGCTGGGCTCGTAGTGGATGCAGCATTGGTGGATCGAGAGAGTGCGCAGCTAAACTGGGTAGCGCTCATTCTTGCGGTGCTTTTCGCTGCACAGGGGCTGCTTGCATACGCGAATACCTACTTGTTGCAATCGGCAGGTGTGCGCCTGCTAAAAGGGTTACGCGAGCGAATGTTTGCTCATCTCGTAGTCCAACCCACACAGTTTTTTGTCGGCCGACAGACTGGGGAGCTCCTATCCCGTATCGGAGACGATTTGCAAAAGACAGGGCAAATTCTTACCCAAACGATTCCAAACGGGATCCGGGCGATACTGCTGTTTACCGGTACGCTGGTGGTAATGAGCGCGATGAACATACCCCTCACTGTCGTGACCTTGCTGTCCTTGATTCCAGTTCCATTGGTGGCGATGTTGCTTGGAAAACGCTTGAAAAGGCTGTATGCGGAGGAGCAAGATGGAGTCGCTGCGAGTTCGGCACGGGCCCACGAGGTCGTCGTTGGGATACGGACCGTCAAGGCATGCGGCCGCGAGTCGTTTGAGGCCAATCGATATCGCTCCCTTTTAGATTCTCTGCTCGGGATTCAACTGGATGCAGCGAAGGTTTATTCGCGTCTCAGTGGTGTGTTGGTCTTTCTTGGCTCGATTTCGTTTGTCGCTGTTCTGTGGTACGGAAGTAGACTGGTCATCGCTGGAGCGGTGTCGATCGGAGAGTTGACGGCATTTCTGCTCTACATGTTCACGATTGCCGGCGCAGTCAACGCGCTTGGGCGATTGTACGCCGGCTTGCAACAGCTGCGTGGAACGACCAGACGCATGTTTGAAATATTGGATACTTCACCATCTGTGACGGACTCTCCGTGCGCGGTGGATCTGAGCGCGGTGCGTGGCCACCTTCGTTTGCTCGGCGTCGGATATCGATACGATTCCTGTCCCCAAGACAGTTGGGCCCTGCGAGACGTGGACCTAGAGATCACACAGGGACAGCGGATAGCAATCGTTGGCCCAAGCGGTGCTGGCAAAAGTACGATGTTTTCGTTGCTGACCCGGTTTTTTGATCCCACTGTGGGCACGATCGAATTGGATGGACACGACCTGCGGACCATTTCGCTTACATCGCTAAGGCGGTCCATTGCAGTCGTTCCTCAGGAGATCGCTTTGTTTCATGGTTCGGTTGCCGACAACATTCGTTATGGCGCTCTCGAGGCGTCTGATGAAGAGCTGCGAAGCGCGGCGAGAGCTGCGGGTGTCGAAAACTTCGTTTTCGAGCTTCCAGACGGCTACGATACACAAATCGGTGAAGGGGGCATAAAGCTGTCCGCGGGACAACGCCAACGGTTGGCGATCGCTAGGGCCATGATCCAGCGACCCTCGATATTGCTCCTTGATGAAGCGACGTCGTCATTGGATGCAGATATCGAGTATCAAATACGGGTCGCCATTGAGCGGCTGATGGCGGGTCGGACAACACTGATGATCGCCCATCGCTTGCGGACGGTACAACAGGCGGATCGGATCGTGGTGATAGATCAAGGTAGGATTGTGGCGACCGGGAACCATTTTCAGCTCATCGAGCGAAATCCGCTTTATCGTCGCTATTGGCAACTACAGGCTGAGGGCGGCAAAACAGTCTCCCTGGCGCAAGTGACCTCGGCGCAAGTCCAACTATCGTAGAAGTTGGGCCCGCCACCAATTTCATGCGAGGGTTATTCATGCGATTTAGTAATGGGCTCGTTTTGAGTATCGTTGTGTTTGCGAGTTATTGGGGGTGCGGGAGTGGAAAACAGAAGGCAGAGCCCTTGGTTGATGCAGAGACAAAGTCCCATGTTGCACCGCCACAGGCTCAGCTTTCGTCGCCGCCAGTGCCGCCGCCAGTGACCAAGCCGCTGCCACCTCTGGAGCCTGACAAAGGGAGTCACGCTGGCCGCGTCTTGTGGGCAAAAGGGTTTGGAAACACCGGTCGCGACAATGGTCGAGCCGTTTCCGTTGACTCGCAGGATCGGATTGCCGTGGGCGGGATTTTCAGTGATGAGGTTAGTTTTGGCGGGAAACAGAAGCTCAAAGCGACAGGCATCGATGGCTATGTCGCTGTTTTTAGCCAGGACGGGGCACACCAGTGGGCGTTTCGCGTTGGTGGCTCTGGTGACGATGTTGTTAGCGCCGTTGCCTTTGACGCCAAGGGCAACCTGTACTTCGCGGGGTGGTTTTCGGGCTCGATGGTCGTAGGTGGCACGACCGTCGTGAGTGTTGGCGCCGACGATGTGTTTGTCGCCAAACTGACCCCGACCGGAGACCTGGCGTGGCTGCGCAGCTTTGGAGGTTTGGATGTCGACGCTGCGGATGCGCTGGCGGTCACGAAAAGCGGTGACGTCATCGTAACCGGCGTCTTTCGTCAAACGATGAAACTCGGGGATACATTATTAACGAGTGCTGGGCGAGCGGACATCTTCGTTGCGCGGCTCGACGGTGCTGGAAAATTTATTTGGTCAGTGCGCATGGGGGGGATCGGATTGGATTACGCGCGTGATCTCGCGATCCTGGGGCGGGATATCATCTTTTTGGGAGAGTTCTCGGGCACGCTGCGTTTTGCCTCAGGCCCGATCCGTAGTCGGGGAGATAGGGACGTACTTTTGTGCCGGTTTGACCCCAATGGGAAACACGTTTGGGCGAAGGGATTTGGAGGGTTGTTTCCCGAACTTGCTTACGGCTTGGCGATTGATCCCGCCGGGCACATTGTCCTATCTGGCTCCTATTATGACGAGATTAGTTTTGGAGGCCCAAATCACAAGTCGGCGGGGGAGGCGGATATTTTTTTGGCTCGGTTTACCTACAATGGCACCTATCAGTGGTCGAAAAGCTACGGGAGCAGTCGCATGGATGCTGGTCTGGGAGTCGGGACAGATGGATTTGGCAATATCGTAGCGACGGGCTTTTTTCAGGAAAAGGTAGATTTTGGACAGGGAAAGCTTTCGAGTGCTGGTAACAAGGACATGTATCTCATGAAACTATCGCCGCTCGGAAAAACACTCTGGACGCAGCGATATGGCGGTTCTGACCACGATCAAGGTCGCGCTTTGTCGATCGATTCCAAGGGGCGAACGATAGTCACAGGAACGTTTCGCTTTGATGTCGACTTTGGCAAAGTGACTCTTCGGTCGGTTCGTAAACCGACTGATCGAGCGCCAATGGGTGACGTATTTCTGACCCAAATGGGCCGCTAGCGGGATTGGATCGATCAGGTGGCTGGCTTATAGAATCAGCCCCTGGGCTCGAAGAAGTGTGGATCAGTATTTTTGAATCAGAGCATGAGGTGGTATTGTTCATTTTTGGGGGAGGGGTGAAATGTCCCGTAATCGTCGACTACGCCCAGTTGACGGCGATCTCGTACAAAACGCAAGGCATTTCGCGCTTCGCCCATCGCATTTAAGTGTCAGCCCTAGATAGTAAAACGCACGTGGTCATGACCTAGGAGGGTATTTCTGTGGCAAAAGCAAAAAAGAAACCAGCAGCAAAAAAGAAACCAGCAGCAAGGAAGAAACCAGCAGCAAAGAAAAAGAAGGCACCGACGGAGGTATTGTTGGTGGGTTCTAAAGTGAAGGCCGCGATTAAAGATGCGGGGTGCTTCACCGGTGGCGATGCGGTCGACGGGCTCAATGGTTGGGTCCACTGGCTCATTGGCCAGGCGACACAGCGCGCCTCTGCGAATGGTCGTAAGACGGTTCGTTCCCACGACTTCATCGTAATGTAGGTGTGGGCCAGGCGGCGTTTTCGCCTGGGAAGTTAGGCAAAAGGGGCTACACCCTCTCGGGGTGTGGCCTTTTTTGTATCCTCGGTGATCTTCGCACGCATCTAGCCCGCATTTCTCACAAGCTTTCTGCTACGAGCGCCAATTGCCCGCAACCTCTCGATGTACTCGCACTCCGCGCCTCACCGTATGTCAATACGCCTGCGGTGCTCGTTGCTACGTGCACCGAGATTTTCCGCACACTTGACGCTCTCGCGACAAAATTTTGTGAGAAATGCGGGCTAGCCTATTTCCGAGTTAAAATTGAGGGGGAGAGTAAGATGGAATCCATTTCCCTCGAACAGTTTGATCAAGATTTGCAGCACTTTGATAAATGTGTCGCTGTCGCGGGTGGAATCGATCCATTTTGTTCTCTATCTGACTGGGGGCTATCTGCGCATGTAGCATTGATGCCGACACGCCGACCCTGGCTGTTCCGAGATGAAAGCGGTTACATCACAATGATGGCGAAGGAGTATCGCAACTATCGATATATCGAGCCACTAGAGGCGTCATGGGGGCTTGGATGTCCGATCGTCGGCAATGATGCAAGAGCGATTAGCGAGTCATTTTCGCGGCTATTGCCAGGCAGAACGGACTGGGACATTGTGATTCTCACTGGTCTGATCATTGGGGCTGATTTGCTGTCATTGTTGCGGGCTCAACTAGAGCAGATTTACTCTATTGGGGATGGTCCACAACTCACGCGTTGCATGGCTTCACTACATGGTGGACTGTCAGGGTTCTTAGGCCGCCGAAGCACGAACTTTCGACGGAATCTCAACAAGGCGTTGCAGTTGGCCGCCGATGCAAAGATTTCGTTTGTGCGTTGCTACGGTGGCACTGTCCCCGCGGCGATGTCCGTGTTTGATAGGATTATCGACATAGAAAAACGCAGCTGGAAAGGGCGGCAAGGGGTTGGGATTCAGGCTGGGCCGATGTGTGACTTTTATCGTGAGATGTTGCGGCGTCTTGTGTTGCGTGGCGCGAATCGAGTCCTGTTTGCGCAGTGCAATGGGAAAGATGTCGCGTATGTGTTGGGCGGGGTGTCTGGGGACCGTTATCGTGGACTGCAGTTCAGTTTTGATGCTGACTATGCCAAGTATTCGCTAGGAAATTTGTGCCAATACGAACAGATTCGTGATCTTTGTGATGAGGGAATCGAGATTTACGATCTTGGGACGTACATGGACTACAAAAGTCAATGGGCAGAGGCTACTCTAAGTTCGGCTTCTCTTGTGGTATTTCGGAATGGCGAAAATGGTTAATGTCTATGTCGTAACGCGTGCACCAGCGCCGTATCTGAACCCGGGCAACTTTCATCGTTCGCGCGACGGCGCTGATGTTGCCATTGTGTGTTTGCAACAGGTTAACAAGGTGATTGCGACGCTCCGTGTCTACTTTTGCCCCGCGGGATGGTTTTGGGTTTGAGGAGGCATGATCGATAGATAAGTGCTGCTTGTGGATCTCTGCGTTTTTTGCGAGCGCGACCGCCGTCTCTAAGGTGTGAAACAGCTGGCGGATGTTACGCGGCCACGAGTCCGTTGCTAAGGTATACGCGGCATCACGATGAAACCGCACGTGCGCAGCATCCCTGGCACAGATCCGCTTAAGAATTGTTGCGATGATCCCACCAATATCTTCCTGTCGTTGTCTCAGCGGGGGAAGCTCAAACACCGCTCCCGCCAGTCGGGCATACAGGTCGTTGCGGAATTGATTGGTGATCACAAGTTGCTCTAGATCGCGATTTGTCGCGGCAATGATTCGTACATCGACCGGGTGAGGCTGATGTGCGCCCACCGGTACAACTCGCTTTTCTTGGAGAATACGGAGAAGTTTGACCTGTGCGCGTGCGGATAAATCGGCGATTTCGTCTAAAAAGAGAGTCCCTTGGTTTGCGGCGCGGACGTGTCCGACGCGGGCTTCCACCGCGCCAGAGTAAGCGCCCCGTTGACAGCCAAACAGCTCACTTTCCACCAGACTTTCTGGGATTGCACCACAGTTGATAGCCACAAATCGTCCGGATCGTTTTGAGATCGTATGAATTGCTTGGGCTGTTTGCTCTTTTCCCGTACCTGTTTCGCCCTGCAAGAGCACAGGGACGGTGGTAGAAGCAAGAGTCTTGAGATTGTCGAATGTACTCTGTAGGCGATGATTCAGTGTGGCGAGACAGGGGGGAATGCCGTGGTCAAACTCTAAATCCGTTGCGTAGTATTCTGGGCGAACGCATACCTGTCGGAATAGCAATAGCGTTGCACCAATATGGATGAGGTCCCCGTCACATAGAGAAGTTTGAGATATCGCGGTACCATTGACGTGTGTTCCATTTTTTGACTTTCTATCCTTTATCATCCACTGGTTGTTTTCATGGCGGATGAGGATGTGCGTGCTGGACAACCACGGATCATTTAGATCGATTTGCAGTTGTCTTTGTGTCTGAGCGGTTGTTCGAGCAAACCGCCGCTTCGGACCGCGTCCGACGATCACCTGGTCAGTATGTGACAAAGACAAACGAACCGAGGGGGAAGTGGGATTGGCACCGTCAAGAACAATGACGAGACAGGATTCTCGATAGATCTGTGGTTTCGTGTGGGAAACGTCTACAAAGGATAGGGTGCGGTTGGGAGCCTCCACGGGATCAATTGGGTATACGGTTTTGGCTCCTCCGATATCCCCTAGACTGTTTGCATCTTCCACTGATCGTGCGCGATCTCTGCGTTGCTCGCTCCGGTGCCTCCGCACGTACCAAAACGTACGCTTGCGGGGGGCTCCTCACTCGCGTCTTGACCTCACACACGCTCAGTGAAACCTGCAAACAGTCTAGCGCACGCATGGCGTCCGAGGAAGACTAAAAACGTCCGAGTTATCCGGTGTTCGGATGTACGCTCCGAAGTATCTTCATTGCAACGGTGTGAATTTTGGATACTTGGCCAACGCTTAGGCCTAAACGGGTGGCGATTTGTGGCATTAACAAATCGTCGCGATAGTATCCGGTCACGACAATACGCATTCGTATCGGTAGATTACGCACCATCGTGGCGATAGCCTCCCAGGTCTGAAATAGCTCCGTAGCCTGGATCGGACTCACGGACTGACGCCCCATAAAGTGCGAACGGTGCAGTTGTAATTCCTGATTTATCAGATCTTGGAACGATCGATGCACGTGAATGTCCCGGATCCGCCGCGCCGTATTGCGTGTAAATGGCAGCATAGAGGATAGACCATCGTACATCGCGCCTCGGATCCGCGGTGTCGCAAAGCTGCGAAACGGCTTGCATAAGTCGGGTTTGTAGCGGAGATATGCCTCCCACAAGCCCACAAACCCATCTGCGATCAAGTCATCCAACGATACGAAGTTTCCAACTTTACGCCGTACACAGCAGGCGATCGGTGAAACCAGCTCAATATTGCGGCTCACGATATTGGAGTAGCGATAACAAACTTTGGGAGCGGTCATGGATGTCCGAGTGAGCACGGACTGTGCCAATGCGCCGGGTCATGAAAAACAGCGAATTGGAGAGATTATCCCAATGGAGGTGCCTGTACCTTGTTCGCTGAATGTTCCATGGAACAATTATTTGGATGCGATGGCGAGGAGTTGATCGCAGAGTTCGTGGAATTGTTCTTCTAGCTGTTGTCCTTCTTCTCCGGGGACAGGACCACCGCGAACCCAGGAGTCTTTTGCTTCATTGACGGATTCCCTAATCTTTTCTTTGGGCGCCTGGGTAAAATCGCTAAAAGTATTGTTTGCCAGGGCTGCCCTAAGGACATCGGCCACGCTTCCGGAGTGGGCGGGGGGGGATTGGTCCTTTTTGTATTGATCGGCGAGCTTTTTGAGTTTGGTGCAGAGCTTCTTTTTGCGCTGACGGCACTTTTTAGGATCGAGCTCGGTATTTTGGAATGCTTCCGGCTTGGCGTTTGCGATCTGCTGGCATGCGTTGTTCCAGGCGCCTACCATTTTCGCTTGGGTAGGGTCGTCAAGTGCAAGCAACGATGCCCGGATCTCTAAGGCTGTTTTTACTCGATCTGCAAGGGGTATGGAGCCCTCAGCCAGTGGAGGGTCTTCAACTTGTAAAGAGTCAAGGTCTTTGGCGAGGCTATCGATCGCTTCTTGGAGCTTGACTCGTTGTTGCTGTTTTTCTTGTGCTTGTTTCTCGGCGGCGGCCTTGATTTCGCTAAAGAAGGCGTCGCAAATGGTCTTAAATCGTTGATTCAGCTTCGCTGTGTGCTTGCGAGGCGTTGGTCCAACACGCCGCCACCGCGCCTGCAGCTTGCGAATTTCTCGTTTTGCGTGGTCTGAATCTTTGGACTGTGTCAGCGCCTCGATTTCGTCGCAAAGCTGTTGTTTTCGTTTGACGTTTTCTTCTTGTTCCGCCAGTTGTTTTTGCAGGTGTGGATTACGCTTTTGGAAGAAATGATCGCATGCTGTGCGAAAGCGTTCCCACAATGGCTGGGAGTGCTTGCGCGGGACTGGGCCGATTGCTTTCCATTCGGACTGCAGTTGCTTAAACCGTTGCGCAGTTTGCTCCCAGTCGGTCGATTCGCTGAGTTGCTCTGCCTGGTCACAGAGCGCTTGCTTTTTGGTCAGGTTTTCGGCCCGCTCTGCGTTCATTTTTGAGCGGTTTTTCTTTGCCTGCTTGGCGATTTTATCGCATATGGAGCGAAATTGGCCCCACAATTCTTTGTTTTTTTTGTGGGGAATCGGGCCGATGCGTTTCCAGCGATCTTGAAGATCTCGCAATACTTTGCCCGGGTCTGGTGTTCTTTTGTCTTTGGGTTTGTTCTGTTCTATTTCGCCTTGTTGTTTTGTTTCTTGTTGCTCGTCCTGTTGTTGTTTTGTTTCTTGTTGTTGTTTTGTTTCTTGTTGTTGCTGTTCTGGTTCAACCTGTACTAGGTACTGTGCGGCCTCGGCAATGAGTGCCTCGCACAGGGGTACGTTTGCCCATCGCTTCCAATCCTCCGCTTCTTGGAGCTCTTGAACCCGGACGAACAGTGCCTGTCGTGCGGTTTGGAAGCGTGCGATCTGTGGGCTTCGGGCTCCCCCCGTTTTTGGGATATCGAAACGTTGAGCGAGTGCTTTTGCCTCTTTGAGTTTTCGCTCGGCGAGTTTTAGTTTCGCCGATGAGACGACTCGTTCCAGTTCTGCGGCGAGTTTTTCAATTTCGCCACTTTTATCTACCCGTTTGGGTGTTGCGGGCTTTTCCGGTTTGTCCTGGGGAGCTGGGCCTGCTGCATTTGCAGCGCCTTTTTTGCCGGTGTTGTCTGTGTCGGAAGGACTCTCTACAGGCTCAGGACTCACTTTGTGGGCGCGGTCCTCGGTGTTCGAGTTCCCCGTCGTTTCTTCGGCTTGGTTGTCGGGGATTGACTGTGGGGACGAGGTCTGTTTTGGAGCAGAGGGGTGGTCTTGAGCGACGTCGAGGGGATTTAGAGTGGCTTTCCCATAGCGGGTGAGACGTTGGTTGTACAAGTCGACTGCTGCTGCGAAGCGCTGTGAGAGCTCACGATTAGCGGGAGGCAAAGCGTCCCATTGGGCTTGCGCTTGCTGGATTTGCGTTTGGGATTGTGTCCACTCGTGACCATCAGCCAATTGCTCAACACGTTGGCATAATTGGGTTTGCTCGGCATGAATTCGTTTTTCTTGCGCTGTTCGCTGTGTAGGGATCCCAGCAGCAAGGGCCATTTTCTGCTTGGCAAGGGTCCGTGTGGATCGATTTTTGGCGCGATTTGCAATGGACTCTAGTCTTTGCCGATCGTCGATCCGTTCGACTGCCGCGTGTGCAACGGATTTGCGCGACTCGCGGAGAGCGATCTCGGACAATGCATCGACGTCATCTATTTTATCCACAACGATCAAACGGAGGTGGACCTCGATATCGCTGCGAGCGAGTTTTGTGAGTACTTCCGTGTCGCTGACATGTTCGAGGATGTGGGCAACCGAGTCCGTACTCCGCATGCGTTGTGCGACGGTTCCAAGCACCTGTTGATCCCCAAGGGCGATGAGAGATTCTAATGCTTCTGTACGGTCTAGCGGTGAGCGGTCTTGGGTTGCTTGGTCGATCCAAAGCTTGGTTGCGCGGGTTCTCGTAAGCTTGCGAAGTGCACTGTCCTTCTGGTCTTCGGAGAGCTGGATGAGCAGTCTCGGGTCATCGAGCTTGTCGATCGCGGCTCGCCGAACCGCCGGGTCTTGGTCCTGGCGTGCAATGCTGGCGAGCAGGTCTTTGTCGTCGCTGGTAAGTTGATCTACTGCATCTGCGCGAATTGTCGCGTCGCTGTGGCGATGGCGCGGTCTAAATATGTCTGTAATTCCCATAATTCGGGGTAACTGTAAGCCGGAGCGCCGGATGAAACAAGACAGAAGTCGACTCGCCCCGGGCCGAAGAATGCCGTACTATGGGAATGGATTCGCACAGATAGCGATCCAATGACTGTGAAATAAATTCACAGTTGCTGTATATTTTCAAGTTGCGCCGAGACCCTGTTGCCAGTAAGGACTCATAATGGAATCAGTTTTGGACCCTCAAGATCCTGCTTCAGCCCAAGAATCAGACCGAGCCCAAGAATCAAACCAAGCACAAGATTCTGCTCCAGATCCAGACCAAGCAGTGGATTCCGTGCAAGGACAGGAGCCACAACAGGCAACGGATCCAAATCAGGCTTCAAGTCAGGGGGGAGAGCCCGCGCTACCAACCGCAGTTCCCGTACATAACACCGACGAGTCTGAGTTACAGACGGTAAAAGAGCTTGCCGCAGCGCGGGACGCGGTGATTGGCGAGATCGAAAAGCGAATCGTCGGTCAGCGTGAGGTGATTCAATCTCTGCTGACAGCCTTATTTGCCCGGGGGCATTGTCTCTTTGTCGGTGTGCCTGGTTTGGCGAAAACGCTACTCATTTCGACCTTAGCCGAGACGCTCAATCTACAATTTCAACGGATCCAATTCACTCCAGATCTAATGCCGTCTGATATCACCGGGACCGATATTCTCGAGCAGGACCAAGCGACCGGGCAGCGGACGTTTCGATTTATTCAGGGGGCCAATCTTTGCCAACCTGTTGCTCGCGGATGAGATCAATCGGACACCACCGAAGACGCAAGCGGCATTGCTCCAGTCCATGCAGGAGTATTCGGTGACTGCCGGAGGGCGGACCTACGAGCTCGAGCGTCCGTTTCTCGTGTTTGCGACGCAAAACCCCATCGATCAAGAGGGGACCTATCCGCTACCGGAAGCGCAATTGGATCGCTTTATGTTTCAAGTCGACGTCGACTACCCTTCTGAAACCGAAGAGCAAGAGATTGTACGCCGGCAGACGACGGATCAGGAAGTCACCCTGAAGTCTGTACTCTCCCCCGAGCGAATCCTTGAGTTACAGCAGTTTGTGTTGCGTGTGCCTACAGCAGATCACGTTGTGAAATACGCGGTGGCACTCGCCCGCGCGACACGACCCGCGGACACAGCACCTGAGTTTGTGAAAAACTACGTGAGCTGGGGGGTGGGTCCGCGAGCATCGCAGCAACTCATTTTGGCGGCAAAAGCGCGAGCGATTCTCGACGGTCGTTTTGCGGCTTCGCTAGAGGATATTCGCGCGCTCGTCCTGCCCACCTTCCAGCATCGATTGATTCTCAATTACAAGGCCGAGGCCGACGGGGTTCGCCCCAAAGAACTGCTGGCCAAATTGATCGATGAGATTCGAGGCTAATCGATGACATTGGGGTTCGTCGATGGGATTTAGGATTTGGTGTCGTGCTTGATCCAGCTTTAGCGGCGCGTATAGAGGGGCTTGCCCTGCAAGCCCGTCTTGCAGTCGAAGGAGCACTGTCGGGACATCACCGGTCGCGTTTGCACGGTTCGTCGGTCGAATTTTCGCAACATAAGGAATACACGCCGGGCGATGAGATTCGTCACATCGATTGGAAGACCTATGCGAAGGCCGACCGCTACTATGTCAAGCAATACGAACAGGAGTCACAATTAACATCCTATATGCTGCTTGACGCGTCGGGATCGATGGGGTTTCAGGGTGACTCGATCGGTAAACTTGAGTACGCGGCTCAGCTGATCAGTGCGTTGTCCTACTTGCTTGTTCGCCAGCGCGATCATGTTGGCTTAAATGTATTTGGAAGCGCTCTCCCCTCCCGGTTTATCCCTCCGAGGACACGGCCGACTCACCTCCGTGAAATATTTTCGATGGTTGGCACAGCGATCCAGCTCGGCGCAAGTGGCACCGACTCTGTGCGCGCTGCTTTGCAGGATATCGTGCAAAGGGGATATCGGCGGCGCTCTTTACTGGTGCTTGCGTCTGATCTGCTCGATGCGACTCCAGAGACGATCAAGCTGCTTCGCCAACTGCGCGCACGCAACCATGATATCGCGGTTTTTCATATTCTTGATCCCCATGAGCTTGAGTTTCCCTATGAGGGAATGACGATGTTTGCGGCGCTCGAGGGAGACCAGCGTTTGCTTGTCAACCCGGCTTCTGTTCGCTCGCAGTACAAACGACGAATGGCGGAGTTTCTCGAGTTTGTCAAAACCGGGTGTGTCGATATTGGCATCGCCTACTTTTTTGTTCCCACCAGTCAGTCGGTTGAGCAAACCGTGCGCGACTTTATTGATCAACGGAATCGGCGATGAGCTTTCTCGCTCCTATCATGCTGATTGGCGCAGCCATTTGTGCGATCCCCATTGGGATCCATTTGATCGGCAAAAAACGCGCAAAAGAGGTGTCGTTCTCGGCACTTCACTTGCTGCTAGGGTCGAGCCGAAAGCTCGCGACGCGGCACCAGTTTATTCGTGTTGCACTGCTGGTGAGCCGCATTTTGATCTGCCTCGCGCTCGCCTTCATTTTCGCAAAGCCGTACGTATCGTGCATCTCTCAAAGACATACTGCTCGCGCGGGTCCGCAGGCTGTTTTTGTGATTGTCGATAACTCCCTTGCGTCTCTCTATCAAGGCAGTGGCTCCCGTACCATGCTGGATATCGCAAAAGCGCGGGTCCGTCAGATTGTCTCTGAGGTTGGCGCGCAGGCACATATCGCCCTTGTTAGCACAGCGCCTAGCGCTAAGTTATTGGTGCCGCTAACCCTAGATCACTCGCAGATATTGACGGTGTTGGATGCGATAGTACCAGCGTATCATCCATCGGAGACCTCGGCAGCCCTGGACCTCGCCGGTCAATCCCTTGCAGAAGAAAGCCACGCCCAAAAGAACGTCTATCTATTCTCGACCTTGGCCGCAAAGGGGTTTCACGATCCCAAGCCGTGGAAGCCCCCGCAAGGGGTAGGCCTCGTTGTCGTCGATCTCGGCGAGGGGCGGTCTTTAGACAATGTTGCGGTGACCGATTTAGAGGTGGAGCTCGACGCGGATAATATTACGGCGACAGTAGAGCTGAGCAATTTTGGATCATCAGAAGCCCGAGACATCCAAGTCGTATTGCGGTCAGAGGATAAGGAGCTTACACGGGGGACTGCGACGGTTCCGGCTGGAAAGGCGATTTCTAAGCAGTTGGTGTCGCCTCTGCGCAGCATTGCATTGGGACGAGGTATCGCCGGGGGAGACTTGAGCGTTACCATTAGTGATGATGGGCTCATCGCCGACAATCGACGCTATGCGAGGGTGATGGCCGATCGAAATTTGCGCGTGTTACTCGTGAACGGTGATCCCCATACGATTCGCTATCGCGACGAACTGTTTTATGCACGACCCGCTCTGCACCAAACAGATCGCGAGCAATCTGATTTTTCGGTCACAGTTGCCACCGTAGACGACCTCGCCGACATCCAGCTCGATCCATTTCGCGCCATCGTTTTTGCCAACGTTGCCCCTCTCGCCGCACAAGACGCCAATCGTGTTGCCGCCTGGGTGCAGCAGGGGGGAGGGCTACTGATGACTGCAGGAAGCCGGGTGCAGCCGGATGCCTACAACCAGACGATGAAGGACCTATTGCCGCAGCGATTACAAACGGCCGCCGACCTCACCCATGCGAGCCAGGGGACTGAGCGCGACACCCGCGCGCTTCGGCTCGCCAAATTTGACATCAGCCACCCTGTGCTTCAGATCTTTTCTGAGCAAGACCCGGCCTTGCGCGAGGCCAAATTTCACAAAATTATGCTGCTCGATCCGACCACCGAGACAGACACCAGGAACGTGATCGTTCGCTTTACCAACGGCGCAAGTGCGCTGGTCGAAAAAACACCTTGGCGAGGGCAGGCTTCTGTTCTGGGCTTCGACAATCGATCGCGATTGGACAGATTTACCAATTCATCCCGGATACCTGCCACTATTACAACAACTGGTCAGATATCTCGCCCTTGGTCACGTCTCGGTTGGCAAAAAACAGGTGTTGGTTGGCAAACCGGCTTTTCTTGAGGCGCGAACTCGCGAGCTTCGGCTTCAGGTCACATCCCCGGCAGGCGTGGAAACAACCGTGCAGCGTGGAGACGCGGATAAGGTCACCAAATTTTCAAAGACAGATGTGCCCGGTTTTTATCGAGTCAGCAAGGTCACAGACGAGGGCGCATCAGAGAGATGGTCCCACGCAGACTTCGCTGTCAATCTCGATCCTCGCGCTTCTGACATCCGCCCCCGGACATTGCCCTCAGTCCACGCCTCCGGCAGTCGGGAGCAGTCCGACCCTTTGCGCCGTATCGAGCTATGGCATGCGATCGCCGCGGCGTTGATGCTGTTTTTGCTGATCGAGTCGATACTCGTGTTGCGGTAGTTGTCTTTGCCTTTTGACTAAATTTTTTTTCTTAGATCGCAAGACGACAAAGTTCTGTTGTCATTGTAGCGAATCTGGGCACCTAGCAAGGGCAGGGCAGATAGCGGCAAGGTTTGTAAAAAGGTTTGCTATTACAGGAACATAGTCCTCTAATGATGTACTCAATATGGTTACGAGATAAGGGATTAATTCCCTGGTTTTTGCTTCCCGAACCATGGAGTTAATCCCCCATTGTATTTATATAAGCTACTGAAATTAAATAAATCAAGTCGATCTTCTGTAGAAGTTTTCAGATTGACTATAATTTATCATGTGTAGTAAGCCATCCTACATGTCGGTGAATAGATTTCTCCTTGAGGGAAACAAAGCAAGGGTAGACCGCCCAGTTTATAGGGCGGTTTTGGTGAGGAATGCAGCGGTGCTTGGGGGTGTTTTCGCCTTCCTTGTTGGACTGCAAAACAGTCGCGCCGATGTGTACGTCGTTGACGACTCATCTGAGAACCCCGTCGTCATAGATGATACCGACGACGATGGAGATGACAGCCTTGTCCTCAAGCAAATTGCCGACATTGATCAATTTGCGTTGCGAGTTGATTTTGCCAAGACGAACCCAACCAGTGAAGCCGATGGCGATCTAACAGTCACCTTGCATCTGGACGGCGACAAGACCCAACGGGTTGTTGTTCGGAATTATTTTGCAAGTCCGTCCGCACCGGTGGAAGGGAAGATTACACCGCTTGAGTTCATTGAGTTGGCCGATGGCAACGTATTTTTGTTTGACGCCCTGGCGGAGGCCGGTTTGGATGGTGATTTCCGTGAGACAATAGGAGAGCTGAGAGGTACGCCACCGGCTACAGATGCGGAACGCATCCGTGTGGCAGATCTTTCGTTTGAATCAGGGGCGGAAGCCAGGCTTCTCGAGCATACAGAGATTCTTCTTAACCCAGAAGGTGCACAGGCAATATCGGAGATAGAGTCAACACCGGGAATCGTTGCGCAGGATGACACTGCGAAACGATCCAAAGCAGCAGTCAAAGTCAAAGCAGCGGTTAAGAACGTAGGCGACCTGACTCCCGATGAACTAGAGGCACTGCAAAGATATCATAATCAGGCAATCGACAACGCTCTAAAGCACGTTGATGAACTGGACGGATTGTTGGACGAGCTTGACCCGATACATTTGGAACTTGAAAGACTTAAAGCTCGCGAGGCTTTGCAGGTGAGACGTCTTGAGCACCTTTTCAACAACACTGAGAAGATGAGAGATGGCATTGTGAGAAATTTTAATTGGAGCAATCGTCAGTTTACAATTATCAAGGACAATTTCTTGCTTGGTGTGGACCTCGAGATTGGTCGACTAGAAGCGGCGCTCACGGAGCGCGGGCTTATCGACAATGGGCAGATCACGATCAAGGGTGAGACAACGAATGTCAAACAATTTGTCGCAGCCCACAAAAGGTATAGTGAGGCGTTTCAAAAGCTATCCCCAGCGAATGAGTTCGAAGCACCATTGCTAGAGGCAAAAGCGGATCTCAAACGTTTCTCGGATGGTCTTGACCAGGCTGATACTCAGCGGAACAAGTGGCTTGATGAGAGAAACCGCTGGCGCAACGTGATGGAAGGCAACAATGAAAGCCTTCAGAAGTATGGTGGGACTAGTAAGCCTGTGCCCTCTATTCGGACGATGCGAATCCTCAACTGGATACTATTCGCCGAGGCGATGCACGAATTGTTTACGCCCTATGTTGCCGCGCAAGGGCTGCGGACAATGGAGCAACACGACCTAGAGGGATACGAAGACTTAAAGAAGGTGCTCGAATTAAGCAAAGACCGCAACCTCTCTTTCGAAACAGTGGCGCGAGAGCTCAGCGAGGACCCATTGACGCTGCGAGAAACGCTATCAGCAAAAACAGCGGATACGCTTCCCAAAGCAATTCTTTTGGTCGCCGGAGTTGCTGCGCTGATCCCGCTTGCTCCCGTATTGCTCGGTGGAGCAGCAACTTGGTCCAGTGTAATCATCGCCTCGGTGACGCTCGGTGGCGCCTACTATTACGCACGTCGGACAACCGATGGCGTTGCCGATTGGACTCGAACGCTTCGTGACGGCATCATGAATAGCGATAGTCCGACGCGCCCCGATTTGCCCGATTTGACCCGCGATGTGTTTGAGGACATTCCCCGGTTTGAAACCAACGACGGTCTGGAGTTGAATTGGGAGACGTATCCCGATTTTGTTGAAGACGTCGAAGAGGTTTACGAGGATGCGTTTGATGGCCCACTTCCAAACACTGCCGAGATGATGCAGGTGGAAATTCCTCCGGAAGTTGTAGATGGAAGGACGATCCCGGCGGTACGATCACTGTGGCAGTATGGACCAGACCTGATGGGAGTCGCCAGGTGAAGATCGATCACCAAGGAAACATCTCGTTGCCCCCTGATGTTATGGCAAGTCTCGAGAGCGGTTTGGCTCCCGACCAAATCAATAACGCGATCGCAATGGTCTATCTTAGCCGTGCCAGGAAAAACGCTAATCGTGTCCGGATGATTCCCGATGATGCGATAGAGCGATTCGGCGACGCGGTAGGGTTATCGAAGGTTGTTGTCGATGACTTAGTCGGCGCCGGTATACGAAGACAATTGCCCCCGAGTATCACTACCCCAGAAGCAGCTTCGATTGGTCGCACATTACCCCCCAGTATCCTTGCGAGTTCAGACCCTGGGATAGTATCGAGACACGTATCGGAATCATGGTCTGCGCTCAATACCCTAAATCAACTCGCTACTCTTCACAATGGAGGAATAGATGTCGGTGTCACGATTGATATCAAGGATAATTTTGTTGGCAGTGTTGACCTAACGACTCCCTCGGCACCCGTCGATACAGTAGATCCCAATGTGATCGGTTGGATTGCAGACGAGGCTGGTGTGACTTTGGCGCCCGCTGAATGGCAGGCAGACCCCGGTATTCCCACGCTGGTGCAAGACCAGTTCGACCAACATGTTAATGATTTGCTGCCACCGGCAACCGTATCAGAAGCTGTGCAGCTAAATAGTGTCACGCTTACGCTTACCGATCCCTCCCTCGATGGAAAGCCAGGATTAGTTCATCGTATCAAGGTAACTACCATTACCGATAGCAACGGTCATGAGTTATTTCAAAGTACTAGCATGGGAAGTGGTCTAGAGCCGCAGGTGATTCCAACAATTCATGATGTGCATGAGGGGCTTATCGACGAAAATGTATCTCCAGCGGAGATTGAGGATCTACTCAATGGTCTTCCCGTTGACCCGGGCGCCGTGCTTCGCGCACCTGGAGGATGGCTCTATGCTCAAAATCAATTTCGAAAAGATTAATATGATTCCACCAGACGAAATTCCGGTTCAAAATGACTTTGATCTGGAGATTCGTCCCGGGGATGGCTCAGACGGAGCTGCGGTCCCGCCACCACCGTCGGGGGAGGTTGCTCCGGGTGCGGGGAATCGCCTCGGTGGTGGTCCAAATAGCTCGTGGGAGCTCACAGTAGGGGATGCGGGAGATCCGGCTAAAGGGGGAGCCGCGTCTGAGAAACCCAATACCGTGATAGCGGTCGGGACGCTTGCCGACGGCCAGGCAGCCTGGACCGGTTCCGAACATGTAGAGGGTCCGGGTGGATCCTTGGTGAACAATATTGACCAATTTGGCGCAGACACTTCGACGGATACCGGGCAAGTCAAATGACTACTAACGTAGAGTCTTCAGAACGCATGTTAATGGTCGATCCATTGGTCCTTGACTTAGATAATGATGGATCGAACTACTCAGTTTTGTCGGTGCCTCGATATTTTTTGATATCGACTACGACGAGTTTATTGAGGATACCGGTTGGGTGAACGGTGACGATGGTTTCTTGGTCCACAATTGGAAGGATCCCGACGCCGACAACCCGGAGATCACCGACATTACGGAGATGTTCTCCGAATTTTATCATTTTACCGAGGAGGATCGGAATACAGGGAGACAGCCCTTTGATAATGGATTTGCTGCCCTGAAAAGTCAGGATAGCAATGGGGATGGGGTGTTTGATAAAAACGATGATATCTTCGATGAGGTTTTCGTTTGGCAGGACATCAACGAAGATGGCATCACCGACGCGGCTGAGGGCGAGCTGCAAAGCCTGTTTGACTTGGGGATTCACTCCATTGACCTCAAGAATGTCGAGCCAGGCGACGGCGAAATTGTCGATGGGAACGAGATCCTCGCGCGCGGTCGCTACACGAGTGACGATCATCCCGACGGCAAGGGGAAAATCGCGGCAGTGCAATTTTTTGCG
>CBDCWZ010000116.1:0-2695 GCA_965223575.1 Kofleriaceae bacterium
CGTCGATCGTAATGCGATCGATGATGGGCTTTGCCGGTAGGCCGTCGCCAACTTTCTGCAACTCGACCCTGCCAAAATCGGTTTGTATAAAATCTTGTTTTCCAAAGCGAACGAAACCGAGGGTTCCGGTCAGTTCAGAAGAAGCCGACTCGCTGCCAGAAAACACCTCGCTACTAGGGGGCGCAATGCTGAACACAACAGCTCTTACTAAAGCCTTCTTTTCCGCATCCGTTAACTTTTGAAACCACGGCAACTTGCCCCAGGTCGCGTGAACAAATTGCGCCAGGGGCTCATAGGCTGTCCCTGCAAGTCCAGTATCAGCATTGCCAAGTTGCTGGCTCGAATCGGAAATCGGCTTGTAGATCAAAAATTGGTCGAGGCCTTCGCGGACAAAATATTCATTTACCTCGACAATCCCGTCAATAGTCCCAATCGTTGCGTAAAATTGGATTCCGCCGTAGGTCACGATCCGCTCGGCAGGCAAGCTTTGGCCAATAAACACTGGCTTGATTGTTACCGGACCATGAGATGTATTGAACTTGATCCATTGGAGCGTTTTACCGCCCAAAAATAGCGGCGAGCTCTTGAAAAAGCATGGGTCCTGGCTTGTGGCTTTTTCGATGGCCTGCACCAGATCGGCGATCCCCTCTTTGGTCCCCAGCTCGGCGTAGAATTTCCTGCCCCCTGCGGTGATGATCTTGTCCGCAGGTGTATCGCTTTTTACCCTGGAAAATAGCACGCGTCCGTGGGGGCCGCTAAAGTCGAGACTATGCAGTTTGTCTGGTTTGTCTGTGCAGTCTGGTGTAAACATCGCCCCAATCATCCCGCTAAGCACAAGGTCTGCATATGCTTTTTGATGGGCTTCGCTAAGCGAGTCAAACCGCCCCGATTTCTCGTATTGCTCTTGAATCGTGCGTGAAATATCGCTGCGAGTGGGTCCGCGGGATCCAGCCCCACCTGCATCATCACCAACCTTCGTGTTCCAATCTGTTGCGTTGTAGACATCAAACGGTACTCTGATTGGCTGCTTTGATTGCCATACGGATAAAAGCGCGCCGTCTTGGTGATAAAAGGTCACAAACAGCGGCAAGTCGTCAGCTACCAGCGGGAGTCCCGGATTGGGCTGAACGATTCCATACATGACACCGTCGTCAAAGTCGGCAATGGCATTGCCATTTCGATCCACAATCGAGTGGTTGCGAATGTCGACTTCTGCCTGCCAAAACACGTGGTTGAGCAAGATATACCCCACGTGCTCCCAGTCCTCTTTTGCCGGAGACTGCGCAAGCATTCGCATCGCTCGCATCTTTTGGCCGTACATCAGCGTGTGAACAGGTTTCCAGTCCCCTGTTTTGATTGCCTCTGCGATCATCGCCCCCAAAGCTGCGACCCCGGCCCCCTTGGCAGCCCCCTTACTTCCCAATCCCTTGCCACCTACGTTCGCGGCCGGCTTGGCAAACTGCAAAACCGTATTGATCGCGCCTGCGACGTGCGCGACCGCAAACCTCGGCTCAATATGGCTGACTCCCTCTGGTGACCGCCGCAAAATATGGCCGCCACAATCCTCGTCCTCTTCAAGTTCCCAATCCTCGTCCAGCTTTTCGTCGACTTCTTCGGGCGTCAGCGCAACGGTATCCGAAAGGACGCACTCCCTATTTAGTTTCACGAAGAAGGGATACTTTGTGCTCGACCAGCCAGTTTCTGTGTTGACAATCCACACGTCTACTTCGCGTTTGTCTTCGTCGATAAGCGGGATGTATCCACAAGCGTCGACGGTGTTACCCCCCTCAGCATAGGTTGGGTTCGCTAGCTCTGTGTCGTTTGCGTCTCCCTTGACATTGCGCCCTTCCTCTTTGGGGCGACGAAACAGCAACGGGCTGCCATCGACGTACACTCGATAGGGGCCTTCGCGGTCGCCGGTGTCGATGTCACCAACTAACGCAAACGGACACATTTTATGGCCCGAAATCACCGCGAAGTCGTCATGAATATCCGCCCTCGGCCGTACCGTTACCTTCGCGCCGGGCGCACACCTGGTAATCTTACCGTCAATGTATGCCAGCTCCTGACTAAAACTGCAGTCATGGGTTGAGTGAAACCTCTCGTCTGTTGGCAAGTCAACGTGTTGCACAGAGAGAAGCGGATCCAAATCATAGTCGGTTGTAGCAGCAAACACGTACCCGTAGGGCTTACTCTCCCAACCGGTTTCTACATTGCGCACGCGGACATCAACCACCGACCCTTCGGCCCGAGACAATGCCGGGATCACGCCACATAGCCGCCGAGCACCGCCATCCCGCGACACGGAAACCGGGGGCTCTGGCGCATCGGAGAGCGTTTGCAGTAACTTGGCGTGACCCAAACTGCCAAACTGGCCACCGATCAATACTTCGTAGCGTTGCGGGTCGATGCCATGATTCGCTACTTCAAACAGACACTGCTTCTCTGTGGGAACAATCAGCGGAAACGTCTCGCCACATGTCTGGGTAATTTCCTCGACGCTAGGCGCTTTTGCAATCGAATCCGGCGTGGAGGCGATCAGTTCAGACACACATTTTGCGTAGTCAGAAACGGTCGTGGCTTTGTCCTCTGTCCCCCACATAGGTTCTACCAAGACCTCTACGTAGGAGGTTTCTTTTCCTAGGCAAGTTGTATTGAGGAAGCCACACTCTCCGATATCAAAGCTATGGCTCCA
>CBDCWZ010000117.1:0-101279 GCA_965223575.1 Kofleriaceae bacterium
CCCAATCCACCCAAACGCCACCCGGCAGGAACAGCGCGCAATGATGATCGACTGCCAAATGTCGTGCCATTGCCCCGGACTGGACGATTCCAGCACCAACTGCCAACCCGCACAAACCAAAGCCCCACCCACAAGATCATCACGACGAGATCGCCCTCCTTCATACTTCGGGATCAAGCGACCACCACATAGAGTAAGCCTGTCTCGCGCCTCTATCATCGCCAGCGCAAAATCAAGCGCGATCAACCTCGGTTGGCAAGAGAATGACCGCTGGGCTTGTTACACTGCCCTTGGCACACATTGGCGGGCTTTCGATCGTGTACCGATGCCTATTGGCGGGATCGTGCTGCGTCCTCAACCCTAACCCACATTTCCGCGGCTCTGAAGTTCGATCGCTGATAGAGAAACAACGTGTCCACCCTCGCGTCTCTTGCGCCAACGATGCTTCACCGCTTGCTCGACGATCCCAATTGGACACCGCCCTCCCGCCTTCGAGGTGTCCTGATTGGTGGGGCAAGTTGTTCCGCCGCATTGCTCAAACGCGCCCAAGCGCAAAACATCCCTTCCTAACCACCTACGGTGCGACAGAAACGAGCTCTCAGGTCTGTACACAATCCTATCGGACCGCTGGGACCCTGCAACCCGGGGGTAGGAAAACCTCTACCGGGAGTAGACTTGCGAATCTCTCCACGCGGACACATCGAAGTCAACTCCCCAACCGTCATGAGCGGATATCTCAGTGAAGTTTCATCAAAACGACTCGTGATCAACTCGATCGCTCTGCTTTCACCAGAGATGGATGGTACCAAACCGGAGATCACGGTTTTGTCGACACCAAAGGACACCCTGTTGTCCTGGGTCGTGTCGATGATTTGATTATCAGTGGTGGAGAAAACATTCACCCCGTCGATGTCGAGATAACCCTCCTGCGTCACCCCTCGGTTTCGCAAGAATGCGTGTTTGCCATACCAGATTCGCTATGGGGCCAAGCAGTCGCTGCAGCGATCGTCCCCCCACCATCACAGACAACGATTCTAATTTGATCCAACAACTCAAGCGGTTCGCCCACGGAACACCTCGCAAACTACAAACACCCAAATCGATCTACCTCGTCTCAAGCCTTCCCTTGCTCGCCTCCGGAAAAGTTGATCGCAGAACCCTCGCTGCGCAGTTCCAAGGTTCAAAAACATCGGGCTAACGGACGGAAATGGCATCCGCTATCTTTAACCTGCCGAAAAATTAGGCTCAAAACTAGGGGGTGTATGTACTCTGGAGTTTCAGGGATTATCTGGTGGTGCATTGACTTTAGGGACACCCCTAGAACACCAATCGGTTTGAATTTCCTGTCAAACGCGTTGTTTCGCGTGCATTTTGGCTTGCGTGAGGAAGTGAGCACCGCGACAATACTAAAGTATTGGTAGGAGCGCAGCGACGAGCCCATCCAAAAGGCGCCGAAACAGCGGGTTTGGGGGGAATTCAAACGATGGCGTTCTAGATCTCTTCCTAGTACGGATTGGCGCTCGACAGCGGCTGTGACCGTCACTAAACTTCTATCTATGTGCCGCAATATCAAAACCCTACACAATTTTGAACCGCCTGCGACCAATGACGAAATTCATGCATCCGCCCTGCAATATGTACGGAAAATCAGTGGCTACAACAAACCATCTCAAGCGAACAAAGCGGCATTTGAAACCGCTGTCGAAGAAGTAGAAACTCTCACAAGAAAACTCCTCCGTAACCTTGTTGCTACGGGCAGAACAAAAAATCGCGAAACAGAAGCACAAAAGGCACGCGCCCGATGGCAAGCAAAAACGAATGAGTAGCACCCATTTTTGTGGTTAATCCATCGCGTAGCGAAATAGTACGTCAGCGAATTCCCCACGATCAAACCAAATACCATGATCGGTGCAGCGATCCAGAATCTGTTTTTTGACGTCAACACGGTGCATTGCTCGCCGACACACGAGACATGCTCTTCCTCCATCACCAAGGTCCTCCTCGATATTTAGTGGCTCGCCATAGTGCCCCGGATCCGCCATAATTTGCAGTATCTGGGTCAAATCACCATGCTCGACCCACGCACCACTACAGGTTTCACAGACACGCATCGAATAGGCGTGAAAACGCCGTTTCCGAAGAGCCGCCCCGCAAAAACAAGTCTTGAATTGATCACGATACACGGTGCCGTCTCCCTCCTTCATCAATTGGGTAGTTATTAACACATAGAGTGGTCTCCGACCTAGACACATGTATGTCCATGCCTATGGACGAGCTGGTTTTTCGGAAATCGGCAACATCGACGTCGATGCTGGTCAGCCCTCTCCTACGCCATTGACGAACTTTTATGGCAGTAGGCGCAACGAGGTGTGAAACAGATGCCGTCCTGAGTAACGCCATGCGTTGGTTGATATTTTCCCGCAGTCCTGGAGCGTCTATAGGAGTGGACTGCAATACGCAACGGCGGTTCCATTTGTACAATTGGAATGGTGGCGAACCTGAATTTGTAGACATCTTTGACAAGTTCGAGGGCGGTGGCCCAGCGCAAACCCCAACGTCGCGAAACTGATCTTCCCTTTGAAACACCGATCGCCCTTCCTACTGCTCCTGGTGAGGTGAGCGAGGGGCAAACTCTGGACCCATTTATCGCTAGCGACGGAAGCCTGCTAATGACGAGCTATCGCGCAGGCAGCGACTCCCGACTCTATACTGCCTCCCCCGTTCTTGGCCAATAGGGACAACCCTCAATCACGAAAGATTCTAGGAAACAAACCGAACCGATTTGTTTGTTGTGGCAATCCCTTACTATTTACCGATCGTCAAAACTGAAATGAAAGCTGTCTAGACTCTTCCGCCACCCCTGTAATAAGACGAATATCGTTTGGAACCAAGGATTTTGCCCCAGCCCCAGAACAGACGATCCCAAACTGATTGAGCCGAGCGCCATACTCATCCCATTGATGGTCACATAGCTCTTCTGGGCCGAGGATCCGCGACGTAGACGCGATCGGGATTCCTCGCCGTATCCATATACGACCACCCAGTGCTCTGCATCGGCAAGATACGAAATAATCAGCTTGTCCCGGTCGACCTCGTGGCAAACACGATCAAACCCGACATCATAACGGACGCTCGCGCGAATTCCTTGCGAGCGAAGCTCGCGAACAATGGCGTTTTGGCGCGTACCATCTCGTCCTGTACCCAGACGGCGGAACAACTGCGCCGCTGGAATATATTCGCCAAAATAGTCCAGTACGGTAGCAGTTACAGCATATCCGCAAGTATACGAGCGAACTTGTCTAAACCCAGATACTTCAAGGGTTTTCCCCATCGCATCGGCGCACAAGGCGACCTGGTACGGGACCAGTTGATGGGGCTGCCGGTAACGCTGTCTCATCCACCCTACCTAGCCACATCTCGCCAACTATTTCAAACTTCAGAGAATTGATCTCGATACCGCTTCAGCCCGGAACCTCACGCTCTCCACGCGCCCTCACCAAGTCCTTGGCCCCACACGAAAATTTTCGATCTTGCAATACGGCCAGTATTCGCTGCGATCGAAAATCTCCGTGTAAAACCAATTCCTTCGGCGATTATCGCGCGCATCCGTGATGTTCCCGGGCTAGATTCCAAATTAGCCGTCGACATCGGCGCAATCAATGGTACATTCTCGGCATGATTTGCGAACGATGCCAAAATCCGGAGCTTGGCTATTCCATGGCCAAGTGCAATCGCTGTGGGGCAGATCCCGTCGCCGAACTAGAGTTCGCGGCTTTTCACCGCCCCCTCATCAAATCGGTCCAGCGACTCATCTTGTGCGTTGGTTTGGCCTACCCCCTCATTGTTCTCGCCACCTTTGGCTGGCTCGCATACCTGAGCGGAAACCTAGAATCCTTTGAGGGGATCGCTTTTAAACGAGCAATTTCCATCGCCGGAATGCTGTTTGTCGTCCACATCGCCCTGTACTTACTTGCAAAAACTTCCCCCGTCCCGGCGATTCTTACATCGGCAAGTCTCTATTTTCTCCATGTGTCTACGCTCTACTTATGGGGATATACTATCGCCGAAGCACTCGTTGCTGAGGTTGTTATTGTCGCACTTCTCGGGGCCGGGGTCATCGCAAGCCTCCGCGCAAACAAAGTCCGAAAACGCGTCATTGTGCAACTCCGCGAACTCAGAACAATCTAGGAGGCTGGTGTTAAACGGCTGCGGGCTCCGATCTGCCACCCACAGTCGTACACAAGATGCCGTTTCGAGATCTAACCAGGGCAACCCCCGGAGGCGAATGGTTGCGCTGGCAGTAAAAGACGCTCTAGTAACGGTAGCCGAATCCGAGGTCGATCCCAAAAAATTGGTCGGTTCCGCCATCAGCGGTAAATTCGGCAGTTTCGTCGCGGTCGAAGTCGTACGCATATCGCGAGTAGTTGACCCCCAGCCGTGCAAACCAATTTGAAACGACGCGAACAGAAATCGCGCCCCGTGCCCCCAAGCCGGAGATCTTCGTACCACCAAAACGATCTTCTAACCTGCCTCCAGAAAATAGCTGGAGATAATTAAACGAGCCATCGGCGGCAATCCGACCCATACGGTATCCAGTTGCAATACCAAATCGGGCATATCGATAGCGAACCTCAGGGGCAACAGTCGTCAACTCGCTAACGTCCGAAAAACGAAATGATTTCTGACCATAGGCAACGTCTGCTCCAACTTGCCATCCGCGATAGATTGGAAAACGCGCATGAATCCCAGCATCAAGTTCATGTGATGTTGTATCAACCTCTACCGTCTCTCCTTGATCTTCCAATGCTGACTCCAAAGGCGCGGAGATCCCCGCGCTCAAGGATGCACCGATGCCCCGTAGCCATCGGTTTTTTAGCCGCGCCAGCGGGAACCCATAAATGTCCGCCCGAAACATGACGAAGCCACTTGCCGAATAGGGACGCAACAGCGCCCCCTGTGGATCTTGGTATTTGAACCGGCGCCAAGTCACTTCGGCACCCGCCGATGCTTCAATCCAAGGCTGCTGACTTGCTTTGTCATCGTCCATAGATTGCTTTGCAATGTCCGCGTCTTCTCTTGTAGCTGGATCATCCGTTTTTTGGCTTGTGCTCTTTGTAATCGGTGGATCAGGCGGATCATCGGACACCTTCACAGCATTCTTCGCATCGCCAGAACCGATCATCTCAGCAACGACGGTTTTGTTGTCGCCCTTGTCCAGCTCTACCCACTGTTCAAAGGGCTCGTAACCTTCCGCAATCACCTCGATCTGGTGTGGCCCAGGTGGGACTCGCAACGTTGTTGGCAGGGTCCCAACTTTTTCACCATTTAGGCGAACAACAGCATTTGCAATCCTTTTTCTTTTTGGGGCTGTGACCTTGATGGTCGCACCGCCAATTTTTTTCATCGCGAAGCGAAACCTCTGCCGTTTTGTGCGACGCCGGACCCGGATGTCACGAACCATCGTTTCGTAGCCATTTAATTCAAGAATAATGACCCGACTTCCTGATCCTATCCTGCCCAGATAAGGAGTTGTCCCTACCGCCCCTTCGGCTTTGTCGTCAATGTACACCTTGGCTCCTGGTGGGGAGGAGTCGATACGAACTCGAAATTTGTCTTCACCCAATGCCTGTGTCGCCCCACAAACCATCAATATCGCGATCACCCACCCAAGCAGGTGCCATCGTTGAATCTTCGGCGGCATACCACTAAATCATAGCGCGGTTTGTGCTGTTGGGCAGTCCCTGTTTGCCGGTGTTTTCGATGCCGATGTGTCGGCGAGCCGACAGCGTCGCACAGAGTGCGACACTACGCTTTTGCAGATGGCAAACGAAGAAACCGTGTTAGACGGTTTGTCGCGAGGTAAAATGGCCCGGTATCAATCATCGCTGCAACCAGCTTAAACGTGTATCCAGCGACAATGTAGGTGAGCAGTTGCGTGGCAACTCCCTTATTGGCATCCATTGGGAGTAGCCCGGCGTAGTAGTGCGTGATTAAGATCACGCAAACGGTATCAATAAGCTGACTTGCTAATGTTGAACCGTTGTTTCTCAGCCATAGGTGCCGTCCCTTGGTGACACGCTTCCAAAAATGAAATACGTGGACATCAATAAGCTGTGCAGCTAGGTACGCAAACATCGAAGCCCCCACTGCGCCAAACGCTGCGCGCTGAATTCCCTTAAAAAGGGTATCATCACTACCGGGAAGCATCCCACCAATATATAGAATTGCAATCACCCAGATGTTTAACATCAAACCAACGTAGACCACCCAGGTACTACGCCTGCGACCATAGAGCTCAGAGATCAGATCGGTACATAGAAACGTAATCGGATAGGGAAGAACGCCAATCGCGACAGGCATGGGAATTCTCCAGCCCAGTATGGGAACTTCAAAGCTGAGATCAATAAACCGCGTGACACCAAGGATATTCAGAATCGCTAGGGTTCCCAAGAACAGGCCAGACAGGATAAGAAATACACACTCACGCCGCCGATGGAGTCTTTGCGCTGACAACTGAAGCAAACCATCGTAGCGATGTTGCTGGGAGGGAAGTAGTTCATCGATCACAAGCGACCCCTTTTCTACGCCGGATCGCAACAATGGCTTCAAAAACAACCCAAGCCTCTAACGCGAGAATGATCATGCCAATCCCGCCAAGAAGGTATCTTCCAGTAGAGATAAAGTCACCCACCTTCATTACCATCGCAATCATTGACACGCTCAGGACGGCAAGCATGGGAATGCCAGTAACGAGCCAAGACCGTCCACTTCGGTACAGCCAAACCGTAGCCATTGTAAGTGATAACCCCGCCAACAATTGATTGGTACCACCAAACAAGTGCCACAATTCGCCCGCCTGTCCCAACATGAGCAGAGCAAAGGGAAAGGCCACGGCAACAAAGCTGGCGAAATAGCGATTGCGCAGCGCCGCAATGCCATAAATATCCGCCAGTTCGCGGACAATATAACGTTGAATTCTGACTCCTGTATCGAGGCTCGTTGCAGCAAAGGAAATGACAAGGACAGCAATAATTACCTCCGCTGGGCCACGGGGAATATGCAGTGCGACCAAGAAAGTCCCAGCCCCGTGAACAAAATTGGATACTCCATGAGTCGCTGCCGCAGCAAAAGAATGATAGTGGCCACCCCAATCCTGCAAACCAGCACTCACCGCGAGTGTCGCGATCAGCGCCAAGGCTCCCTCCCCAAGCATTCCCCCATATCCAATCATCCGCGCATCTTTGGCACACGCAATTTGCTTGCTTGTTGTTCCCGAGGACACAAGACCGTGAAAACCGGAGATCGCACCACAGGCGATGGTAACAAATAGAAACGGAAACCACATAGGGGCATCGGCAGGGCCGGAATGAAACGCGGGTGCGACGATCGTCGGCTGCGCAATGAGAATCCCACCAACCAATGCCAGGAGACCAACAATCAGCTGGTGACTATTGATATAGTCTCGCGGCTGCAACAGCACCCATACGGGCAAAGTACTCGCGACGAATGCATATCCAAGAAGCGCGAGGATCCATACCAACCTTGGGTCACCCAATGCTCCCCACCGGTTGAGGACTCCTGGAAGTGACACGGGCACCTGCACTCCGACCCAAACCATCGCGTAAAGGCCGATAAGAGCAAGGATGGATGGCCACAGCAATTTTGCCTTGCGTCGATAGCACCAATAACCAATACTGAGCGCGACCACAATTTCAAAATTGATCGGGATCACACTCCCCGGATGGGCGACAAATAGGCCTGCAATCGCTTTTGCAAACACAGCGATTACCAGCATCAGCAAGAAGAAAATCACCAGTAAAAATAGAGGCCGCGTCCGAGGACCAATAATCTCCCCCACCACCGACCCCACAGACAAACCTCGATGTCGGATGGACATCACCATGGTCGAAAAATCATGAACAGCGCCCATAAAAACGGTTCCCAACACGACCCACAAAACAGCTGGGACCCATCCCCAAACAACAGCCACAGCGGGACCGATAATCGGAGCTGCACCAGCGATCGAAGCATAGTGGTGACCCAGCAAGACGTGTTTGTTTGTTGGAACATAGTCAACGCCGTCTTCAAGAACACGCGCCGGTACGGGTTCGTCCTCGCGAAGGACAAACACACGCTCGGCGATATAACGTGAATAGAGACGATAGCCCAACCCAAAAACGGCAATCCCACCAATGCAAACAAACGCAGCGTTCATTTCGCACAGACTTGAAACCAATATGTGTCGGGAATCAAGCCCATGGCTCACTTTCACCCAGACGTATCAAAACGCCAAAAACATGCATAATTATTAGACACTTGGAAAGAGTGTCCGCTTTCTTGCAAAAGTGATTTTGAACCCTATCGCCAAACATGCAACACTAAATACTGGCGGTGAAACGCACCCTATTAACTCCATATTCCAATCACGAAACAGTCTCCCCCCAATGGGCGCACCTGGATCTACGGACCGGGATGCAAGATAACAATGTTAAGTGGAGTTGGAACGCCAAGAAAAGAGGGCGGAATGAAACCGAAACAGGTCACCATCCACACCTTACAGCAAATGAAACAGCGCGGCAGCAAGATCACCATGCTCACCGCCTATGACGCCACCTTCGCTCGGCTTCTTAACGATAGTCACGTCGATATCATACTGGTCGGTGACTCCCTGGGAATGGTTGTTCAAGGCCATCAAACCACGTTGCCGGTTACGGTAGAGGATATTGTCTATCACACTCGCGCGGTCGCCCGTGTCGCAAATCGTCCCCACATCGTCGCCGATATGCCGTTTATGTCGTATCAGGGTAGCGATACCATTGCGATCGAAAACGCGGGCCGCATGCTAAAAGAAGGCGGTGCGCATGCGGTAAAACTCGAAGTCAGTATGGCCCAGGCACCGCTGGTCGTCCGAATTGTAGAATGCGGGATTCCTGTTATGGGCCACATTGGGTTGAAACCACAATCTGTACATCAGATGGGTGGATTTAGAGTCCAAGGCAAAGACTCGGGCAGCGCCGCTCAGATCCTCGACGACGCATTCGCATTACAAGAGGCGGGCGCATATGCTCTTGTTGTAGAAGGAGTTCCGCTTGAAGTAGCACACGAGATCAGTACATCGATTCAGATTCCGACGATTGGCATTGGCGCAGGTCCCCTGTGTGATGGCCAAGTACTTGTCCTTTACGACTTGCTTGGAATGGACGACTCTTTCAAGCCAAAGTTTGTCCGCCGCTTCGAGAATCTAGGAATGCGGATCCGAACCGCAGTCAACTCATTTGTTGACGAGGTGCAATCTGGAACATACCCCGGGGAACACGAATCCATATCCCGCAGCCCGACCACTCCCCAATTCCCCCCGTCCAATCGACAACGGGGAGCCAAGCCCCCCGTATTCGCATACTTGAGAACCACAAACGCAGGTGCAACGTCGTCCCCGGCGATGAATCGAGGTTTTGAAACCACTTCTAGACCTGCACCCGTGTCGGCGATCACACAAGCTGGAGGTTGTGCACCAGTGCCTGGGGCCTCCTCTAACGACAACGATCCAGTCGGCGATCAGTAGCTCCGATGATTCCCTTTGAGGTATTCCGCAGCCCGCGCGCGATGCGCGAAAAGTGTGAAGATTTGCGCCGCGATGGTCTACGAATTGGGCTTGTCCCAACCATGGGCGCGCTTCACGAAGGCCATCTCTCATTACTCCGTACCGGGCGGTCTCGATGCGATATTCTCGTCCTTAGCATTTTCGTCAACCCGACTCAATTTAGCCCAAATGAAGACCTCACCGAATATCCGCGAAGCGAAACTGAAGACCTAAAAAAGGCACGATCCTGCGGGGTCGATTTGGCGTTTTGCCCGCGAGACTCGGCAATGTACCATCATGGCCATCAAACTGAAGTGACCGTTGTCGATCTTGCTGCCCCTCTATGTGGCCGCACAAGGCCAGGGCACTTCGCTGGGGTCGCGACTGTGGTGACTAAACTGTTTCATATCGTTCAGCCCCACCTAGCTGTCTTCGGAGAAAAGGACTTTCAACAACTAGTAATGATCCGGCAAATGGTAAAGGACCTGGACTTTGCAGTCCAAATTCTCTCTGCACCCATTGTCCGAGAGGCCGATGGTCTCGCCATGTCGTCACGAAACCGCTATCTCTCTCAACACCAACGCCGGGATGCCTCCGCTCTCTACCGAGCACTAAAAACAGCGAGCATGGCATTTCAGGCCGGTGAGCGATCTGCAACATCGCTGCTTCAGACTGCCCGGCAAGAGCTCGCAAAAATCCCCAGTCTACATCTAGAATACCTCGAACTGCGCGACGCACGTACGTTATCACCGGTTGAACAGGTCAATGGTCCTGCCGTACTTGCCACAGCCGCGACGGTTGGCGATACCCGCCTGATCGACAACATCGTGCTAAAATAACCCCTACGCAGAGCGAATAAAGTCGAGTTTTGTCCCCAGGGACATTCGGTAAAATCGACGTAACTCGGCGAGCATATCGTTAAGCCTGCCCACCCGAAGGTAGCGGCGTTCCAACCGTTCGCTGTATCGAATTGCGTTCTCGTTCGCCGCACGATAGCGGTCCCGCTCGTGCACATCGAGGTCACTTTCATATTCGAACTCAAAAAACAGGCGCTGACGAACCCGGCCGAAATCAACATCGGCGGACGTCATCAAAATGCACGAAATAAATTTGTCGATCTCCGCCTGCAGTTCAAGCTCGAGGGGAGAAACACTCCGACCTGCACCAGCCCGCCAAATGACATAGACAAAATGACTTACGCCTTCAACTACATGGAGAAAATCCTGTAGATTATGATCGCCGAGGTAATTACTAGGATCATTGCGCACAAGATTGCCGATCGTCCTCTCATCGACAAACAAGCCTACATCTAGACCTTCCTCGTCCTCATGTAACAACAGTTGCTCACGGGGCCGCCGGGAAACACCGATCTGATCGCGAGCAGATTCATCGATCAGAAAGTCATCGACACATACCTTGGTATCAATTCGATAGAGGTGCTCTAAACCACGCTGAAATCGAGCAAGCATATTACCTATCAATGCACACAACCATCGTCATCGGACCCGCTGACGATAACCCCCAGACTCCTCAACCGATTCTCGATCCACTCGGACCGCGTTTGCTGCCACTGTTGATACATCGATACCAAATCACCGCTCGCGACGTTCACCTGACTGCGAACCTCAGCCAACACCTCTACAAATCCCGGGAACTTGTCTGCAAGCTCCTCGTAAACAACCCGGATCGACTTGGATTGCTGCAAATGGTGTGCGAGCTGACCATATGCAGATTTTCCCAACCCAATGTAGTAGTCGACGTCAACAAGCTTCTTTTCGAGCGAGTCAGCAAAAAAACCAGTAACATACAAAGAAGTGTCTCCGACCTCCTTGAGTGCACGAATTCGTTCGCCCGGACCATGATTTCCGACGAGCAATAGGGAAAGCGGCTTGTTGGTAATCTGCGAACAGGCAAATTCGCTCAGCAATCCAACCAGATAGGATTCGGCTAGCTTGGATGCGCTAACCCTATTCCGCTGGATCGCCTCAGTGATGACATCGTGAAAGAACTCAGATACGGACGCGTGCGGTATTACTCCCATACTATTATGGTATCCACTCCTCGCTTTCTTTCAATATCCCTTATGTTTTTGATTAGTTACCCCGGGTCCCAAACAACCGCTACCAATACGCTCAAAACCTGTCCAAAACGATCGAAACGACATTGTATTCCGCTGATAAATCACGGAATTATCTCTTGCTTTTCAGCACCTGTCCCATACGATTCCGCCTTTCAGCACTCAGCCTTCTCGAGTGCTGGTAAAATGCGGTAGGAATCACACCTTCACGCGGATCTCCGCAAACACCTACCGTTTCCGCAAACACACACCCAAAGGATATACACAGCATGAACGTTCGCCCACTCCAAGATCGCCTTGTTGTTCGCCGTGTCGAGGAAGCACAAACAACCAAAGGGGGGCTAATTATTCCTGACACCGCGAAGGAGCGCCCCCTTGAGGGCAAGGTCATTTCCGTTGGCGCCGGCAAACACCTAGACGACGGCACAGTGGTGGCGCTGGATATCAAAGCAGGAGACCGGGTATTGTTTGGCAAGTACGCTGGTACCGAGATCCAAATTGAGGGTGTCGAGCACCTTATCTTGCGCGAAGACGAGGTCCTTGGCGTCATCGAGGACTAGAACACCAATCGGTTTGAACTCCCCCCAAACACGCTGTTTCGGCACCTTTTGGCTGGGCTCGTCGCTGTGCTCCTCCCAATACTTCAGTATTGTTGCGGTGCTCACTCCTCACGCACCCAAAATGCACGCGAAGCAACGCGTTTGATAGGAAATTCAAACCGATTGGTATTCTAGGCGCAATCAGCGCCGGGCAAAGATCTAACGAGCTCCAAAGCACAGCCAAGAGCAAAGTCCGAGGATCCCCCTACGGCAAAGTAACACCTAAACATTTGTCTGCCCAGCAGAGGGCTACAGTCTCCAGATGGCACAAAATTTCCCCTCCACTGTGTATTCCTAGCCACTGAATACACTAAAGCAACCACCTAAATATATTAGAATACTTCCGGTGGCGCGAATCATGCATTTCCTGATTTGCATGAGTTCAATATCGAGAAGAACCATCCTTAAATTACTAGGGACCGGTGGCCTGCTCACTGCCAGCGGAAGCGTTTTTACTTCGCTGATGTCCAAAGCGTATGCGCAATCGGCAGACCCAATTTTTCCGACCATCTTTATTCATGCGAGGGGTGGCTGGGACCCGGCGACACTTTTCGATGCCCGAACAGGACTGGTGAACCGCAAGGTTGATCAATCAGACATTGACGAAATCAATCTCCGCCCGGATGGGTTGGGACAGGAGCAAAGACTGCGTTGGTATCGACCAACCCTGACTCCGTTGAGGCCATATCTCGCCGACTGCTGCATTATTCGAAACCTCCGTACCCTGAGTTCGCATGGTACCGGGTATGGACTTGTATGGTACGGTGAAAACCTACCTGGCCCAGCTCTTACAGCAACTCCTTGGGCAAATTACCTTGCTAGCGAGCTACTGAAACGTAGGCGGGTTGCTGCGCCCAATTGGGTGGTATTCGTGCCCGGTAGCGATCCAACAAGGACATTTCCGTTTCCAATCCTCCACAGCAACAACAGTCCCGATCCGCGCGCGGCAGCGCAATTGGTACGACATCCGGGAAGCTTTGCTGCCAACTTACGAGGAGGAGGCTCCATTCCTCAGGATGTGCAGCGGCGGATTTTCGATACAGTCGACCGTTTCAACGGTCGACTGTACAATCGCCAAGTACAAGCCAAGATCACCGATGAGTTCGCGGCGGCAAATGCGCAAGCCAACGAGCTACTGACCCTACCTGTTCCTCCAATCTGGCCCCCCACACAAGAGTATCAAGACCTGTTTGGATACACAGATAAGCCAGATGACCTTGATGCCCAATTTGCACTCGCCTACCAGGTCGCACTCCACCAGGTAAGTCATACGGTCTGGATTCGCAATCAATCCAGTTACGATACCCATCGATTTCATCACGGTAAGCATCTGTACTCCTCGGGGATATTTATGCCCAGGTTGGCGAACCTACTCAAAGCACTAACCGATACGGAATCAACCGTGATTCCAGGCCAGGGCCTCAGCATGCTGGACACAACCAATGTTGTCGTCATGTCTGAAATGGGCCGGGCCAATCGCGTCGAAACCGGAGAAGGACTCGGTGATCAGGGAACCCCTCACTGGCCATGGACACAAGCGATATGCTTTGGGGGCCACTTCAAACGTGGATATCTGTTTGGAGAGTGGGCCCAAGACCTTACCGGCATCCCCGCCCACCTGGATACCGGTGCACGCAATCAGGGCGAAGTGCCGACAATGAAAAATCTAGCAGCCACCCTTCTTAAAGCAAACGGAGTCGACCCGACGGGATGGACATCGGCGAGACCTATCAATGCAATTCTTAGGGGGGTCGTATAAACCGTGTCATCCAAACGCCAACTACTATTCGTCGCTGTCGTCGGTCTCGCTGCCATTGCCGCGCTGATCACCCAGATTCAAGCGGGCCCCGACTCCAACACACCGGAGCCTATCTCCGATACGCTATGCCTGGAAAAGATGTCGCTCGATCTAACCCATCGCAGCGCTACCGCACAAGAAATCACGCGAGTCAAATCTGGGGAATCACTCGAAACCTTAGCAAACGAATATCTTGACAGCGATGAATTTCGTCAAGTCGTATTTGATTGGTATCGCCAAGAATTCCCACCCTCCGAGTTTACCCCAGAAGGTGTCGATGTTGAAGAACCTGCTCGCATTGCGCAGTACGTTGTATTGCAAGATCTAGATTATCGACAAATTCTAACCGGGGATTTTACAGTTTCCCCTGAAGGCGTCGCAACCCAGGTGACTGACCGGCCAGCCGCCGGAATCATGTCCACACAGCACTACATGAGCGCTTATGTTGGCAGCTATCGGCGCGTCTGGGCGGGTCACTTTCTTACCCAGTGGGGAGGGATAGAGCTCGATTCAATCGCACTACCACCGGAAGATGAAAATCGCGACTTGAGCCCGGAATCATTGCTCGATGACCCCACATGTGCGGGATGCCACGGCAGCCCAATCTATGGCATCGATCACTTGGCAGCGTTTGCCCAATGCTATGACGAAACCGGCACATTCATCGCTGGCTGTTCCAATGCAGCGGGGTCGTTTCTGACGCAGGCAGGCAATGGCCTGCAAGATCTGGCATCGATTACCAGCGAGAGCAATGAATTCAAAGCCCAAACAATCCACTTCTTTGCGCGAAAAATGTTTGGCCGCGGAATCGCTAAAGAAGAGACCAACTACTACCTTCGTGCTGTAGCAGCGTTTACCGGAGGCGATCAGTATAGCGCCCGCTCGCTTCTTCGGTTTTTCGCTACTTCGCCAGAGTATTGCGCGCGATAAGGAAAATTGATCATGAAACACCTACACACTGTGTTCATTGCAGCAACCATTATGATACCTCTTGGCTGCGGCGGATCGTTCTCAAGCGACTACGATGGCGAAGAGCTTATCGGCGCCGGCGGACGAGATCTTACCGAATACTGGGTCTCAGTACCGATCCCGCACTCCCAAAACACCAAAAACCTCAACTTTCAAATGATGGGCAATAAGGTAAAGAGCGCAACTGGACTCAACTGCGGGCCATCGGAACAGAGCCGGCAAACCTTCGGCGCCCCTGACTATATAGAAAATTGGAGTGAGGACCGGGTGATCAACCAACAGAAGATCAATGGTTGGCGGGCGATCGTAATGGAGTGCTGTGAAGAGCTTGTCACCCAAGATGCCGGCAAGGCAAATCGAAGCTACTTTACCGTTATAGACCCAGCAGCAAACATTAACATCGCCGCGATTCCAGTGACGCAACAGATTGACGCAATGCACCAGCGGATGTTTCTCGAGGAAGTGTCAACGAGTGATTTGCAGGAGTCGCTCACACTACTATCAGAACTACAAACAGAAGAGTCTCCCGAGATTGCCTGGCAAGGCTTATGCGTCGCGTATATGTCCTCCATGCGCTTTTTGTCCTACTAGAGCTAATCTCTCTACGGAAATAAACCGGTCCCTTGCAATCCTGACCGCTCATCCCAACCTTGGGTAATGTTCAAGCATTGGATCGCTTGTCCTGATGCACCTTTGACCAGATTATCAATGGCACACATTGCGAGGACGCGATCGGCTCTCGCGTCATATGCAACTCCTATGTGCGCTTGGTTCGAGCCACGAACATGACTCGTATCTGGGGTTTGGCCGATCGGCAACACTTGGACAAAGGGTTCGTCTGCGTATGCAGACAAGAGCGCAGCATGATATGCGTCCGCGTGGCGAGAAGGATCGGTGGGTTGTGCGTATACGCATGATAAGATCCCACGCGACATCGGCACTAAGTGCGGCGTAAATGTAAGACGGACTTTGCCACTTCCCTGGGCTGCCAACTCTTGTTCGATCTCGGGGGTATGGCGATGGGTTCCGCCGACCTTATAAGCTCGCAAGCTTTCGCCGACCTCGGCGAAATGCGTCGCCTGGCTTGGGCTTCTGCCTGCCCCGGTCACTCCGCTTTTTGCATCCACGATCAATCCGCTAGCAGATACGAGCCCCTGCTGAAGCAGGGGGGATATCGCTAAGATCGCGCTGGTCGGATAGCAACCTGGCACGGCAACCAAACGAGCTTTCTTTAAACTCGCGCGATAGTGCTCTGGCAATCCATATACGGCTTGGGAAAGCAATTGCGAATGTGGATGCTCCACTGCATACCACTCAGTGTAAACCGTTGCTTGTTTGAGTCGATAGTCAGCAGACAAGTCGATAACGGTTTGACCACGCTCGTGTAACTCCGACACTACTTGCGCACTTTGACCATGGGGCAGCGCGCAAAAGACAATTTCTGCGCGACTCGCAGCGTCATCAGCCTCAAACGCCTCAACCATCATGTCGAGTGCTCCCGCAAACTGCGGAAACACATCAGAAATTGGTTTTCCAGCAGCCCGTTGCGCGTATAGGGCCACCAAATCTACATGGGGATGAATCCGCAGCAGCCTGATTAGCTCGGCCCCGGTGTATCCCGAAGCACCGACGATCGCGACAGTTTTTTTGGACATAGCAGCACGTAGGCTCGCTTCGAGGAGCCCCTTCAAACAGCTGTGAGGAAAAACGATCTATCGTTTGGAGAACTGGCGATCTACCGTTTGGAGAACTGGTAACGCGCACGTGCACCGCGTAACCCTGGCTTCTTACGTTCTTTCTTCCGCGGGTCGCGAGTGACATATCCTGCTGCTTTTAACTTCGTACGATGATCTGGAGTGATCTTCATGAGCGCGCGGGTAATCCCATGACGAACCGCACCCGCCTGCGATGACATCCCGCCGCCACGTACCGTCGCCCACACGTCGTAACCATGCAAGAGCCCAAGCTCCTCGAGCGGCTGCCGCACGATCATACGCGCCGTCGCTCGGCTAAAGTACACCGAATCATCGCGTTTGTTGATCGTAAATTTGCCTTTACCAGGAGCAAGCCACACCCGCGCAACCGCCGTTTTTCGCCGCCCGGTAGAATATGTTTTTTGTTCAGCCATCGTCATCGATCCTTATACTGCCAGGGTGCGTGGTTGTTGCGCCGTATGCGCATGCTCGGTTCCCGTGTAAATCTTTAACTTTCGAATCATTCGGCGACCTAAGGGTCCCTTCGGTAGCATCCCCCATACTGCTTTGCGAATCACCCGATCGGGATGCTTTTCTAGCAATTTGTCAGCGGTCGTCTCACGAAGCCCACCTGGATATCCGGTGTGATAGCGGTACTTTTTGCCGCCCAACTTATCGCCGGTTAAGCGTACTTTGTCAGCGTTCAACACGATCACAAAATCCCCCATATCAACGTTGGGGGTAAACGTGGGTTTGTGTTTGCCTCGCAACACGGATGCGATCTTCGTCGCAGCACGACCGAGAATCTGACCTTCAAGGTCTAAGACATACCACTGCCGTTGGGCGAGCCCTGCTTCTTTGGTAAGCCACGGAGAAGACTGACGAATCTTCACATTTTGCTGCGTGTGCTGTGATAGGTGCTGCGATTTGTGTTCTGATTGCATAGAATACCTACTCCGCTTGGGATCGAAAGCGAGGGACCGATCGTCTACCGAACCGCGTCCTGTGTGTCAAGCTATCCTTGGGGTTTCGCCGATATCAAGAGGATTAATTCATGTCTGGGCGGTCGTTATTGGCGACGTACTTACAACAATGTCGGCCAGCGCTTTGGCCAACTGAGCAAACCTTTAATATTATCATTATGTTACGGAATCCGGACGGTTGTCACCCGTTTGTGCTACTCATCTTTTGGTGAGCCGGGTCGGTTTCATCGCAAAACCCCACAAACCGGAGGCATTGGAACTGCTCCAATCCCTGACGGCCTGGGTTGTTGCCTCGGGCCACGCAGCGGTCGTCACGGAGTCATTAACTTGTGGGGAGTCTGTTTCGGCGCCTCCAAATGCATCGATTGTTGCCGAAACCAACTTTGGTTCCCAAGTAGATATCGTGGTCTCGCTCGGTGGCGACGGAACGATGCTTCGCGCAAGCGCAGCCGTCGCGGATCAGGGCGTACCCGTTCTCGGGATCAATCTCGGCCGACTTGGGTTTCTAACCCAGTTTTCTCCAGATCAGGCACAAGAGACGCTTGCCCAAGCGCTTGCCGGAAATTTGCCCACCGATGAGCGAATGCGACTTGAGATCACCCTAAGGTCGCCTAGACAACCGCAGGTTGTTCGATCTGCAGTCAACGATGTAGTCGTCCACCAGGGCACAATGGCCCGACTCATCGAACTCGACGCCTTGCTCGATGATGAATTGATCACGTCATACCGCGCCGATGGTCTTATCGTTGCAACACCAACCGGATCGACTGCGTACAATCTCGCTGCCGGTGGCCCCATCCTGACCCCGGGCCAACAAGCGATGGCGCTCACGCCGATTTGCGCGCACTCACTCACGAACCGACCGCTTGTGGTCCCTAAACAAGCAACGATCTCACTGAAGCTTAGGGATGAATCCCGGGGCGCCATGCTAACGGTAGATGGCCAATGGGCGCACGAGCTATGCGCGGACGAGCAAGTCTCCATTCGTGCTGCGACACGTCCCCTTGTCCTATTTGTATCTTCCAAAGGCTACTTTACAATGTTGCGCGAGAAGCTCCATTGGGGGGCAAGTGGGGCAGGCCTCACCTCTGACCCAAGCTAACCAAAACCGACCCAGCCCAAATATCCACTAATGCTCCGCCACCTTCGTGTCACCAATTTTGCCCTACTCTCCGATGTTGCCATCGAGCTTCATCCGGGTTTCAACGCACTCACCGGAGAAACCGGAGCGGGAAAGTCGCTCATTGTCGAAGCAGTCAACCTGCTGCGCGGTGGGCGAGCCAGTGCCGATATCCCCCGTGCAGGCGCAAAACAAGCAGTTGTAGAGGCCATTTTTGAAATCCCCGCCGACCTAGACGAGAAAGTCCAACAAGTTCTCGACGCAGCCGGTCTTGCCGCAGGTGGCAGCGAGGTCGTTGTCAGACGCGTCCTCGAAAGAGTGAGCGACAGCCAAATTCGCAGCCGTACATACATCAACGGCGGACTTACAACCGCACGCAGGCTCAGCGAGGTGGGCGCACTTCTCGTTGACCTATCTGGTCAGCATCAACATCAAGGACTTGTCAACGCTGACCACCATCGCGAAATTCTCGATCTATTTGGCAATCTGCAAGCAGAACGAACCATCGTCGAAAAAGCCTGGCAAACCCTAGACCAGGTGGACCAATCTCTGGATGCCTTGCGGCAAGATATCTCGCCCGAGCAGCTCGATTTTCTCCGCTTTCAATTTGATGAACTGGAGGCGGCAGCAATCACCAACCCCAACGAAGATGAAACCCTTGCCCAGCACTTGGCAAAACTACAATCTGTTGAGCAATTACAATCCGGTTGCCACGCCTCCGAGCAGCTGATCTACTCGAGCGACAATTCGGCCATCGATCAAATGGCCAGTGCAATTCGGCAGCTTGAGGGACTTGCCGAGTTGGATGACCAATTGGTCGAACCGATGCAACAACTCAGGGAAGCCCGCGCACTCGCCGAAGATGCAGCCCGCAATATCTCTAGCTATGCGGACCATTTAGACGGCGACCCTGACTCCCTACAGGTTGAGGACTCCCTAACGAAGCTCCAAGATCGGCTCGATCACCTGAATAAACTCAAGCGAAAACACGGCGGATCGCTTAGCGACGTGATCAACCGTCACATGCAACTGCGCCAACAACTCGAAGAGTTGAGCAACCGAGACCAGCGAATTTGGCAGCTCGAAAACGAACGCGACGCTGCATACCAAGCAGCGCAAAAAGCAGCAGCTACCTTGACGAAAGCCCGAAAAAAGGCCGCCGGCGTCCTGGCAACCACAGTCTGCAATGCCCTGCGACATCTCGAAATGCCACTGGCCGAGTTAACCGTAACCGTGTCGCCCCGCGAAGTCTGCCGGCATGGCGCCGATGATGTCGAATATCTACTCGCGTCCAACCCAGGCGAATCTCCCAAACCACTTGCGCGTATCGCCTCGGGCGGCGAGCTATCCCGTATTATGCTTGCCCTCAAGCTGGCGCTTCGCCGTGCCGACCAGGTCGCCGCCTATGTATTTGATGAGGTAGACGCTGGCATCGGTGGTACCACTGCCGAAGCTGTCGGCAAGTATATTCACGCCATCGCCAAAGACCGCCAGGTTTTGTGCGTCACCCACCTCGCGCAAATCGCAGCATTCGCCGACTGCCACTTTCACGTTGCAAAACACGTCGCTAATGGACGCACAGAGACAACCGTGCAAAAACTATCACGGCAAGAGCGCACCGAAGAAACCGCACGCATGCTCGGCGGCTCGCGGATCACCAAACGCGCCCGCGCCCACGCCTCCGAGATGCTCAAATCAGCAACCCAACCATCGCCTTAGTACATATTCAGGCTAGCCAATCTCGAACACCATACGCTCATCCGCACATACAAATAAGTATTGAAAACGACGCCATCCTTTGTGTGCTAAATGATGTCGACGATCAGAACCGACGCTTGTTGCTAATCCGAATATAGTCGAGGAAACCGTTGAAGGGATCAGAAATATTGTCGGTTGTAGTATCCGTAGATATCGCGTTGCTAGCACCAAACACCCAGGCGTTGTTATTCCCATCGATTCCTCGGGTCGTGGGACGCTGGCAGACATCGTTAGAGGGACAATTTTCTGGTATTCCATCATGCAGCTCCCCATCCACAAACAGTTCTAGGGGGCCAGAGCCGCCAAAATTGACTGCAATGTGATGCCAGTTTCCCACTGTAAGTTCTGCTTCTGTGCAAGCTCCCCCGACTTCTGCATTATCAGTTCCCTGCAGGCGTACGCGAATATGATTGCCACACATCCGCGCGACCGTAAAATGACCGGAGGAATCGACGCCAACCGCATCCCGACTAACCATGCCCTGAAAACTCGTAGCAGGGAGACTCCCGTGCAACTGAACCCAAAAGTCGACGGCCCCTTCCGTAAGTTGCCACTGTGGATGATCGGGAACAACAACATGAGGCGGGGGCAGGCCTGAACCATCGAGCCCGAAAAAGCCCAGCCCACTACCGCACCCGCTTACATCCGACACGAGGGTCGGCTCGCCCTCCTGGAAGGTGCCATCATGAACTCCAAAGGTATCGGGAACCTGTAGTCCATTAATATTGTCAAACGTGTACAAAGCGACCAAGCGAGGATCGAACAACTCGGAGAACAGACCGTCGCAAATGTCCTTGGTTAAGACAATCTCCCATTGAAGCACACGACCGTCGCGAAACGTGATGGGATCCGCGAGTTTGCCAACGGCGCGGCTTCCATTTTCGGGATTTGTGCCGACGACGAAAACAACGATCTCCTTCGCGCCCCAGGTCCCGCGCTGCAGCAACAGTTGATAGGGATCTGTTAACAGATCCCGTTTTGGATCCAGCGAAACAACCTCATCGCGAAACTCATCAATGAGTTCAAATCGAGTTTTGTCTTCGTTGGTGGGATATCCGATGAAGAATTTTAGTTCTTGCAAATTTAAGGAGCCAGTATCCGCTTGGCGGGTTACCTCAATGATGAGACCCGTCCTTTCCGCACACCCCAGTCCAATGAACGCAACACATATCCACAACAGACCTGGCTTTGCAGATACACCTGTCGAGAGGCAACGCGACATCGAGAAACCAAATTGTATCATTTAGTACCTCGCCACAGAAATCTTGATGATTCAGCTCGCCGATCCATCTTCGCTGGCTGTGTTGCTCGTCGGTTACGTAGGGCTACTATGCGTCCTTCTCGCGCCTTGCCATCGAAGCGCCTCGACAATCTGAAACCACCAGGATTTCTGTGGCGAGGTACCAGCAAAATCTCCGTTTTCAAATACAACCGTTGACAACGACCTCCCCAGTGTAGACATTTGCTTCCAACATGCGTGCAGATAGGAGCATATCCTTCACTCGCCCCCCAACATTCTCTGCTAGCATGCGCGCGAAATGCGTAGCTTTCTGACCAAGACACTCGGCCCCGGCATTGTTTTTTCCGGCGCTGCCGTTGGCGTCTCCCACCTCGTCCAGGCAACCCGTGCAGGTGCTACCTTTGGCCTGGGACTCTTGGGCATCGTCATCGCTGCAAACGTCATCAAGTATCCCGCGTTTTGCTTTGGCCCCCGATTTGCCGCCACAACCGGCACAAGCTTACTGGAGGGCTATCGCCGTCAGGGAAAGTGGGCACTGTTGGTCTACGGGTTGGCGACCGTCGCGACAATGTTTACGATCCAGGCAGCCGTTTCTTTTGTTACCGCGGCACTGATCAAAGCCCTTTTTGACCTACCCACTTCGCCGGTTCACATCGCAGCAATCCTAATGACGCTGTGCGGGATCGTACTTGCTTTGGGCGGATACAACTGGCTTGATGGCATCGTGAAGTGGGTTGTCGCCACCCTAACGGTACTTACGATCGTCGCGACGATCCTAATCTTGCCACGAATTGACTGGTCCTTGACTGCACTTATTCCTGGGGATTCACAGTGGAATCGCGCTTCTCTCTTGTTTATCGGACCGCTTGTGGGGTGGATGCCGTCGGCAATCGATGTCGCCGTTTGGCACTCGCTGTGGACGGTCGCAAAGCAACGTTCAAGCAAACAAACGCCGAATATCGGCGGCGCAAATCTCGATTTTCAGATCGGCTACATCGGCACAGCGATCCTGGCGATGTGCTTTGTCCTGCTTGGGGCAGGTCTTTTGTACGGAAATGGCCAACAACTTCCCGCTTCGGGTGCGGCCTTTGCCAATATGGTTATCGATTTATACACAAGCACACTCGGCGACTGGAGTCGCTTCCTCATTGGTAGTTGCGCAGTGATGGTCATGGTATCCACCACACTTACTGTGGTTGACGGGTTTCCCCGGGCACTTTCGGCACTGCTTCGCCGGTTCGCGGGACCTGAGTCGACCGATGAGCCAAGGCCAAACCGGACGAAAATATACTGGATCTCCCTAGTGGTGCTACTGTTTGGCTCCACTATGATTCTGCACCAGTTTCTCCACCGGTTCACAACGCTCATTGATATTGCAACAGTGCTGTCTTTGATTACCGCTCCAGTATTGGCATGGCTCAATCATCGAGCTGTGTTTTCTAATGCAATTCCTCTTCACCTCCATCCCTCAGCAGGCATGCGAACATTCTCTTGGGTTGGAATCGTCGCCCTGAGTATCGTTGCCATAGGGTGGCTATCCCTTCGGATGATCGGATGATGACAAATCGGAAATCTGCAAATACCCGCAAGTCGACAGCCAAAACACCGCCGAGCGTTCTGGGACGCGGTAATTTGACGGCAAGCCTAATCGTCATTTTTCCACTGTTTTTAAGCTACGAAATATTGGTTCTGTTTTCAGAGTCGATGAATGGCGTTGATTTTGTCAGTCGAACCATGTTCGCATTGGTTGGCGGGAACCGCCTCTACTACGCACTTGCGCATTTGAGCATTGGGCTGATGGTCCTGGGCTACGTCTGGTTCCAACGCCAGCAAAATAAAACTATCACAATGCCCATCAAACCCCTTGTGCTCGAGTCGGTCATTTACGCACTGCTTTTGGGGACGGTGATTAAGCTGTTTATGGTATTTGTTCTTGGCCTCGGCGGTACCAATTCTGACACTGCACTCTCGCTTGGTGGTATCGGTGAATCGATCGTGGCCTCACTAGGAGCGGGTGTCCACGAGGAACTCGTATTTCGCCTCGGCGTTATGACGGGTATCGCACTACTCCTGCGAAGTCTAAACGTCGCCCATACTCTTAGCGTGATCGTGGGCCTTGCGATCTCTTCCATTTTATTTTCTGCCGCTCACCATTTGGGTCCTCTCGGCGACCCTTTTACGGTCAACGTATTTGTCTACCGAGCACTTGCCGGCGTCGTATTTGGCGTGATTTTTTATCTTCGATCCCTCGCACATGCGGTGTACACCCATGTCCTGTACGATATCTACGTATTTCTTGTGCTCGCGTAGCAGTCGCAAACCACTCGTACAGGTTGAGGACTACTATGAAAACAGCAATCTATATCGGTTTCGCGGGGGCCCTCGGGACGATTTGTCGCTATTTGGTTGGCGTTGGGTTTCAAAGACTGGGCCTTACGCGCCCGCTTTACGCTACTTTTGCGGTCAACATCCTCGGCGCGTTTCTCATTGGCCTGTGCATTAGCCTATTTGTTACCAATACCGACTGGTCGCAACGAGTTGGGCGTGTGCTCACCGTCGGATTCCTTGGTGGCTTTACAACATACTCAGCATTTGCATTCGAAACCGTTTTATTGTTCCAAAACCGCGAAGCGTTCGCTGCAATTGCATACGTTGGTGCAACACTTCTCGTCGCAACCGCTGGCTGCTTCGCCGGGACGCTGCTCGGCGGGTCCTGACCTGAAACATCAAGCTCTGCGTACGCCCTCACCAAAGTTCTTGTTCCCACACAAAAATTTTCAATCTGGCAAATACAACCAGTATTCCCTGCAATCGAAAATCTCCGTGTGAAAACAATTCCTTTGGCGATCTTCGCACGCATCCGTGATGTTTCAGGTCGGCAACAAACTGTTCTGAGAGCATCAGACTCTTCTGAGCAGCATATGACGAAACATATCGCCGATGCGTTGCCATAGATCGCGGGTATCGATCTGCTCAAAGACACCGAGCTCGCGGAGATGCCTCGGCGTAGCAAATACCGCCAAGCAGCCGCCACATCTAGCAAGCTCTGGGCCTTCGTCGAGATAGGCCGCCACCTGCATTTCCCGGTCGCACTCGGGACATACTGGGGTCTGACGATAGTCTATTGGAGGAAGTGTCTTTGGACGTCCGTTCCGCTCCGTCAGTGCTCTGGATAGATCGGTTGGTAAACCATCATGAAAATCAAAGAAAGCCCCCCCACAACCGCTACAAACGTCTACAATGCCGCTTCTAGCCTCAACCAGCGCAACATGGTCCATTTCCACGCAGCACCTGGGACAAACCCGGACCGAATGAGGAGCACTAGACATTTTAGAACCCTAGCATGGGAAAAATGATTTGATTGGAGTCGTAATGGAAAAGTACTGTCATGAAGTGTACGGATAATCACTACATTCACCCACCTTTATCTTTATTGGGTAGATGAGAGCGAAGATTTGCTAGGCGTCCTCAGACTCGGCTGCGATGGGTCGACTCTCCCGGTCTAGACGACCTTCAAACCCACGATTGTGATGCTCTACGTCTTGCTTCGGCGTGAGTATTTGCAATCGTTCGCCTTCACTCGCGGCAACAACAGCTGTTACCGCTAAATCCCCGGTCACGTTTACAGCGGAGCGAAACATGTCCAAAATCCGATCGACTCCGAGTATCAATGCGACTCCAACCGGTGGGACCCCAGCAGTAATGAGCACCATCGCAAGCGTAATCATCCCCGCCCCGGGAACACCTGCAGCACCAATAGAAGCCATCGTCGCTGCCAGAACCATTGCTACCTGGGTGCCAAATGACAGATCGATATTGAACACTTGCGCGATAAACACTGCCGCGACTCCCTGGTACAAAGCAGTACCATCCATATTGACGGTAGAGCCGAGGGGAACCACAAAGCTCGAGACTGAGTTTGAAACACCGAGATTCTGCTCAGCGCACTCCAGAGTAACCGGCAAAGCCGCAGAGGAAGAGGATGTCGAAAACGCGATCATCTGCGCAGGCCGGCCCGCGCGCATAAAGGATACCCAACCGATTTTTGCAAATACCATCACTAACCCCGCGTACAGCCCTCCGGCGAGTATCGCCAAGCCCAGTACAACAGCGGCAGAATAGACAACTAGCGCTTTGAGAATACTCAAACCGCTATTTCCGACCACATCAGCGATTAACGCCGCCACCCCAAATGGCGCGACCGCCATGACGATGTGAATCACAACAATCATCGCCTGTTGCACAGTATCGAAAAATCGAACCACCAGAGTCGAGCCATCCCCTCTCACAAGGGTCAACGCAATGCCAAAAATGATCGCAAAGAACATCAGCGAGAGCATGTCTCCCTGCGCCATTGACGCGATCGGATTCTCTGGAACAATCATTAGAATATTGTCGATGGTAGATGGGGCCTTTGACGCGGCAATGACCTTTGCTCCCGCTGACGACTCAAATTGTGTCATCAAAGCGATCCGGTCTGACTCGGAGACAAACATTCCCGGCGAAATAAGATGCGCGACAGTGAGGCCAATGGTCACCGCAGTGGCCGTCGTCGCCAAATATAGCCCCAAGGTCTTTCCACCAAGGCGTCCGAGCTTCCGCACGTCACCAAGACCAGCAACGCCAACAAGCAGAGATGCAAATACTAAAGGGATGATCACCATCTTAATCAGCCGCATGAACAGCGTGCCAATCGGCCGAAGCCACGATACGATCTGATCGCCGATGCGGCTCCTCGGCTCTGGTACAACAGAAAATCCTCCTCCCAGTAACGGTTTGGTTTGCACCATCAGCCACAGATTATCGCCGTCATCAAACTGACGGATCGCCTCCACCTCACCTGTGCCAAGAAACGCCGCTTCGTCCGGGAGCACCACGTTCACACGAACCGCACGTGGCAACGAGAACTCTGCACCCAGCACATCTTTTCGTGCAGCTCTGCGGATCTCTAAGATATCAAGACGGGCACTAAGCCCCTGAGGTACGGTTACTTTGGACCCCGGATCCTCGGGGTCTTGGCGGAACTCAAATGCACCAAGGTCTGTAATGACATATGTATCTTGCGGCAACAATGGCGACTTGGGCCCCAGCGTTAGCCCAACCACGGCACCGACAGCCATTCCGATGAGTATCTTGGTATGCGTTTTCAAGCCGCGATTGTCGCGGATCTAACCATACGGATCCACAGCAAGCACCTATTTAGCATCAACCGCCTAGTACTACTTGGTCACTTCCGCGTAGACTGCGGATGCACCAAACGGCCCCTATGCGGTTTACGTCCTCGCTCCCTCGGTCAACGTACATCAAGTACGCCTTGGTCGGTCGCTGTGGGCGCACTCGCATAGGGCCTCGTTTGGCACATTCCTCGCTCCTCCACCGAAGTGACCAAGTAGTACTAGGGAAAACCCGCCTGTGGCTTCAAAGCCATTTTTTCAACATAGAGCTCGATCTTACATCGTTTGATACTCTCAGCATTTGCCTCGGCTTTTTCGATGGTGAGACTAAATATGCCGACATTCTTTAGCTCTACGGTCAAAAGCTCTTGTCCCCTAGGCCCAATATAGGTAATCGCACCCATCTTTTCATGGTCTAGATCGCGTCCACCCTTGACAACAAATTGCTCGTGCCAGTCCAAAAATGGTTTCGCGTGCGCCAAAGCCACGTAAATGGTAATGTTACTAAACTCGATGCCGAGCGGCTCAATTTCTGGATGACGTTGCGAGCCAATGTACAGCTGCTTGATCTTCTGCTTGACCGAAAACGAGTCAATTTTGCTGACTTTCGTGCAATCAAGCCCGTCAATACTGAACATAAAGTTGCTTGCCGACCAGAGCTTCTGCTGCGAGGCAATCGCTGCGGTCATATTTCCTGATTGCCTTTGCTTGAGCAAGAGCTTTTCTGGTTGCAATTTCACATTTAGGTAGGGCGAAGACTTGTCCGCGCCGTCCAGGGCTGGAAAAACGGTCTCTGTAATCAGGGCATCTTCAAAGTGCTGCTCGAGATGCGTGGTGTCGTCGTAGTCAGCGTGCACGATCATCCCGTTACGCCGGGAATACTGTCGCCCCCACGAGTCTTGGATCCACTGAAGAAACGGCCGCGAAATGGACATCCCCAGTTCTAGACTTACCGGCTCGATCTCCACCGTAGATAGATGCTTAAAATGTGTTTCATCGGGTCCAACACGCTCCTCGACGACGGTTCCTTTTACTGCGCCCCCGTCTACCGATTTGATGTAGCTCTGATCGGGGGAGCCATCGAGGCTAAAAAAGAAGGTTCCGGCAGTGTATGAGCGGGGAGTGAGCGACATAGGTTTCGTGGGGCTAGGTGGTAGCTGTAGTACGGCTTGAATTTCGTCGGGCATCCCTTCGAAGGACCCAAAAAACGATGTTTCTTGCCGGGGGTCAAGTCCCCACCGACAATTATGGGAAAAAGTTCCTATATTTCAGCAAATTGGGTCGATTCTGCACAATGCGTCCTGGGGAAAAAGCCCAATGCAATGTTCCATACACAGATAACAAATTCAGATGCTTCAAGGTGCCGTAGTAGTTGGGGAAATTGGCATGGCATTTGAAACAAAAGGCGATTGGGAGCCGCCAATGAAACGAAAACTGAAGTTTTACATCGTACTCATCACAACTGGGTTACTGCTTGTCGACTTGCATGCCGCGGCAGCAGAGACAGTGTATGCCAAAAACACTGTTCGCATCCGCCAACAACCTGGGGAACGCTCCAGGGTCGTCGCCAAGATAAAGTCGGGGAAAAAGCTACGCGTTCTTTCCCGCCGAGGCAGATGGTTAAAAGTCAGTGCCAACGGCCGAACAGGCTGGGTAACACGAACCTCTGTCACCCGACGGGATGCTGATTCCGCCTTCGGGGGTCGATTTGACGACGGAAAGTCAAGTACAGAGAACAAAACACGGAAAAAGGACCGCGACGTCGACGATTTCGACGAGGATGAAGATGAGGACGAAGATGAAGATCTAAACGACATTGAGGCCGCGGACGAAATTGACAACAAAACGAGACGACTGTCTCGAAAGGAACGGAGACGACTGAAACGTCAACAACGCGCGGAGAAGCGCAGAATCCGAGAAGAGCAGCGCGAAAAACGCCGACAAGAGCGACTCGCACGTCGAGACAGTGAAGAAGAAGATGATGATGCAGAGGACGAGGTGGATGACGATGGAATCCGTGTCCATAAAAAGCGGCCCAAACGAAAACGCTTCAATGTCGAGGATGAGCCAAAGTTTTCCATTGGCGCTAACGCTGCGCTTGGCTATGGAGTCATCGGAATGGACTTTACGTCCAATGGCGTAGGAGAGCTGGCAAACTACAATGTTGGCTCCGCAGCAGCCACACTCCGGCTATCAGGGAAATTCAAATATAGAAAATCGCAAAAAATATCATATGGCGCGGACCTCAGTTACACCGGTAGCATTTCCAGCCCGGGAATTCGCGTCAACATAGGCGGAAACGCTGCCGATACTGGATTCACAACCCATGAGCTAGCGGCAGCGGCCCGACTTGGTTACAGCATCAATCAATCTAAAGGGATGGCGATCGTCGGTCGATTGGGGTTCCATCATCAAGTATTCACCATTAGCGACGTAAATAACGTAAATACGAACCTCGCCCTGCTTCCATCTGAAACCCTAACGGGAGCAACCGTTGGCGGCCTATTCGAATACGACCGTATTACCTCCAAAATTGGCGCACATATCGGAATTGATGCGCTGTTTCCAGCCTCACGAAAGCAAACTGGGGGACTGGAAGACGGCGCATCATCAAGCGTCTTAGCGGCATGGTTGACCATGGGAATGACATACAAATTTACACCAAAATGGACAGGGATCGCTGGATACAGATACTCCTACGCGGACACGAGTTGGTCGGGGGCAGCCATCAACTCTCAACGTGGACACAACGCCACCCAAGCCAGCCGGACGGATACAAGTCATCTCTTTACTGTGGGCGCGGCCACAGATTTTTAACTTTCTCTTGGCAAAGGACGCAAACCTTGCAGACAAACAATGCTCGCAGTACCGTAACAGATATGAGTGAAACGGAAGAGGACAATCTCTTTCATCAATATACTGAGTACCTGGAACGGTTTGACGAAAAGGCGGACCGCCCGACCGAGCTCGGCACGTTTGGAAAATGCGACGGACGACTACTCAAAAAAATGCGCTACGATGAGTTTGCGGATAAGCTCACCAAATACCATCGAGCGACACAAACATACTTCAAAAATCTAAACAACGGCGGGACCATCAATGATGCAGCCGCTAAAACCATCCGCAGCCACGCCATAGAACTCATCATCGACAGCCCAGTTTAGAGCGGCGATCAGTTTGAATTCCCCCAAACCCGCTGTTTCGGCGCTCTAGCCGAGAGCGGACGGAGGCGGCAACTTATCGATATCCACCTGACTGAGCGCAAGACGAATCAGTTGAGACTTGTTTGCCTTCGTATAGCCCCTGCGCTTTAGTTCGGCGACTGTAGACTCTAGCTTCTCGATGTCCTTATTGTACAGGGAAATGCAAATTACCTTATAGTGGGACGGCTTTTGCTTCTTCTCCGCACTGCTACCGCTAGACTGCCGTCCGGGTGATTTATTCACAGAACGGCGCCCGTAGAAATCCTCGGACAAAATTTTTGCTGCCTCGATCAGGGGATCGTGGTTGAGCGCCTTCTCCTCTTTCCTAACCTGTTTCATTCACTGACTCCTTCAGTCACGCTGCGTGGTCGCGTGCTGATTCCTGCTGAGATTGTCCAACTAGCCAGTTTACTACCTGATTATAGTCTGCCGCGCCGTTGGAATGAGGTGCATACTCAAAAATGGTTTTTCGATAACTAGGCGCCTCTGCGAGCTTTGTATTGAGTCGAACTGGCTCGAGACACTTGCTCTTAAAGTGGCCTTGCAAGGTATCCAAAACCTCACGCGCCAACCGAGTCCTACTGTCATAAAAGGTCGGCAAAATGGCTGCGACTCTGACGGCGTGGTGGAGGTGGCGCTCAACATCCTTGATCGTCCGCAACACCTGCTTAACGCCAACCAAGGCTAGGTAGTCGCATGCAACGGGAATCACAACCTCGTCGGCATAACTTAATGCATTCTGATTTAACAGGTTCAAAGAGGGGCCACAATCCAAAACCACATAGTCATAGGTCCGCGAAACATGCATAAGATTGAGTCGCCGAGTCATGATTCGCGATCGCTCTTCGGGAGACTGACGGGCCAACCAGATCTCCGCCGCCGCCAAGGTACAGTCGCTGGTAATCACATCGAGATACTTCCGCACCGGGACAGCGACCTTGGCTGGGTCCATACCATCCACCAGAACGTGGTACAATGAGCGCTCTCCTGCCACCCCGAGTGAAACACCGACGTTTCCCTGCGCATCTGTATCGATGAGCAATACACGATGCCCACGCTCTGCAGCTCCTGAAGCGATGCTGACGGCAGTTGTCGTTTTCCCGGTGCCCCCCTTTTGATTAAGAATCGCAATCCTTCGCGCCCGTTTTGCTCGAAACGCCTCGTGGCCGAGCCCCTTGCCCCGACACTCTAACGAGCAGAAAAATAGACGTTTCTTGTCCGCTGTTACCGCAACCTGGTAGACGTACGAAGGTGTGAACACCATTTTACACGTCGAGCAAGACTTGTTCATGCACCTATAGAACTGCCGACTGCGCCTCGGGGCAACTTTTTCACCACAGTTCGCGATAGAATGATCACTCGTGTCCCCTCCCGACCATCCCAAAACTCCTCCTCGCGAGCGCCGCCGACCGCCAACGGACGATCCCAACCAGCGGATCGCTGAGCTCGAGGCCAAGCTAGCAGACGCCCAAAAAACAATCGGAGTGCTCGTAAGTCGGGTGGATCTAAGGACTCGCGAGCGCGACTCCTACGCTCAGCTGTTCCAATCCGAAAATCGGATCGAGAAACTATTTGCTCAGCATACTGACACCGGTAATACCGCATTGGTAACCATAAAAAACGAACTAAAGGAGCTCACAACCAGATTTGAGCTGGTCGTAAGACAGCGCACCAGAGCTTTAGCAGAGTCGGAAAGTCAGCTCCGAAAGAAAAATGATGAACTGAAACGTCTCAACCAACTAAAAGCTGAGTTTATCTCGATTGCTGCGCATGAACTTCGGACTCCACTGACCAGTATTGTCGGCTATCTAGACCTCATGCATGAGGGAAGCTTTGGAGAACTACCGCCAACCATGGCTCGGCCTGCGAGTTCACTGCAACGCAACGCACACCGTCTGATGCGACTTGTGGAGGAGATGCTAGACGTAAGTCGAATCGAATCGGGACGCATTGCACTAAACAATACCTTATGCGAGTTGAGTCAGATTGTCGCAAACGTGGTTGAAGAGCTCACTCCTCTCGCGGAAGCTAAAAATCACAACCTAACGATGGAGCCCAAACACTCGCCCCAAATCGTTGCGGACGAGGATAAGATTCACCAGATTGTAACGAACCTGATTGCCAATGCGATCCGCTACACCCCAGAGCAAGGCACAATTTCTGTCGCCGTCGATACGGTCCGACGCGATCATGCGTCCCAGGGATGGGCCCGACTATTGGTCAGAGACAATGGTATCGGAATCCCCGCCCATTTGCGAAATCGAATCTTCGAGCCCTTTTCAGACGTGGCACCGGTAAAACACCACACTTCTCGAGTCCCCGACTCGGCAGGACTCGGTCTATTCATTGCTCGCGGACTCGTCGATCTACACGGTGGATTAATCAGCGTCGAATCCGAGGAGGGTGAATACACCCAATTTACGGTACTGCTGCCCCTGGGCAAAAACAAACCAAAGCGAGAAACATAGCCAGCAATCTCGGAGACACACGTAGCCCCGGAACCTACCACTTCGCAGTGAACAGACCTCAAGTTCGGCTGTTATCGCCGCTTTTTCTTGGCCGCCGGCTTCTTCTTTGCGACCGGCTTCTTCTTCGCTACAGCCTTCTTCTTTGCGACCGGCTTCTTCTTCGCTACAGCCTTCTTCTTTGCGACAGCCTTCTTCTTTGCGACCGGCTTCTTCGCGGCGGTTTTCTTCTTCGCTGCCGGCTTCTTCTTTGCGACCGGCTTCTTCTTCGCTACAGCCTTCTTCTTTGCGACCGGCTTCTTCGCGGCGGTTTTCTTCTTCGCTGCCGGCTTCTTCTTTGCGACCGGCTTCTTCTTCGCTACAGCCTTCTTCTTTGCGACCGGCTTCTTCGCGGCGGTTTTCTTCTTCGCTGCCGGCTTCTTCGCTACAGCCTTCTTCTTCGCTGCTGGCTTCTTCTTCGCTACAGCCTTCTTCTTCGCTGCTGGCTTCTTCTTCGCTACAGCCTTCTTCTTCGCTGCTGGCTTCTTCTTCGCTACAGCCTTCTTCTTCGCTGCTGGCTTCTTCTTCGCCACAGCCTTCTTTACAATTGGCTTCTTTGCGACAGTCGTCTTTTTCTTCGTAGCTGATTTTTCCTTCACGGCAACCTTGGTCTTTTTCGCCGTGGATTTATTGGCAGATTTCTTGGCGTCAACCACCTTTGCTTCCGTCGCCCCCTTTGCTTGGGACTTCTTGGCCTCCGACTCACTGCTCATACTGGTTGCCCTCGCCTTTGCAACCTTTTTCCCGGAGTCTCCCGATTTCCCCTGGGATTGCTCCGCAACCAATTTCTGAGCAAGCTGCCACTTTTGCACAACGACCCGCTGCGCGACCGGGCTCAGTTCACCAGAACGAGTCGCGGTTGATGTTGTTAGGCGCTGGGCCAAATCTGACTTTGGACGCTTTTTGCGTTTTCGTTTCCCCGATTCACGTGGAATCGGTGCATCCGAAATAGAAGGCATTTTCTCAGAGAGATCTGCTCGATTATGGACGAGCACTTTGGGCCCATCCTTGAAGGTAATTTCTAACTTATTGTCCCCCAATAACTCGGTAACAAATCCAATATCAAACTTGGGGTGGGACACAATATCAAGCTCCTGATACGTGTCACGGATGGAGTACGGGCGGCAGCTTTGAAGGTCCCGCTCAGAAACCTGCGTCATTGCCTCTTCCCAACTAGGCTTCCTCGCCAATCGTCGACGTATGGACGGTTCTTGGGTCTGATCTGGTGAATCATCCCCCCTCGGTTTGCGAAACGCATGTACGTCACCGCAGACAACACATTGAACGCGGCGCACCTCGTCCTCATACATACTTATAATCGTATGCGTCGTGTCCGCCTTGCATCGGGAACTAGGGCAGTACGCTTCCGTCTCGCCCCCTACTTCGTCCCCACTCTCGTCGAAGATAGAGTCCATCCTTTCAAACCTACTTTTGTATTTTGCAAACCACCGACCAGCGGTTTTCTTATCGTTTGCAAGCTGTTAAAATTACGACTATTTATTCTACTTTTGATAAAACCTTGGAGAGCGTCCTAACACATCCAGAGTGTGCTAGCAACTTATCCAACAGGAAACATGTAAAACCGAGGGCGCAACCAAGCACCAACCATCAACCAATTCAGCATGCTCCGCTTGAAGTTCGAACATAGTTCAACAAATGCCAGACTCGTGACGGTGTATGTGCTCATCGTCGCAGTGCTGTTGGCAGCTGTCGGTCTCGCATACTCTAGCTACACTCGATCGATTGCGCTGTCTGCACGCGAGCGACACGTCATTATGGATACCATGCGTGAGCTTGCCGAAGAAAAGGTCATCAGCATTGAAAGCGAAATCCTTGAAGCAGATCGAGCGCTGTTTAACCGCGTGGATATAGACAATCTGCCAACGTTGCAAAAACGACTCCGCGCGACAGAAGCAGCCGTGGACAGCGTATTGATCGTCGGTTCCAACATGCGAATTATGGCGAGCGGTTTTTTTACGACCCGAACAGGGCCAAAACAACAGCTTGACCAAATGCGCGAGTTTTACGAAAAGGTTGTGATTCCGGATCTGGCACTACCCAGTAGCCCTCTCAATCTACGAAAACATCTACATCGAAACTATAATGGTCGCCCTCACCTGTTTTCCTTTACTCGTCGCCTCGCAGCAGACGGGAGGGCCTTTTACATCGTAGTCGATGTCGATCTCGCCTATCTGGTAGGGACGGTATTTCCGCAATTTTTTGGCGCACGATCTCCGCGACTTTACCAAGTCGTAGACAAACACAACACACTCGTCTACGGATTCGCGTTTACGGGGATTCCAGATGAAGACGTTGTCGATATCCCATTTGCAGAAACAGTCGATCAATGGCGCTTGCGCGCGACCCAAAAGGACCGCCGAGCCTTTACTGCCCGTGGCTCACAAAAAAAATTCGACCTGGCCTTGATCGCAACCTCGCTGACCGTGATTGTCGCGGGATTATTTGTCGTGCTCATCGCGGTAGTACGCGAGCGCCGTGCCAACGAGCTCAAAAGCGAGTTTATCTCCAACGTTTCGCATGAGCTCAAAACACCGCTTTCTATCATCAGCATGTTTGGCGAAATGCTTGCCATGGGACGAACCAAGTCTGCCTCACAGGCGACCGAATACGCCGAGATTATTTGGCGCGAAAGTGTTCGACTATCGCGGCTGATAGACAATGTACTGGATTTCGCGAAAATCGAGAAAGGAGCCGACGTCTTCGAGTTTATCGAGCAGGACATGGCCGATGTGCTCAATCGCACTGTAGTACTGTGTACTCATCGACTTGCCCGAGCAAAGATGGAACTAAAGCTGGATATCGCCGAGGGACTCCCCGCCGTCCACATCGATGCCAATGCGATCACGCTTGCGATCCTCAACCTGGTCGATAACGCGATCAAATATGCCCAGGACGGCGGCGAAATCGGGATCCGGCTGCACGCGGACCAAACCCGCATCTTCTTAACAGTCAGTGATCGGGGTGCGGGAATTGCAGCCGACGAACAAGAAGCGATCTTCGAGCGATTCTACCGATCTCGCTCGATTCGTCTAAAACCCATCCGTGGCTCTGGAATTGGACTCGCACTGGTCAAACATATTGCCAAAGCCCACCATGGGGATGTGAAGGTCACTAGTATAGAAGGCCAAGGAAGCGCCTTTGAGCTATCGATCCCAATCCAGAAGCAAGGATAACATGCTAATAATAAACATATTTTTTCAAAGCGACTCGGAGACTTGGCCCCGCAGTCGCCCTCAAGTACGGTACAATAACCCGCATGGCTGAAACGACCCCAACTCGTCGGATTTTGATCATTGAGGACGAGCCCGACATTGTCCGTGGACTGCGCGACGCCCTTGAGTTTGAGGGGTTTCAGGTCGATGCTGCGGACACTGCCTCTGCAGGTGTGGACGCCGCGGCAGTCGATAACCCAGACTGCATTCTTCTTGACTTAATGCTACCGGACGAAAACGGCTATCACACCTGCGAGCTACTCAGACAACGCGATCCCGTTGTCCCGATCATTATCCTCACCGCGAAAGCCCAAGAAGCCGATAAGGTCCGAGGCCTCGCGGCGGGGGCTGACGACTACGTGACAAAGCCATTTTCCGTCGCCGAGTTGATCGCGCGTATCAACGCTATTTTTCGCCGCCAAGCCCGATTGGCGTCCCACGAAGAAACGTTCCCAGTCGGCCCATGGATGATCAATGGTCGCAAGCACACCATGACCCGCGGCCGAACCACCAAACGCCTGACCTTTTACGAACTTGAGATGCTCAAATTGCTCTCGGAGCGGTCGGAGACCGCGGTCTCGAGAGACGAGCTGCTAGAAAAAATCTGGGGTGTCACGCCCGCCCCCAACAATCGCACGGTCGACAACTTTGTCGTCAAGCTGCGCCGCAAGCTCGAAGAAGATATGAAAAACCCCCGCCACATCCTCACCTGCTACGGATTTGGCTACAAACTCGTCCCGTAACCCTGCAGTCCAAGCGCATGGATACTATCGGTTTGAATTCCCCCAAACATGCTGTTTTGGCATCTTTTGGCTCTAGAGAGCTGAACACGTAAATTCACTTTCCGACGCTACCCCTCGAAATCGCTGGCTACGTTGTCCTCCTTGACGGGACCCAACCCCGCCTGCCCACGCCCAAATACGGGCGAATCTATGTTGGTTGCGCCTGATTTTCGCCTGGAAACAGACGGTTGCATTGGCAGTGTCCGCCTCGCCAACGATTCCGATCCTTTACCGTCGATAAGCAACTTTACGTGTTCAGCTCTCTAGGACCAACGTTTTCGGCGTGCAAGAACAAACGCTACGACAAAAACCAAAAAGACCGCCGAACGTGGAATCTCGCGACTACCAGGTGCAGAGCAACCACAACCGGTAACCAGATCCGGACGAGCACACTCATTTGGATCCTGTGCAATAGGGTACATCGCACACATCCCATCTATGTCGTCCTGATGTAATTCAGCTTTCGTCGTTTCGCCATCCCCTTGAAAATTGTACATTGTTGGCAACGACACCTCTGGATCATCGTTCCCTAGTCCCTTACAGATCGGCTGAAGGTTTCCGTTATGGTCCACCAGTCGAACAGTGTCACTGCTGTTTTCTGCTGTATTAAAGCAGGTGTGTCCTAATCCCAGGAGATGGCCAATCTCATGGGTAAATGTTCCTTTTAGGTCGGTCTTAAAACTCTGCGTCCCGAGAGTCTCTCCATCATTGTAGGATATCGCATTAAACTCAGCGTTAAACTCGATATCCACGTCCGCAATCTCACCAAATTTGCTACTGCTGGGACTTTCCACAAAACTGACAGTCGCGACTGCCGCGACGTCCCTCGTTGGGACATTTATCGTCCTTGCCTGGCACGGGCCGGCACCAGTTGCTCTCACGAAAGATCACCATATTAACCTTGTCATCTGGATCGGCATCCCGATCTTCTGGCTCAGTCCTTTCAAAACGCATGTACGAACAACTTTGGGTTTCGGCTCGCCAGTGGGCGAGTACCTCGTCCATAAGGCGAAACTCTTCCTGGCGGGGAATATGAGTCGTCCCTCTGAGTTGATAGGTGATAAAAATGCATCCCGAGCGCCAAAAAAGTGGAATGGGCGGCTCTCCCTCGCTAGTGACCGCCCGAGTAAATTGAGAGCTCGGCCGGTCCCGTTTCTCGATGTTGTGGATCCACTTTGTCTTTGCAGCTGGACTGGCACGCACAACAGTCAACACAACCTGGTCACCAGTCTTGAGCAACGCGGGGCCGTGGATCTCTCGGGTCCCAATCCCATTGATCACACCTCCGGCCTGAACTACGGTCTCTATCGTCCCCGAATCGGTCTGTATTTGAGACTCTGTAATAATGTAAGAGGAGTCTCCTGCGTGTTGCGCCTCGGTGCTCACAACCAACCCAGAGATTCGCTCGATAATTCGTGTCGAACTTTGGCCCGTTGACCCCTGCGCAAATGCGACCGGGGAAAAGGAGACTAGAATCGACGGTAACAAACCCAACAAAGCAAAACGTATGACTCTCAACATTGCCGGCAGCTTAGCATGCCGGGTACAACCAGACCCGGACAGATCTTTGTTGTTTTGTCCGCTTTTCCTGTCTCCTATGAATGTTCGATGTTTACACTTACAAATTTCACCGTAATACGCGCCGTAGCCCGGTTTTTTTGGCCGCTTATTCCGCTATCTGGCGCTTGACCACTGGCGCGCAATCGATGCCGATGCGCGCGCAGAGCGAGAGCAATCCCCCGGCTTTGACTGGATGCCATTCATTATCCTTGTGAGCTGTGCCGTCCTTTTGACCTTTCAAGAATACTATGGCACCCACCGCGAGTTCGCGAAGTGGTTTCCGCCCAAAGCCGGCGATCAATACTATCAACTCAAAAGCTTTGCCTGGTGGAGCGGATGGCGGGTCACAACCTATTTATTGCTCCCCATGCTCATCATCAAACTCACCAGGCAACGCTTGCGCGACTACTACATTTCCCTGCGTAACTTTGGCAAACACCTACCGATCTATGTTGTTCTGTTCCTCCTGGTGCTTCCCTTTGTCTACGGCGCCTCGCGATCTCCCGCCTTCTATCACGCCTATCCGTTTTATAAATTAGCCAATCGATCCGCTTTTGACTTTTGGGCTTGGGAGGTCCTTTATGCGCTTCAATTTCTCTCCCTCGAGTTTTTCTTCCGCGGATTCCTCCTGCAGGGACTCCGCCGCGCGATGGGATCTGCAGCCATCTTCGTCATGGTCGTCCCCCTACTGCATGATCCACTTCTACGGCAAACCCTTTCCTGAAACCATCGGAGCAATCTTCGCCGGCATCATTCTCGGCACCCTCGCCATGCGCACCCGCTCCATTTGGGGTGGCGTCTTAATCCACGTCGGCGTCGCCATGACCATGGACGCCTTAGCGCTGCAACACTGCCCCCCCGCAGAGTCCGGCCTCCCCTGCGCCCGCCGGTAAAGCGCCCCGCAAGCATGCATGACGCCGCTCCTCCAGCAGGCCCATCGCCCATGGCCAATTCCGAAGCGGCGTTGGATCTGGCGCCAATCGTGGTGTGATCTACTGTTCGCACATTGGCCGATTGAAGCGTCGCAGATTCGCAGGCTTGTCCCAGAACCACTGCAAATCGATGAATTCGATGGAACCTCATGGATCGGGATTGTCCCCTTTCGCATGGAAGGTGTCATGCGCCGCCCGTTCCCCGACATGCCGTGGATATCTGCGTTCCCGGAGCTGAACCTTCGACTCTATGTCCATCACCAAGGAAAACCGGGGGTTTGGTTTTTAAGCTTAGACGCAACCAATCCGCTTGCAGTGTGGGCTGCCGACGATTCTTTCATTTGCCATACTTTCGCGCCGACATCTCTGTTAAAAAAGGGACTGATGCTATTCACTATCGCTCTCGCCGCGATGGCGCAAATGCGAGCTTCGAAGCAATCTATCGCCCTACCTCCCAAGTTCGCCTCGCATCCACCGGCACACTGTCCCATTGGTTTACCGAACGGTACTGTCTATACGCCCAAGCTCCTACTGGTGCTTTATATCGCACGGAAGTTCACCACGCTCCGTGGCCCTTGCAATCCGCCAGCGCTACCATCACCAAAAATGAACTCGCTGTCCCTTTTGGCCTATGTCTCGTTGGGGAGCCTGCGCATGTACACTTTGCTCGCGCGATCGATGTCGTTGTGTGGAGACCGAGACGTATCACTGCGTAGAAAGTTTTGCGCTCATTCAAACGACGATTCACTCAATCAATAAGGGCGGGACGAAAGCGACAAAAAATTCTTTGATCTCATTCCATTTTTTCTCGCTCAATCCCGCTGGAGACACGGCCTCATTGTCCGCATCATCAAAATATGTCAAGGCACGAAAGACGTGATACAAATCCGCCTCCGCTTTGCCAAATCTTCTTAGATAGGCATTTGAAGCATCTCGAAGCGGAATCGATTTTGTAACGATCTCATAGAGATCCCAAAAGTCGCGGCGGATACCTCTACGAGCGATCGCGACGAGTTTCATGGTAGCAAGGTCGATTAAGTCTGCAACCGGAAAGTTTCCGGGACCAGATTTGGGCGCCTGTAGTGGTGGGTAGGGATAGCGAACAATATCAACGGGAGTGTTTTCGATTCGCACGCGAAGAGTCGCGTCGGTCAAGCCCAGTACTGTCACATTGGAGATCGATTGGACTAGAGTTTCGCGAACTGCTTCCAAATCGAGGCTGCTGTCTTGACTGAATAGATCGAGATCTAGGGATCGTCGATGCTGCAGGTGGGTGCGCAATTGCGGTGCCTCCTGCCAGGTACAGCTGTCTGCCGTCAAGCACAGAGGCTAACTGTTCCAGGGTATGGGCGCTGCTCTTTCGCCAGGATGGTGAATTTGCCCATTGCTCATCCTCCGCTTGCAATACGGCGCGCCAAAATGTGAGGGTACGTTCACTGAGTTCTGGGTGCCCCACGTCGCGCAAAAAAAGCATGTATTTGACCCAACTCATAGGTCGCTAGCATCCAACGCACCTCTGAGATACCTCCAAACTCCAAGATCCTAGGTACGATTGTATTGAAGTGCACCGCGAGATCGAGAAGATCCGCATCTATATCCCAAAACAACCAGGTCAAGCTGCTGGGAAGCTGAGACATATTAGTTAGTGTAGCATTTCTTAAACTACCTTGGTCTGCATTTGTCCCTAGAAGCTGATTTGGGACCTAACGTGCCGGCGTGCGCGCTCAGCCAGCAGCAGAGCCCCGGATAGACAAAGATTCCGGGTGCTCTGCGATATGGTATAATAATAACGCTGAATGGAGTCGAAAGATCGAATGATGTTTGAGATGTGTGGTGGCGTTGTGCCAAATCGTTCGGAGTGGCCCCTGGGTTAAACTTTCCTTGAAGGACCTTGCCGACATCGAGAAGATCAGGAAAAGTAAACCGTTTTCCTGATCTCCATTTGTCATATAGCATATTTTTTACGCTTTGATCTTGCTAAAGCGTTATGCTATCAAGCGACGCAATGCCTGTTTCCAATACGCTCTTCGTGCGAATCCATACCCTAGCCGCGATCGGGATTCTAGCGACGACACTAACATGTGGTGGTGACGGTGACGACGATGGTGACTGCCGCGACGCCGACCTCGAATGCCATGAACCCTTCGCTTGCCTAAAGTGCGAAGACGCCACCGAGTGCAGGGATGAAGAGGATGTCGGGGTTGAGTGGAAATGCATGAGTCCGCGAGACTCACGACCAACCTGCAAAAACCAACCGGACGGACAAACCGTACCATTTGAAACGGCAGATTCCGGCACAACAGTCCACTGGCCGCAGCCCGCCACTTGCATCGCTACCTCTTATCATTCCAACATCGCCGACCGCCTCGACGCCATTCGCGCCGCTTTGAAGGCGTGGCAAGATGTTTCATGTAGCCAAATCTGCTTTGAAGACCCGATCCAACTCGACGAAGAACCTGACACGAGTATACATGAGCGACGGATCCATTTTGTCACTGAAGCTCCGCTTGGTTTTAGCCCTGGAGAAAGCCGAAATAGCGAAACCACCATAAATTTCGAGGAGTTTCCTGATACTGGCTGGATTGTTCGCGCTATCGTCCGAATACGACCTACTGACGATCCCACTGTTTGATTCAAACGCCCGGCGTGGCAGACTCGGACTTTGTCGCGCTTGTCGGGTTTGCTTTGGGATTGCGCCCGACACCTGCTGGGACTGACAGCATTACCACAACACCAGTTGAGACTCCAAGGGCTATTGAAAACATCACCGAAGAGGACGAAAAAAGCCATTTGCGCACTTTACGGAACCCCATTCATACTGCGGCGATTGAGCATTGATACACCCTTACGCCCCTTAAAACCAAAACAACATACCAACGAATTACTGTTCCCAAAACGATTCCACCCTTCAACGTCCCTCGCTTCGCTCAGTTGCTGATGGTGAACGGTTGTAGGTCTCAAAAAGAGCACTGTGAACTAAATCCAGCAACCATGGCGAGAAAGCAGGTGGAAGTGGACAACGGTCCCCGCGAGTTCTCGAACACCTGCCACCGCCCGTTCGCATCACCAATGGCGTCCTGCAGGCTGTCCACCAAACCGCCAGGTGTGAGAGATGTTTGAGCGGGGACCGTTTGTCCACTTCCACCTGCGGCTATCAAGCCTAAAAAGCCACTGCGCCGATCAGCGCAGGCAAAAACGGGCGAACAGTGTCGCCCGTCTTTACAAATGAAGACACCAAACCACCCACAACACGACTCCGCGCCCCTCCAAAAAAAAAACGGGCGAACAGTGTCGCCCGTCTTTACAAATAAGTCAGTCCGTTGTCGCCGTTGGTGGCGGGATCCTATCCCCTACGTAAAGTAGGTGGGCTCCACGATAACTGATATGGGCTTCCCGACGTGCGGGCGTGCGCGCCTCAGCCAGCGGGCAGATCCCTGGATAGATGAAGTAGGGAAAAGAACAAGGCCTCCTATCGAACGAAACAGATCGTGACTTGTTTTAAGGATAACCACGACAACGCGATCGGTCAAGGAAGATTTTGAATCGCCGTTTTCTTTCTTTACTCGTCAACTACTTTTTTAGCAGTCAACAACTTTTTTTACTTAGCAGTAGGTAATTCTTTCCGCCAATTCGCACCTTCACCACCTTGTTTTGCGGTTGACTTTTTGCCAAGTGCAAGCAAAGCGGGTTTATCCATGATACTCTCGCTGCGCTTTTCGACCGGCGGAGCATGCATCCCGGTATCCATCCGAATCGCGTCGCAGGGACAGGCCTCGACACACAGTCCGCAAACAACACAGCGCAATTCGTCAATTTCAAAAACTGCCGGGTACTTTTCAACGCCTTTGTCGTCCGTTTCGGCAGGAACAATCGTGATACAGTTGGCCGGGCATACCGTTGGGCAACACATACAAGCCACGCACCGGACCGTATCATCCTCGCGATGCATCAACCGGTGCAAGCCACGATTTCGCTCCGGGTACGGCTTTGTTACCTCAGGATACTCAATTGTTTCAATGTCCCGCCCCGTCGTCACATTGCGAAAAAAATGTGACAGCGTAATCCCAAGCCCCTTAAACGTCGCCATCAAAAACGAAGCATCCCCCGCCTCCGGCCTGACCACCCGGATCGTACGAACCTTTTCGTTTTTCTTCGATACACTCACCACATCAACCTGCGACTGTTCCGCAACCTGCTGCTGTTTCCCCACCTAACACCTCCCTATTTCTCGAGTTGTTCTGCCACTAACAACTCGGGCGCACATACTCGAACCGCCATCTTTCTCTCTCAATTGTCCCAAGCGCCGCCCCCAACAAACTTGCCCACACAGGCGCGTGTGAGTGAACGTTTCCCATCCTACTTCGTTGCAAGTTCTCGTCGATGTTTGTCGTACTCGGGCGTCTGGGCAGGACCTGGGTCCGCGCGCAGTTCGCAGCGCACGTTGCAACGTAACGCGCATCTCCGGTGTCCTGCGTGATCTGCTCTCACCGACTTGCGCGCGCATGCTTGAGCACGGACCCAGGTCCTGCCCAGATGCCACCCCGGTCGCAAAAACTCGCCTCGTTTGTGTGCGACTTGCCATACAACGCAACCCTATACCGATTGACGCATTCGACTCGGCTTCCCTATCCAAATCAGTATAACAAGAAAAACAAGACCAAGATTCACCATAGCCAAGGTCTGCCACTTGGGGATCCACAATACCAACGCCGCATTGACCATCAAATTAAGCAGAGCCAGCGGTAGCAACCGCTTCCAGCCCAAACTCATCAGTTGATCAACCCGAAACCGAGGCACCGTCCAGCGAATCGCCAATTGCAGCCCACAAAAGATAACGACCTTGATCCCAAACCCAAGCATCTGCAGCGCAACGACCGCAATATGCGGTAGCGAAATGCTCCAGTTCCCAACCATCGATGCAAACAACCCGCTCGATCGGAATCCATCCGCATCGAGATACGGTACCTGATACCCGCCAAAGAAAACCGTCGTGAGAATCATCGCGATAAAAACGATCTCAATAAACTCGGCGAGAAAAAACATTCCCCAACGAATCCCAGAATACTCGACAAAATAGCCGATAATCTCCGGCTCGCCCTCTGGCAAGTCAAACGGTCCACGTTTTGTCTCTGCAATTGCCGCGACAAAAAACAACACAAACGCAAGCGGCTGAACAGCCCACCCCCAATGAAAGGGATCTGAAGTCTGCCAGGTCACCATCGCTCCTGGCTCCAGCGTATTCATGATCAGAAATACGCCCATCAGCGAAAGTCCCATTGCAACTTCATAGGACATCATCTGCGAAGATGCCCGGAGCCCTCCCAAAAGTGCCCATTTGTTGTAACTCGCCCAACCGGCGATCGTGGCGCCATAGTTGGCAACGGTCAAAATCGCAAAATAGAAAATCAGACCAAAATCGACCTCAAAAATCTGCAAGGTGATCGAGTTGGCACCCCACTCTGTGCCCACAGGGTTTCCCGACGGGAGCACGTCAAAAAGCGCATGGGGATAAATCGTCGGTCCAAAGGGGATAATCGAAACAGCAATCAGAACTGGAGCCAATGCAATGATGGGCGCCAAGCTAAACAATTGCTTGTGAGCGCCCTTTGGAACAAAGTCTTCTTTGCCGATCATCTTCAGCGCATCGGCAACAAAGTGAAGGATCCCCCAAAGCCGAATCGGACCAATGTTCGCGCGATTTGGCCCCAGGCGGTCTTGCATCATTGCGCTCTGTCGCCGCTCCGCCCAAGTGAGCAAGGAGGCGACCGGCATGACAAAGGCGAACACCAAAAGTAGCCATTTGGTTCCCGGCCAATCAAGAATTGCAGAAAGTATTTCCATCTGAATCTCCCCCTAACCTCGTGAGTTCGCCCAGCGCAGCTGTATTGGCCGTACTGGGCGTCCCCAGGTGGCCCCTTTAAACACAGCGACTTGCTCGCTCATCTCATCAAATACGGATTTTCCGTCGGGGTAACTCAAAACAGCGTCAGTCGCCTGCGCGAGTCTGGTGGCAGCCTCCCAAGCCGGGACCGCCAACCCAGGTGGCGGGCAAGCTAAATACATCCGTTGCACGAAGCCCTGTCGATTGGTGATCGTTCCGTCGAGTTCGGCCCAAGCCGCAACAGGCAGCAAAACATCTGCTTTCGTCGCCATACCAACTTCCCGATCCGCCAATACAACCAGCAGATCTAGCTTGGAAACGGCTTCAAGACTGTCGGTTGGAAAATCGTGGCCCAGAGCGACAAGAGCCCGAAGCTCGCCACTCTCCAAATCCTGTAAGAGCGCCGATAACCCACCAACCGGAACGCCTTTGGTGATTGCTCGTACACCGTGCGTATTTGGATTGACGTCGGCATCGCGCAAAATATCGTCTGCACGCTCTGGGACAGGCAATAAACCGCCCAAGTACACCTTGTCCAGGCCCCAGATCGCATGAGCAAGCTTAAACAGCGCGTAGTTGGCTTCGTTTGAATGTTGCGGCGACAGCACGACTCCTACAGAGCTCCGCTGCTCTGCAACGCGATCTTTGAGCCCTGATGCAACAACGTCTAAGGCTTGGCTCCAGGACGCTGGCAAACCATCGACAACCGGAGCAACAATACGGTCCTTCCGTAGATTGTGATACGTAAACCGCCCTTCGTCGCACATCCAATACTGATTCACCTCAGCGTTATGCCGTGGCTGCAAGCGCCAAACCCGCTGGTTGCGATGATGTACCTCGATGTTACAACCCGTCGCGCAACCATTGCAGACCGACGGCGTCATAAACAACTCCCACGACCGCATCGTAAATCGGTAATCTTTGGATGTCAGCGCACCAACCGGACAAACATCTACGGTATTGATGGAGTAGGGGTTGTCGAGCCGCTGCCCAGGAGCGGTACCAAGCACCTCGTGATCCCCGCGATTGTGCATCTCAAGCTCATGTACTCCCGCCACTTCGTCACACACGCGAATGCAACGAGTACATAATATGCAACGCTCCGCATCTAGAACGATATGCTCACCCAGATCGACAGCTTTTGGTTTTCGCACTTTGTCGACATCGACGCGCGACTCTTCACCATCGTGATCAAAATATAACTTTTGCAGGGTACACTCACCAGCCTTGTCGCAAATAGGGCAATCGATCGGATGGTTGACCAGGGTAAACTCGAGCATCTGCTTGCGCGCCGACGAAGACTGCTTGTCCTCGGTATGGACAACCATTCCATCGGCGGCGATTGCTTGGCACGACGGCTGAAGTTTTGGTGATTTTTCGATCGTCACCAGGCATTGGCGACAACATGCAGCAATAGACAAACCCGGGTGATAACAAAATGCGCTGATGTCGATCCCCAGAGAGCGCGCTGCCTCAATCACTTTGGTGCCCTTTGGGACCGTAACCTCGCGACCATCAATCCTAAGTGTAACGGTCGTAACAGGTGTAACAGTCTCTGTCGGTTGCGTATCTTGCATCGTTACTTATCGCACTCCCCACCAATCATGTTGATCATGCCAAAAACCGGCACAATATCGGAAATCATCGCCCCATCAATTGTCTTGGACACGCTAGAAAGGTGAACAAAACTAGGGGATCGCACATAGCATTTGGCGGGCCTCCCGGTGCCGTCTGCGACGATAAAAAAGCCAAGTTCTCCGTTTCCGCCCTCGACGAAGGTATACGCCTCTCCCGCGGGCACCCGGATCCCATCGACAATATGCTTAAAGTGGCGAATCATCGCTTCAATCGTATTGTAGGTCGCACCCTTGGGCGGCAATGCAATCCGCGGATCGTCAACAATAATCGGCCCCGGTGGGATCGAGTCCAATGCACTGCGGACAATCCGCATCGATTGGCGTATCTCTTCCATCCGTACGAGGTAGCGATCGAAGCAATCTCCTGTAGATCCAACGGGAACGTCAAACTCAAAGCGATCGTAGATCGAATAAGGATGGTCTTTGCGAACATCGTAGTCAACGCCCGAAGCGCGTAAGCAGGGCCCCGTCATCCCCCAAGCGACGGCATCCTCCGCACCAAACGCTCCGACACCTTCCATACGGTCGCGGAAAATTTTGTTGTTGTTAAGAAGCGTCTCCACTTCGTCCATGACGCTCACAGTCCGATCCAATATGTCCGTGAGACGCTCGTGAAAATCATGGGTCAAGTCGCTAACGACGCCACCTATGCGAACATAGGAGTGCGTAAGACGTGCACCACTAAGCTCTTCCAATAACTGATAAAACCACTCACGGGCTTTGAGAAAATAGAGAAATGCCGTAAACGCTCCCAACTCCATTGCCGAGGCACCGATGCAGGTCAAGTGATCGGTAATGCGAGAGATTTCGCTGACAAGAATACGGATATACTGGGCTCGCTCAGGTATCTGCTCCTCAATATTCAAAAGCTTCTCAACCGCCATCGCGTAGCCGACATTGTTGATCATCGGAGAGACGTAGTTCAGGCGATCGGTATACGGGAAAATTTGGGTATAGGTCGCATATTCTGATTCTTTCTCAAAACAGCGGTGCAAATATCCCGGCTGAACGTCTGTCTTTACAATAGTCTCGCCATCGACAGTTAATACGATCCGGACGGTCCCGTGCATCGCCGGATGGGAGGGCCCCATATTGATTGTCATCAGCTCCGTGGGCAGATCCGAGTGACCATTGAGATCTTCTGCATTCTTGCGTCCGAGCACATAGTTTTTGAGATTCCCCATCGTCAGTCCTCGTGAACACGCCGTACCAGCGGCTGGCGCTTCTCCTTGGGATAGTCTTTGCGCAAGGGGTAGCCTACAAACTCGTCATACATGTAGATCCTGCGGAGATCGGGATGATCGGTAAAACGAATCCCATACATGTCAAAGGTCTCTCGCTCTTGCCAATTGAATCCTGGCCAAATCCCACTCAGGGTTGGAACACTTGGGTCTTCACTCGGCAGGCGAATCTTGAGCCGAATCCGATGACCATGTTTAAGAGACCGCAGTTGATAACAGACTTCAAAACGCGGCTCTTGATCGAGCAGATCGATGCACGTGCAAAAAACCGGACTATCAAATGCCATGCTCGGATCATCGCGAAGAAAGGTCGCAACCTTAACAAGCGCGTCGCGAGCAATATACACCACCTCGTCGCCATGGCTTGTTTGGGTCTCCTGTACCGCATCCGCAAATGCGTGACTGAGTGCGGTCAATACGCTTTGGGCCATCGCAGTTACTCCTTTGCAAGCTGCTCGCGATGATGGCGAACTTGGCTGTGCCCCCGGCGCTCCTGAACCTTCTTTTGCAATAGAACAAGGGCATCGAGAACTTGTTCCGGGCGTGGCGGACAACCGGGAATATAGACATCAACGGGTACCACCTGGTCCGCCCCCGGCATCGCACTATAGTTTTGGTAGAACCCACCAGTCGATGCGCAAACGCCAAATGCAACCACCCATTTAGGCTCCGCCATTTGCTCGTAAACCCTAAGTAGCGCCGGTCCCTGCTTCTCCGTAATCGTGCCGACAATCATGAGCAAATCCGATTGGCGGGGTGAAAACCGCGGAAACTCTGCCCCAAACCGGGCCAGGTCATACTTTGGTGCAGCAACTGACATAAACTCCATGCCACAACACGCCGTGACAAACGGGTACGTAAATAGTGAGAATTTTCGGCCCCAGTTCGCCGCATCTTCTAAACGACTGGTGACAAGCTCTAGCCCCATCCGATCGCCTTCTTCCTCCAGACATACGCGAGTGCGACGACCAGGACTGCGACAAAAATCAGCATTTCTGCAAACATCAAAATCCCCGCACCACTTGCTGCCATCGTCTGGTATGACACCGCCCACGGATACATGAATGCCGCCTCGATATCAAAGACCAAGAATAAGATCGCAACATGATAAAATTTAACTGAGTATTTGCCGCGAGGAGACCCAATTGGGTCCGATCCGCACTCAAAGGGCATCGCCTTCTCGGCACTCATGCGGCTCGGCCCAATATAAACGGCCATTGCCACGAACAATCCGCAGAAACCAACACTAAACAACATGGCCACTCCGGCCGGTAGGAATATATCTAGCTGCAAGGCGGGGGGAGTATAGGGAACCACCTGCGCCTCAGCCACATCCCGGTACCACAATCCTCCGTGATGATGATTCTATTTTGCGATTCACCACGAGATCCCATCAGCTATCACGCGATCTCCTCGAGCGAATCGCGGAGCCCACATCCTTGGGGCGAAATGGTCTAAAACCCGAGATCCGGTCATAAGACTCCGCATTTATTTATCTTTGCACCGAAAACGGCTCAGCGGGCCTCCGGACAACCATAACACGGCAACAACGAGGCCACTCAGAGGCGCCGAAATACAATTCAACCTGGTTGGTTGGTGTTAAACGAGCGAGGAGCCCGAGATGCGAGGCGGAGTGAGAACCGGATCGCATCCCCCCTTCTTGTTTACAACGGGGGGCCAAGCCCCCCGTACTTTTGGTACGTGAGATTCCCCCCCTTGATCTACCGGGCGGGGCAAGCCCCCCCGAAGCGGACGGCAACATAGCAGATCGGAGCCCGCAGCCGTTTAACACCAGCCTCCAAGAGCGGCGATCAATTTGAATTTCCTATCAAACGCGCTGTTTCGAGCGAATTTTGGGTGCGTGAGGCGCGAGCACCGCAACAATACTGGAGTATTGTGAGGAGCACAGCAACGAGCCCATCCAAAAGGCGCCGAAACAGCGTGTTTGGGGGGAATTCAAATTGGTCGCCGCTCTAAGATTGGAAGCGAATCTGAGCGTTATGAAGAGCCTCTTCAAAGGCGATCACCATGTCCTCGGAGGTATCGACAAGGTGAATCACTACGGGAAACTCTTTCCTATGGGCACGAATCTCTTCGACAATCGCCCGAGCACATTCATCTTTTGGAACTCCGCCTTGATGTGTGCCAACGCCAGGGACCCCCATAGAATCAAACTTATTTACCTCGGCAGCAACGAGTGCCGCGCGAATCGCCCTTCGCACATTCTCAACACCGATGGCCATTCCCGGCTCATCCATTGTTGGAACGTGGATTACATGTTTGGCAGGGAGATTTCCCGCTTGGGTCACCAAAGCTGCGCCAATCGCAATTGGCGCCTTGCTCATCGTCTCCTTTTGGATCCCGTCTCCAGCCTGATCAAGAATGAGTTCGGACACACCACCAGCCATAACCCCCTGAGAGTTCGAAGGATTGACTATCGCATCTACCTTTAGACCAGCGATGTCGCCTTGTCCCAAACGCACTTGCATGGATGTTCTATATCCGCCGCGTAACACTCGTGCGCTCATGCGTCGAACGCATTTTCGAGTTCCTTCTCAGCGCGTTGTTCAGTCCAATCTCTTGCGACTGACAACTCTTTCACGATCAGGTTTTTGGCTGTGTCGAGCATCCTTCGCTCACCAAACGACAGCGTTTTCGTACTCTTAAGGCGGTAGAGATCACGAAATACCTCAGCTACCTCGAACAAAGATCCCGTTTTGATTTTCTCCATGAAGCCACGATAGCGGCGGTTCCACGTCTGCTTATCAATATGGACATCTGTTTCGCGAAGAATGTCGAACACTTCGTCAACTTCTTCATCCGTCGCAACAGGTCGCAAACCAACCTGATCCGCTTTGTCCTGGGGAACAAGAATGCGGCGATCTCGCATCTCACTATCAAGCACTTTGAGGACATAGAATTGGCACATGGTGCCGTTAATTTCCTTATTATCCACACCCACTACTTCGGCGACTCCCTGTGCGGGATAGACAGCCTTGTCACCGATTTTGAATTCAAGCATAGACGAAACCTCCAGTGATGTTGCAAGCCATAACGTAGGGCAGCTTCTTGCAGGCAAGGTTAATGCCACCGCCGATTCGGGTCATGGACTCCCTGTTACTTCAGATGCTTATAGCGTTGAGCACAGAGTTCCATATGTCTTGAAGTGTGACACATTGACTCGGAATAGTCGAGGGAAACTTTGCACCATTGACAAAAACACCTGGCGAACCAGCTACCTAGCGCACACTGTCTAAGATTCGGACAGTGCCATAATGTGCACACTTCGGTAACAAACCAACTGCACACCCGACATTTTTGGGTGCTAAGCTAAAAAACAATGCGTAGGCTTGACCGATTGGGGAACCTACTCCTCCAGACTGGCTCCATCAACGAGCATGCTTTGGCGGACGTACTTGAAGAACAACGGCATACCCTGCCATTTGGTTCGCTCTGCTATGTTTTGGGCCACCTGGATGAGGAGCCGCTCGCTCGCATGCTGTCAAAACAGAGTGGGGTCCCGGGAGTCGTGCTTACGCAATCGGTCATCGATCTGGAGCTTCTGGCGGACGTCCCCTACGAACTCGCCCTAACATACAATTTACTGCCCATCTACGAAGACCAGCGCCGCATTTTTGTTGCCGCCGAAAAGCCGATGATCGTGGCAAAGCTACTCCGCGAGCTTCAATTCGTCACGACAAAGACCATCGTGCCCCATATCGCCCTTCATATCATTCTCAAACAAACCGTTCGCTCCTGCTATCGGGCGCGAGAACGCGGCGAACGTTTCTTTCTTGGAGATCAGGTTAACCCATCTTTAGCAGCTACCGAAGCCAATATGTTCGTAGTCCGAAGCGTCGACCGTGTAAGTAGTGAGCTCCCCGTCGCACAAGCTCATGATGTCGTCAAGGAAGATGTCACCCAAGAAGTCGTCGACTTTGATGAGCTGCTATCTTATGAAGTGACCGGCGAGGAATTTGGCATCCCCTCTCCAAGGGTTGAGGACTCCAACCGACCAGGACCAACACCGTCCATCCTCGATGCGGCGTTAGAGTTAATACCACACCACAACACAGCCAATATCAATTTGGACGATGGCGCAAGCACAGTAGACAACGAGGGTCCGTCGCGGGTCCTACTGGTCGACGACGATTTTGCAACTCGCCACCTATTGGTCAAAGAACTGCAACCGCTCGGCTATGTCACTTCAACAGCATCGACTGGTGGAGAAGCAGTGCGCCAAATCAAAGCAAACCCACCCAATCTGGTTGTCATCGACGTCATGCTTCCAGAAGTCGATGGCTTTCAGATATGCACTGCGATCAAACAAAGTCGCAAATACAACCACATTCCCGTTGTCCTGATGTCGGCAGTCATCGACTCAGCGCGAGTTACCGACGAGGTCTTGCGCCGCTACGGCGCCGATGCGTACTTTGAAAAACCACTTGACACGGAAAGCGTATGCGAACGGATCACAAAACTGCTGCAAGCAAACGGGACACATCCCGTCGCGCATGGCGATGATGGGTTTGAGCTTGCGATGGAGCTCTATCGTACCAATCGGCTGGACGATGCCATTTCCTGTCTACGTAGCGGTCTTGAAGTCGATCCCCTATCGGCCAAACACCATTTTGTACTCGCAAACTTGCTGCAAAAAAAGCAACAATACTACGAGGCGATCGATGAATACGAGGCCACCGTCGATTTGCAGCCCGACTATTTTCCTGCACTGACACGACTTGCATATTTATATTTTCGTCAAGGCTTCACAGCGCGAGCGGTAGAAACGTGGAAACGTGCTCTTCTCCATTGCCGCGATGAGCACCTGCGTCACAACATTGAAGTATTTATGGGAAAACTCATCGCCGATCTTCCTAGCGATCTCTAACAGCCACTTTGCTCCTCACACCTATTACAGTTTGCCCCCCTCATCGGGATGGCGGCTTGGCGCGTAGATCAAAGTCTTGAATTCGCCATTGATCACCCTCTTTTTGTAGTAACAATCGATAGCGATAATCGTCATCTTCCCAATGGGCTTCTGCCCGACTATCCCCGATCGGCCCGATCACCAAGTCGCCACTGGCTATCCTTTTGCTTAGGCTTTGCGAGAACGATTCAACCCGGGTGCGAATCTCCTGGCGGCGCGACTTTGTCAAAACACGCAGCAGTGCAACAAAGTCGCGGCGGCCAAGGGCAGTCGCAAAGTACTTCACGGCGGCGATCGGACGCAATGCAACCTCGTGGGTCGCAAGTGCTGACTCGAGCTTCCAAGCGCCACCTTTTCTACGCAAATGAATCGTCCCGACCTTGCCCCGGGCAATGCTCGCCCATTCTGTCATCTCTGGGGATTGAGAGACGGCCTTGGCGAGAGATTCAGCCTGGTGATGACGCTCGATACGGTTTTCGTTCCACCGCGCTGCAAATACCTGAAAAGAGGTTTGCTTTCGAACCCTCTTAGGCAGTAGTCGATATAAATCTCGTGGATTTTGGGATCGCAAACCAGCGATCACTTGCTTAACGCCCGACTTCGCCGGCGGTGCCGTTGACTGTGCGGCACAGCCAGACACAAAGACCAGCAGCAGAAAGTATTTTAGGATAACGCCTACCTGGTGTTTCACGACTCGAAAGTTAATGCGTAGATGAAACATCTTCCACTCGAGACTGCGGGGTCCACAAAGATAGATACGATCGCAACGATTGAAATAAAACTGAATAATATTAGATACTAAATCTCATCCTAACAGATATAGCAAGTTCATTGTCGCTGGGAATGTGCTATCAGTTGCGCCGATGAATACGCCAGGTCACGAACCAGTCCTCATTACCATTACCGGACCAGACAAGCCGGGAATCACATCCGAGATTACGAAAATCTTATCCACAGCCGGTGTCGAACTACTCGATCTCGAGCAAGCCGTAATCCAGGGATTTCTAAATCTTCACCTATTGGTAAAAATTGATTCGGCAACCTCCCGTCCGATTTTTGGCGAGCTCTTATGGAAGGCAAGAGAGCTAGCTGTACACATTGACTTTGTCGTCAACCCGCCGGTCCAAGAGCGATCCAAAGGTGGCGAATCGTGGGCTGCGACGATCGTAAAAGATAACATCGGAGCAAATGTCGTCGCCGCCGCAACAACTGCGGCCGCTCATAACCACTTCAATGTAGATCAGATCAGGCGGCTTTCCCGAGGAAAACTCGGCTCCATCGAATTCATCTTAGGTGGCAGGGAAGGTGCAAATCCCGATGGACTCAGAGCGGCTCTCCTGGACCTCGAGACCGAGTTTGATTGCGATATCGCCCTGCAACGAGAGGGCTTACTTCGCCGCTCCAAGCGGCTCGTCGTGATTGACATGGACTCGACCCTGATCCAACAAGAAGTGATCGACGAGATCGCCCGCTCTTGCGACAAATATACCGAGGTTGCGCGAATTACCGAACAAGCCATGAACGGCGAAGTCGGTTTTGATGAAGCCCTAAGACAACGTTGCCGTGCGCTAAAAGGAACTCCATCATCGGTGTTCGAAACGGTCCTCAACACGATTGCATTGACCCCAGGGGCCGAGACCCTTGTAAAGGCGCTCAAACGCCTGGGTTACCGCATCGCGGTGATCTCGGGTGGATTCATCCAGGTTGTCGAACCACTTCGGCAACGCTTGGGGCTTGATTACGCATTCGCCAACGAACTCGAAGTCGTTGGCGATACACTCACGGGGAATCTGGTTGGCCCGATTGTCAATCGTCAACGTAAAGCTGACCTGCTTGAAAGTCTGGCGCAAACCGAGCGCATCTCTCTGGAGCAAACGATCGCAATTGGGGATGGCGCGAATGATCTCGATATGCTCGCGCGGGCGGGGCTTGGGATCGCGTTTAATGCCAAGCGCTCCGTGCAAGAACAGGCGCAGTATACGATCAATCAACGCAATCTCGATACGGTGCTATTCTTGTTGGGGATCCGCGAGGATGAGGCCGTGCGGCTGGCGACAAGCTAAATCAGAAGTCTGTTTCAATTCTGTCCGGCGTTACCAGAGAGACGAGTTTTTGTACGGTATCGCGCCGCGACAGGGTGGTGCTACAAGTTTTCGCTTCCATAAGGCGGTAAGGACAATCTAACTGTGAAACCTTAGAGGGCATTGCTCGCCCTTTTGGAGTACATGTAAAAAGAATTAGATGAAATCCGTCCCTGCTGAAATGAGAGCAGGTATTCGTGGCGTGTTTGGAGGAGAATCGTCCGAGTTGAAGAACAGCACGGTACTCCCGGCGGTGAACACCGGGAGCGCCGTGGATACAACAACCCTGATGGTCCATCCACGATTTGAGGCTATTCTGTAATAACCTCTGGGCCCAGTTGCCACTGGGCCGCGGGATCAATCTTGTGGCGCCTTACTTCTGCCTCGACATTTCCATTGAGGATCACGCTGACAAAACCTGTGCTGTGATCATAAAGATATCCGTGCGTTTGTGGGATCCCTGTGGTTGGATCGGCCACCACATCAATAACGCGTTGTGATAGCATGCGACTAAAAACTTCCGCGCTCGGTATAAAATCTAAGGGCTCCTCCGTCACTGGGTCCAGTCGTCTAAGGTCTCTAGAAAAATGATCATTGTGAAAACGTCGCTCGACCACAGTTGTACGAATAAACGCACGATGAAGAACATCATCGTTGATGGTGTCAACTACGATCGCGCCGTGATTCGTTGAAAGAGACGTCACTATTCCATCGTTGTTTTCGTTATATAATAATTGAATCGGGTTAATGGAGCCGTCAAAATTTCTTCCGAAAATCCGCTTGTGCCCCAACTCATCGATGGTCATCGCCATTGCTGAATGAATTTGGCTGTCCGTCTGAACGGTAGCAAGTTCAATGCGGTTACCGAAATCGGAAATGCTACCTCGAACAAACAGCGCGCTGGTATCAAGTGGACGAATCGTTTGATGGGTTTCGTTGCCGACTCGGAAGGTTATCACACCACATTCTTGGACCGAAGGTGTATCAGATTCGGCAATCAGACGTTCAATTTGAAATTCAGAGTTGAAATCAACATCTTGAAAAGAATGCACGGGGACCCCGTCAACATATGCATGAACGGAACCGCTCCTTTGAATGTGAAAAAAAATAGGAATGCTGCTGAACGCACTGTTCCAGTCGTCCAACCCGGGATTGCTAGATAATCCAACCAAATATGATCCCTGTTCTGAAACGTGAAACGAAACACGAATGTTGCCAACACTTCCACTATGACTAACGCCTCGGACACCGTCATCGTTGCTGTTACTTTCGAAGGTTCCGTTGCGGTGTGTTGTCGCTTTGCTATCGGTATCCCACTGCACGTCCGACAATAACGGCTCCAGTTGCTGTCGGCTATTGTACAGATACGCGGCGCCAGACCAAATTCCAACCACGTTTGCGGTCATCATCCCAATGATAACAGCATCACCATCCGCTGCGATACCCAGCTGCCCATTGGTGTCAATTGCGGCGGGATTGGGCATTTGGACATTTACTTGTTCGCCTACACCATCATCTGTGAGCGCATAGTTATATAATGCAGTACCAAATAAGGTTGTCGTTCCCGGTGTACTATCAATTCCTGCAGCTACTAACAGATCCAGCTTGGTCAGAGCAACGTGGTTTTGTTTGTAATTTTTGTGCGTATCAACAGGCCAAATTCCACCTTGCGATTCCCATCGTAACGCATCGTTGTCGTATTGATATAGATACGCTACGGGTGTGATGTCATCAGCCCGCGACGTGCCTATCGCAAGGCGATCATCGTGGATCGAGACAGAATGACCAAATCCTTCACGATCAGTGGGTTGTTCTGGCTGTAACGTTTGCTTTAGCACCCATTCACCTCCTTCTCGGTTGTAGATGTATGCGGCCCCAGTGTTCTCACCCGTCGCCGAGTCTGTGAAATGGGCACCAACAACGACATTCTCTCTATCGATGTCAACTGCAGAGCCAAACCACTCTCCATCAACCGGATCCGGTGGAAAGAGCGCCTCTTCCATAACCCAGTCTTGCGAAAACTTTTCTGTTCTGCGGGCAAAAATGTACACAGCCCCAGCATTGGTCGCTGCCTCACTGTTACGCTTCGCTCCAACAACAACCACATCCCCCCATGCTGCAACCGAATCACCAAATCCAGTTTGGGAAAATGTGAAACCGGGATTCTCTTGTGTAGGGGGCGCCTCTATCCTTTTTTCAAATTCCCAATGATCGCATACTCGCCGAAACACATATACGGCGCCGATGTGTCGATTGCCAGATTCGTCGCCTTCAAAGCTGTTGGTTACAATTGCCAACTCGTCTGTAATGGCGACAGCCGTACCAAAATTACTCGCACGCGAGTGATCTTTGTACTGCTCTGGCACGGTGAGCTCTTGTTGTTGTTTCCATTCTCCCAATTCGCGATGAAATATGGTCACAGTTCCATTCGATGATGTGGCGATCGCGTAGTTGCCGGATATCGCCACCTCTCTGCCAAACCTACGATATTGCCCCGGGTCAGCAGGCTGCAGCGTTGTCGATGGGGCTATGGGAAAGGCGAGAGCCGGAACAATTCCTAGTCCAATAAACACCAATGTTAAGAAGCTCATTTTTTTTAACATCATCTATTGCTCACTTTCTTTTTTACCGCGCATTGGAAACGAGAAATCAGTCTCCGCCAATGAAGCAAGACCTCCTCGCCAACAAAACCTAGCCCAGAACAATGATTGGGCAATCGATTTTTTTTGCAAATGAAGAAAAAATTGTTCAGCCGTCTCTTAAAGGGAACAGGTGTGAATGCAAAAAAGAAACATGCAACCACCCAAACTCAATGAAACAAAAAAAATTGGTCTCACTCTTCTTTTTTTTAGTCATTTCTATTCATGCTCATAGAAGCAAATTGGATCGAGAGGAGTTATCCGGAGGATCCTTGCTCTATTTCAAATTTGGGGAGTACAGGGACATTTGCATCTGTCACCAAAGGTTTGCCAATGCTGCGATAGCAGGTTATGCGATCGAAATCGCGTCGTAAGCAAATCGTAAGAAACGCGTCACGAAAAAAGAATTTCTGAAGTTTAAGTCGAGCCACAGAGCCTGGTGATTCACAAAGCTGATTTCGGTCGCTGGCGGGGACAGGTATTTTTTGGCAAAGTGTAAGATCTGGCCGCGAGGGAGCGTTACATGGGCATAAGGAGACGACTCATGAAGAAAATTGCCTACTTAACAGTGATGCTCGCGGGCGGAATGTTGGTTTATGGATGCCACAAATCCCGTCCTTACTACAATAATGCCTTGCAAACCGCTCATCATGCGCCGGCGCAGGCGATGCCGGATGCACGTGATTCCAACACCGAGACCTACGATCATTTTGTCGATAATCCCTACCGCAATGTCCACTCTCACCCGCTATCGACGTTTGCTGCGGATGTCGATACCGTTTCCTACAGCAACATCAGACGGTTTCTAAACCAGGGAGAGCTTCCTCCACCGGGTGCGGTCCGGGTCGAAGAAATGATCAACTATTTCCCCTATGACTACCCATCGCCCGACGCGAACCGGCCCTATTCACTCACGACGGAGATCGCCCAGGCGCCGTGGAAACCGGATCACTTGCTCCTGCGAATTGGCCTTCAGGCAACCCCCATCAAACTCGATCGCGCGCCACCGGTAAATCTCGTATTTCTCCTCGACGTATCGGGATCGATGAGCGCGCCCAATAAACTGCCGTTGCTCCAACGCGCGCTTCGCCTTGTCGTCGAACAACTGGACGAAAAAGATCGTGTCGCAATGGTTGTCTACGCTGGGAGTTCGGGTGTCGTGCTTCGGCCTACTGCCGGCAATCAGCGCGCCAAGATACTCGCTGCCATCGATCGACTCGAGGCGGGTGGAAGCACCAATGGAGCATCCGGGATTCAGCTCGCCTATGCATTGGCTGACGAATATCGACGACCGGGAACCCAAAGCAGAGTCATTCTGGCAACTGATGGAGACTTCAATGTCGGAACAACCAGTCAAAGCGAACTGATTCGCCTGATCGAAACCAAGCGCGCTTCGGGGACCTTTCTTACTGTGCTCGGTTTTGGAATGGGCAACTACAAAGACTCGACACTGGAAAAACTCGCCAACCATGGCAATGGGAACTACAGCTATATCGACACGATCGCCGAAGCTCGCAAGGTCCTTGTCCAGGAGCTCGGCGCAACACTCGTAACGATCGCGCAAGACGTCAAACTCCAAGTAGAGTTCAACCCCAAGCGAGTCTCCTCCTACCGCCTCATCGGCTACGAAAACCGCATGCTTCAAGCACAAGACTTCAAGGATGACAGCAAGGACGCTGGGGACATGGGTGCCGGTCATAGTGTGACTGCGCTCTACGAAATCGTCCCATCTACCATTGATACTTCTTCGGCTGCGCCGATTCCCTTAAAGTATCAAAAAACGACATCAACCCTAGTCCCTGCACCTGCTGGAGAGCTCTTAACAATCAAGACTCGGTTTAAGATCCCTGGCAAAAAGACCAGCACCGCATGGGAACAACCCGTCACGGCAGAGCAAATCCCCACCGTCGCCCAAAGCTCCCGTGACTTTCGCTTTGCTGCAGCCGTGGCCGCTTTTGGAATGTTACTGCGAAATCCCCCCATGCGGGCAAAGCTTCACTCAAAGATGGTCCACAATTTGGCAGAGCAGGGCCGCGGTGCCGATCCAAATGGATATCGGCGAGAATTTCTCGGTCTGGTGGCAAACGCGCGAAAACTGATTGATGAGAAAATCTAACGCGGAACGAATATCTATTGTTGTCCTCCACCAGTACACTCGCCGGCGGATTGACCAAGCATGACCGCGACTACAGCGAGGAGATCCGCTTGTTGACCCTAGCGCAAGCAGGCGATAAGGGTGCTCTTCGCTGTCTGTTCGAAAAGCTATCCGGTGTTCTCTACCACGCAGTGCTGCTGCCACGTGTCGACAATCCATTCGATGCACAAACCCTGCTAGGAGACACGCTATAACGCGGCCACACTCAAACTCGATCAGTTTCGGGACCGGGGGATCGGCGTCTTCCCATGGCTCCGACAAATCGCACTGAATAAAGTGCGAGATGCTTATCGACACCAAGACCGCGAAAATCGCCTCCGCTTGGCTCTTCAACATCAGACCATTCCTGCGTCTGTCCCGACGCCCGCTACCGAACTGGCGAATCGCGAGAAGGAAGTGGCTGCGCGAGCGAAGATCGACCGTACATTCGCCAGTATCCGCCCACGCTATCGCGAAGCCATTACCCTCCGGCTCGTGGAGGAACTCCCCCGCGAGCATTGTGCGCAAATCCTCGATGTATCCGTGGCCACCTTCGATGTCATCTTCCATCGTGCCATTCGCGCTTTCCGCAAGACCTATGGTGAGGATAACTAAAGTATGTCAGAACAAGAAAAAGAAAATCACTGCAGAACAAATACAAGCCGCCAAGGCCTTTGGGGATGCTGTGGATTCCATGTTGCAACGGAAAGACGACGTACACGATTCCGGCGATCCGCTTCTCGGTACGGCGCAACTGCTGCGAAAACCACCTTCGCGGCAGCGCCCCTCCCTCCTCCCTAGACTTTCCCGACCTCGTAGAAAATGCCTTGCGGGCGGCTCAGGCTGCCAAAGTCCCGTCTTTTGTCGATCGAATGCGCGCGATCGCTGCCGCAATATTCGGAAAAAAATTGATTTGGGCAACACCCGCTATCGCTGCTGCTGCTCTCTTGTGGGCGATTTGGCCGGCAAGTGGCCCCTCAGCACCAGCGATCCCAGAGTCCTAGCCAGTCTGCCCCAGCAATGCAATCTCGTCTTTTGGCACGCTCCAACGACGCGCTTATTGGTCCTATCAAAGCAAGCGATTCCGCCATGGCCTCCCGCCGCATCTCGATCATTTACGCTGATCGACTGGCACATTTTCGCGCATCCGCTTTGGGAGGCTCACAATGAAACGACTCATTTGCCTTGTTTCTCTAATTTGTGCCTGCGTTGTCATCCCCGCTTGTAGCACCAAGAGAGATCTATGCCCATGCAGCGAATCAGCAGCGACGAGTTCCCAACCTTCCCAATCTGTCGTGCCAAAAAAAATTATTGATCAGCCTCGCCCAGGCACGCAATCTCCATCTCAAAGCCGACTCTTTGTCCTTGGCGGGGAACCGTGTCCAGGCGCGAAAGACCGTAGAACAAATCCTCACTCTACAATTCCCCCAGGGTGCTCCCGAGGCAGAAGACATTAAAAATGACGCCAGAGCTCGGATCGCTACCATGTTCATCGAGTCAGAGGATTTTCTCGCAGCACAACAGATTTTGACCGAAGGCTTCCGCCAATTGACTCGCGACTCGTTCTTTGTCGCTAACCTTCACACCGTACAAGGCCAGCTTCTTGAAGCACAAGCAGCAAAACAAACTGACATCACCATACAAAAAAACCTCCGCCGGGAAGCGATCACTGCCTACGAACGGTCACAAACCATCAATATAAAACTGCAAAACAACCTGGACACGCAACCATGATGATACGCACTCACACCATCCTTCTGCTCTGCCTAGTCGGGCTCACAATCGGTTGCGCCAAGGGAAACTCGCCTTCGCAAAGCGCCGCCACAATATTTCCAGATTCGTCTATTGGTGATTCGAAACAAGAGATCAATCGCCGCTACGCGCAGATTGTCGAAGCAAAAAACCAGCTACAATTGGACGCAATTCCATCCACCTCGCTCGTACCATTCACCTCGTTTGAGCGTATCTGCGAGACGCCAAATGGTGCAACGTGTCGCGACAGTTGCCGACTGGCAGACTCAATCTGTGACAACGCCGAAGCCATCTGTCGCATCGCAACCCAAGAGCTTCGCGGAGACAATTGGGCCGCCGAGAAATGCGAAGACGCAAAGCAAACATGCACCGCAGCAAAATCGAAATGTTGCGCTTGCCGCTAGCGCAGCCAACGCCAACCTACAGCAGACATTGGGGGCGTTGATCCAGTATAAGCAAGCTGTCGTCGCGCAAGCCGGACGTCGCGTATTTGAACCGTTCCACCTGGAGGGGCAAAGGTAAAAAGCGAGACGATCCACCGCGGTTCGCTCTGCACCTTTAAGCTTAGAAAAATCATCCAATGGAACTGTAAATTGCTTCCACTCTCTAGATACAAAACCCAAAATTCGCCGCCGGAAGACTATGTCGCTTGTTGTCATCTGTTACCAAGTGGATCACATCAAAGCCAGCGGAACCGACGATGCGCGCAGAAAAAACGATCGCTTGATAGTCGCGCAAATCGCCACCGAGACCAGCTTGATGCAACGGGAAACTCTGTTCCGCAATACTCATACCCCAGCTTATAGTTCTTGCGAATCGTATATTGATAACTATGAATCTCTTGATCCGGTCCAAGGTTTTCGTACGTAATCTGTGTCGTTGCAGCCGCAGATTCATCGCGATCGGAGAACAGTCCACCATTGTAGTCCGGTCGCAACACCGGCGAATACATAGAAACGGATTCCAGATGCATTTGGCTCGATCGGTCGTTTTGCGCCAAAGAATGATACCCCCAAAGCGCGACAGCACCAACAAATACGAAGGCTGCAGCAGCGACCCAACGACGAGCCCCATGGAAACCATGCGGTGTTTGAGCTTGGCGTCGCCACTTTTGCAGAGCGTCATGCAGCATAGAAACCTTGGCAAAGCGATCTTGAGGACGCTTTGCGAGACAACGAAGACACAGCGCAGATAGTTTTGCTGCCACAAGTCGATTTCGCTGCGTCGGTGGTGGCGGCCGGACATGCTGAATCTCTTCGATGAGCTGCGAGGTTTCCCGCGACTGAAACGGCGGCTGTCCGCACAACATCTCATAGAAAATCGCACCGAGGCTATAGAGATCACTTGCAGCATTATGTTGATGCGCATCTTCGTCGAAGCGCTCTGGGGCTATATAGCGAAGCGTCCCGGTATCGAATAGTCGCACGAGACCCAGTTCATGCCGAGTTAATGCGGCACCGAAATCAATAATGACCGGGCGCAGTCCCTTGGTCAACATCACGTTGCGTGGGTTTAGATCGCGATGATAGAGACCATAACTATGAAGATGCGCGAGTGCTTTAGCCAGCGCTTCCACGATCCGTATCGCAACATCGACCTTCAGGCCAGGCGCTGACGTTTGCCTGAGATACTCCGAAAGGGTAAATCCCTTCAATCCACTCGTAAACGATGTAAGGACTGTGCCATGCAGCCCTGCGTCGTACACTTCGGCAACACCGGGATGCTTTTTTAGTTGAATTGCGCGTCGCCCCTCGTCAATAAAGTGCTTGACGGCAAAATCGCTGAGTCGGGATTGATTTGGCACCTTCAGTGCACAGCGTCGTTTCAGGTAGAGATGCTCGACCAGATACACCGACCCAAACGTCCCCTTACCAAGGGGTTCAATGATTTGATAACGATCTACTGTACGTCCCGGCACAAGCTGGAAATGCTGTTGACGATCTTCATCGCGATCAATCGCCTCCACAAACGCATCCCGTTTGTGGAGTAACGCAACCAGTTGGTGTTTGTGCTGGGGACTGTTACAGTTCTCGTCTAAAAAGGTAGTTCGTCTGTCTTCCCGGCTGCTCGAGAGCTCGCTCGTATAGATCCCAAACGAGTTTTTCTTCACGCGGATCGCAATTCGCAGATTCAGCCACTATTCCGTACCGCTATCGTTTAGCCGGACCTCGAGCCAAGCCAGCGCTTTTGCCTCCAGATTCCGGACTCTACGCGATGTGATGTCCAGTATTCGTGCTGTCTCCTCGCGCGTGCAACCATCAAACCAGCGAATCGCAATAATCTCGGCGAGCTGCTCGTCGTGACTGCTCAAACGCCTCAGAGCGCCGTAGAGGTCAATATATCGCGAGGGGTGTTGTTCCGCCAGAGAAGGTAGGGTGTCAAAGTCAGCGGCGTCAAACGCCACGGTACGCCGGATATCACGCCGCTGTGCTTTATTGTAGCGAGCCCGATCGATGAGAGACTGATCAATTGCCCGTGCAAAGCGCATAAAAAACTGCCTGCGATCGTCAAACGCAATCGCATCTGGCCACTTCTCCAGCTCTTGACTCGCTCCAAACAACTTCTTAAGACCTGCGATCATAATCGAAGTGGTTTGCACATACGCCTGCTCGTTGTGCGCCTTCATCGACGCGATCGTGCGCAACGTGTGTTGCAACCGAGGAATATCGTCAAACGATATAAACGTCGGTGTCGATGCCTCATCAGGCATCTCGGACAACGGCTCTGACTTTACCTCACTCACAACCTCGTTTGGAGAGTATCAAATCTTCGGTCCGAGACAACGGATAATTTCTCTATAAACTCCAGGATGTTACCTTTGATTTTGACTAAAAAGAAGTGGACCTACTTTTTTTGTCAAAACAGACCGCCATTTTCGCATTCCCTTATAGGGAGGCTCTATCGACGCTTAGCTAGAAGTCCCAATCGGGACCTATAATTCTGCATTCGAACTCGATACGCCCGCGGCGAGCCAACCAACATCTTCTACGGTGTGCCCTTCGCTTCTGCGCGCATCTTCTTCCTGCAAGTGGACCCGAAATCCCAAAAGGTTGGTCCTCTATTCGAATGTTCGATGAATGATGATCCCAGTGTCCCCTTTTGTCGTGTACAATGGCGTGGCCCGGGAGATTCCCGGAAACATATCCGATTCCCAAATCAGGATTAGCTGATCGCCAGTCTCTCGATACGCCTTAAGCTGCGAAGCCCCGTCGTCATGGATTACCGGTACGACAACAGAATGCTTTCCGGTACAAAGGCGGGAGAGCCAACCGCGGCTCCACCAAGTGTTGCTCTAGCTGTTTCAATAAGCTTGTCCCCCTGTGGGGTGGCATTGTATGCGACGAGTTGACCTCCCAGATCTCCACTCGTCTCGTCTGTCGCTCTCCAGCCATCCCATCCTTCAAAGAAGACCGGCCAGCCGTCGTCCACGACCTGGCGACTCACTTTCCCCCGTTGTCAATGACATCGCTGAATTTTCGTACCCAGTCTACGGTTCCCGTTTCGAGATCAATGCGCACTAGCGAAGATGCGAGGTCGCTTTGGCTAATGCCAAGCGTGGCAACATACACCTTTCCATCCACAATAATTGGCGACGATTCTATCGGCACATGTTCTTTTGCCAAGGCACGCCAGCGAAGGAACAAAGTGGGTTGCAGTACTTGATCTGGCACTTCACCCGTTCGCTCGGGATTGCCGCGGAAAGTACTTTCGATGCGCTTGTCTTCGAGAGGAACCTCGTCAACACACCCTGCGTTCGCGAATAGTCCGAGTAGAGCAACACATGCAGTAACAACGTTTTTCGTATTGAGTCATTGGCTTCACCTTCCCGGCCTTTGGGTAAAAAGAAGCTACTACAGCTGAAACGTATCAGTACAGGAGAGATAAAAAAATCGGCACACAAGAATACGATACCCGCGATCCTGTATACACCAACCCCCGAGCCAGGGAGCAGACTCACTCTGAATCAGCGATGCTCCCGGTTCATTGGTAGTATCTCAATTGCGAACTAGTCGGAGCCATAGAATGCTAAAATAGAGCGATGACAGCACAAACCCAATCGGACGCAATCCTAGAACAAGTCGACTCAGGCTCCTTCCCGGAAGAATGGTCTCTCTTCTACTATCGCAAAGCCCGTGGTGTAATGGACTTCTTGCTAAGATTGCTTGTTTTTTGCGGCGGCCGCTGCCGCCTTTGGTGTCATTGGTGTTGGCTTGATGATCGAGAAAGCTCGATCCCATCCCGGCTGCGCTCGGGTTCCTGGGGATCTCTGGGATCGCCACAATCGGCCTCGGGATCTACTTCTATTTCGGTGCTGCAACCCTTGCTAGTGCTGCAGGCAACGTCATCGTCGTTACTGACACCGCTATTGTGGTGCGCAAGCGAAAAAAAGAGCAGACCTATCTGTTTACTGAAATCAAAAATTTTCGCCAGCATGTAACGTATGGACAAGGGAAACCACAACGAGCGATCTTCTTCTTTGACACTAAACGCGACAAAAAAGTACTCTTGGTGAACAGCTCGCTGTTCGGCCCAGTTGAGGATATCGCAGCAGCCGTGCAGACTCACATGGCAAGATGAACTAAATCGGCAAGGTGTCGTCTTCAGGATCGATACAGTGTCCCCAGCCCCAGCAGGAAAAGAAATAGTTGGCGCAGTTCCCAGGAACACATACGTCATTGTTGGTGCAAGGTTTGATCTGGCACGTGCCTGGATTTTGGCAAATACCGTCGCCATGGCAACATCCCGGGAGGCATTCGCCACCACCTAGCAGGCAATCGGCTGGGTTTTGCTGGCATGACTGACCATTGTGAGTGCCACCCTGGCAAACGTCATCGCAAGCGTCGTGGTTGCCATAACATGGTGTCCCATCCAGCTCACATCCACCTTTGCAATCATCATCTGAATTGCACAATACAGTCCCTTGTTGCCACCCTCCCTCACAGGTACCCGCGCAATCGCTGTCGGCGGTGCATAAATCACCAGCGTTGGGACCACCAATAACACTCCCCCGGACAATCCCGTTGACCAACACAAGATTCACCAGCATGAATTCCACCAGCGCAGGTACGCCCGCAATCTGTGTTGGTTTGGCACGGGTCGCCGGAGTTTTGGCACTGGCCCGGGCACGGGTTATCCGGACCACATAGACGACTATGATCATTCTCACAATAATTCGTTCCCCCCGCACAATAGTAGTTGCAGTCGAAGTTGTTGGTACAAGCATCGTCTTTAAAGGGACCTCCATTGCAAACCCCTGGACAGTCAGCATTCGAATTGCAGCCGTGCACGATGTCAGATTGATCGTAGTGTCCACCGACACACACTTTCTTCGGTGTCTTCGACTTTAGATCTTTGATCGCCTTGGGATCTGGATCCGACCCTGGCAGGCCGACTACGATGTCCCCTGACTGCTGTAAAACCTGATGGAGATAGGGAGCCTGATCTCTACCTTCGGGAACGAAATCCGGACTGGCAGGGATGTTTTCACCAAAGCAACCGTATGCGAAAACACAGAAGAACATCAGTACGTGATATTGCCGCAAATGTGGGCGGGGGCAACGTTGCTGTAGATAAGACATTGAGGCTCTCCTTGCGAAATAACTGGGTTGTCGCTAAGGGATTCGCCGCACGGGTGACGTTTCTGACAGACAATCTTGTTGGAGCTCTCCTATGAATTCAGTCGTAGTTTCAACCACATACACCTTGACTCATTACCAGTGACTTTTTTTCGCTAGCAAACTCGTCGCGATCGCGGCAAGGTGCTGGCCCAGCAGTCGACTGTCCAAAAAAGGAGAGACAATGTTTACGACTGGTGTCGCGAGTATGGCAATGATGATAGCAGGTCTTATCGGGCCAGTTCATCACAGTCTATCCGTAGAAAAGGAGGCCTTCACGCCAGGCGAAATGCCCCTACCAGCATGTCGGACGCAGAGAGTGCACTTCTGTGCCGAATCCCTAAAAGCGACAACACCGATAAACGCCCTACACTTCCAATATTGGAACTCGGGACCAAGATCCCAGATTTGACATTGGACACAGAAGTCCTCAGTGCGTCTATCGTCGACGATCATGTAACTGTCAGCTTCGCAGTGCAAAACCGCGTCGACAGTAGCTATGCACCAGATACGAAGATCGCTCTTTTCCTATCCCCAAACGCGACAGGGATGCCACGCACCTGGTTGTGCATGCCATCCTTTACGACAACCGCCGCGACTGGACTGGGACTCATCCAATCCCGTTGCAGGGGCTCCGGCAGACCTACAAGTTCAGTTTGTCGTAGCGCTGGTGGACCCCAGAAATAATATCCCAGAAGTCGATGAGACCAACAACCAACACATCTTTCAAGCCAGGGCACCCGACCGAAAACCCTCTCCCTCGATCGAATTCCGCAGCACGATTGAGCACAAAGCTCGGGGGGTTATCCTGGGCAGACACATGCGAAACTAAGTCTGTCGTGACAGAAACGATAACCGCCGGGACACCATGTCCCGGCGGCCCCTAGCGACGCTTGGCCGTCCGTCGAGTTGTTTGCGCCGCTAAGCTCTCTCACTGGGGAACTAATGCGAACGCAATGCCAACTCAACAATTCTATAACAAATTAGATGCTTACACTAAACAGCGCAACTGGGTGTTCACATGAACATGTGAACAAGTATCCACACTCATACTGGCTAAGGAGGCGGACCTTCGCCTATTTGCACGACGGTATCTCGTGCATAGGACGGATCTTTGTCGAGATAGTCGAGCGTATAGTGAAGCCCCCGAGACTCCTTGCGCCGACGAGCACTCTCGATGATTAGGTGCGCCAACAGGGATAGGTTCCGCAGTTCAATAATATCCGCCGTGACATGAAAATCCCAGTAGTACTCGAGAATCTCCTGGCGCAGGAGCTCAATCCGATGCCGTGCACGCTCGATTCGTTTGTCGCTCCGGACGATGCCCAGATAGCTCGACATAAACCGGCGAATCTCATCCCAGTTAAGGGCAACCACAATCGCGTCGTTTGAGTCCGTGGCATCGCCGGAACTCCATGGTGCGACGGTGGCAGGACGCTTCAATCCGGCACTTTTCACGCTCTCTGCTGCTCTTGCGGCAAATACGACCCCCTCAAGTAAAGAGTTCGACGCGAGTCGACATGCACCGTGCAAACCTGTGCAAGCAGTCTCACCAATTGCATAAAGATTAGAGACCGTCGTTTGGCCAAAACTATCCGTCACAACACCGCCGCACATGTAGTGGGCTGCTGGGACAACGGGGATCTGACCGGTAATATCAATACCGAGCGCGCTACATCGATCATGAATATTCGGGAACCGACCGCGAACAAACTCTGGATCTAAACCTGACATGTCCAGAAACACCGAGTCGGAGCCCGACCGTTTCAATTCGTGATCGATTGCACGGGCAACAACGTCTCGCGGCCCCAGTGAGCCTTGGGGATGGTAATTCTCCATAAACGCAGTCCCGTTTGCCAACCTGAGAATCCCACCTTCGCCGCGTAATGCTTCCGAAATCAAAAACGATTTCGCATGGGATGATAGAGAACCGTGGGATGAAACTGGACGAACTCTAAGTTCCCAACCGCGGCACCAATGCGATAGGCCATCGCGATGCCATCGCCAACTGCTACGTCTGGGTTTGATGTATAAAGATAAACCTTCCCAGCCCCGCCTGTAGCCAACACGGTCGCCCGCGAGATGATCGTCCGGACCGTGCCCGCTTTTTGATCCAAGACGTAAGCACCAAAACAAGCCGGATCACTACCATATTTTGCCATCGACAATAGGTCGACAGCAATGTGGTGTTCAAGCACAGAGATCTGCGGATTCCCAGCCACCGCTTTGTGCAACGCTCGCTGGATTTCGCGACCTGTTACATCCGCATAGTGAGCTACTCGGCGATTTCGGTGCCCCCTTCTCGGGTTAGCTCTAGTCGACCGGCCTCATCACGCGCAAAATCCACACCCAATTTGACCAAGTGCTGGACGTGCCTAGGCCCTGCTTCGACAGTCATCTCGACAATATCCCGCCGACATAACCCATCGCCTACGGTGAGTGTGTCCTCCACGTGATCTGTAAGGGAGTCGTCATCACCAAACACCGCAGCAATTCCTCCCTGGGCCCAGTTCGTTGCGGTATCATCAACCTCTTTTTTCGTAACAATGAGCACACGACCGTGCTCAGCCGCATGGAGAGCGAAATAAAGTCCGGCAATCCCAGACCCAATAACGAGATAGTCGACCTCCAATTGGTCAGCCATAGGGGCAAATGGTACCCGATTTAGCTGATTTTCATCACAATTATCGTTCAGATTCCCAGATTCATCGCATTTTTGCCCGCTGCATGGTCCGCTGCTACCCTAGGACCGGTGAAACTTTCAAACGGTCGAATTCGGCGCGGGGATCTTCGCTACTTATTATCGATCACGATGATGTTCGGACTGCTGTGGTCGATGTCCCAAGTAGCAGCCGATATCTATAGTCGAACCGATGCAGACGGTGTGGTTCACTTTACGAATATCAGACCGAAGAAAGTCAAACAGTGGAAAAGAATCTCCAAGAGTAACGATGCTGTTGGTAAAGTAGCAGCCCGTCGGGGGACATGCGTGCGATGCGATGCGGTCCCTGCGCGCGATCGGACACGCGAACGCTTTCGTCGCTACGATACATATATCTATGAAGCATCGTTACTATATCAGATTCCGGTTCCCCTCATCCGGGCGGTAATCAAGATAGAATCGGATTATGATCCAAGAGTTGTTTCGTCAGTCGGAGCACGCGGATTGATGCAGCTCATGCCCGGAACAGCAAAGGACATGGGCGTTAAAAATGTCCATGACCCTCGGGAAAATATCCTGGGCGGAACCCGGTACCTCAGACTCCTAGCCAACCGCTTTACCGGCGACCTGACGCTAACGATCGCCGGCTATCACGCCGGTCCCGGATCGATTGCCAAGTACAATCAAAAAGTCCCCCCCTATGCCAACACGCGCAAATACCTGCGCATGGTCCTTCGCCAATACTACCGGTTCAAAAAACAAGCCCTCGCCGAACTCTAGGAAGTGCTAGTGCGTCCAGCCCGCGTCCCTAACCCGGGCTAAGCACATGGAATTTCAGGGGGCCCTATCCTAACCTTGACGAATCCCAGTTCTCGCTTTCTAATCACTTCGCTATGGATCAGCCCGCTGCAAATATTGCTACTGATGCTTCTGAGCACCAGCAGCACCTACCCATGTCTGAGGAGTCGCCAACGGGTAAAGGGACATCAGTCCAAAACGCCAGTGGACAAACCACCTCAGAAACCTCGACCATTGAGCAATATTTGGACACGGGCAGCGAACTGCTAAAACAGGACCAAGTCGCGGACGCCAAAGAGCAGTTCCTTCGCGCATTGGCAATCGATAACGACAGTGACAGGGTACTAAGCCTGCTCGGGCTTACGTATTTTCGCCTATCGGCGTTTGAGGACGCCCTCCCCGTGTACACGAAACTCGTCGAAAAATTCCCTGATGATCCCTCACACCGTCTCAACCTGGGACTCGTCTGTCTTCGGCTCAACCAAGTTCCATCGGCGATCGCGGCACTCGAGCAAACCAGAAAAATGGATCCTAACTTTACCCGAACCGCCAGCTATCTCGCACTCGCGTACGCGAGAAACGGTCAGTATGGGAAGGCATATAAGTTGTTCCTCGAGGCTGGGCAGCTCAGTCTTGCTAGCGAGATGCAACGACATCTAACGGAGCTCGAACGAGCCAATATCGGACAATCGCCTCCCAAACCAACAGAAAACGCTGTCGACGAGTTTCTTCAACCCGATGAAGAGGAAGGGAAAACAACACTTGACCTCGTCGACCACGCGCTTGCGTATGCCACCCCCTCAACGGCAACAACCGAGCAAGAGCCAGCAGTTAGGACCTCCGGGGCTATTACACTGTCGGCATTTGCCACTGAACGACTCATCCGGCCAGATGAGTCGCGACAAGCATTTACAATTCAGTCCGAGGGCAGCCTCGTAATCCGTGTGAACGGAAAGCTCATGTCTAGGACGCAAGGGGTCATTAGTTCAGGAGGAGATTTGAACTACGAACCCGCTTTGCGGCGCATGCGTGGAGCAACAGCGGCGCAACCCTTCAGCAACCAAAAGCTACCGCTTTTTGTCGTGTCGGGACAAGGACACTTGGTCATATCGCCCATGCAGCACAAGTTTACCCCCGTGCTTCTTGAGGACGATATCCTCTATCTGCGAGAGGATTTTGTATTCTCTTTTGAAGATCAACTTCGATGGGAAAACGGGTATGTTCCCGGATCGCGCTCGGCTATGCCTATGGTCCGTTTTTGTGGTAAGGGCCAAGTGGTATTACGCACCAAAACTCCGTTGCTCTCAATCAAAGTGACAACTGCAGAGCCGAGCTATGTCGATTCTAGATTCCTTGCAGGATGGGTTGGTCGGGTTGTGCCCCGCGCGATAGCCCCCGAGTCCGGTGGCGACGCTTTAGATCCATTTGTCGAGTGCATGGGAGAAGGGGTCGTTCTGATTACTGACGTGCCAACCAACCTGTCCCCAGGGAATTGAATTTAGCTCGAAAATGGCCGCACAGCCAACGCTGCGCCCCCTGCGCGACGAGATCACCGATCTCCCCAACCTCATCACACTTGGGCGCATCGCACTCATTCCCCTCGCCCTGATCTGGATTGATAATTACAGCCCGGCCCTATCTGCCCTGGCGTGCGCCATTTTTCTTGTTGCTGCCGCCACCGATGCACTCGATGGATACCTCGCCCGCCGTCTCGGACTCGTTACAGTCCTCGGCAAGTTTCTCGATCCGCTCGCGGATAAACTCATTATCCTTTCTACTTTGGTAATGCTTGTGGCAAAAGATCGTGCACCGGCTTGGTTGGTGATACTGCTCATGGCGCGCGATCTTGCTGTCACGGGGTTGAGAGCAATCGCTTCGCAACAAGGACTGGTGATCGCGGCGAGCCGTGGCGGAAAGACAAAGACGGCACTCCAACTTGCCGGGATTTCCTTCTTACTCGTACATTTTCAGTACGAAATCTTGTTGTTTCACCGAGTGCTCGACTTTCACCAAGTCGGCATCTACCTCCTCTATATGTCCCTGGTAATGTCACTCGCCTCGGGCGCACAGTACTTTCAATTTTTCGTTGCTGCAGCATCACAAACTGCCGCAGAGCAAGCTGCGATGGGCATGACGCGTCCCATCGCCAAGCAGAGACTGCAGAGACGCAAAGCGAAACTCAAAGCGCTCCGGCTGGCAAAACGACAACACGCGCTACTCGCACGAAAACAACGATCTAAGCGACGTCAAAAGCAAAAAAAGAAGAGCGATTGAGAATTGAGGGGATAGGATCCTGTCCTCTCATGTGGGTTTTTGTGCAGCAATTGGTTCCAGCCAACCACCAAAATAGGACGGTTGCGTTGTCGTTGAATACACATATGCCACAGTATTTGTACCAGCGTGAAATCAATCGCCTTCATAGGAAATATTTTCGTGGGTTTTTGCTGCCTTTTTGTCACGACCAGTTGCGGACGTGTCGGGTTTGATTCGTCCAATTTTCCCATCGCGACGATTCCTGGATTTTCTACAAACTGCACTCCGCTGCCTACTACTACCGGTCCTACAACAAAAATCAGCCCCGGACAATCCAACTTACTACCGGACATCGTCAATGCATCCCCATCAGGAACGACTATCTTGCTTGAAGATGGAACGTATTTCATCCCGCCCGAAACTCCGATCCGATTTGAGGTCGCTGGAATCACGCTTCGCTCTGCCAGTGGTGATCCAGATCGTGTAACGATCACCTCCACCGTACCAACTGAAATTTCCGCCTCTGGTACTACCATCGCTGAGATTGGTTTTGAGACCTCTGGCATAGAGGTGATTCCAAGCGTCGGCCAAGATACACATGGAACGCTCATTTACAGAGTTACGATTTTGGACAGCACTGTCGGGGTGAATATCGTACCCGCTGACGAAACCTTTACCACAAACGACAATCAATTCCCCGACTTTGGTGCAGTTGCCTGTTCCCAAATCGTCCTTTCTGACACCGGACGCGCAGCAATCACATCTTCTCCCCGCGGAATCCGCGGGATCGGGGTGAGAGACTGGCGAGTTTTCGGAAATACGATTGAAGGGTATTGGGCCATCGGACGAAACGGCCGAGGCATACTATTTGACTCTGGAAGCCGTGATACCGTAGTCGAACAAAACTATCTTCGCGACAATTTCTTTGGAATTCAGCTCGGAGATCAGCCAAACGTCAATCGACAATACCAGAGCCTACCGTGCGGAATGGCGGACATCCAGCACTTTGGCGGGATCGTTCGCAACAATATGTTGTTTTCCACCGATGTTGTCCGACCCAATGTTGATACCGCCATCGCTGCATGGCTCGCCTGCGGCGTCGATATTGTCCACAATACGGCATTTTCAGAAGTGAGGCCCGCACTCAATGCGTCTATCGAAACGAGATACGCAGACAGCACTGCCCAAGTGACAAACAACCTCACGAGTCACAGGATTATCACCCGCGAGGGGGGAACCTCGAATGAGAGTGGTAATACAACCGATGCCGTCCCCAGCTTGTTCGTCGATAGCGCGAGTGGAGACTTGCACCTCAACGCCCTTCCGTCTGAGATAAGCTCCGTTGATTTAGATCCTGGACGCGCGGATCGCGATTTTGACAACCAGCCACGGCCCCAATCTGCACCTCACCCAGGCGCAGACCAAGGCATCCTCTAGCCCCTCCGCGAACCCAGGCATCCTGCCCTAGTCCCACCAAAGCCACTCTGTTTTGATTGACAACTGTGCCATAAGGCATGGTAAATCGAAAAACTTGGCGATGGAAGAGTCCGATACACAACGCAGTACTGCCGCATCGGAGGTCGTCGCTACCGCCGCTCGACTCTCCGGGCAGCGTGGGCGGGTCGTTCTTCATAGTGGAAACAGCCATGACGAAACCGACCGCTGGTCGTTCGTCAGTTGTGCCCCCTATCAGACCATTGAAGCATGGGGGAGCAAAGTCACTATCCGCGATCGCACCGGAACGATCGTCAGCAGCGTTGATACAGATCCGATTCAACTTCTAGATACGATGCTGACGGCCTGTCAATCGCCCCCGTTTCAGGGGCCCAACCCAGTTGCGATCGGATACCTGGGGTACGAACTCGCTCAGCACATTAAGCCTCTATCACTTGGACCAATCCCCGCGTCCGATACTCCCGATATGTGGTTTGGGTTCTACAGAGCCGTTTGGCGCTACGACCACCAACGACAACAATCCGCCATCATCGGAAGTCACAAGACCGATTGTGATGATTTGCGCGCCGCGTTAGCGCGGGACCGCAAAGCCAGCCAGGCGCCGGTATTTGGCCCTCTCCACCCCCCCGAAGATCAAATTTACCGCGCAGGCGTCCACCAAATCCTTCGCTACATTCGCGCTGGCGATGTATACCAAGTCAACCTAGCCAGGCGACTGATTGCACCAGTCTTAACTCGTGGCGACGCCCTCGCAGTCTACTCCGCTCTCCATACGGCAGCTCCAGCCAGCTTCGGAGCGCTGCTCGAAACTGATCACGCAACGCTCATTTCTGGCTCTCCCGAGTGCTTCCTCTATCGAGATAGCCTTCACTCCCGCCTCATCACTCGCCCCATTAAGGGAACACGCGGCCGAACCAAAGGGAACGATACCCATCTAAAAACCGATCTCGCTGCAGATCCAAAAGAGCAAGCTGAGCACCTGATGATCGTCGATCTCGAACGCAACGACCTGGGTCGAATCGCAAAAACTGGCAGCGTCCACGTGGATAAGCTCGGCTACGTGATCACGCTGCCAACTCTCTACCACATGGTCTCTCAGATCTCCTGCGATGTCCGAGATGACATTGGTCCCGGCGAAATCCTGCGCGCTACGTTTCCCGGAGGCTCCATTACCGGTGCCCCCAAGATCCGCGCCATGGAGATCATCAATGAGCTCGAACAGGTCCCTCGGGGTCCATATACGGGTGCAATTGGCTACTTTGGACAAAATGGAGCCATGAATCTATCTATCGCGATTCGCACCGCTGTACTGACCAACAATCAAATACGGTTACACGTCGGCGGCGGGATCGTAGCGGACTCGACCGCCTCACGGGAATTACAAGAAACGGAGGAAAAAGCCTCCGGCTGGCGAATGACACTCGACCAATTTACCGATCGCTCAAAAGTCCACTAGAAGGGTGTCCCGATTGCGCCAGTGCCCTCCAGATAAGCACATGGAATTGCAGGGAAGGCATTTTGACCGTTGTTATTGTAGACACCACAAATGCCCAGATTGTAACGTCTGGCCCATGCGCTTGTCATTTTGGCTATGCCTACTCATCACGTTCTTTGGATCGACCAAACTCGCCCTAGCCCACGCTGGAGCTTCCCACCACGCCCACCCTCATGGGTCGTATGAGCTCGCTGGATGGGTTGCCGCAGCCATCAGCGCCGTTGGAATCGCTTGGTTCTGGTTTCGCCGCAGACGAAACTGCTAGCGAAACGGGCAACCTATCATGGGTATATAACCCAACTGCTCGACCGCTCACCCTAAGGGCCAACAACAAAGGTCGTGGTGTCTAAAGCGACTGGGATGTCGAAGGGGTTATTGTTGCCATCCAAAAACTCGATACTCGTTTTTCCACCTTGCACGACGACGCCGAGCGCAACAGCAACACCATTTTCGGATGGCCCAATGGTATCCCACAGATTGCCATGCTTGTAGCGAATCGTCTCCGCGCCATTCACAAGGACTGAAAAGTCTGAATATAGAACGACCGTTGCGGTCCCATTGGTCTCTCCGATTCCAATTTCGTTAAAAAGCTGAATCCGCTCGGCGGGGTCGAGAATTGGCGCGCTTTGGTTGGTCCCGCCAATCTTTGCTGTAATCAGACTGGGCTTATTCTCTGCATCTAAACTATCACTTTCTATCTTTAAGTCGACCAGGTCGGTACCAACTACCGATAGAGTGAACGTCCCATCGTCTTTATCAGGAGTGGTACTCTGGCTGGTTCCAAGCTGCGAAACGGTAAACTGACTAAAATCGATGTCGTCTTCACCGAGTTGGGTTGGGCAAGCGTTGAGAATAAGGTTATCGCTAACGACGCATAGTTTCCCAGAGATCGTCTTGGCATCTCCAGGGGCGACATCGTCATCAGGCCCGTCTTCAACCTCGCTGCTGCCGCCTAACCCTCCCCCAGGTCCTTCTAGAAAAGGATGCCGCTCCTCATCAGCACAACCGCCAAACAGCAGTACGCCGCATAGAACAAAACACAATCTCATTAGATAACCCTACGATGGAGCCTGCCAATTGGCCACTATATTCTCTTTTTAGGACCGGCTTCTCGCTTTCTAAGCGGCTGTTTTTTCTGGGCAGGACAACGACTCTTGTACTTCCTCCCTATGTACCTGCAGACAAATCACTTTTTTTTTGGGCTTCTTTGACTTCTTTTTCCCTTGCTGCTCCGCGCCCTTGGCGGGCTTCGCAGTGTTTTCCTCGAGCTTCTTGGAGTCGAGGAACAAGAGCCCCACCCCAATCACCAGCGCGACATCCGCGATATTAAACGTCGGCCATGCAGTCTCATAATAACGCCAAACAATAAAATCTGTAACCGTCCCAAAGGCAACGCGATCAATCAGGTTGCCAACAGCTCCCCCTGCAACCAGCCCCAAGGCGACAATGAGTCGTATCTGATCGTCTTTGGTTTTCGTGAACATCCAATAAATGAGTCCGAGAGCCAAAAAGCCAACAATCGTTAACGGCCACTGCCAGCCACTAAATAGGCCAAATGCCGACCCCGCATTCTGAGAGATTGCCCAATCGAAAAAGTTTTCGATGACGGGCACGCGAATACCGTAACCGTTTGGGCCAACCGGCAGGCTATTTCGCGCCCAAATCTTAGTCGCTTGATCCAAAATGAGGGCTAAACTTGCAAATCCTAAAAACCATTTCCAACGTCGCGTCATGATCACACCTATCGCAGGCTACAAGCTCGTTACGCCGACAACATCACTACACCGATCGCAAAGATCGTCGTGATTTGTCGACAGTTGAGAAAACCATTTCCAACAGCGCTCGCAACGATGTCCCGAGTGCTTAGAAACCTCGATACTCGCCTGACCGCCAGAGTCCGCGCTGTCCAATACCACTTCGGATACGATGAACAAATCTGCAAGTTCATCTGCAAGTGGGACAAGGATGGCACGATCTTCCGTTGTCGGTACAATGCGGATTGATGCCTCAAGGGAACTGTGCCCTTCGGCGCGAAACGATTCCAGTTGTTTCGTCACCATTTCACGATATGACAAGACTGTCCGCCAGCGTAGATAGAGCGGATCAGACTCGTCCATATGTTTTCCCTGCGGCATGAGTGCTAAATGAACCGATGCGGGATCCCCGTCGCGTTTGGGAAGATGGTCCCAAACCTCTTCCGCGGTAAATGCGAGAATAGGCGCCGTCAACAGAGCAAGCGTTCGGGCAATTTCGTATAGGGCCGAGCGAACAGCCAATCGAGATTGGGAATCGTCGGCTTCGAGGTAAGTACGATCCTTAGTAACATCAAGATAAAACGCTGATGCTTCCGTGGCCACATAGTCAACAATTGCTCGATGCACCGTATGAAACTCAAACACCTCGTAACTATCTCGGACTCGCGCGACTAGATCATCCAGTCTTGCGAGTGCATAGCGGTCTACCTCGCGTAGTGACGACGGTGGTAGCGTTTGATTGGGGTCGTAGTCACCAATAGCACCGAGTAAAAACCACAAGGTGTTGCGAAATTTTCGATACCATTTGCGCAAATCATCGAGAATCGTCGTCGAATAGGGAATATCATTGCGAAACTCAGTCGATGCAACCCATAGTCTAAGCAACTCAACGCCATGCGCCTTAACAATGTCTTGTGGCGGGACATATTTGACTTTTTCACCGCGACGTTTGCGCGCTTCGATATCGCTCTTGGAGTAGGCACGCCCCTTATCATCCAAGACAAAGCCATGGGTAATGACGGTCTTATAAGGTGCCTTTCCGCCAACAGCCATCCCGACAAGCAGAGAGGAATGAAACCATCCGCGATGCTGGTCAGATCCTTCTAGGTATACTTCGACATCCCTGAGCTCAGCGTTCGGCTCGGTGACCGCGTACCAAGAGCAACCGGACTCAAACCACACATCGACGATGTCCTGCTCGCGAACAAAATCGCTGCCCCCACAATTACCGCAAGCCAATCCTGGGGCTAACGCGTCTACCGACTCTGTATACCAAGCATCTGCGCCTTTTTCGGCAAAGACCCTACCGACTGCGTCCATCGTATCCGCATCGGCATGAACTTCTCCGCACCCTTTGCAATAAAACGCGACAATCGGAACGCCCCAAACGCGCTGCCGAGACAAACACCAATCGGGACGATTTTCGATCATGCCCCGAATCCTTGCGCTCCCCCACTGGGGCACCCACTTGGTGGCATCGATCGCCGAGAGAGCGCGCTGCCGGAGCTCGTCGTGATCGATTCGGATAAACCACTGTGGCGTCGCGCGATAGATCACCGGCTGCTTGCACCGCCAACAATGGGGATAGCTATGACGAACCGATAAATCCGTCGGACTGAGTAGATGTCCGGTATCATTCAGGTGCGCAATGATCTTTGGATTGGCGTCGATCGTTTTCTCACCCTTCCATTGTGCAACATCATCGGTATACCGACCCGCAGCGTCGACGGGCGAAAAAACATCCAACTCATGGGAGACCCCGGTTTGATAGTCTTCGACCCCATGCCCAGGCGCGGTATGAACGAGCCCTGTCCCTTGCTCCAGGGTAACGTAGTTTGCAAACCACACTCGAAAATCCTGCTGCTTGCGCGGCTCTGGAACAAAGGGATGTTGATACCGGATGCCTTCTAGTTGTTTGAGCTTGGCTTGCTCAATTGCGAGCCATCCTTCTTCACTATCTGGACCGCCAATGGCGGCCAAGAAGGTACTCGCCAGCTGCTTTGCGACCAATAAATACTCATCCGAATCGCGAGGCGAAGGCACCGCCACGTATTCAAACGCCGGATGCAACACAATCGCGAGATTTGCCGGTAAAGTCCACGGTGTCGTAGTCCAGATCGGCAAAGCCAATCGTTTCCCGGCGAGTTGCGAATTCAGCCCCCCAGCGTCAAATTTTCCATCTACTGGGAATCGAACGTAGATCGACGGAGAGGTGTGATCGGCGTATTCGATCTCAGCCTCCGCCAGTGCAGTCCGATCCCGCGAACACCAGTACACCGGCTTGTTCCCGCGGTACAGGTATCCTTTGCGCGCAAAGGCGGCAAGTGCGTGAACAATTGCCGCTTCGTAGCCCGGATCGAGAGTGAGGTATGGCTGTTTCCAAGCGCCAAATACACCGAGCCTCTTGAATTCTTCTCGCTGAATATCAACGAACTTCATCGCGTAACGGCGGCACTCCAGACGAATGTCAGCTTTGGACATCTCTCGTTTTCGCTTACCCAACTCGCGATCGACCGCGAGCTCAATGGGCAAGCCATGGGTATCCCAACCAGGCACATAGGGAGAGCGAAACCCAGCCATCGTTTTGTACTTAACAATAAGGTCCTTCAAGACCTTGTTTAGGATATGCCCATAGTGCAGCTGACCATTGGCATACGGAGGGCCATCGTGGAGGACAAAGCTCGGCTTGTCCGCCCTTTCCTGACAAATCTGGCCGTACAGGTCCTGCTCTTGCCAACGCTGCAGTAGATCCTGCTCGCGTTCCGCGAGAGAAACGTGCTTCGGGAAACTCGAGCGAGGAAGATTGAGTGTTTGCTTATACTTACCCTTACCGGACATAGAGGGCGGGACTATAGCAGAGGGAGGCTTACCCGGCGAATATCCGCGTTCAGCGGTGTCCTTGGTGCGGGTGAGCGACTACACTCCGCCGCCATGACGACGATACGTGAGCGAGTTCCCTGGGACCAGTATTTTATGCACATCGCCCAGGTTGTATCTTCCCGATCCACTTGCGAACGAAAATACGTGGGAGCAGTCATTGTCCGCGATCGAACCATTCTTTCAACAGGTTACAACGGGTCTGTCCGGGGATTGCCACATTGTACTGACGTCGGCCACATGATGGAGTCCGGTCACTGTGTGGCAACCATTCATGCCGAAGCAAATGCGATCGTCCAAGCCGCCAAAAATGGAGTGATTATTAAAGATGCAACTCTATATGTAACCGCGAGTCCATGCTGGAACTGCTTTAAGCAAGCCGCAAACGCGGGAATTATTCGCATCTGTTATGGCGAGTTCTACCGTGATGAGCGCAGCCTAGAGACCGCCAAAACACTTGGTATGGAACTTGTTCACATCCCGCTCAACGAACAATTGACCAGCGCAATCCATTGAGTAATTGGCGCTCTTGGGATTAGTGTGTTAATCATAAGGTCGCGCCTTGGTGTATTGGATCAACAAGCTGCTTTCGGCCAACCGCATGGCTGTGGTTGTCGCTTTGGTTTTTCTGGCCTTCGTGTTGCCAGCCAGCGATTTCGTAGGTCGCGTTGCCGTCCCAAACGTCGCACATGCAGCACCACAACTGGCACTCAACGCAGCGAGAGCGAAGCGCGGCCGCTCAAAATCCAAAACATCAAAACGGGCGAAAAAGCGCCGTTCAAAACGCTTTAAGAAATGCGTTTGGAGAAAAGGAAAACGACGGTGCCGCTACAAAACGCGCTACCGTGGTCACCGTGCCCGAGATTCAGAATTGCGGACCACCACTCTTCCGAAACCCTCCGGCCATCTTTGGTTCTATCTTGTGAACCTCAGAGAAGAAGTTCAGGTGGACCTCTATGATGAGTTTGGTAACATTAACATAGAGTCCTTGGCCGCACTTGACCATGGCTTCCGCTGCAATCGAACCAAAGAAGAGCGTGCGGTAGATCCACGGCTTTACGAAATGCTCTCTCGCATCCAAGATCACTTTGGCGGGAAACGCATTGACCTCGTGTCTGGATTTCGACTACAGAAGAATCAAGGCAGCCGCCATGCGCACGCTTCTGCAATGGATATCCGTATCCCCGAGATCAACAATAAAGAGCTATACAACTACGCAAAATCTTTAGACCAAGGTGGAATGGGGATCGGATTATATCCGACCTCCAGATTCGTGCACATCGATTTTCGTGCCCCCGGATCTCCAAGCTACCGGTGGATCGACTATTCCGGACCCAAGCGGTCGCGACGCGCACGGGCAAGAGCAAAAAAGCGACGCGCACGTCGCGCTCAACTGCGATAAGTTCTAAACATACTCACATAGGTTGTGAATATATTTAAATGGCCTATTCAGGCCTAGGACTCTCTACAGGTTGAGAACTCTCTACAGGTTGAGAACTCTCTACAGGTTGAGAACTCTCTACAGGTTGAGGACTCTCTACAGAGGTTGAGGACTCTCTACAGGTTGAGGACTCTCTACAGGTTGAGGACTCTCTACAGGTTGGAGGACTCCTTACAGGCTGAGGACTCCTTACAGGCTGAGAACTCTCCATGGGTTAAGGACTGCTCGCAGCTGGAGGACTCACTGTGTCGACAAGTGTCCATTTTTTGTCTGTTACACAGTCGTTCCAACCGGCCAAACTCGGTGGCTGTCGAAAAAATGACTGTCTATCCTACTCTCCCCCACACGAATGGAAACGACAGCGAACCCTCAACAACGACATGGCTATGGTAACCTTAAAAATAGGCAGTCTTTTCCTTACTAGGCTTTCAGTACATGCACAACGACGTGACAACGACAAATCCACAAATAGTATTGCAGTATGACGCAAACGTCGATGCTCTCAAACAAGACCCCGCCAATGAGAGTTTATTCGAGGAACTCCGCGACAAGCTGTCCACAGACAACCTGATTGAGCCACTCGCTGCAATTTGCGAGCTGCACGCTGCACATCAGCAAAACCGCGGTCGGGCAGCAGAAATCTGGGGACAAGCAGCACTCGCCCGATTCCAACTAGGCCAGACGAAAAGAGGCGAGCACGATCTTGTGAAGGCGACAAGCAGCGATCCAAACAACACCCAGGCGATTAACAAACTTGTATCGTTTTTGATGCAACAGCGACAATACTCACAAGCCGCGAATTGCCTAGAGACCGACCTCAGCAAACTTGCCACAACGACGCCGGTCGAAACGAGAGTTGAACGCCACCGTCTACTTGCTAAGCTCTGGCACGAGCAGCTCGGTCGGATTGATCTCGCCATTCGACATTGGGAACAAGCATGGAAACTCGCACCGCACTCATCAGAGTTTGCGGAACAGCTACGCATGATATACGCGTCCCTGGGCGATGAAGCCAAGGTGGCAGCCCTCTATGAAAGACAACTAGAAGCTACTGCAGATGATGATGGAAACCGCCGAGCAACCCTGCAATTCGAACTTGGAATTCTTCATGAAAACCACAAGCGCTACTTGGAAGCATCGCGTTGGTTCGAAGCTGCCCTCGCTACGAACCCGGCTGTTGAGTCTGTTCGCGAGCACTTAGCCAATTGTTACCTACATCTCATCGAGTCCTCTGACAAGGAAAGTCTAAAACGAGCGACTGATTTTCATCTTGCTCTCAGCCAAGACAAAGCAAAACAAAAAGATTCAGACGCTGCGATACGTCTGCTTCAAAAGATTCTCGACATCGATCCAGAACATGTCGAGGCGGCAAACTTGCTCGAACGTTTACTGTGGTCCAACCAACGCTGGACCGACTTGGATCAACTATTTCAACTACGTTTGGCTCGGCCACAATCCGACGCTGAGCAAAAACGGTTATTAGAAGAACGTGCAGCAATTCTATTAGATCATGTTGTCGATCAAGAAGCACTCCGCGAGGTGCTGATAGCGCTAAGCGAACAGGAAACTTCTCCTGGCACCTGGACAGAGCGACTCCGAGCACTGCTTTACGAACTGCAGGATTGGCAAACCCTAGTCGCCCTGCTTGGACGAATTGTCGACGCTACCGATGATGGATCCGTACCCAATCCAACATTGTGTGAACAGCTGCTGACACTTGCTAGCTTGATCCGTCAACACCTGAGCAACAAAGACCTCGCGGCCGGCTATCTATTTCGGGCACTTTGTGCTGACCCAACAAATAACAAAGCCTTTGTTGGATACGCACAACATTTTCGCGAACGCAAAGACTGGTTTGGACTGGCGGACCTGTTGCAGTTTGTTGTCGATGGCGCTATTGAGCGCCAAGCAAATCCCGCTGAGATCGTTCCTAAACTGGAGGAACTCGCAGCGATTTGTGAACAGCGCCTTGGTGACATCGAGAGAGCCATAAACACTTGGCGCGGGATTCTGTCATTGGAATCTCAAAATTCGAAAGCAGCAGCCTCGGTGCGTCGACTGGAGTCGCGTGCAAAAATGTGGGCTTCTCTGGTCGGAGAATTGCAAAACGAAGCGGACCAGGCGAGCTCAGATGTTGAACGGGCCGAGGCCTACAGACGTATCGCGCGCGTCTACCGCGAACGCCAAATCAAACCACGCGAGGCGATTTCTCTGTACGAGAAAGTATTGGGGATCATCCCCGATGATGCGGATGCAATAAAATCATTGATTGGCCTATATGAGCGTGAGGGGAATAGCAAAGACTTAGCGCGCACACTGCGCCGCAAACTTGATGCAGAAGCTCAGTCTGCGATTGCCGAACTCGCAACAGAAGGGAAGCAGGCCAGTTCTCCTCGGGATTGGTCTGTCCAAAGGCGCAGCCAACGCTTGTCAATCCTGCGGCGCCTTGCGGCCTTGTACGAAAGCACTCTCAATGATGTGCATGGGGTTGTATATGCTTGCGCAGGGATTCTAGAATTGCTACCCGGTGACCGTGAAGCTCTGGAGAGAACGGAGCGGGTACTGGAAAAAGCAGGCGACGCCGTCCGCCTTGAGCAGACTCTAAATTACCACCTTGAGTCGGCTACGAGTGGCGCCGAGAGAGTTAAGCTGCTACGTCGCCTCGCAAAACTAGCAACAGATAGAGACGACGGAGCCGAAGCCATGGCGCTCTGGGAGCAGATCCTAACGACAAATCCAAACGATGCCCAGGCGATCCGCGAACTATCTACCCTCTATGAGCACTATCAGTTGTGGGATCAACTCGCCGCTACTCTTAAAAAGCGCTGGTTCAAAATGCCAATCGAGGCGAATACATCGATCCAGACCCAAGTTGATGGATTAACATGCTATGCGCGGGTTCTCGATGAAGAATTAGGAGACCATCAAAGCGCTACCCACGTATGGCAAAAAATAGTCGAGCTTCAACCCAACAATCAACGCGCACTTACCAAGCTCGCAGAGATTCATCAACAAAACCAGCAATGGAGAAACCTGGTTGAGATTTTATCGCGTCAAACTCAAATCTTAACTGAACTGGATCCAGCCAAAACTGCCCAAATCTCACTACATCATGCATCGATTCTCGAGCAACACCTGAACGCGAGGGTCGAGGCGATCAAGGTCGTAGAGGCTGTGATCACGCATTTAGAACCGGAAAACATACAAGCCCACGTAGCGCTTCGCCGTCTGTATGATTCTCACGGTCAATTTGAGCCCAGTGTGCGCATCGCAGAACGTCAACTCTACCTATCGAATTCCACCAAGGATCGGATTGAGATTGCGATGGCGATCGGCGTTCTGTGTCAAGAAGAGCTCGGAGATCCTGCCCGCGCATTGCATGCATTTGAACGTGTCCTTAACTGGGATCCAGGTCACGTAGACGCGCTCCGTAGCGCAGCCAATCTCTATGCCAAACTTGAACACTGGGACAAATACATTGACGCGCTTTGTCGCAGCATTGACCGCCAGAGAGATACCATCACGCAGCAAGACACTATGATCGAGATTGCTCGCACCACCGCGGAGCAGCTCGGCAATCCGCGTCAAGGATTTACCTGGCTTCGAAAAGCATACGAGCTCGCTCCCAACCCAAACACGATGACAGAACTGCGAAACGCCGCGGAGAAATACGCACTATGGAATGAGCTCGCAGAAGTATACGATGCAGATCGCAAACAATTACTCAACCCACAGTCCTCTGCCGCTTCTCTGTGCAATTATGTTGCCGCATCAAAACAGCTATCCGTTGTGCTCGAGCGTCATCTGCACGATCAAGAAAGGGCAATACAGGTCCTCCATGATGCTTTGGTCGTCTCTCCAAATGATCAGGATCTCCTAGCAGATGCTGAGCGGATCGCCTCACAGGCAAATCAGCCAGCGCTATGGGAAATACTGCTATCTTGCTGCAAGTGCGCTCTCGAGCAGGCGAATCGGGACCACCGCGTTGCCCTCCACCTACAATGCGCTGAGATTCTTAATAAACATTTGCATGATAGCGCCAGTGCCACTGATGAACTTAAAAAAGCATTTTTCTGGAATCCGGACAGCGACTCAATTCGCCAATATTTTTATTCGCTCGCCGCGAAAACAAATCAATACCAAGACGTCGTAGCAATCGAGTCTGCACTTCTCCGCCGAGCAAACACCGCGGCAGAAAAAGTCGCCATACAAATACGCAAAGCACAGACAATAGAGACACATCTGGGCGACAACGTGCGCGCATTTCGTAGCTACCTTCTCGCATTCTGATCCAACCCAACAACTCAGAAGCTGTCGCCCACCTATGGCGTTTGGCGCGGACAATTGACGTCTATGAAGAAAAGATCAACAACAAAAAGCCGAACCCGCTCCCCCTGAGGTTGCAACCCCACCAATCCCACAAAAACGCCTGGTCATCGAAAGCGGAACCTTGGCGCCACCCAACGATCGAGTTGACAATGACCCAACAATCCCATTGAACTGACCTTTGACGATATCCATCCATCAGAACCCATAATATCCGAATATCAGACTACCGAGCGCGCAGACCCAACCATTGAATTGCGCGCCGAAGATCTGATCTTCGCGCTAGGGGAGATCGATCCGAACCAAGCCAGACAGCCAGTTCGGTCTACCCAGCACCAATCAGCCCCACCGCCACCTCCTCCCTTACAGCCCAACTCGATCCCAACTTTGCCAGCAGGGCCATTTGTCAGTCCGTGGGAAGAGTTTGCCCACGCATACGAGACCCTTCCTGCTGCTGGGACAGAAGAACGTCAGCGATGGCTATATTGTGCAGCGGAAATCTGGGAAACAGGGGCGAAAAATGTCGCGCGAGCGTTTGAAACACTTGCAACTGCCATGAAACTCGCACCCGAAGATCCCCGAACCACGAGCACGCCTTTGCCACCTCGCCCAGGCACACAATATGTGGAACGGGGTCGCGGCTCTTTATGAAACCGCAGCGGATAACGCTAGGACTCCAGAAGATGCTGTCAACTTGCTTGTTGCAGTCGCTGAAATTCATCGGGAACAGAATCGACTCACGCGAGTCGAAGACATCTATCGCCGCGTTCTCGGTATAGATCCTGATCATGCGCAAGCCCGAAAACAACTTGAACAACTGTACCGAAGCGAATCACGATGGATCGATCTCGCAGCCCTACTTGAAGAAGCGACAAATACGCACCGTAGCATGAACCTCGACGCAGACCGGCCAGCACTACTGCGCGAGCTCGCGATGTTATATATTGAGAAACTGTCTCGACCACACGACGCAATCGAGGCCCTGGAGCGACTTGCCGACATCAGTCCCAGCGATGTGCGTCTGTTTCACGATCTTGCACAACTCTACTGTCAGATTGGCCGCGCAAGCCTCGCGATCCAGGCGTTGCAGCGAGTCAACAACGCTGGTGATGACCCCAAAGACATTTGCGCTGCACTCCATCACATTGCTCGCATTTATCGAGATTTGCTCGAGCTCCCAGATCGTGCGATAGATTACGTACGAACAACTCGTTTCACGCTGGCCAGATGACCTGGAAGCCTACGAACAACTTGACACTTTGTACGAAGAGCAGGCTGATTGGCACAACTTAGAAGCAGTACTAGCACTGCGGGCAGGATTCGCGCGAACAGATGAGGAGCGTAGCACCCTCTTGCACCGCCGAGGTCGCATTCTGCATCAGTGGCTTCACAACCCCGATGAGGCAGCGCATGCTTTTAAAGAAGCATATGCAACGATTCCTACCCCTGGCCTCGCCGAAGACCTCGTCAATGCGCTCATCGATGCCGGACGGCAGAGAGAAGCGGCCGAGGTCCTTGAAGCACGCCTGGAAACTCTTCGTTCATCAAATGCCGGTGAAGGTGATGTCGCTGCATACTTGATTCGACTCGCAACAATACGAGTCGAGCACTGGGAGACCCCGAAGCCGCACGGCTGACGTTAGAAGAGGCATTGGAACTCGTCCCAGATCATCCAACAGCACTCGCTGGTCTGGCCCCTTCTCGCGAAAAAAGTAGCGATCCACGCGCATATGCCGAGGCTCGGCTTCGTGAGGCTGAAGCACTGAATGACATCGACGCGTGTGTTGAGGCGTTTATGTCCGCTGGCCGAACACTTGCAGAACAAGTCGGGGACATAGAGGGCGCAAGAAAGGCCTTTGCGCGAGCACTCTCCATCCACCCCTGCCATGCGGAGGCAACCTGGGCGCTCGCCGGTTTGGTCGAGCAAGGCGGAGATCCAGAGACTGCATCATCCCTCCTCGAAAATCAATTGCACAATGAAGCCCTGGAACCATCCGAAAAAACAAAAATCCTAACCCCAACTCGCTGCATTCGCGAGGCAAGCGGGGGTCGATGAAACCGCAGAGCGACGTCTCCACGAAGCGCTAGCGATCTCACCTGGCCATTTTCCGCGATAATTGCTCTATTGGACCTCCTCGAAGCAAATCACCGGTATGAAGAAATCCTGCAATTTCTTTCCGAGCTGTTGCCCACCTTAGAAAGCGAACCTACTTCGTCTCGAGCCGAGCTCCATCGCAGACAAGCGTTGCATATCAACAACTCGATCAAGACGAAAAAGCCTATCAAACGCTTCTGGCTGCTGACCGACTGGATCGAGGAAACCTTTTGGTAAAATTATCTCTTGGCGAAAACCGCTACCGCTCTCGTAGATGGCGCGAAGCTGCTCTTCATCTTGGTTCACTCGCAGTCCACCCCGACGCGACGCGCTACCCAGCACAGGTTGGCTGATGGCCTATACCACGCCGCATTGGCTGAAATTCGATCGCTTCGTCCCAAGAACGCAACACCATTGTACAAAAGGGCGCTCGAGTTAAAACATGACCATGGTCCCTCGCTGAAGGCGCTCGCAGAACTGGCTATGGAAGCGGGAATGCAACGCAAGCAATCGAGCTACTGATCCGCCATGCAAACGCTGCTATTGTCGCAGACCAGCGAGGTAAGACGCTTTGAGGCACTTGGAGACCTGTTGCTAACGGACATTGGGAACCGTGACAAAGCTCGAGAGTGTTATGGACGCGCCGTCGCTGCGGCAACGCCCTGGAGTCCAAGCACCTTCGCCTCCTAGAAAAGCTATTGGCTGAACAAGAGCACGCCGGCGATCATCTTGGCGTTGCCCGTACCGCAGAGCTTATGGGACATTTGGCAACGAACCCCTCACTCGCGCTCACCGATTTAAAGCAGCGGCCAAAAACTACCTGGCCGCCGGCGAAACCAATAATGCGCGTCAAGCCGCCGAGCGCGCCGTAGAAGCGTATCCCTACGACGTAACGAGTCTGACCGTACTATCCAGCTTGATGATTGACTCGGGAGACTACGACGATGCTTCCGCGATCCTGGGCGCGCCCTCAGCAATGATCCGCAAGAAGATGAGGTCCCTCAGGATCGGACCGCGCTGCTCTGGCACCGCCTCGGCGAGGCTCGCCTCGGACGTGGAGACAACAAAGGCGCGGTCTCAGCCCTCACGACGAGCGTCCGACTCGCAGCCGACACCCCCGGGGCAATGGCGTCCGACGCACGCTCTTAGAATTGTGGAAAGATATCCCTGAGAAATACGACACCCTCTTGGACTACCAACGGGTACTTGCACTTGACTCTCGTAGCACAGCGGACATCGTGACCTTCAGTACAATGTTACGCCGCCCAAAAATCCCCGTAGTGGCCATATGATCCTGCAAGTCGCACACCTTCTCGGTCACCTACCCAGTCCCGAAGAACAAAACCCTATTGGACACAATATACCCCTGTCCGCTTGCAGCGGACGAGGCCTATGGCGACGTGATCGGCGAAACACAGCGTCGTGATCTCATCACTGACAAGGATGACAGCCCGCTCGCCGAAATCTTAGCGATAATTTGGCAAGCAGCTCCGTTGCTCTGGCCCAGACTCTTCATCGGCGTCTTACCCGTGATGGAGCCACCCAGCCACAACGGATTAACGCCGCATCGACACTTGTTGCAGCATCAATGTTTCCAAGCATTGCGAAAGTACTCGGAACACCCGCGTCCATCCTATACACCGACTCCGATGAGGACGAGGTCGATATTCGCACCATCTGCTCGTCGCCTCCAATTTTTGTAATCGGCCCCCGGGCGCAGGGAAAACTCACAGACGGATTGAGCGATTCTGCACTTCGATTCGCCCTCGGGCGATCATGTGAGATCGCACGGCCTGAACGCATCATCGCATGCGGGCTGCCCTTCGCAGAATTTAGCCGGTTTGTCGACTCTATCGTCCGTGTCTATGGCGGACCAAAACTGCAAACAAAGCAAAATGTCCAGGACCAGAATCGCGACCAAGCACTTCGCACCGCGTTGCCCGTAAAACTGCGCCGCCATGTTGAAGAATTGATGCGCGAAGTCGACGATTTAGAGATGCTCGATCCGGAGCGATATATCTCCGCCTGCAACCGAGCCGCCGACCGCGCCGGCCTTATCGTTTCTGGTGATATTGTCGCCGCCCATCAGTATTTGACCCAATCCGGTGCATCAGACCGGCGAATTCGCAATCTCCTCGAGACGCCACTACAGCCGGGATTTTTGAAGGGCAATGTCCCGCCTCGGACTCCACAAGACCTGAACCACAAAAAACTGTCCGTCCCCGTCCGTTCCTCCCCAAACACGCCTGTTTGATGCCTTTTCGATCCCGATCAGCGGCGGCAAATTCAGTGAACTTAATTCTATAAATGAACCGATTTTGCAAATAGATCGACAAGGAACTGCCTCTCCCAGCGTTTTGCAAGTACACTCCGCCGGATGCGACGTAGCAAGATAGTTTGTACGCTGGGCCCGTCCCTCTCCCGTGACCGAATTGCCGAGCTGTTGGATCAGGGATGGACGTAGCCCGCCTCAACATGTCTCACGGAGACCATGACGCACACCTAGCAACGCTTCATCTGGTTCGGGAGGAGGCCGAGCGCCGCAACCAAGCCGTGGCAGTATTGCTCGACTTGCAAGGCCCCAAAATCCGGGTCGGAACCTTTGCCGGCGGAGCCGCCGACCTCCTGTCGGGCGACCTTTGTCATCACAACGGACACCTCAGTAGTCGGCGACCACCACAAAGTTTCGACGTCTTATTCAGCGCTACCAAGTGATGTGAAAATCGGTGACACCCTTCTTCTTGATGACGGCTATCTCATGCTGGAAGTCACTGACGTCAATTCTACAGACGTTACGACCCGAGTTGTCAACGGCGGCACCCTAAAGGATCGCAAGGGAATCAATCTTCCCAACGTAGCGGTTTCCTCACCCGCTTTGACCCAAAAAGGACAAAATAGACCTAGCGTTTGGCGTCAAAGCGGGAGTTGAGTATATCGCCTTATCCTTCGTCCGGTAACCAAAGGACATCGTCGAAGCCAGAGAGCTCATCACAAAACACGGTGCTTCAGTACCGATCATCGCCAAATAGAAAAGCCGGAGGCGAATCGAATGCCTAGAAGAAATCATCGAAGCGTCCGATGGGATCATGGTTGCCCGAGGAGACCTGGGTGTTGAGCTTGGTCCCGAAAAAGTACCAATCACTTCAAAAACGCATCATTCTTGCTACAAACTGCCGCGGCAAGGTCGTCATTACGCAACCCAAATGCTCGAATCGATGATCTACAATCAGAGGCCCACGCGCGCCGAGGCTTCCGACGTCGCCAACGCAGTCCTAGACGGGACCGATGCTTTATAATGCTCTCAGGCGAAACCGCCGTCGGCAACCACCCTATTGAATCGACCAAAACGATGGCGCGAATTATCCGCGAGGTCGAAACCAGCAAGCACTACCGACTCCAATTGGTGACTCCGATCTAAAACTCGAAAGTTTCGGCAAACGCTGTCGCCCGGGCTGCGGTCGCCCGCTGCAGAGCAGATGAAAATCAAAACCATTGTCGTGGTCACCGACTCTGGTGGCGCTGCCAGGCTCATGAGTGAATACCGACCGGAGGCGCGTATCATAGCGCTTACGACCAACCCCTCTACATACCGCCGACTTGCCCTCTACTGGGGCGTTACCCCCATCCTATTCTGAGTCTGCCTCGAGCACAGAAGCCATGCTCGATCATGTCGAGCGTGCGCTACGCGAACGCAGAATCGCCGCTTCAGGCGAGTACATCGTAATTACGATGGGTATTCCCGTCGGAACCGGCAAAACAACCAACATGCTCAAAGTACATCAAATGAGCTAGAGGAACTGCGGGACAGTGTCCCGTGTCGTTTGTGCGAGGAGGGGGACTCGAACCCCCACAGCCGTTAAAGCCACTAGATCCTTAGTCTAGCGCGTCTACCAAGTTCCGCCATCCTCGCGGGAAATGTCGTTTGCAGACCGCGTGTTTAGAACCTGGTACGGGTCCTGTCAAGCTACCGAGCTTGCCAGCCCGCATTTCTGCCAGATTTCTGCCGCGAAAAAGCAGGGGACGGATCTAACTTTTCCAACTTTTGGGACAAAAGTTGGAAAAGTTAGATCCGTCCCCTGCTTTTATTGCCTTTTCTGACCGAATTCCCCCAAACGCGATGTTTCTTCGCCTTGCCTCCAAACGAGCAAATTGTTACATATTTGCATAATAGTCCGTAGTTACGGGTTACCACAGACGAATTTGCCCTCGAAGTTGTTTCAGACCAACGACCTCGCGCAGAAATGCGGCATAGTACTCCGACGACAATGAAGCTCCCAGAGCAAAACTACGCCCCAGCTGCAACACGCTCAGGGCTAATCGTAGGCTTCTATAGCGTACTTGGATTGGTTGCCATTTTGATCTCAGCCAGCATTGCAGACGTCGATATCTACCGCCTGGCCGACGTCTCAACACCAAGCCGTCTAGCGCTGAGCCCACTTCTGGGTCTATTTTTTGGTTTATTCGTCGTGTGGCTATCGAGACGAGCCGTACGCCACTTCCGTTGGGCAACGCAGCTACATCTGGACTTCCGTAGCCTACTCGGTCCACTGACCAATCGCGAAATCCTGGTATTGGCGTTTGCAAGCTCCGTTGGTGAAGAACTAATGTTCCGTGGCGCGCTTCAACCCTTAATTGGACTATGGTTGCAAGCTGGAGTTTTTTCACTGCTGCACATTGGCCGGGGGCTAAGATTCTTACCCTGGACCATCTCCGCCTTCGTTCTAGGAGTGGCCCTGGGCTACATGTTTCGTCTCACTGGCGATCTGGGTGGCCCGATTGTCGCCCACTTCACAATTAACTTCCTCAACTTACACTTCATCGTTCGTGGCGATGTGCCCTCTCTGAGGGATGTACAGGGGAGGGAGGGGACAGTGTGAAGTTGTTAACCCACGAAACTTAACAACTTCACACTGTCCCCTCGCCGTTTTTTTGCCAGTTTTGCGAGATCCTCGTAGCCTCCAATCACTTTGCTGCGCGTGCTTGTTTCGATAGTGCTTGGTGCAATTCTTGGCGGTCTGGGCTATGTCGCACATCATGCGATCGCCGACGAAACCTCGACCGGCGACAAACTACGTATCCTCTATAGTAACCGATTTACTTTTACCGATGACCGGCTTCCGCTTGTCACCGTCGAAATCATGGGTAAACAGACCCAAATTGACATCTCGGGACAAGGAGGTGTCATTGCTCTGCCCAATGGGGAGGGGAGCACTGAGGTTGCGGCAGGCTCACGTTGGACCTTAACCGTAGACAACCCAACAGCGCCAAAAATCACCGATTGGACTATTGTTGCCCAGCACCATCCAGCCAAAAAGGACGAGATTCAAGCGTCCATCGCATACTGGAGCAGCCTTGGATTCTCCCCCAAGAGCTTCGAAACGGGAACTATTTTCGCGGTCAACGGTGATGTCATGGACAATCGTGAGATACGCATCGGAATCTCCCCCGTACCCACCGGCCAAGGAAAAACGACAGCCAGGCGACTTGCAAAGGAATACCAAGTCGAGACGAAGGTTCATGAGGAGTTGATTCGTCCTCCTCAGGGCGTCATTGTCGCCCGCAGCGAGAACGTGGTGCTCCGAAACCCTTCGGTCATTTGGTTTTCGCCCAACGGAAACACCCCACTCACTGTGCACAATGTAATCGTCGGTGGCGGGGGGTCTCAACTGAAAACAAAACGTGAAGATAGGCACTATTTTGGTCGTATCTATGTCACCCTTGACCGTAACGGACAACTCACCGTTGTCAACGCTGTCTCAGCCGATGTTTTGTTGGCCGGTTTGGTACCCTCAGAAATGTTCCCGACAGCCCCTCGTGACGCTCTGTTTGCGCAGGCGATCGCGGCGCGAACAGAGCTCCTGCAAAAAATTGGCACCCGCCATCTTTCTGACCCTTTCCTGCTGTGTTCGACGCAACACTGCCAGGTGTACTCTGGAGCAGGGAAAGAACATCCTCGTACTACACAGGTAGTGCGTAAAACACGAGGGTTGGTCCTCGTCCGCAACAATGGCGGACTAGTAGATGCTCGATATAGCGCAGCCTGCGGCGGACACGGAGAACACAAACACAACATTTGGGGTGGACATACAGATTCTTCGCTCCATGGATCTTTAGATACCTTGGACTCTCAAGCCCAGTTGCGACAATTCAAAACCGGGGTATCAAATGCAAACTTGCGCGCATTTCTCGACCTTCCTGCCAATGCAACCGCCTGTGGACGCTCAAAATATTCCAAAGGAAGATATCGATGGTCCAAGCGTATCGATGCCACGGCACTCACTCAACGCGTCGCGGCGGCATACCCACAAATCGGCGAGGTAGAGAAACTCGAGCCTCTCACACGCGGGGTTTCAGGACGAATCCGGAGCTTGCGAATCATAGGCTCGAATCAGGCGATCATTGTGGATGGAGACTTACACATTCGCCGGCTACTTGGCGGCCTCCGCTCATCTCTATTCATGGTCCGCTATGTGGGACCTCAAAGCGATCGCAAGACCTTTGTCTTTGAAGGTGCTGGTTTTGGCCACGGCGTTGGTATGTGCCAACTCGGAGCCATCGGCTACGCACAGACTGGTGTAAGTTACGGTAGGATACTTCAGCACTATTACGCAGATAGTCAGCTTCGCCGACTATATTGAAATTGAAATTTTCTATGCCAATGTGGGATTTGCGAAAAAAAAATCACGATCCCTATTTCTGGTCACATCTCATACATGGTGGCATTGGGTAGGTAGCAAAGAACCGTTGTGTTTGGATCTTTGATGGGAGGTCGTGATCATGTCTATAGGTAAAGTGAAGTGGTTCAATGACGCAAAAGGGTATGGATTTATTACACGTGCGGAAGACGGAAAGGATGTTTTTGTCCACTATTCCTCGATTATTGGTGACGGGTTTCGCTCCTTGACCCAAGGACAAGAAGTCCAATACGAGGTCACCGAGGGACCAAAGGGACTCCACGCGTCCAGCGTGCATGCAATCCCAGAGAGTGTCCCACCACAACCGGAGCAAGAAACTCGCGCCGCCAGCTCGAATTAAGGTACAATAGTTTATATAGAGGAAGGTGGCATGACGCCCGTGAGGGGGACCTGGCACTTGACACTTTCCAACTGTGTAACGAAAAGAGCCACTGTTTATTCGACAGTGGCTCTTTGTTTGTTACAACAACAGCTGTATCACCCCAAGTCTGCATGCTCATGCACGGTGAGAGTGACTACGCGCTAACCGAAATCGACAAATACTTTCACAAAGATGCAACGATAACCATCATCAAAGAGGACGATGAAATCGCGTACGACTCAGATGGCCCTCCGGTGGCGAAGAAGATAACGAAGACAACACGGAACCCCTCGACGCTGGGACATTTTCCTCTCTCGATCCGGATCCATTCGAGGATACCGCCACAGAGATCACTTGGGAAACCGGAGAAGATGGAAAGCCTGTTGTAACCAGCGTCGAAGAAACCATCTGGGTCGGCTGCCGCTGCTGATGAGAGTCCCCCTCTCCCTCACCTCCGAATGTAAGGGCGCACATTAAAGGTACCGCACTGCTGCCAATCTCGTCGAAACACCCAGTGCAAATAAGTGTTGCCATCCTTCGATCGAATCGCGCTAGGAGGCTCACGATATGGCGCTGGCGTCAACACCGCATGAACCGCCGCCACATCAAATGCCGTCTGTCCGGACGATCGCACAACCGTTGTTTTTCCTACGGAGCCATCTGCTTTAATAACAATCTCAACAATCGTCTGTAGTGACCAGTCGTTCAGCGGATCGGACGGCGATCGCGAGTTCAAATGCTTGATGTATCCAAATCCCCATAACTTATGAATCTTGCGATGCATTCGCGCGATGTATACGGCAAATGGGGCCGCACGAGTCTTCAAAGCGGTCTGATTCCCCGGTCGTATCTCAGGAGTAAAATTCTCAAATGCGGCCGAAATGGCATCGACCTTTTTCCTCCACTTCCCGCGCCGCTGCGATGCACGCTGTTTGGCAGCTCTAAACTCTTTCTCTACTGCGTCGGTGCCAACAATCCGCTTATAGTCTTCAAGGTTTAGGCGTGGTTTGATCCGCAGGCCCGGCTTCCCACGTTTCCCACGTGCCCCGTCCTTATCTTGATTTGCGCGGTTCATTCCTTCTAGTGTTTTTTGCGGCCGCAATCCACGCATTGATAAAATAGAAGGCTCCCGGTGTGGTGACTTTGCTCCGCCACGTTGACCATTGTCACCCGCAACGCTTCGTCCAGCGCGCCGTTTCGCCACATTATCTGGTCCCTTTCGATTGCGGGTATCATCGACGATATTCTGCCTCCCACCCACTTCGTTTGTGTCACGAAGGTTGCTGCGCTCCGAAGCGTCTTTGCCACCCTCGTTTTGGCTACGAAGATTTCGCACCCGCGCTTGGGTCTGCTCGGGCGACATCCCGGTTTTTGTCCGACAAAAACTGTGCATCTTTGGGGGCTTCTTTTACCTCGTTTTTATTGGCGACCTCCACACTGGTCAGATTTCGCGTAGGTACCGCTGCCTTTGGTTTGCGCAGTTTTGAGCCGCTTTGATCGCTTGTGCTGAACTTGAGGCTTGCGAATCTTCGGTATGCGTTTTGGCAACAGAACTCGAATCGCTGTAGGTTTCGGTTTTGGATCGTCAACCCAGACAACGTCGACTTGCTGGGGCGTTTTCCCCAATTTGGGCAGAAACAACAACAGGCGCTGAAAGTGACTCGATACGACAAGTAAAGTGGTCCATCGTCAAGGATGCACCTGGCCCCTTTTGATTCCCAACCCCGAAACGTACTGCCCTGTTCAAGTATCGCCACAAACGCAACGTTCGTGCCGGGGCGCAAGGGAAGCGCGACACTGTCCCGGACATGAAATGCCCGGGGGAGAGGACAACACCCGCGCCGTACCGGCACCAACAAACTTCACCTGAACCGTCGGTAGCGAGGTAGGGCGAGAAACAACGTACAACACAACGGCAATCATATGAACCGCAGCCGATGCCAAGACACTTGTGGCAACACCTGCGTTCGCGGAAGCCCGCCGACCGCTCATTGCAAAAGCTCCGCGCCGGCAATGCTTTGTTTCAACACATGCTGTGGTATAGCAGCCTTGATAAAAGAGACAAGGATCAACGCCGCAATTGGGCGCCCCCCTGCAGTGGTCCGTGGTCTGGGCTCAGAGTCCTCGTGCATGAAGGTGGGTGAAAAAGACGCAAAAAGTTGAGTGTTTTGCGATAGTGGGACTGTGCGCTGCGGACTCGCCCAGACCACGACCACCGTGGGGCTGAGACCCATGAGCGGCCGGGGTGGTATGAGCTCATGATCCCGTACATAAAAGTGGATGCAAAAGACGAGGGAATTTTTCTGTCGCGAGGATACCTTGCGCAGGTACTAACCCCGGAAACATCATCGCTCTGCGCACGCCCTCACCAATGTACTTGTTCCCACACAAAAATTTTCAATCTGGCACAACCAGTATTCCCTGCAATCGAAAATCTCCGTGTGAAAACAATTCCTTTGGCGATCTTCGCACGCATCCGTGATGTTCCGGGCTAAGATAATTTTCTGGTAGACGCCCACGACAAGACCGATCAGATCAACATCCCGAAACTGGCTCTTGTGAACAATAATTGGCGCCATCGTTGCATTCGCGGGCTGGAATCGAACCTGATCTCCCTCAGGATAATATTTTTTAACTGTCGCCTCTCCTTCGACTCATTGCCACAACAACATCTCCGGTGTGCGCAACTGGAGTTTTTTTCACAAAAACATAGTCGCCATCAAAGATCCCCAGCATCGATCATCGACTCGCCTACAACGCGGAGCCCAAACACTTCGCGGTGGTTGCCAAGAAAAAATCGATCGACCTTGACGGTATCCTCGATACTCTCCGTCGCCAAGGATCGGGCTGTCCCGCAGCAACACGACCAACAATTGGAACATCACAGTATTGCTTCGCTGTCCTTCCGCGCAGAATCGAGCGAAATGACATTGGAGGGCTCTGGATCCATTGTGACAGGCCGCATCGCTCGCGATTTCAAATCTTCACGCGTAAGGTGGCCTTTTTTCTCTAACGCCTTCAGGTGGTCATTTACCCCATTTGTGGAGCGAATACCGAAGTGCTCGCCGATCTCCCGCAATGTGGGTGGATATCCGCGATCTCCAATCGAACTACTAATGAAATCAAGAATCTGCTGTTGGCGTTTTGTCAGTGTACTTTGCATTCGTTGGGTCCCTAAGTTGAATGATTGAATATCGCTCATGCTTGGTGCTGAACAAATTCACCGTACTGAACACCCAGACTCTTTGTCAAATTTTTGTAGCACTATATACATGCCCCCGTACATAAAACGCCAGACGAGTCAGTCCGAGAGGGGGCCCTACAGTCCCAGCGCTCCTAGACACCCCTTCCCCGCCAACTCGAGTATTCTGCGGAGCTCGATCGTATGACTCAAACCGAGCATCCAAAACCCCCCGGGCTACTCCGTGCAGCGAGTACCGTTTGGCTCCGCAACAATGCTGTCGCGGCTACTCGGCCTGGTTCGCGAGCAATTGTTTGCCCGCGTTGCTCGGCGCATCTCTGTTTGCGGACGCATTTCTAGTCGCATTCCGAATTCCCAATCTTCTCCGTGATCTGTTTGCCGAGGGAGCACTCGCCCAAGCTTTCATCCCCACCTTCAAAGCCTCTCTGAAGCACAACGGAAGGACCCCCGCATTTGTTTTGGCAAACCGCGTCGCGGGAACCCTTCTAGTCGTGATTGGCATCATCGTATTGGCAGCGGGAATATTCGCGCCATCGATTGTCGAGCTAATGGCAGGTGACTTTGCCAAACACGTGAGTTCGCCCGAGAAATTCGAACTCACCGTCACCTTGACTCGAATTATGCTCCCATTTTTACCGATCGTTTCGTTTGGCCGCTATCGCAATGGCCATGCTCAACGCCCAAGATCGCTACACAACCCCAGCCCTCGCGCCGGCGACCTTCAATGTGATCAGTATCGCAGTTGGTGCAGGTCTCTATATCGCAGACGTGCCGGGGTACATCGTCGCGATCGGCTGGTCCATTGGAACAATCCTGGGTGGATTGTCCCAGCTGTGCATGCTAATCCCCCCCCTGTGGCGCTTGGGCTATCGGCCAAAACTCTCAACCGATTCTGCGACTTCGCGATCCCCGTATACCAAGCGGGTCGGGAAGCTGATGCTTCCCGCCGTCGGAGGTCTTGCTCGCGGTGCAGATTAATATTCTCGTCAACACCATCTTCGCGAGCTCCGAGCCCGGTGCAGTTGCTTGGTTAAACTATGCATTTCGCTTCTTGCAACTTCCCATTGGGGTGTTTGGCGTTGCGATCGCGACGATAACCACAACGCGTTTTGCTGACGCGGCTGCTGATCAAGACAATCCAACGATGGGGCACCAACTGACTGAGAGGCCTGCGATTGGCGCTATTTTTGACTATCCCCGCTACCGTGGGTTTGTTGGTTTTGGGCAAACCAATTATCCGCCCTCATTTTTGAACACGGCCGTTTTGATGCATCTGACACGATCAACACTGTACGCGCTCTCAATCTGTTCGTTATCGGACTTGTCGCGTACGCTTGCGTTAAAGTCATTGCACCCGCATTCTACGCCGTGAACCGAGCCCGCATCCCAGTGCTGGCGTCCATCATCGCCGTCGCCGCCAACCTGCTTCTCAATATCACTCTACACCGACACTACGGGTATGCGATCTTGGCGCTCGGGACCGCTACCGCTGCCTTAGTGAACTTTGGCACCTTTGTACGTGATGTTTCATCGCAAGATTACAACTATTCGCCATATTGCACTCTTATTCTACGCGCTTCGTATCGCTACCGCTGCCGCAGGCATGGGGGCCATCGTATGGTGGTGCAACAAGCAGCTCGAGCAACGGATCGGAACTGATAGTATAAGCGTCCAGCTGCTGGGGGTATTTACTTCGGTGTGTATCGGCGTGTTCGCCTATGGACTCGCCTGTTGGATCCTTCGCATAAACGAGCTCAAGCCATTCATACAGAAGCTACGACGAACCCGCGGTCCATCGTAGGCAAAAGATTTACCTATCCTTTACTTGTCGGTAATACAACCCTGGTACGATGGTCGTCGTACCGGCCCAATGTCCCCCTTCGCTAAGCTCTTTTTGCTGCAGCCCACCACGTTGTCCCATAGGTTCTTATGAAAACTGTTGCCCGATACTGCGTCCTTGCTTTTACGACTGCGTTGTTTGCGATTGTCGTATTCAAAGCTCAGGGATGCCATGCTCACAAGCAAGACCATAACTACACGCCACGCACCGAAAGTTTCGGTGGCTCTGACGCCGGAGCCAAAACAACTTTGGCCCCCGGCGCAGAGAATCGCCCAGTGGATGCTGGCCACACCCTCGACCTACCGACAAACCGAGAGCCCGATTTTCTACCCGCAACGAAGTCCGGTCCTATCCGCTTTGATGATCCTCCCCCTGCGGACAAAAATTAGCTATCCAAATGATTGTGGACAACATCACCACAGCTGTGATTAGTCTTGCATGGCTGATCGCAATGTTCGTCCCCCTCGAACGGATGTTCACCGCGAATCCCCAATCCCACATCTTGCGACCGGGACTGGCCACAGATCTATGGTTCTTTTTTGGCCAACACCTGGTGTTTGCCACTTTTGCCGTCTCGGTGATCGCCACAATAACCTCCCCCCTCTCCGATGGATTTGGGCCGATTCGCTCATTACAACAATCTTTTACTTTACTACCTCTATGGGCTAGGGGGATTGTTGTCCTCGTTGCTGGAGATTTCTGCAGCTACTGGGGACATCGACTCCAACACCGCATTGGATTCTTGTGGCGATTTCATGCTGTCCATCACTCGAACGAGCAAGTCGATTTTATGGCTGCCCACCGCGAGCATCCGCTAGACGGGATCTATACCCAAACCCTTGTTAACCTGCCTGCAATTATTTGTGGATTTGAACTGCGTTACGTCCTCGGACTCGTCGCCTTCCGGTCTCT
>CBDCWZ010000118.1:0-4647 GCA_965223575.1 Kofleriaceae bacterium
CGAAGTCGTGGAACCCGGTGGCATGATGCCGCAAGATATTCTCGGTGGTCTGGAGATCGACATTGAGACAAAGGAGATCGTTCGTGAACTGTGGCGTGATGGAAACGGCGGATTTGTTGAGCGTAAGAAAGGCGAGACTGAGTGGAGACCGGTCAGCATCGATGAGGTTTCTAGCGTAGCGAACCAGGCGGCTCCCAGCACGCAGTCAGAGACAGCTGTTGAGTGGAATCGGTTTGTAGACGATGGGATCGTTCCCGAGCATACGAGGCAGCTCATTCGGTGGTTGGATGCGCTAAATACACAGCTGTTGTTTTTGCGTGCGGATCTCAATCGCGGTGAAGCAATCGACAGAGAGCGTCGTTTGGGGCTTGAGAAAATCCTGCTAGAACTACATTTCGCCGGATCTACAGCCTTCGAAGAGATGCGCAAGGTATCTCAGGGGAAGCCAGGATTGAGTAGCGATGAGCTCACAGCTGTCCGAAGCAGCCGAGAAACAGCGATTGCTGGCCTCAATGACCGCGAACTATTGAGAGAAGTAGAAACAATGCTTCGTTTGTTTTTGCCTCAGTTTACGCCTGCAGGCAGCGGACAACGCTCTGCGGAGGAAGACCAACTCATACAAGTGTACCGCGACTCAACCGTGCGGCTTACCGAGCTAATGATGGCATGGATCGACCCGGCTGCGAACAAATCGACGCTGATTGCTGAAATTCCGCAGGAAGTGTCTCTGCAGTCCATGGGGGAGACTGGTCAACTCTTGCAGCTCTCTCTTATGAGCAGTAGTGAGATCCACTTTGTGCTGTTTGAGAAAGACGGCAACGTTGCGACGTTTGGTAATATGGCCATCACTGGGAATGCGGGGCAGATGACGATCCATAACCCCGATAAGGCCAAGGGCGTTACTGACACGATTCAACAGCAACTCGCCGACTTTGCCAATCGTCACGGCCACGCCATCGATACCGTTCACTTTGGCGGTAAGAGTAAGAACGCGACAGCCGGCGAAGACTTTGTCAAAGGCGACGTTCAAACAGCAGTATTGTTGCCCCATCGCGACGATAGCACAGTGAATGATATCGCCAATGGGTTGCAGCTGCAGCCGTGCAGCTTTGGGAGTTGCGGCGACCTTGCGATGAAACTGAATTACCTGTGGGGCAACCCAAAATCACTCCAGTCGCCTCCGCAATTTTTTACGTCGAGTCCGACACTGGCCGAGTTTGAGGCGTTCAACCGGGCACAGGGGCACCTGATTCTGCAGGTCGAGGATGCGACGGCCGTGGAGGAAATCTTAGAGGCTCGTGGGCATGGGAGCATGGCGATCGTCGTGTATCACGTGGAGGGAAAAACCTGGCACGCGATCAACGCGATCAATCTAGACGGCGAGGTCCAGTGGATTGATGTCTCTAATGGTAAGGACGAGTCCCCATCGATCAGCGAGGACGCCAAGGCGATGCGGTTGATTTTGACGGGTAAGGCATCGGCTGCGGTTGTCGGCGGCGACGGGACCGCTGATGTTGAGCTGTCCGAGGCGCTGGAGTCGTTTATCGATTATGGCGCACTGTCGGATGAAGTTGGGGTTGTCGAGGGGAGCCTCCTTGCGGTGCATAGCTGGGAAAAGCAGTTTCTGACGCTGTTTTTGGCTCAGAATCAGACTGCGCTGAACGCGCTCGGCGATTTGGCTGAAACGTTATCAAGCCCAGAACAAGTAGCCGAGCCGGACAACCCCGTATATCACAAGTTACTTTCCACATTGCAAAAGATGAACGCCGAGATCCTGTCCTTCGATCGGGATCGGGTGCAGGTTGGTCAGACACCGAGTTACTCAGATTTTTCGCAGCTTGCGGCGGCCCTGCGGGCAGAAATTGTGTTGTTTCAGAAGATCATTCCTCCCTACCTGAATGCATCACCAGTATCTGGTGATGACTTGGGGACTCCAGTCGGCCCGGATCCTCCTGCAATCACATCCTTAGCGACGACGCTTGGTTTGCTTTCGCTGCAGATTCCCAATAACACTTCCGGGGTTGTGCAAGAGCACGAGCTCTTCGGGTATGGGGACCGCTAGCCCTACCAATGTAGTGGTTATCCTCGATAGTGATTTTTCTGCTGGAGCAGTGAACGGGGTTGTGATTGGTCAAGCGACCCGGCATGGAGATAAGGCTACAGCATCAGGGATCGGTCAGCTGCAAAACCATCAAATGCTCCCCGGAGTTCGATCTTCAGCTGTCGCACTACTCGGAATCGATGTGCCATCTAATGATATCGAGCTTGAATTGGCGCTTCAAAGAGTGATCGAGTTGCGCAAACAGGGGGTTCCGATCTCGACAGTGAGCTTGAGCATTGGTCCAAGCCAATATGTCAAAGAGATCGACGCGGCGATTCGCGAGCTTGGAACATTGGGAGTGATGATTGTGACCTACGCGGATGGGAACCTCGCGTATTCCATTGCCGACGAAGGATACGCTAACGTGTTCGGTGTTGGCGGTTTGGATTCGATTACAAACCGCGCGGATGCAGCGTTTGTCACAGCGCCTCATCACTCACTCAAGGTAACGACTGGTGCTCTTCATATTCAAGATCGCCAACCCGACGATCCCCACCTGTCATGGGGGGTACCCAAAGTAGCAATCGATATCGGATTGATCTTTGACGAAGCGATTAAACAAGGAAAGCAGTTCACTTTCCAAGAGGTGATGCACCTTGTTGAGCTTACCGCACGCCCGCTAACAAATGAGACAGGGGTGCCGGGGGCGGCGGATATCAATAAAGCGCTCGCGGTAGCGCGATATGCGCTTGATCAAGGGATCCCGCTGACGGCGTTGACGACCGAGGACGTGGCGAGCATTACTGCGATCTCGCCGGCCGGGGATATCGCGTTTGACAAGGTATTTGCCGTGACCCCCGATGCCGTGGATGTTCTGGATTTGGACAAAGCTCGTGATCTTCGGTTCGTGTCTTTCGAGCCCAACACAGAGTATGTGTTTGTCCGGACGAACACGAAAACCAAGCTAGAGGAAGCTGTTTTTGTGATTGACGCTCAAGAACTGCACGATCGATTTGATGCAGACACGGCGGAAGTTCGTGTTAGCGGGATAGTTAGCAAGCACGGTGTTTTGATATTGGTTGATCAGACCGCCTCCGCGCTTACAACTGACACCGGGGTTCAATTTGTCCGCCCAGTGCCTGCTTGGTTGGACTTAAACCCGGCAGTTCTCTCAGCGTTTGATGCGTTTGCAAATGATACTGATAAAGTGGTTAGCGAGCGAACCCCTCCGGTAGTGGGTGAACGAAAGTTTGTCTACGATAACCACGGCGATGAGGTGTTTGTGCTCAAAGAAAAGACCGCAAGTGGTCAGAGCATCGCATATCACATCGCACCGTTTACCGAGCAACAGCGGGAGGAACTCCGCAAGTCTCATCGCGCGCCGAAACTGGGTGAGAATGCGTTTCTAAATAACATATATCGATCACAAGACGCTGCCGCCAATGCAAACAAAGAGCGGGGCTACATTCTTTTTGAAAGTCTCAATGCAAAGTTTTCCGGTGTCACGGCGATGCCGACGTATTTGGGGATGATCCTGACACCAGAGGGGCGCCCAGTATTTGTAACCACCTTTGCCGAAGGTTTTATCTCCCTAGCAGACAACGTGGACACTGGGCAGCTCTCAGATCAGGAGGTGCAAGCTGTATTGCTCGTTAGTCGATATATCGATGACATATACAGCTTTGTTGGACATGACGTCGTAGAATACCACGGTGGGATATCGCAGAAGAAAGTTGTTTTTCTAGCCCCTCAAGGGCTAACGCCCAAAGAGGACCAGTTGGCACAGAAATACGTCCGCGATGTTTCGCCAGACTCCACCGACACGAAGTCCGAAGACGTTGTCAAAGGCGACTGGCAAACGACTGTGTTTTCGAATCGTCTAGGAGATAGTAAGGCTATAGACATTGCTAATTCTTTGGAGCGGCAACCGTGTCGCATTGGCGGGTGCGGGGACCTTGCGATGAAACTGATTTATCTGTGGAGCAATCCCGGTACCATCCGACCGCCTGCCAATACTTGGGGGTTTAGTCCCACCTTGGCCGAGTTTGAAAAGCGGAACCGAGAACTGGGGCGCCTCGTACTGCAGGTTGCGAATGCGAAAGCTGTGGAAGCAGGTTTGATCGCCGGAGGCCACGGGAGCATGGCAATCGTTGTCTATTACGTGAAGGACAACGTCTGGCACGCGATGAACGCGATCAATTTGCATGGCAAGGTTCACTGGATTGATGTCTCAAATGGTAACGACGGCCCGCCGCCGGATAGCGAGCCCGGCAAGGCGATTCGGCTCATTTTACCGGAGGAGAAAGCTCCGTCTGCCGTCGTTGGCCCCAAAGATGCCAATGATACGGAGTTGTCTAAGGAGGAGCTGTCCCTGGTCCTTCAAGAATTTATCGTTGATGGCGCCCCACCCGACGAAGATGAGGTTGTCGAGGGCGAGACGATATTGTCTCCCACGAGGCTGAAAACACTGATGTCTCAGTATCCCGGGAAGAATGTAATCCAACTGCGGGGTCTCGGATAAGGACTACCGAAATGTTGTGATGGATGGTAGTTCGTGGGAACCGTTGGCGGAAGCAATTTGAGGTTGTTGGTGTTGTTACCGCGTT
>CBDCWZ010000119.1:0-49825 GCA_965223575.1 Kofleriaceae bacterium
AGGTCTATACAGAGCACCTCGCACAGTTCGGGGCACAATTATGGCCCCGAGATCGATTTTTGGATGCACTCGCTCGCAGCTCCGATCAACCGACCCGGATGGGCCCATGGTCTCTGGGTTGATCGACAAGGAGTGGTGATGGCCACTCAGCGAATAACACTCATGATCTTGTTGCACTGGCTCCCCGCCCTTGCCAAAAATATTCGTTCCAACATGATGTGACCATAAACCAAGTTGTGCCGTCTTGAAGGCGCGTTGATTTGTCCCCAGCCAAAGAACTCTTGGTCTGAACTATCCGATCAGGATCTCGTTTCGAGATATCGCGACAATGGCTTGGATGCGGCATTCGCAGAGCTGGTCCGGCGCTACCAAGATCGACTATTCGGCGTTGTCGTCGGAATCGTCAACAAAAGGGGGCTCGGGGAAGAACTCTGCCAACGTTCTTTCATCAAAGCCGCGCTTCGGATCGATCAGCTTAAAGATCCCCAGGCATTTTACGCTTGGTTAATCGCCATTGCCCGGACGACAGCCCTCGACGAACTCCGCAACATGCAGAGACAGCGGGATCGACAACAGGCGTTTGCACAAAATCTGCCTAAAGAAGATCAAACAACGGCAGATCCAGAGCTCCGACACACTGTCTGCACAGTTCTCGGGCAGATGGATCCAAACGATCGCCTGGTCATACTGCTGGCTGACTTTCAAGAACTCTCGACGAAGGAGCTATCGATCGCCCTACAAATCAAAGAGTCGGCTGTAAAAATGCGCGTCAAACGATCCCGCGATCGATTTCGCAAACTATTTCGGAAGCACTCATGACAAATCAATCCCCCATACCCGACATCAAAGTTCTGCTTGGCGCGGTATTTGATGACATCAAACCAAACGTTGATATGACCCAATCAGTGATGTCTCGCCTCGCGATGATTACAACTGCAATAGAGTTTGGGCGCCTCGTCAGCATGGCACCCCTAGACCCGGTGATTCACGGAGACATCAAAAAAGGAGCGCAAGACGATGAAAAATAGCACAGAAATGTCACAGCAAGCCCTGCAATGGGGATCCACGGTCCAAGAACTTGTATTGCAACCGTTAAAGTCGTTTTGGGTTGTAACTGTACAAGTTCTGCCATCGATCGCTACGGCACTGCTCGTACTCGGACTGATGTACATCATGGCTCGCATCGCACGGCGGGTTCTGACGAAAATTCTAAGCCTATCGAGACTCGATGGAATGGTGTAATCAACACGCTTGGGTGCTGTACTTCGGGCATTGCGATCCAATCTGACTGCCTCCCAGGCGATCGCATATTTGATATACATCGCGTTGATGCTGACCGCTGCGGCGACAGCCTCAGATTTGGTCGGTCTTATCGCCATTAAGACCACGCTTAGCTCGGTGCTTGGATATCTTCCCAAACTTCTCTCCGCATTGCTGATTTTTGCGCTCGGTGGATGGCTTGCAAGCGTGGCTCGGCGTGCAGTCGCCGCTGTTCTCAGTGAGGTTCGCAGCACGTACGCCCACGCTATCGAGAGCGCGACTGAACTGGTCATTCTCGTCCTGGTATCGACTGTAGGAATCGCGGCATTGGGCGTTCGCATGACATTCATCCATTCCAACCTGATACTCATTGTTGGAACGGTCATCGTTACCATTGGATTTTTGTTCACATGGTCGATGCGCCGTCCGGCAGAGCAAATTATCGCAAACTACTACTTAAGAAGACTTGTGCAAGTCGGGGATGCGATCACGTTAGGACAACAAACCGGAAAACTGACCAAGTTTGTTGCTCTTGGTGTGCTCATCCGGGCGGACAGCGGGGTCGAGCACTTTGTACCAGCGCGATGCATCTTAGACGGGCTTCATCGTTCGTCGAAAGCGACGCCAAACCTGGAGCAACAAGATGACATTTAGTTATCCTGCAGCGACACCCGCGCAAGGGCTACCAACGTTTCGCGTCGATCTCAACGAAGAAGTCTCGGTTGTCTACGACGATAACCGTACGACTCATCGATCGGCCACCCTACGAAACGTATCTCCAGGCGGGATAGGACTAATTTTTGACTACCAAGAAATCGTCCTCGAGCAACAAAGCTACCTTGGCATCGAATTCCAACCTGGAGCAACGATAGGGGGGCGGGTCGCGTGGTATCGGCGCACCCCGTCTCCAACCTCCCCAAACTTGGGGGTCCAAATCCACGGGTATCCCAATACTCCCGAGATCAGTCACCGCTATCTTCGCTGGCTCGCCGAAGTCTCTAGCAAGATTACTCTCTAGAGCGGTTCGCTTCCGGCCTCTAGCGTAGATTTCCGCACACCTCAGCCGAATCTCCTCCAAACCGGGCCTTCAATCAAAAAACGAATCTACGTCAGCGGCTGCTGAGGTTGCCGGTGCTCGCTTTGCCAGTGCATAGTAGGCGCATTCGGGGGATCCAATGATTGTCGGGGTACCAACAGAAACGCTGGCCAATGAATCGCGCGTCGCATTGATCCCGGCGGTGCTACCATCGCTTACCAAAGCGGGCCTGTCGATCGTTGTGGAAACCGGAGCTGGTTCGCGAGCCGGCTATTCGGATCAAGAATACCAAGCCAAAGGCGCCACGATTCAGGATCGAAGTGGGGTGCTTCGCGATGCGGATATTATCGCGCAGGTCAATACCTACTCCAATAATCCAGTCGCCGGCCAAACCGACTTAGAGATGCTTCGCGCGGGGCAAGTCATCATCGGCCTGAGCGATCCCTTAGGCGCGACCAATCACGTCGCCGAACTCGCCGGCCTTGGGGTGACAGCGTTTGCGATGGAATTGATTCCGCGCATTACCCGGGCACAAAGCATGGATGCCTTATCCTCCATGGCAACGATCGCCGGTTACAAAGCGGTCCTGTTGGCGGCAGGACGATTGCCACGCATGTTCCCGCTATTTATGACCGCGGCTGGGACAATCAAACCCGCCCGAGTGTTTGTGATCGGCGCTGGTGTTGCGGGCCTCCAGGCGATTGCAACGGCCAAGCGACTGGGCGCTGTGATCTCTGCATATGACGTGAGACCGGCGGTCAAAGAGCAAGTCGAGAGCGTGGGCGCCAAATTTGTCGAGCTCGAGCTCGAAACCGCTAATGCCGAGGATAAGGGCGGCTACGCCAAAGATCAGGGCGAAGAGTTTATCCAGCGCCAGCGCGCGCTGATGGCAAAGGTCGTTGTAGCCAGCGACGTGGTCATCACCACAGCCGCGATTCCCGGGCGGCGCGCACCGCTATTGATCACGCAAGAGATGGTCGAGGCAATGGAACCGGGATCGGTGATTGTCGACCTCGCCGCTGAGCGGGGTGGAAACTGCGAGCTGAGTCAAGCCAATCAGGATGTTGTCCACAATGATGTCGTCGTGATGGGTCCAACCAACCTTCCGGCGACGGTACCCTACCACGCGAGCCAAATGTACGCGAAGAACGTCGCGACCTTGTTATTACATTTGTTCCAAGATGGACAACCTAATTTTGATCTCTCCGACGAAATTACAACGGGCACGATGATGTGCACAGACGGCGAGATCACCCATCCACGCCTGCGGCAGATCCTTGAGATGCCCCCATTGGATGCAAAGACGAATCTCCCAGACAAGGAGAAGGCCTCGGATCAGGGGCAGCACGAACAGAACACCGAGGAAAGCGGTAACGAAACCGGTGATCTGGCAACCGCAGAGACCGAGCCAAAGGAGAGTCGCCAATGATGCTGATGCTGCTTACGGTATTTGTGCTGGCTATTTTTGTCGGTTTCGAGATCATTACAAAAATCCCCCCAACGCTACATACACCGCTCATGTCCGGTTCAAACGCCATCTCTGGGATTACCGTCGTCGGTGCGCTGATTGCCGCAGGGGCGGATCACGGCCCACTATCGACCTACCTTGGCATTGCGGCTGTGGTCTGCGCCACCATTAATGTGGTCGGCGGATTTATGGTAACCCATCGAATGCTAGCGATGTTTAAAAAGAAGGCAAAATGATGGTGCGCGGCGATCTGATTCAGGTTGCGTATATCGCCTCCGCAATTCTATTTATTCTCGGTCTAAAGGGCCTCACCCATCCGCGGACCGCTGTGCGCGGAAACGCCATGGGGGCAATCGCAATGTTGATTGCGATCGCGGCCGTGTTGTTTCAAAATCAGGTCGTTAGCTTTGGTGGAATCATTGCCGGAATCTTGGTCGGCGCTGCGATCGGAGCGATTTTGGCGGCAAAAATCCAAATGACCGCGATGCCACAGCTCGTCGCCGTTTTTAACGGCTTTGGTGGCGCAGCTTCGGCACTCGTGGCCACCGCCGAGTTTGGCACGTTTGTCCACTCCGGGGCCCCAGTCGAAATGACCGCGAGCACATCCGCCATTGCGACGGCTTCTGCTGCGCCATCGGGATTTGCTGCTCTGATCGCGATTGGCGCTGCGGCACTGATCGGATCGGCAACGTTTACCGGGAGTTTGGTCGCATTTGGCAAACTGCAAGGGTTTATCAACACCAATCCGGCCAGAATTCCCGCAAAGGCGATTAATACAATCCTTTTGCTTGCGGGGATTGCCCTTTGTGTCGTCATGGTGATTCAGCCGTCAATGTTGATGATTTGGCTGATTTTGGCCGTCGCTGCAGTCCTTGGGATCATGCTGGTAATCCCAATCGGTGGTGCCGATATGCCGGTGGTCATTGCCCTACTAAACTCTTACTCAGGACTCGCCGCAGCCGCGGCTGGTTTCATTTTGGGAAACGCCGTTTTGATCATTGCTGGGTCTCTGGTCGGCGCATCGGGGTTAATCCTTACTGCGATTATGTGCAAAGCGATGAATCGATCGCTAGGCAACGTGATGTTTGCCGGTGTCGGCGGCGGCAGCGGCGATGCCGCCAGTGCCGATGAAGTCTATGCCGGGAAGGTAAAATCCACCTCGGCCGATGAAGTGGCAATGATCCTCGAAAGCGCCACCCGCGTTGTGTTTGTCCCTGGGTACGGGATGGCAGTCGCACAAGCACAGCATGCGGTGCGCGATCTAATGAACTTACTCAACGAGCGTGACGTGGAGGTCGAATTTGCCATCCACCCCGTGGCAGGAAGAATGCCCGGCCACATGAACGTACTGCTCGCCGAGTCTGACGTACCTTACGATCGACTCAAGGAGATGGAGTTAATCAATCCCACCTTTGACCAAGTCGATGTTGCGATCGTTTTGGGAGCTAATGATGTCGTCAATCCCCTTGCAAGGACTGACCCAAGCAGTCCCATTGCCGGGATGCCGATCATCAATGTCGACAAAGCCCGAACTGTGGTTGTGATTAAGCGCAGCCTAAGCCCCGGATTTGCTGGGATTCCAAATCCGCTGTTTGCCGCCGAAAACACACTCATGCTATTTGGAGATGGAAAAAAAGTCGTAATCGAATTGAGCACTGCACTCAAGGAAGCTAGTTAATCATTTAGGCGAAGTAGGAGCGAGGTAGGTACTGTGACTGCAAAAATCATCGATGGTAAGGGGATTGCCCAACAAGTGCGTGAGCAAGTTGCAGCCGACGCGGGCGTGCTGGCGCAAAAGGGCATTATCCCGGGCTTAGCCGTGGTACTCGTTGGGGACGATCCCGCGTCTCAAATCTACGTGCGAAACAAACAGCGGGCAGCAGAAAAGGCGGGCATCTCAGCCGTCGACCATCGCTTGCCCGCGCAAACATCGCAAACAGATCTGATGTCGCTGGTTGGCCAACTCAACGAAGACAAGAGAATTCATGGAATTCTCGTGCAGTTACCCCTACCCGACCATCTCGATGCCACCGCCATTTTGGATCAAATCCGGGTCGAAAAGGACGTCGACGGGTTCCATCCCGACAATATTGGCCGGCTTGCCCAAGGACGACCGCGTTTTGTCGCAGCAACACCTAAGGGTTGCATGACCTTGCTCGAGCACGCGGGCGTTTCGCTAGCGGGCAAACGCGCCGTCATTGTCGGCAGATCAAACATCGTCGGCAAACCGATGGCATTGCTTCTGACCAACGCGCACGCAACGGTCAATTTATGTCACTCAAGGACGCAAGACCTGAAAAGCGAGGTCGTTCGCGCCGATGTCGTTGTGGCAGCTGTGGGACGTGCCGAAATGATCCGTGGCGAATGGATAAAGCCAGGCGCTACGGTGATCGACGTCGGCATGAATCGAAAACCGGATGGCAAACTTTGCGGCGATGTCGAGTTTGAGGCGGCCAAACAGCGGGCGGCTGCAATCACACCGGTCCCCGGCGGTGTCGGGCCAATGACCATTGCCAGTTTACTGCAAAACACCGTATTAGCAGCTCAGAAATATGGCACTCGGTAGCTCACAACGTCCGCTTCGTGTTGCGATTGTCGGCGCTGGTCCGGCCGGGTTTTACGCAATTGACGCCTTGCTAAAGCAAGCCTCGCTCCATGTCGGTATCGATCTGTACGAACAGCTGCCAGCACCGTATGGGCTGGTTCGCTATGGCGTTGCCCCCGACCACGAGAAGATCAAACGTGTACAGCAAGTTTACGAAGACCTAGCCAAAGATCCAAGGGTGCGCTTCTTTGGCAATGTCACCCTGGGCCGCGACATTCACCAATCCGATCTCGTGCGTCACTATGATCAGGTGATGTATACCGTCGGCGCCCAATCCGATCGATCCCTCGGCATTCCTGGAGAACAACTGGACGGTAGCTATTCCGCGACCGAATTTGTCGCTTGGTACAATGCACATCCTGACTTTTCAGATCGCAGCTTTGATCTCAGTCACGAGACCGCGGTCGTGATCGGTGTCGGAAACGTCGCAGTGGACGCGGCACGGATCTTAGCGAAATCCCGCCAGGAACTTGCAATCACCGATATCTCTGATCCGGCTCTTGATGCTTTGGCAAAGTCAAAAGTCCGCAATGTTTACGTGTTAGGGCGGCGCGGACCGGTCCAAGCAAAGTTTTCGACGCCAGAGATCAAGGAGTTTGGCGACCTTGACCTCGCAGATCCCATTATCGATCCAGCAGACCTAGTACTGGATCCGCCTAGCAACCAGGAGATGCAAAACAACCGCACCGCTGAGCGCAACGTAAAGGTGTTACAAAAGTACGCTGAGCGCCCACCAGGTAATAAGTCGCGCAAGGTCTTATTTCGATTTCTCGTCTCGCCGGTGGAAATTTTGGAAGAAAAGGGGCGGGTCGCAGCGATTCGCATTGTCAAAAACAAACTGGTCGCCACCGAAAGTGGCTATATCAATGCACAGTCCACGGGTGAATTTGAGACGATTCCGTGTGGGCTTGTGCTCCGCTCGGTGGGCTATCGAGGCATTGCGCTCCCAGAGATTCCCTTTGATGCGCGGCGGGGTGTCATTCCCAACCAGGCGGGAAGAGTCACGAATAACAGTGGAGAGATTGTTCCGAGACAATACGTTGCAGGGTGGATCAAGCGCGGGCCAACCGGGGTAATTGGGTCCAATAAGAGCGATGCTGTAGAGACAGTGCAGGCGATGCTGGAAGATCTGTCGACGATCATCCCGGCGGATACGAACCAGGTGCAAGCACAAGCCCCGATCCAACTACTTCGGTCGCGAGGGGTACGTTATGTCGATTTTGCGGATTGGTGTCGGATCCAGGCCGAGGAAGATGCCCGCGGCAAGGAGCAAGGGCGACCTCGGGTTAAGTTTTGGCGGCGGGAACAGATGTTTTCGGTCTTGGATTCATAGCGTCCATGGAAGGATACAGCGGAGTTTGTTTGGGCCGACAGAGTTGCGGAGCCGACAAGAGTTGCGAAACAGATAGTTCTTGTTGCAATTGACCTATTCGGTTGTCGGATTGAACTCCCAAATAACACCATCTGCCAGGCCGTACCAGGTGCCGTTGTCTTCGGAAAACTCAAAATGGGTCATATCAGTGAGCATTTTCGTTTTGTTTTCGAACTCTTCGGTGGTCTTGTCGTAAGAGGCGACTTGGTCGTTAATCTGTACGAGGATGCGGCCACCTTCCGATTCGACCTGCTCCCCCATACCGGCCGCTTTCACCGTGATGGCTTCCCAGGCTTGGTTGTTGATTGAGGTCGCAACCGTGCCGCTTAGCTCGGCAAAGAACTTACGGCCACCGCTACCACTATCGCCGCCACCACCACCGCCACCACTGCCGTCACTACAATCATTGCAATCAAAATCCGAAAGACCAATATTCGCGATAGGTGTTTGGTCAACGCATGCAAGCAAGTCGCATCGTTTGATTTGAGCGCCGTTTGCAGCGTCACCCACGATGGCGTAAATGTTACTTCCCTTCACTTTGAAAGCGGTGAACTTGGGATCTACTATTGTGCGATCGGTCCATGCATCGTTGAAGCGTTCAACGATCTTCAGATCTTCCCCATCTTTAATGAGAGTAAAGATGCTGTCGTTTTGATCTAGATCAAAATGGAGAATTTCAGTCCCAAGGTCTGCTTCGGCTAGGATATCCCATCCGCTTCCATTCCACTGGCTGACTTTATTGTCGACAACTGCCACGAGATTGTTTTGCGGATCGATACGGAAATGGCCGTTTTGCACGGCACCGGCTGCTGCGGTAGTGACAGAATCCCATGATCGATTGAGGGAGTCGGATTTTTCCCCGCTATCACTGCTGCCGCAATTCACGAGCAGGAAACCGAGGGTTGGAACGAGCCACAATGGACAGATCCCTTTTTGAATCAACACATTCAAGACCGTAGCATGGGGATCGACTTTAGACAGGCGATTTCCATACATACTGAGACTTGCACTTCGCGACATCGTATGACGTTGTGGGGGTAGCTAGCACCTAACTCCAATCACAATGCTCCCAGCGTTTGGTCGTCCTCTCAATCTGTATCCCGCTGTAATCGAAACATGACCGCATCCGCGACGACCAATCCTCGCTCAGATTTCGATCCTCGCGATTTCCGACTATGGTTCTTTTGACATCCTGGTATATTCTCGCTGTGATTCGCATCCAGCCGGGAATTTGCTCCATCGAAACGCGCACAACAGCCTCCCGCAATCATCCTATCCAAAATACGAGCTCCGACACCTTATTTGAGTTCTCGATGAACAGTAGAGGAACAGGATAGTGTGGCGACCGCCAGAGAGGTTGAAGCATGAGCTTCCGGAGGTAAATTGGCCGACGGAGGCGGAGGCGGCTGAGTCTTTGCTTTTTAGTGAGGTCGCTTTAGGACCACGGGTGGCGAAACAACGGAGTGTAGTGCCAGCGATGGTCCCTTGGCGTGCGACGACGGAGGGATTGGTTACAGACGAGTTGGTTGCCTGGTATGAGCGTTTTGCGATGGGCAGGCCTGGGGTGATTGTCGTGGAGGCGACGGGGGTTCGGGATGTGCCCTCCGGGCCGCTGCTGCGTTGTGACCGAGATGAGTGTGTTTCCGGACTACGGCGCATCGCGCAAGCGATTCATCGCGGATCGGATGGTCATACGCTCGCACTTGTTCAATTGATCGACTTTTTACGGATTCGCCGGCGGCCACGGCGAGAGGACTTTTTGCGCCGGTTCTTAGAAATTGGCGATCATCACCGGCGAGCGCTAGCCAAATACACAGAGGATGAAACATTTGAAACCAACAGTGAGCAATCAATACGAGATGCACTGTTTTGTCTTACCGGCAAAGACCTCGACCAGATCTTGACGCAGCGCGAGTTAGAATCACTTCACTATGGCTACCGCGAAAGAGTAACGGATACCGATCTCGACCATATCCGCGAACTCCCTGACCAACTTCCAGCAGCTTTTGCCAACGCTGCGATGCGCGTCCGTGACGCGGGATTTGACGGGGTTGAGCTCCACTGTGCCCACGCCTATACTCTCGCGTCGTTTCTTTCTGCAACCAATCATAGGTCAGACGGATACGGGGGTAGTGCGCAAAATCGGATCCGGTTGCCAATCAAGGTCCTTAAGCAAGTGCGTAGTACCATCGGGGCAAATTTTGTTATCGGTGTCCGGTACTTGGGGGATGAGGTGATCGATGGCGGGTCAACCCTAGAGGATGCCCAATACTTTGGCGTCGAGTTTGCCAAGCACGGGGCGCACTATTTGTCGATTTCGAAGGGGGGCAAATTTGAGGATGCAGCCCAACCAAAAGTTGGCACGGCCGCATATCCCTATACAGGTCGCTCGGGATACGAGTGCATGCCGACGGTGCACTCGGACGCAAGAGGTCCCTTTTCCCGCAATGTCCCCCTCGCTGCGGCGATTCGACAAGCAGTTCACGACTCGGGGTTTCGCGTCCCCATCATCACTGCGGGCGGGATTGGCACTTTCGCCCAAGCAGAGGCTATCCTACAAAATCGACACGCCGATTTGATCGCCGCCGCGCGCCAAAGCCTCGCCGACCCCGATTGGCTGCGTAAAACACGCGCCGGGCTAGGCCACACCATCCGGCGCTGCACCTATACAAACTACTGCGAAGCCCTAGACCAGCGTCATCGACAGGTCACCTGTAGACTATGGGATCGGCTGGACTTGGACGGTCCCGATGTTTTACTCGATCCAACCGGTAATCGACGACTCGTCGCTCCTACAATAAGAACCAGTTGAGATCGTTATCGCACACACAATCCAGCAGAGAATCGTTCTGATCGGCTGCTTTCCCATTTGGCGATGACACAAATATGTCGCAATTTATGTCGCCAAAAAACAAGGTTAACCGCCTGAAATAAATAAGCATATCGGATTTATGTCGCAATTTATGTCGCAATTTATGTCGCAATTCTCTGAAACTTTGTAACCATGTAAAACGAATGACAAAGAGACCGGATCTAAACGAACGCCTTCTTCATCTCATTGGTGAACAACAGGATGGTGTAACCATTACCTACCTAGAGAAGGCACTCAACGATACGGTCACGCGGCGAACCCTACAGCGCCGACTCCGTCAGCTCATAGCGAATGGGACTGTTATTAGCACCGGGAAGGCTCGCGCACGCTCGTACCACCTGTCCAAACAGCATCACCCCTCCCAGGTTGCTTCGCCCGAACCCGAAGATTTTGCATCGCTCATTCCTTTGTCTAAAACGAGCGAGAAGATACTCGCTCAGATCCAGCAACCGATCCAAAAGCGCACTCCAATTGGCTACAAGAGGCGTTTTCTCGAGACGTACAAACCGAATACTACCAAGTATCTTTCCGAGAACATTCAAAGTCATCTCCTCCAGATTGGACGGCCGCCAATCGGAGATCGGCCAGCGGGAACGTATGCTCGAGATATTCTGAGTCGGTTTCTGATCGACCTCTCTTGGGCATCCAGTCATCTTGAAGGAAATACTTACACTCGACTTGATACTCAGAATCTAATCGAATTTGGTCGGACCGCAGAAGGGAAAGACCGAACCGAAACACAAATGATTTTGAATCACAAACAATTCACGGAATACTAGCAATCTACGAGCTACAGAGAGTTGACATCCTAATTGATGTTTTCGTGTGGGCATATGAGCGCTCCTGTAAACGTTATCTTGCGATCAAAGAAACCGTTGCAGAACCCGACGCTGTGAGACAACAGTATCGCGAAGAATTTACTGTTGTCGTCGGTGAGATTGTCCGTAGCAAGCAGGTTCCTACCCAGTCCACAGTTGCGAATATTATTAGAGAACTGATACCAAAACAAGATCAAGAAAGATTCAACGAGCTTGCACTTATGGATCTCCACAACCTACATGTGGGAACCATTGGCCGATTTCGTCTGCGCCCATCAGAATACCTGGCGTGGAAGCCCATCCGAGATAGACTACTAGCCAGCTCGGGCGATTAGCGCCAAACAAATGCTCTAATACGATCTGCAATTTCGACTATGACTGTGTCTTTTCTTGCAAAACGCGGCGGTAATTTCGAACCGCCGTAGTTTGGTTAACTGGATCAAGAAACTGCAACAGCAGCGCTAGATCGAGTTCGGGAAGCAAATGGCTAGATTCTGCTCGAATCAATTGCCCGTCGTTTAGATGGTAAACTGTGAGCGTATTCTCTCGCCATATCCAAACTTCCTGGACGCCGAGTCCGCGGTACACTTCAAGCTTGTCAATACCACCCGAGGTCCAAACGACTTCGATTGCCAAATCTGGAACAGTTTTTCCCGAACCCAGCATGTAGCATTCGTCGGGTTCGATGCCCCGAGCTTGGATTGCTTTGCGTATTGTCCAGGAACCGAAACCATTGAGGTCGACATTTTTCTCTTCTGCGTACGCTTCGAGCAGGCGAGCTAGCCCCTTTTTGATTCCTTCGTGATCAGCGGATGGACTCATGAGTTCCAGTTCTCCCCGTAGATATGTCATCCGTACGCCGGTGTCGTCCCCGCGGATCATCAACAACATTTCATAGTGTGCCCAGCTAATGCCATGAAGAATCACGCGATGGTCGCCTGATCGGACGGGAGGCATATTCTCTGCGACTGCCGTGGACATAATCTATCGTATTGTAGCACACGCAAAGATAAAAGGTGCAACAAGTACCCATGGGCCTGTCAAGGATGATGAGACGCGACGGGGGACTCGCGGTCTCAGTGCGGGCTGCGATACGTTTTACCGGCGACGTGGCGCGTATACACCGTCCCCTTGGGAATAAACGTCGACCAGACAAACCAAAATACGTTGTGATGTGTGATCGGTGTCAGCTTTTTTCCTCGTAGTTTTCCAGAAACCGCGACTCCCATGACGGTCCATTGGCTCTTGGTTCTTTGATCTTGAAAACGCCCATTCGCCAAGGCGGTAAACTGTAGCGGTCTCCCATCCACGTCGTTGACAAATACGCCAACCATGCCCAAATCACGGCTGTCGGCAATCGCGCGCTTGTCCACGGCGGAGGTTGCTCCCGCTTTCCAAAACAGGACGATCGATTCACCCGCGAGCTGATCTTGAATCACACGGTGCTTTTTGAGCAATTCTCGAGGATACGCTCGCCCGGGGCCACGATTGACCCCAATGACATGTGCCATCGGCGGCATCTTCTTGTTGAGTTTTCCCTCAAACAAAAATGGTCGGCTGGAGATATCGTCGTATCCGGTATAAGGATTGCTTCCGTAGGCGCGAACATGTCCGGTGTCCTTAGAAAGGACACGGCCATTGGGATAGCTGCGTGCAAACTGTTCCCACGAGACAATGGCCGCGGGGACTTGGGTTAAAGTTGTTCCGGTCAGGCGGCCAACAATGGCGTCGCCGGTAAACTGTTGCCACCATGACTCGGTTTGACGATCCCACATTACCATATCGCTATCCCTCAGGTTGCCGGACGTGCCAAAACTGAGGATCTTTCCTCCAATGGTTGGACGGACAAATACAATGGCCGCGTAGCAAAGCGGGCAAAAGGTCACCGCGATGGGCACTTTCCCAATGGTATCGTTGACGATCTCATGCCAGATCAAGACCTGGAGCGGATAGGCCCGCGCATCGGCTCCAGAGACGACACTGATGACCGGTTCGCGTGGGCGCAACCACAATTGGACCGCGCTGACGCTGAGAAACTTTGGATTATCGATCGGCGGAATTCCATCGCGTGGGGGCCCGCCCGAGCGAATCTCTCGCAGTGGAACGCTATGCTTACAGAAATCGGTTTTCCATCCAGCAACCGAGAACCGAACATCTGTTAATTTCTTTGCGCACTTGCCCGGGCTCGCCTTGGCGGTCCCTGCGAATAGCAATTGCACTGCGAGACAAAGCGAGATCTGATAGCAATAGGTGGCGATGCGGGTCATCCCACAATAGACTCGGCAAACTCAAGACAAGTTACACATGTCCACACCACTTACAGCTCGAATCCGCAATAGCCTCGCTGGCGCCTCCCCGGAGGTGTTTGCGGTCTATGCAATTGTCATGGCGTTCTCGACGTATTTTTGCATGTATGCGTATCGCAAGCCATTTGCTGCGGGGATCTTTGCAGGTGATGTGGAGATTCCATTACTCGGGACGCTGTCGTACAAGAGCCTGTTTATCATCTCCCAAGTTGGCGGATACTGCCTATCGAAGTTTGCCGGCATCAAGATCATCAGCGAAATGCCCGCAAACCGCCGCGCCCGAGCAATCCTTGTATTTATCGCGGTCGCCTGGGTTGCCTTACTTGGATTCGCCCTCGTCCCCTCCCCTTACCGAGCGATTTTTCTATTTGTCAACGGACTCCCGCTAGGCATGATTTGGGGCCTCGTGTTTGGCTTTCTTGAGGGTCGACGCATCTCTGAGGTCTTGGGAGCTGGACTGAGCGCGAGTTACATCCTCGCAAGCGGTGCCGTCAAGGCGGTAGGACTCACTTTGGTCGGCTACGGGGTACCGGAGACCTGGATGCCGTTTGTGGTCGGTGCGCTTTTTTCGCTACCGATGCTTGTTTTTGTCCTTGGGTTGTCGCTGCTGCCACCGCCCAATGCCGCCGACAGAGCGCATCGGACCGAGCGCTTGCCAATGGATCGGGCTGCCCGCAGGACATTCGTCCGGCGCTTTTTCCCGGGACTTTTACTGTTGACCTTAGCCTATATATGTCTCACGACATTTCGCGACTTTCGCGACAACTTTGCCGTCGAGCTGTGGCGTGACCTGGGATATACAAAGACGCCGAGCATCCTGGCACAATCTGAAATTCCAGTGACGATCGGTGCCCTGCTCGCTCTCGCATTGGTCATGTTGGTGCGAAACAATCGCCGTGCCGTCGGCGTCGTTCACGCTGTCATGCTGTTTGGCGTCGTACTGATCGGTGCAAGCACCTTGCTGTACCACATCGGCTGGATCAGTCCCGCGACTTGGATGGTACTCATCGGCTTGGGTCTCTACGTCGCCTATGTCCCATTTGGATGCATCCTTTTTGATCGGCTGATCGCCGCCCTAGGTGACTGGTGTTAAATACGGTGTTTCTGAAGGTAGCGGGTAGAAAAATAGGTTTCGCCGGTTGTTTTCGCACTCTGGTGTTTGGATGACTCGCCTGGTCATTTCGCGCCAGGCGTAGCCCAGACCGGAAATAAGAAGGGCGATCAGGGGCAGCATCCGGTCGAGAATGGCCCAGGCGCCATTTTTGGAGCCTACGGCGAGCTTTGCCAGTCTCTTAAGATTGGTCGCAGCACAAAGTAAGGAAAAATCCTCTCTGACCCTGTCGCACCCGCGCACTCGTGCCCGGCGTCCTCCGTGTCTGCGTTGCATGAGGTGAGCGATTTTTCGCTCTACCTTGGGGCGAGTAGAACGATAATCCCGTTTCCATTTTTCGTTCCGTTGGTGAAGTCGTGAGCGCTGCAACGTTGCCTCTTTGGTGTGGATTCGGACCAAGCGTCCGGTTTTCGAAGTTGTGCATTTTGGTTTCAGTGGACAGTCGTGACAGTGCGACTCAAACGATGCCATACCCATGCGCTCGGGTCCCTTTCGGGGGTTGATCGGTACGACAATCCCCTGTGGACAGCGAACGGTTTGCTCGTTTAAATCAATCTTGAATGCGCTCTTAGCAAACAATCCTTTGCTGGGGGGCGATGGCTCTTGGACCTTTACGTTGGCTTCAATCCCTGCCTTTTCTAGCGTTTCAACGATATCCGCTGCCCCATAGGAGGCATCACCAAACACCGCGACACGAGCGTTGTCCTGGGGCGCTGCCTGCGTTTGTTCGATCGCTTCTTCGAGCAATTGCGTTGCGGCTTGTCCATCGCCCACGTTTCCCGCTGTGACATCGCTTGCCACGATCACTTCAGAGTCTGGATCGATCGAGATATGGCCTTTATATCCGTCAAATCCACGAGCCCCCGTCTTGCGTCCATGGCGCGCTTCCGGATCCACAGTCGAAATCACTCGGTCCGGAGCGACTCGCTTCACAATGCGATAGGTCCCATCTTCCCTCTGTTCTAAATCCTGCCCGACCACCGTTGCCAGTAGTGCCATCGCTTGAGCGACCTCCGAACCATATGGGCGACCCTCCATAGATACGAGAGCTGCGTGGGCGTCTTGGGCCAGTGCATCGATAAGGGATTCCTGAGCAGCCTTGTCGTCCCACGCACAACTCGGTTTGCCAGGAGTTTCGTAGGGATCGTCGCGACGAAGAACAGCACGAACACAAGCAGATTGCTCTGCGTCCAGACCCCGCAACAAGCCGCGTATTGCAGACCGTATCAGCGTCACCGTATCTTGGGTCGCAACGGCATCATACAGACACGTCGAATCCATCACACGTTTGCGACCGACCAGTCCGGCCTGCCGGCATACCTCTAACACCGCTTCGAAAATCCGATTTGGAGATGCAGACTGGCGAAGCCGCTCACGCATGTCAACAAGAACCGTATGGACAAAACCAGGATAATCGGAATCCAGGCCCCCAGCCGCATACTTCCAACGCAAATCATAGCTGAATCGATCCACAGCCTCCCGATCACTGAGCCCTTCTACTCGTTGCAGAACCATCACAATCGCCACGATCCGAGAAGGAATCGACCGACGACCACGTTTCGTAAATAGATCCGAGAACATTTCGTCGGGAAACAATCGATGACCTTCTCGATACAAGAGAGAATAGATCGATGCCTCAGACAAACGAGAACGGCAATACGATGCGCCAGAGGTCAACAAACTTCCCTGCTTTGGAGGTAAACCCTGCGTCATTACTAAAGAAGATCAAATTCCATTCACTTTGTCGATCTTTCGGTACGACAAAAAACACCAGTCACCTAGGCACGGTCGCGACCGCGGGCTTCTTAATCTACGTAACCGATGCCTTTGGCTATCTCGGGAGCGTCAGCTTGCTGGTCTACAAAGACCTCTTCAGCCCCACTTTGTCCTGGCTGGAATTCTTTTCGCAGCTCAGCTACGTAACCGCCATCGGCTGCGCTGTGCTGTTTGTTTTTTCGTTTGCCTATTTTTCCCGCGCGGCACGGCAATAACGATCTTTTTTCTGTACCTTCATTGAAGAGCGCAATACGCCAGGATTCCGCCTCTTACTTTTTTGCGCTCTCGGGCGGGAACTTTTTACCATAGCCGGTGTCAGAGATCATGATGCGTACATGTGTGCTGATTTGCTGTTCTATTGCGATATTCTGTGGCGCGGTGGTGTCGAGTGAGGTGGTCTACGGCGATGAGTTGATGGCGACTCGGGGACAACCGCTTGTCGAGGCTGGACATTCGGTCACGATTCGACTCAAAGACGGCGTCGCCCACTATCGTGTGCGCAGAACTTTTGTGAATCGCGGCAGCGTGCACGAACAGGCGATATTGCGTATCCAGCTCCCTCCGGGAGCCGCGGTGACCGGGCTGCGCATTCGCGCGCAGGGACAGTGGCATGACGGTGAGCTCATGGAGGCGAACAAAGCGCGAGCCCTTTACGAAAAGCTGACCGGGATCGGTCCCCACGCCCCCAAAGATCCGGCGCTGATGCAATGGCTATGGGAAGACCATGTCCAGTTGAATCTTTTCCCAGTGGTCCCTGGCCTGCCGAGTCTTGTGGAATATTCGCTGACAGTCCCGACAACATACGCTCGCGGACACTACCAGATGTATTATCCTGCCCGCGATCCGGCCTCAAAGCTGGCGCAACCTGTGTTTCACCTATCGGCAACCAGCCCCGCCTCGCTGGTTCGAATTGCCAACCAGATCGTCTCCCAAGGTCAATCAGTCGTGGTGCCTTTGAGGGAAAATACGGATCCTGATCTGCAGGCACTCGAATCCCATGGCAGTCACATCAAAAGTGAAATTGCCGTGGCACAGAAGAGCGTGGTTCGAGGCATTACGATCGATCTCGATGTTCGCCACACCTATCGCGGCGATTTGCGGGTCGTCCTGAAAACCCCCTGGGGACATCGGCATACCCTGCATCAGAACAAGGGTGGCAATGCCAATGACTTGCGTCGCCAGTATCAGGTTCCCGTGCGAGGAAGGCACTCTGCAGCGGGGACTTGGAAGCTATTCGTCTCGGATATGCAGGGGCGAGATGTTGGGACCTTGCAGCAATGGATGCTGTCCGTCAGAACGACCAAAGGCACCGTTGCCAAAACCGCGGGTGACACGCCCATCGCGATCCCCGATGCGCCCAGAAGCGACGGCATCAACAATATGCATCAAATCGTCATCGGCGCTGCGCCGCGTGCCCCCACACACGCGCGACTGGGACGGGTCCCGATTGTCCCAAGCCATCAATTTTCTCGCCTTGAGGTTGATGTGGCTCCCCAGTTGGGCCAGCTTCCTTCCGACTTGATGGTCGTGTTTGTCATCGATCTGTCCCGCTCACTTCCGGATGGGGGTGTCGATGCGCAACTAGAAGTTGCCAGGGGATACCTCACTCGCGTGCCCGCGGCAACGTTTCAGCTCGTCGGATTCCATCGAACCGCAATGCTACTCACACCCAAGGCTGTTCCCGCTGCCTTGTTTGATAAGACGGTCGCCAAGTTGCAAAAACAGGGACGACTGCGGCGGCGAAACGGAAGCGAACTGGGGCGCGCTGTAGAAACGGCTACGAAGTTGCTCTCCGGTTCGGGAACAAAACGACTGATTCTATTAACCGACAGTCTAATGCGCCCCTCTTGGCGTAATCGTGAGGCACTTGCCGCACTCCCCAAGCGGCGATCGATGGCGATTACCCATCTCGTGCACGCAAAATCACAGGGGATCCCGGCAATCCAGCGCACGGATGCCAATCCGCTCGCTGCGATCCCAAAGGTGACTGGGGGAATGGCAGTCGCAATTCCTGGAGCAAATGCTGACCAGCGAAAGTTGCTCGAAGAGGTAGCCCTGGGACTTGTTCGTCCGGTTCAAATCGATAACGTCTCGATCACCGGGCACACAAAGCTCGAACTGCCCGAGGTCTTGAGGGAAGGAAGCGGCGTTCGAGAGATGATCGCCGGCGCGTGGTCACCCAAAATCGTGGAGCTGCGCGGCGATATTTGGGGTCGTCCGTACCGAAAAAAGATTGTCGCCAAAGCGAGCTTTAGTCGCCATACCGCCGCTTGGGTATTTCCGCTCGGAAGGTACTATGACCTGTCAGACGCACAGCAACTACGCATCGCGATGTTCGGTCGCGCCGTATCACCGGTGACGGCGTATCTCGCCATCGAACCCGGCGTCCGGCCCTCGACCGCCGGACTCCCAAAGCTGGGACGCGGCGGCTTTGGCGTCGGTGCGGGAGGAGCGACGCTTGGACGCATTGGGAACTCGCCATCCGTCCTGGATTGGGCGAACTTACTTAACCATGGAATTGCCTCCTGTAAACAGAAACATCCCGTACCCGCACCATGGCGTGTGGTCCTTGATATTCACCTCACCCATGGAGAAGTCGTCGATGTGATCGTAGCGAAACCGTCGCCATTGGCTCGATGCGTTGCCGAGCAGGTGTGGGTACTCGAAATCAACCACCGAGATCAAATTCCACGCGAGAGCTATCAGCTTATCGTATTGCCAAATACCTTTCAGGTGCAATTGCAATAACGGCATTGGTACACCCGCTGCATTGAAAGGGGGCTCGACTCTGCTAAAGTTGCTGGCGTGACGCGACAGGAAAAAGCCGATCGAATCCACACAATTCTCAACGATCTATTCCCACAGCCACCCATCCCGCTTCACCACAAAGATCCGTTTACGCTACTGGTCGCCGTTCTGTTGTCTGCCCAGTGCACGGATGAGCGGGTCAACAAGGTGACACCGGGCCTTTTTGCGCTTGCTAATACTCCGGAGCAAATGGCGAAACTGCCCGTACCAAAGATTCTTGAGGCGATCCGCTCCTGCGGGCTTGCACCGGGCAAGGCCCAGCGGATTCAGGCATTGTCACAAATCCTCGTTGAGCGCTATGATGGCGTTGTTCCTGCAGATTTTGCAGCACTTGAGGGGCTTCCGGGGGTCGGCCACAAGACGGCCAGTGTCGTCATGGCCCAATCCTTTGGCATCCCGGCGTTTCCCGTCGATACGCATATTCATCGCCTTGCATCCCGGTGGGGGCTGTCAGCGGCAACCAACGTCGCGCAGACCGAAAAAGACCTCAAAAAGCTGTTTCCTACGCAATCTTGGAACGATCTACACCTGCAAATTATCTATTTTGGTCGCCAGTATTGTCCAGCTCGCGGTCACGATCTGGCCCAATGCCCCATCTGCGGCTGGGCAGCGACCAAGGCGCGCATACGCCAGGAGCAAACCTAGAGAGCTGAACACGTAAATTCACTTTCCGACGCTACCCCTCGAAATCGCTGGCTACGTTGTCCTCCTTGACGGGACCCAACCCCGCCCGCCCACGCCCAAATACGGGCGAATCTATGTTGGTTGCGCCTGATTTTCGCCTGGAAACAGACGGTTGCATTGGCAGTGTCCGCCTCGCCAACGATTCCGATCCTTTACCGTCGATAAGCAACTTTACGTGTTCAGCTCTCTAGAACACCAATCGGTTTGAATTCGCCCCAAACACGTTGTTTCGGCGCCTTTTGGCTGGGCTCGTCGCTGCGCTTTCCTCCCAATACGGAAGGATTGTTGCGGTGCTCACTCCTCACGCACCCAAAATGCACGCGAAGCAACGCGTTTGATAGGAAATTCAAACCGATTGGTGTTCTTGAACCAAAGAAAGTCGAATTCCATTCCCACTAGTGCTCTGATTCGAAAAGAATGAGCCGCTGAACGCCGATATCCGGTGCTGCTGGCAAGGCGCGAAAGAGGCGCATAGCCCTAAGCCAGCTCCCGCTGTCGACATCCTTGAGCCAAAACAGCGACTTAGAGATGTTTTGGTTAGGAGCCCTGAGCCAGCTCTCGCTGTCGACACCTTAGAGCCAAAACAGCGACTTAGAGATGTTTTGGTTAGGAGTAGCCCTACGCAACGAATGAGCAACGCAGCCAGCAGCGGCGGGATCAAGTTCAGCGAATTAGTATTTTCGAATCGGAGCACTGGATAAGAAAACTTCACGACTTTTTGGTGACAACCAGACGAGCTCGCCGTAGAGTTCGCCCCATGCATACGATATTACGAGGCTCTGCGCTGAGCCTACTAGCCCTATTTCTGGTTTCTGGTTGTGGTGATAAGAAGCCCGCCGCAAAAGACGCTGCCGTCAAAGCAACCGACAAACCCACAAAAGACCCGGAAAAGAACGCAAAAAGCGGTCCCAAACCAGCACCTCCGGACGTCGCTGCACCACCGGCTGATGCCAAAAAGACGCCGGCCGGCCTTCCTTATAAGGTGCTGGCAAAAGGCAGCGGCACCAAAAAGCCGGGACGCAATGACTCTGTCAAGGTGCACTACACAGGTTGGAAAACCGATGGCAAAATGTATCGCGATACGACGCGGGGCCAACCCGTCACGATGCCGCTACCGCGGCTTGGGGTCGGCTGGGTAGAGACACTCACGACAATGGTCATCGGCGAAAAGCGGCGGATCTGGATGACCCCAGAGCTTGCCCGGAGCAAACGCCGACCATCCCGCGCTCGCGATACTATCGTCTATGACCTCGAACTCCTAGAGATCAACGAGGCACCTCCGGTTCCCAAAAACCTGAGTGCACCCGCCGATGCCACCAAGACCAAGAGCGGCTTGGCGTACAAAGTCCTCACCCCTGCAACGGGCAAGGACAAGCCCAACTCGTGGGACCGGGTCACCGTACATTACTCGGTTTGGGACACCGAGGGCATAATGGTCGACAGCACCACCTCACGGAAGCGAACGAGTTCACTCGTGCCAACCCAGCGTGGTGATGGATGGGCAGAAGCCCTGCAAACGATGGCTGTGGGGCAAAAATCACGGTTTTGGATCCCCAAAGAGCTCAACCGAGCAATCGGCAATAAGCAAAGTGCAACTGTTGTGGATCTCGAGTTAGTCAGCATCAAAACGATGCCCAAACCGCCAGACACACCCGAAGACGTTGCAAAACCGCCATCGAAGGCCAAAAAAACGAAAAAGGGCGTCCACTACGTCAAGCTGAAACGCGGCAAGGGTAAGAAACCACGCGAATGGGACACGGTTACCGTCCACTACACCGGATGGACGACTGATGGGAAGATGTTTGATAGCTCGGTAAGCCGCGGCCGCCCGGCGACCTTCGGTCTCCGCAACGTCATTGCTGGATGGACGGACGCCCTGCAAGAGATGAAGATTGGCGATAAATGGCGCATTTGGATTCCCGAAGAACTCGCCTATAAAGGGCAACGCGGCAAACCCAAAGGCATGCTCGTCTTTGAAGTCGAACTCCTCAAGATCAAAGAGATGCCGAAGCCACCGGACCCACCCAAAACGCCAAAGGATGTCGCCAAACCGCCGTCCAGCGCAAAAAAGACAACAAAGGGCGTGTTTTATAAGGTGCTCAAAAAGGGCAAGGGCACCGCGCAACCCAAGGCAACCGACTCCGTCACCGTGCACTACACGGGATGGACAACGGATGGAAAGATGTTTGATAGCTCGGTCACGCGAAACCGACCGGCAACCTTTGGCCTCAAGCACGTCATTGCGGGCTGGACCGATGGACTGCAAGTCATGAAGGTTGGCGACAAAACGCGATTCTGGATCCCGGAAGAGCTCGCATATCGCGGCCAACCGGGCAAACCCAAGGGCATGCTCGTCTTTGATGTTGAGCTGATCAAGATTAAGTAGCGAATTCAGGAAGTAATTGGGGGGCAGGCATACAACTGACGTAGGACTGCGCGAAATACCAAGCGAAGTTCTACGTCAGTACCCCCTCCCTGTGGCGGATTACCAACCGATTGCCACCGGACTGATTCACCGAAGCTACTTTCTCTTGGACACCCGAGGAGACCGCATCGCGGTGGCCCAGCGGCTCCACTCGGCGTTTACGGCTGCCGTCAATACAGACATCGATGCCGTTACAAGACACCTAACGGATCAGGGATTTCAAACACCTACCTTAATCCGGACCGTCACCAACACGCTCTCGGCCGAGTACAAAGGCGATACCTGGCGAATCCTCAGTTACGTCGATGGGACCCCGCTAGCCGAGATAGACTCTGAAAGCCAGGCACACTCGGCCGGACGCCTGCTCGGGAACTTCCACGCCGCTCTGTCCGGGCTTAAACACCAGTTTGTGTTCCACCGAGAGATACACAATACCAAGGCTCACCTAGACGCGCTGCGGGCAGTCACTGAGAATCCCCCCAACCACTCATTACCTCGCCCCTTACACCACGAGGCCAAGACACTGGGTCAACGCATCCTAGACACCAGTCGCCTACTACCTCAGGTTCCATCACTCCCTCGCCGGATCCTGCACGGCGATCCCAAGCTGTCTAACATTCTATTTTCGAGCGATGGCACTGATGCGGAGTGTTTCGTAGATTTAGATGGTGTCGGTCATCACTTCATCGCCTACGAGCTTGGTGACGCGATGCGATCGTGGTGTGCAAAGGGCCCCGAGGCAACTCCGACTTTCGACCCTGATCTCTTTGAAGCAGCGCTAAATGGGTATTACTCCGCAGCAAATCGACTCGTCTCCACAGCAGAGCGTGAGTCCATCGTGATCGGGCTGCAAACGGTATGCCTCGAACTCGCCGCGCGCTTTTGCACCGATGCCGTTAATGATCGCTACTTCTCATGGGACCCAGGCCGCTACAACAGCCGGGTCGAACATAATCTTGCCCGGGCCAAAGGACAACTCGTTCTCGCCAATGCGATCGCCAAACAATCCTCGGCGTTGCAAACGATTGTATCCGCTCTGTAGAAGAGCCCATTCCTGTCCCAAAAAAGATATTTGTAGTAGCGCGAACCAATTGGGTTGAACATGAAAATTTTGGGCGTTTGCTGGTTCCTTTTCGGGAGGACAAGGTCCTTATCATTATGTCCCTATTACGAAAATGCCTACGTGCACGTATTTGTTCAGTATTATTTCTAGCCGTCTTGCTCAATGCGTGCGGCGGCGACAATGGTAACGGAAACAACAGCTTTGGTAACGGAAACAATAGCTTTGATGACGGAAACAATGGCAATCGATCAGCGAGTGCCGAACAGGTTTGTATCGATATTGGTATGACTAGCTGCGACTTTCTCGAAAGCTGTTTCCCCGAGGCAAACAGGCACGAGCAGTGCGCCACCAATTTACGAAATGCTTGCGCGCAATTGGTCGGACTTGAGCATTGCCCAGAGGGGACCTTTCACCAAGATAAGCTCGATAACTGCATCGCGAGTCTCAATAGTCGCTCTTGCGATATCTTGGCCCCCAACCCGGTACAACCGGTTGATTGCCAGGATATCTGTTCATTCTGACGACTCGTTCTAACGTGGGATCGGCCGTCGACTGCATCGGGAAACGTATCCTACTCAGTTTTGAATAGCGCTGTTGTTGTGCACGCCCTCAGCAAGGGGGGTCCACCTACTGGCCGCTACTGCAGCCAAACCGCAGCAACCAAGAGAACTTGTAGTGAATTGGACATTTGACTACTCCGCCTTCTTTGGTGTTGAGGCAGGCTTGCTTGGTTGTGGTTTGGCTGTCGCATCGCCCTTGGGGGCCGCAGTCGGGCTAGGTGTTGCCGCTGGCGCGCTATCCGTAGCTTTGTCTGTCGTTTGACCAGCCTCAACTGGGTCAGAGTTGCTTGGAGGCTGTATATCCGGATCGAGCTTGGTCTCGGACTTTGCCATTTCCATGTATTTCTTTTCCATGCGCTCGAGAAGTGCGCGTCCGTCGTTTGTGAGGATCTTCCGCTGCCCTTTGGTCATGACCAGGGGCATCCCGGTCCCGCCGCTTGTATTGGGCAATAAAATTACAGTCTTATTGTTGGCTTTTGCTAGCGATCGATAGACCTCGACTGCTCGTCTCTGCACGTACAACGGGTCCAAGGTAGAGCTAATAATCTGCTGCTCCTTGGCCACCTTGAGGGCCTCCAGAACGCGAATCGCGGCCTCTTTGTGAGCTTTTGCGAGGACAAATTGCTGGCGACGTAGCTCTTGTTGCTTGGATTCCTTTTTGTCGATTGCCTCGGAGACCTCGCCTGGAAATTTGATGTGACCAATGACGACGGTCTCAATCTCAATGGGCTTGTCTTTAAATTTTTCCTCCAGGTCTTGCTGGATAAACTGCCGGACAACATCGGTCTTGAGTTGGATATCCGACGCACTTTGCTGCATCACGCGCCTTCGGACAATCGTGCGCAGACGCTCTTTGACGTTCCACTCGTACCAGTGCTCACCACCCCACTCCTCGACAACTTGCTTGGCAAAACTGCTACGCACTCGAATCCGAGTATTGACCTCAAGTTTGATGCTCAGGTTATCTCTGGTAAGTAGCTCAAAAGGCTCTTTGTAGTTTCGTGTTCGCGTGTCAATATTGGTGACAAATAATCGCCATGACAATCCCGTCGACGCTGGCCCAGTGATGGAGCGGCGATACTCCATTTTTCCAAAAATGAGTGGAACGTAGTACACATATCCTTCGTGACCTGTCGGCGTCTCGGGGTTGGTGCAGGCGCTTGTCCCGGCTATTGCAAAAACAGCAACAGCTACGATCGAGGCAAACCGACATTTGCCCCGCTTTGGCGTATTGGTTGGGGAATTGGTAGCCGCGTATTGAGAATCTGTATGATTGGTCGCAGGCATGTCTAGTTGTCCATATTCATGATGATGGGGCTATTGCCCTTTTCCGAAAAGGGCATCACCAAAAAGGTCGTGTTGGGAGATCCCCCTAACTCTTCTATCGCGCCAAGGGCCTCATATTGTAGATACATGGGATCGAGGGTGGTGCGGATAATGGACTGGGCATCACGCACACCTCCAGCGTGCGCCTTGCCAATGTCGATGCGCTTCTGCGCGATCTTGAGCTCGATATCTTTGCGCTCGTTTTCCTCTTTGGTCACAAACTTTCGAATGACCGACTCAACAACAACTGCGGGATATTCGATGTTGCCAATATCGACGCTCTCAAACTGAAATGGCTTGTCTTTGCAATAGATAGCCATTTTTTTCATCACTGCGGCAGCAATATCATCGATTTTGCTTTTTACCTCAAAAGGACGAAGCACCTGAACCTCCTCAAGCACGGCCGCGGTGAAGTTCTTTTGTACGTTGTCTTCGTACCACGCGTTGCCACCGTACTTTTCGACAACATCCTTTACCCCAGCACTTGGGTCTTGCGGATTGGATGGGCGCAAGCGAATCCGCGCGTGCGCGCGCAATGTGAGGATCAGACGGTCGGCGGTCGGGATGTTCATTTCTTCGCTGTAGGTCCGCGGCCGCATGTCAATATTGACAACTCTCTGCCGCCAAACCCAGCCGGTTGATGTCGGACCATTCTGGACACCGACGAACTTGCCGGCACCAAGGATCGGATTCGATCGGACATACCCTTCATGCCCCGGCGGCGTATGAACGTTGACACAACCAATCCGTGAAAGCCCCGCGACCGCTAACACTGCCGCAATCACAACGAAACCTGCAGCTGGTCCTGCCCGGGTGAGAAGATTTTGCAAATTAGATGACTGACTCAACGATTCCTCCTACTTTGCCGGCGTTGTACCCCGCTTTGGCTCAGATCTCCACCGACCCGAGTCCAAACCGACCAACAAGAACGTAACCTCCTTAACACAATGAAATTATTTGCGCCATCTCCCACTTTGGCGGTTCGAGTAATGGCTCGGGGCACAAAGAATATAGATCCCCCCAGCGAGTTATCCTTCGCCCGCCCGGGTTGGTCCGTCATACTTAAGGAAGAAGTGTTGCGTCACAGGACATGGAGCCAACAAGAGGAGCGCTTCCTGCCGTCAGCGGAGCAGGCAAATCTCGTCCTGGAAGAAACACGCCGGCATCTGCCCAGTCTCCGGGGCGATGCCACCGACCAATGCTGGGTCGTGACAACCTATCTCGACACGATTGACCATCACTATTTTCAAACTGCCAAGCCCCATAGCAGTAATACATCAACCCGAATGCGCTTTCGCGAATACCTCCGCCGCTGCGCCAACACGAGAACATTTCGATACGAGCCAACTTGTTTTCTCGAACGCAAACAAAACACGGAAGAGATGCGTCTCAAACACCGGGTCGAAATTCCAAAGGCGAGCGCGCATGCGATTCTTTGCGGGCGATTGGGGCTTGGCCAGTGCAAGGAGGCGCGGGCAATCACTGTGGAACTAGAAAATCATGTACTCGTCCCCACATTGGTGTGCATTTACCAGCGACGCACCTTTGGCAAAGACGGCGGTCTACGGGTTACTTACGATCGTGAGCTTGCTTACTATAAGCCTCGAAGCGACCTGTATGATACCATGGACGCAATCACACCAACCACAGTCTCTTTGTTTGCTAAGGGACCACCTCATATTCTCGAAATCAAGTCTCCCGCGCCGCACGAGTTACCGGAGTGGTTGCGAGCACTCATCAAGCCACTGCCGCCAGCCAATCATTTCTCCAAGTTCCAAGCTGGCATGGAACAACTAAGCGTGCAACTAGCTGAAAATTCTCTGCTGGAGCCGCCAAAGACGGTCTCTGCTTAACGTACCCGCGCCGTTGGCGGGTGTGCAGCCCCCTCCCCATTGACTAGGGCTGGTCGACAAGTCTAGGTTGCGTCAATGAAAACGAGTTTGCGATTGGGTGTCGTGGCGACCTTCGCTTTTTTTGGCCTCGCTCTTGCCCGGGGCAACACTGCAATGGCCAGCTGCGGCGTGGAAACATGCCCGTACTACCCTGCCAAGGTCAGTCCAAACACCACTGAGAGGTCGCGAACACCGACACTCGTATTGCCTCAAACCATGCAATTCACCAAGTTTTCCCACCTTGAGGGGAGCGGACACTACTTTGAATTGATCCTTCGGGGCGAATACCGTGGCGTTCCCAATTGGACCTTTGGCGCAACGGTACCGGCTGTACTTTTGAAGGTGACCAAGGAGTCCTCAACCGGTGGAAAATCCCACACAGGGCTCGGAAATGCGGTCATTTTTTCACAACGCCAGTGGCAACTCGCACGCGACTGGTCGGTACGACTTGGCGGACAGATTGAGCTTCCCATTGGTGCGGACGCCGACGGAATTGCCTCTGATCACTTCGAAGGATTTCCGCATGCAGGTGTCAATGCCCAGTTTGGCAAGACTTCGGTGTACTTCGACGCTGGGTTTCGTTTTGCCATCGAAGGCAGTCATCAACCAGAGTCCGAATCGAGCCGCGTGGTTCCGTTACACAATGACGAAGAATCCGCAAATGAGTTGCGCCCACATTTCGTCAACCCTCATGAAGATCGCGAACTCAACTATCGAATTGGCGCTGAGACCCAACTATGGAGCCAGCGAATACGGCCGGCAATCGAAGTCATCGGCATACAAGTATTATCGTCGGGAGCCACAGCAAACACGTTTATGAATGCGAAAATGCGCTGGTCTGCCAGCGTGACGGAGTCACTTTGGCTCGTTGCAACAGGAGAAGTCCCGCTCGCAAGCCAATCCCGATACGATTGGCGCGTAGGACTTGGCGTTCAAGCTGGGCTTTAATACCTACCGGCCAGCTTGCGTTATCACAACGCTCCATTGTGGAGGGTTTGTCAGTAAATCGGTTTTGGATGGGCGACTAGGCACGTTGCAAACACAATACAAAGGCTGGCATGCTACTTGTTCTTGCGCAGTCCAAACATTGTCCACGACTTTCAAATCAAGAGGGAAACGATGAAACTAGCCATCTCTATTGCTCTATTGTCTATTGCAGCTGCATGCGGTCCCAAATCAACGAATTCCACAAGCGGCAACCCGTGTGCCGACAATCCATGCGGGGGTGCTCCCACTGCCGAGGTGGATGTCTCTGACTGGGAAAACTGGGTTAAGATGACCGACACACGCTTGCTGTCTAAAGGACACGGTAGGGCGTATGTCGATATTTATGTCGAAGCGAAACACGCAGGACTCTATCGCGGGGCGACTGGCCCTTACCCAGTCGGATTCAAAACGGTCAAAGCGCAATACAAAACGCCGACAACCACACAGCTCAAAAACATTACTGTCATGGCGAAACGCAATCGCGGTTATGATTCTGAGAATGGCGACTGGTGGTACGCGGTCCTAAACGAAAATGGTGGCGTCATGAACCAAGGCAAGATCGAAATGTGTGTCGACTGCCACGATCAGGCCTCTGCCCGGGACTACGTGTTTGGGATTCCCAAGTAGCAGCCATCTCAAATGCTGCGGGCACCATCTGCCACCCACAGTCGTACATAAGATGCGGTTTATTGATCTAAATCAGCAACCACTCGGAGACGATTGGTTGCGCTGGCAGCGGCTCCTCACTATTTTTGAGATGGCTTCTAGTTTTTAGAACTCTACACCCGGTGCTCGATCTCGGGTGCGCTTGCAAAAAACGCATTTCGTTCCGGATCGTTGTAGCGACCAAAATCGATCTCCCAAGGTGTCACGGTCGTCGCAGCTCCGTTGAGGCGCACCGTGAGTGCCATGGGAGTTACGGACCGGTAGCTAGACTCCGAAGGAAGATCTTGATTGTCCCGTCCGCCCGCCGAGAACAACGTGAGCAACGAATACTTGCTGAGCGGATACACCGATTTAAATCCCTGGTTTGTCTTTTCGTGTCCCCGCACCATCATCGAGCAACCAATGGTCGACATAAACCGCTCGTACTGCATTTGGCCGAAGGGAAACCGGGCATTGCTGGATTGGAGCGGCTCAGGGATACGTTTCGCCGAACTTGGATCGCTCCACATCATCTCAAACCGAATCCTTGGGTCGTTTAGTGATGAGAGGTCGACATAATGTTCTTGCAGGGTCGTATCGCGAGGAATCCCGGCGTGAACAAACAAAATGCGATCAAAGAAGAGCATATTGGGCATCGCATCAAATAGGTCTTTAAATCCTGCAAACATTTTCTGTGGTAGATGCCCAACGAGGCTCTTCATTGCCTCAGAAGGCGACACACCGCCCATAATTCGCCCTCGATGCTCAACGTAATACTCATGGTTCCCGCGCAGTACATAGACGTGCTCTGGTACAAGCGTAAATAATTGGAGCACTGTGCGAAGCACCCCATTGTAGCTAAACCGACCTCGATCAATGTAGTCACCGAGTAAAACAAGCTTCGGGTTTGGGTTATTCCGTGGCGACAAGCGATAGGCCTCGACTTTTGCGAGAAAGTCTGACTGCATCAAAGCCGCCTTTAGACAACTGTAACAGCCATGCAAATCACCCAGGACTGTTAGCTCATAGTTCACGCCCGGTTGGCGGGGATGGACGTATACGTGACCATCAAGAAATGGTTCGCGCCCATCAAAAGCATTTACCATGCGAGCACCCGCCAATTGCCCCTGTCCTGTTTCACGTTGCTTTGCAAACTGCAGTCTAACCTGCTTCAGCAAGCGATAGTCCGAGCTCGCCTGCTTGTGCAAAACGCTTGGATCTGCCGCGTAATGCTGCTCAAACGCCTGAAAAAATGAGTGATTATCGGAACGGGCACGCAATGTAATGGGCTGTCCAATGTGCACAAAATCCGTGAAGTCCTCGTCTGTTCCGGTGACCTCCGCTGGGCATTGTAGCAGTGCCGAAAGTTCATCGCGAAATTTGATTTCTGCGGGATGCGTTTGCCCATCTGCATTGATGAGCTCGTTTAGGGTATCTAGTAGACTCTGCTGATTCGCCGTGCTGAAACTACAAAAAATCTCGTAGCTTCGTAGTTTTAATTTTGCGTATACAAAATCCTCAAGAGACTCCTCCTGCGCAACCACTTCTGTAAAAAGCGATCGGATATTCTCATCGATCGCATCAAAAACCTCATGGAAATGGGTTACAAATTTTTCGACAATTTCGACCCGAGTTCTTAGGTCGGCAATCTCAGTCGTGTCCTCGACGCGCTTTTCGACAAGGGTCCGAATATGATTGCGCACAAAAGATTTCTCGCTAAAGCTAAAGTCTCCGTCGATGTAACCAAATGCACTAAGGTAAAAAATGATCGCGTACATTTCCCGTTCGGCGATCTGGGGATCTTTACTAAAGGTCAGCACAGGTCTACTCGAACCAAGGGAAAAAAGGCCCATGTATGATAACATGCCCCCCTCGCGGGTGCGCCGCCGCTTCTTGCGAGTGCGGTGGTCGCCGCTCGATTGTGCCAGTGTTTCCAGCTCCGCACATGGAATCTCCCTAGTTGAGCAGTGTTCCGTCTGACGCGCCAGGCATCGATAGGACAAAGGGCGCAATTTCTGCGTCAAAGACAGTGCCGTCGTCACTATGCATTTGATACGCCCCGTGCATAGTTCCACGCGGGGTTTCGAGCACACAGCCCGAGGTATATTGAAACGCCTGTCCCGGACCCAGCTGCGGCTGTTCCCCGACGACACCCTCACCTCGAACCTCTTCAACCTGTCCCCTACCATCGGTGATAATCCAGTGCCGTGAGCGAAGCTGAAAAGTATCGCTTGAATTATTTTGTATGACGACGGTATAGGCGAACACAAAGCGGGCGGATTCTGGTAGGGAATACTGGGATAAATACGCAGAGGAAACCGTCACGATGACGCCGTTTGTGGTCGCGCTAGACATGGCCCAAGCTTGCCCGCTCACCTTCCCAGAATCAAGCACCCCGCAAATCAGGAAATGTCGCTCAATTACGGATAATTTGAGCAATTTTGCGGTATGCTTGCCCTGCACGAGTGTAACAATAGGATAGATTGAAACAAGGAGTGGGGAGAATGCGCCGTACTTGGCTGATTGTTGGATTTCTTATTTTGGCTTTTCACTCGCCCGCAGTATCGGAGCCTGGCGAACCACCAGCATCAACCGATCCCGAGCCTGCCCACGTTTCGGACCATCTATTTGAGATAGGTCTTTTTGGTGGCGGAAAACTAATTTCTGATGAAAACGAACTCGGCAATTCGTTTGCAAGCGAGCAGGTCCCCGGACACTCATTTCTTTTTGGTATCCGCGCCTCGTATCCGATTTGGCGCCAGATCGGGGCACTCGGCCCAAGCCTGGACATAGAGGCCGAAGGTGCGGTTGCAATCGGATCAACGGGTAGCACGACAAATCGTGACTCGTTTACAACGAGTGTGTTTAGCTGGCGTGGCCATGGGCAATTGTCTCTTTGGACCCACAAAAAACTATCTCCCTTTATCCTCGCAGGTGTCGGTGGCGAAACCCTCTATACAAAGTCTTCCTTTGTGGACAACGGCGACACAGACTTTGCCGCGCATTGGGGGATTGGTGCCAGATACAATATCAGCCCCCGCCTTGGCCTTCGGCTTGATCTGCGTCACGCAATCACCGCAGCCCGCACCAAGTCAGCGTCACATTTCGGAGAGGCCCACCTTGGCCTCTCGTATCGATTCTTACCACCGCGAGAACCGACACTTGAGCATCGGGTTATCGCAGAGAGCCCTCCCCCGAGGGTAGTCGCCGCGCCGCGAAGGAGAGCACCAGACAAAGACAAAGATGGGATTCCAGACCGGGCGGATTTGTGCCCAGAACAGCCTGAGACCATCAACCAAATTGACGACAGAGATGGTTGTCCGGAGGCGGATCCAGACGGTGACGGCCTGATTGGAAAAGCCGACCGGTGCCCCAATGCGGCGGAGGACAAAGATCGATTTCAGGACGAAGATGGGTGCCCCGATCTCGACAATGATGATGATGGCCGTCCAGACAGCGTCGACAAATGCCCGGACCAGCCAGAGACAATCAACCGGTTTCAAGACGAAGACGGATGCCCTGATACAATCCCGAAGCGTGTCGCGACCTTTGTCGGCATCATTCAAGGGATTCGATTTCGATCCGGCAGTACTAGTATCACAGGAAGTTCAAGGACAACGCTTGATTCTGCAGTGATCATTCTCAATCAATATCCGTCAATTCGCTTGCTCGTTATCGGCCACACCGATTCCCGTGGAAATGCTCGCACCAACCTAGCAATCTCTCGCAAACGCGCAGACAGAGTAAAATGGTACCTGGTCGATAAAGGAATCCGGGACGACCGCATCGAAACCATCGGATTCGGTGACGTGAAGCCAGTCGCTTCCAATAAGACCGCGTCAGGCAGGCGTCAAAATCGTCGTATCGAGTTCCAATTATTGCCGCCTATGGAAAAAAAGCCTGAGGGCAGTGCGGCCGCCGGCGCAAGGTAATCAGGTGTCCCCGCCGAACCCTTCTTGGGCCAATATCCGGTCTCCCTGGCGAGACGTCAGGCATCAGTCCTACAATGTAAGTGCTCCCCGCGTCCTCTATTGTGGTCAAACGGGCCAAATACCGGGGCAGTCGCCCAGGTTCTCTGGACGGGATGTGCGTCTATGGCTTGTTTCGTTGGTAGAGGGGTGTAAAATTTAAATGTAACCTCGGTGCAATGCAACAATCGAAGTGCGCCAGCGACAAGTCTATTCGAGCCCCACCCATCTATTCTGACGAAACGTCCCATAGCCCCCCAATTGCGCCATGACCTCAGATCTCGGACGACATCGATCGATTGAAGTTATCGAATCAGGGACCCAGATCGGCAGATACGAGATGATGCGTCCGCTCGCCATTGGGGGGATGGCCCAGGTTTACTTGGCGAAGGCTACGGGGATTGAGCAGTTCGAAAAACTCGTCGTTTTTAAGCGAATTCTACCCGGCCTTTCCAATGATCCGCAATTTGTCTCGATGTTTCTGGATGAAGCGCGACTGGCAGCATCGCTGCAGCATCCCAACATCGCCCAAGTCTACGATATCGGTTGCGCCGATGGTGATTACTTTTTTGTCATGGAGTACGTCGATGGCAAAGATGTCGGACGTATCCGACGGCAAGCCGCGACAATGAAATTAGATCTGCCAATATCCCATGCCTTGCGGATTGTGATGGAAACCGCCCGGGCTCTGCACTCTGCACATGAGCGCTGTGCGTCTGACGGAACCCCACTAAACATTGTCCACCGCGACGTAACTCCTTCCAACATTCTTGTTACCTATGAAGGATGCATCAAGCTCATTGATTTTGGCATCGCAAAAGCAACCGGCCGCAAGACCGAAACAAAAACCGGGATTCGCAAAGGCAAAACAAGTCACATGTCGCCAGAACAATGTGTTGGGGATCCCATCGACCGCCGCAGCGACATCTTTACCCTGGGGATATTGCTGTTTGAACTGACAACTGGAACCCGGTTGTTCAAAGCAGACAGTGAATACGAAACGATGCAGAGAATTGTGCGCGGGCGAACACCATTGCCCAGCGACCGCAAAAACGACTATCCCCAGGCGTTAGAGTCTATCGTCCTGCGAGCACTCGAGCGAGACCCAGACGACCGCTACCAGACGGCAAAACAGCTCTACTGTGACCTTGATAACTTTGTCCAGCAACATGGTCTACACGTGTCGCAATACGATATGGCGACATACCTCCAAAAACTGTTTCAAGGCGACCAAAGAGTGGTCCAAGAGCAACCGCAAAGCCGTCCGAATCCGAGTCCCAACGAGAGCGGACAAAGGCGAACCAACACAACCAAGGCGCTCGAACCAAAACCACAGCCGGTGTTGCGACGATTTGCAAGCCAAGCGGAGCCCGAGCAAGATTCAAATATGACGACACCCGGGTTCAATAGAAAGGTTGCCGAATCAGAAGGCGCTTGGTCGACGCTGCGTGACATGAACGTTGATGCACTACTAGACGCGACCCAACCAGAAGATGCCGCGGGAGATCCGACTGATATCGGAGGACCATCCACAGCTCGCCCCGCAACAGACACCGACGGCGGTCCCACCCAACTGACAGAAACAACAGAAACCGACAGAAGCGCTCCAGAAGATATGACCGAACCGGGGAGCTCATCTACGCCCGCTTATGCCGGTATGGTCAAAACTTCTGAGGCAATTGACGTTCACGCAAAGAACTTCGCAGGGGACTTTGCCGAGGAGCCCTCGGGAAACACCGATCCGAATAAACGGACCCAGGAGATTTTCAAACCAAAGCAAGCCGAGGGTGACGAGCAAACCGAAGACGTGTCTAACGTGCCGGTGGGAATCGCCGCCAATTCACGCGCCGAACGAACCGAACAGATCGCAGAAGAAGGCCGTTTGCCCCTGCCTCTGCGTGCCCCTGCAGAGGGCGGCGAGCCATTCGAACCGACCGCACATTCAGGGCGCCGATTGACGCTCCCTATCATCATCGTCGTTGTCCTGGCGCTCGCGGCCATTGGTGCTTGGCGCCTTTGGCCGATGATCCAAAACCAAGTCCTGTAATACTCGTAAGCATGACTAAGCTTTGAGATATCACTATCTCTCCCAACTACCAAAGATCATAATGTAATTGGTAGACAGGTAGGTCTCAGGCCGACATTTCGGTTGCTGATAGCGCGGCTCCCCGGTAGAGTTGAGATTCTGGAGTTACTATACGCCTTGGGGGTATCAATTATGTCAACAAACAAAAAACACTGGAACAGAGCAGCACTCGCAGTAATTGCTATTGGATCGATTGGATTGCACACATCAATTGCCTCCGCACAACAGACGTGCCCCGAGGGCGATGACGTCTGCTCTGGCGGACAGCCTGACAATTGCTCCATGGTCGTCCTTCCCGAGGGCGACGATGTTCCAATCGTCGTCGATACCTGTGTGACGCCTCCGGAAAAATGCGAACCTGGCGATGCGCGGTCGGTCCAATTAAAACTAAAGAAAAAAGGTAGTAACAGCAAACAGCTCGTTCGCCTTGGAAAAGACTCTGGCGCAGCGAAGGGGACAATAAGTGGAGTAACGCAGTCGGGGTACTACTCGATCTACGACGCACGACTGTCCGAGAGTTGCAGAGGCCAACGTAACGAAACCGGGTTTCTGCGGATCACAAACTCATGCAACGCAACCGGTTGGCCCGTTGAGCGCAACGTCGTCGACTCAAATGGGAGCAACTCGATCAAGTTTGCAGACCAACCCGCACCGATTCCCTTGGAGCCATTTGTCATCCTTGACGGCGACAATGACAATGGGGGCAAAGATGACTGCAACATCGCCAATATTGGCAACCCCAATGTCTGTGGTGGACCAGAATCGGGATTGAAGTGTCAGGCGGTCACCAAGGTAGACGATAACGGCGACGACGTTCTAGACAGCAATGGCAATCCAACTATTAACGGCGCTTGCTGTGTCGGATCTGGTTTTATGGGGACCTTCTTTCTCGAAGCGACAGAAGACAGCGAAGGAAATCAGATTGGTCAGAACGATGTTTTTCTTCACCACTGGTGTCCGATATGGAAAAACAACAAGGACCTTGGGTTTGTAGTGCCGGATAAAGATCAAAAATGTCCAGATGAGTTCAAGACATGTCCTCCAGACAAGCCAAACTGTACAAACAATGAGAAGGTTTGCGCTTGCGATGGTACAGACTCAATTCACTTCCGTATTGCACCAGCAGAGACCACCATTTGTCGTGAATCCGGAGAAATACGCAAGCAATGCTCGGGTGGTTGCATCCCCGATGATGAAAATGCGAACGAAATGGTCTGCATCGCCGACTCTTGTGAAGACAAAGATTGCGGTGACGGGTATTGCAACCAAAATGGCGAGTGCCAAGCCGAGAATCCTTGCGAGGATCTTCCTTGCGCCAGCGGTGCCTGCGCTCATGGCTTCTGCTTACCGAACAACGATGACGTCCGTGGCAACACAGATAGCGATGGCGACGGCATCAAAGACCTTGCCGACTGTGCTCCGTTCGATGAGACTCGCCGTCCCCATCAGGCAGAAGACTGCACCGACCCTAAGGACAATGATTGCGACGGGTTTCGTTCAGCCCAGGACTCGGACTGTTTGACTGCCGGTGGTGACAACAACGACCAAACAGTTGGTGGTAACAACAACAGTGGTAACGACATCGGTGGCGGCTGCGGCGGAGCCACCGCCTCTCCGCACCCATGGAGTGCAGGCCCCTTTGTCCTGCTTCTTCTGTTCTTTGTTGTTCGTAAGCGCAAAGAAGCAAACACATCGCGATAGGGCGCGCGGCAGCGGAGCGGCGAACGCTAGAAAAAATGGTACAGTCTAAAGGCTCTCTAGCGAACGCCGCGGCTGTGTGCGTTTGAAAGTCGTGCCCGCTCTACAACCACGCGCATCAAACCGTCAAAGGCGTCTCGCAGCGCCCACGCCTTCGCTTTGTACGAATCCTTAGTCCCGGATTGAAGCAACCCATGTCCGAGCGCATGACGGATAAGCTGACAAGAGGACTGGCGCTCCAAGCGAAGTGCAGCGCCTTCGTAGATTCGATAACACGCTTCGAAACCACCTTGATTGTAGATTGGCGCCCCAACGCGAATCGCCTGACGAATTAACTCGATGGCACCGAGGATACTGTCGTTGCCGCAACCGGCAAGCCGGTTTACATCGTGAATCGGGATTCTCCGGACAATCTGCTCCTGTTTTGGACTGGTCGACTGGGGGCGCAAACGATTCGAAAAGGAGGCAATCGATTGGCCTCGTTTTTTGCCGAGCAGAGACCGCACGTAGTTACTGGGAATCCCAAAGTTGAGATTCTGTCCACGATTGGAAACCATCGTGGCAACGCCAATGACTTCGCCGCGACTGTTGAACAAAGGCCCGCCGCTAGATCCCCGCGATATCGGAGCAGAGATCTGCAGCACGGTAAGCGAAGGATTGACCACACGCACCGAGCTAATCAATCCATCGCTGACGGAATAATCGAGAACACCCAGCGGATTTCCGATTGCGATCACCCGATCGCCAGCGGACACGCGATCACTATCACCCAAACGCAAAACGGGCAGTCGCTTTGGGGCTGCGACTCGAATCACGGCTAAATCGTGGCGAAGATTATAATTGATGACCTCTTTGACCGGAATGCTGGTCCCATCCAAAAGACGTACCGACACATTGGTGCTGCCATGAATCACGTGCAGATTTGTCGCGATAAGACCATCTGCGCCGACAATGAATCCTGTTCCCACCCGCTTCTGGCCATGGATAAAAGCTTCCACTCGAACGATTGCGGGCTTACTGTGCTGAACAATATCCTTCACGCTCATCGTTTTGTTTGCAGTCGGTACCTGCTGTACTGATGCACAGGCACTGAACCCAATCGTTATGGTGGCATACATTCCTAGAGTGAGTTTTGAAATATTCACACTAACTATTGTATCCCAGCGGACTGTTCTTTCTAAGGATAAAAAACTTCCGCGGCAATTTTCGCAGTGTATTTCTGTATCGTTTCAACAACGACAGCCACTACGCTTGGCCACAATTGGCGACATCATCGATGAATAAATTTCGGTTGTTGCAAACGGAAAGCAGGGGCACATTTCGCAGCGCCAAATACACGGCAAGACAGCGCGCGAACACGGAGGTGGCGTAAGCCGACGTGCGTGCATAACTCGCCAAGGACTCACGCTCGCTTCGATCACAAGCTCGGTTCGATCAAACAATCCTGAAAAGGAGCAGGCTGCTCACAAATCTATGGCTATTTGTTGTTGGGAACCGAACCGCGGCCCATCAAGAACTTTGCGCGCGGCAATGGTGCGCCGACGCATTTCTGAAATTTTTTGGCGGCCTTGCTTGGATCGCCACACTTCTTCCCACGCCCTAACCAGTCCAGATCCGTCTTGAGACGAAGCTTATCATCTGGGCTACATTGCGCCGTCGGACTGATGCACGCCGATAACGCTTGCGTTGCTGCGTCAAAAGCAGCATTGAGTTCTGAGACACCCAGAACCCACATGCGAATAATGTGCGATGTCGACAACGCTCGTAGTGCTCGCCAACGAAACGGAGAGTCGCGGTAACTCGCAGCCACACCGGCAACAGATAGCGCCCAATCATTTTGTTTTAACTCGGCAAGTTGATCGCCAAACAGTTCTGCGCGCCGACCGTCACTAGGCTGCATATAAAAAGCGAGTTGTTGTGCACCCAATTTGCGAACCAGTTCGGGCGTCTCTATGTAGGCGGGAGAGACCTCCAACGCACGTGCAGGTAAAAGTAGGACAACAACCACGACAACGCACACCGAGATATCAAGTAAACCTATCTTGGTCACGATACTGTCTCTCTGTTTCGGATCGCGGTGAGCATTTTAGGGATCTCAGCTTGCGCACCCAGCAATGTGGCATTTCGCTACGCGTTGTCCTGACATGCCTCGGTTCATCTGAACCCATTTCAACAATTGTTTCACCAGTCTTTTATAATAATCGCAGGTTATGATCATGGATCTGTTTTTGCTAGTTGATACTGTATGGTTTCAACTTTTTCTAACAACCCGAGGAGTTCGCGGCAATGGGCATTCTAAAAGGAATCTCAGAAGCATTTCATGAAGGCGGATGGGGAATGTGGCCAATCTTGGTCAGCCTTGTCTTTGTTATTGGTATGACGGTAGAGCGAGCAGTTTACCTGTTTAAGGCATCGGTAGACAAGGACAAGCTCCTAGCGCTGCTAAAGAGTACAGTCATGGGCGGCAATGTTCAGGGAGCCATTAAGGTTTGTTCTGGAAATCCGACACCGATGACCCGGATCGTCCAAGCGGGCTTAATGAAGTTTAACAAGAGTGATGATGAAGTCCAGGCTGCAATGGATGAGGCCGCACTCCGAGAGCTTCCCAAAGTGAACAGTCGGACGCCCTATCTTGCGATGCTTGCAAACTTTGCCGTGATGGCGGGACTGCTCGGGACGATCACCGGTATGATCAAGGCCTTTGGTGCTGCCGCGACGGCAGATGCGAGTAGTAAAGCGACAAAGCTCGCAGCTGGTATCTCCGAGGCGCTCAACTGTACTGCATTTGGAATTGGCGTATCGCTGATCGCGCTGCTCGCCTTCTCGTTGCTCAACGGTCGGACGACAAACGTGATTGACGATATTAACGAAGTAACCGTCCAAGTTGTCAACTTAGTCACCGCGCATCGCTCACAAATGCAAACGAGCTAGGCCCTTGAGGCTACTTTGGAGACAAACCAATGGGCGCTAACCTAGAAGGCGGCGGCGACAAAAAATCTGTCAACGTCGATCTCAACGTCACCCCCTTTGTCGACTTGTTGGTGTGCCTAACGGCGTTCCTCTTGGTCACTGCGGTATGGAGCAACTTGGCGCAGATCAATATCAAGCCCAAAGGGGTTGGCCGCGACGCACCGATCGAGATCGACGAAGAAGAGTTGGTCAGAGCATCCATTCTGATCACCGAGCAAGAAGTTTGGGTAGGCCTCAGCCGCATCAACCAATTTGACTCGGTCAAAAAGGTTGGCGAGACCCACTCATGGGATGCCCTGGAAGAACTCCTGGTTAAGCACAAACAATCCGGTCACTTTACCGATCGCTACGATATTGAAATCGCCGCGGAAGATAAAATCGACTACCAAACGATCATCACCGCGATGGATCGGGCCATCAATGCTGGGTTTAAGGACGTCGGCCTAACCGAACCCGCGTCGCTATCAGCCCGGCCGCAATTATAGGAGTCCACGATGCCTGTTCATTCCCCAGGACCCCGATTATTCCGCAGCATCCCATTTAAGTACTTAGCGCAAAAGGGCGGTGATGGTGGGTCGCTACCATCCAATATTAACATCAACGTCACACCCTTTGTCGATATGATGACGATCCTCGTCACCTTTTTGCTGATGACCTTCTCTGCCTCCGGCGAAATCCTCACCGCGCAGAAGGGACTTACATTGCCCAATGCGACCCAACAAAAGCAGTTGCGCCGTGCCCCCATCGTGACCATCGCACGCGATGCCATCACGTTTAATGGCAAGGTCGTTGGCGATCCGGAAGATACCGCAGCGAGCTGGAAGATCGACCAGTTGTTTGAGGAAATGAAACACGAACGCAAGAAGTTTGACGAGGGATGGGAAAAACGACCTGACAGCGACCCCGAGAAAGTCAACTGCATCAATCCCAAAGTAGACCCCGAACCCCATGAAATCTGTCTCATGGGGCTTGCGATTCTCCAGGCGGACGAGCGAATCACCGCAAAGGTACTCAATCGTGTGTTGAAAACCGCGGACGCCGCTGGTTACAAAAACCTACTCTTTGCCGTCAACCGAAAGGGACCTCGCGGCAATTAGGCGTGTCCGAAAACGTCATGAGCAGCCCCAGATACAAGGCGGAGCGAGAACCGAAGCGCAGCGTACTTGGCGTACGTGAGCATCGGAAGCGCAGCGACAACGCCGTAGATGGGGCGCGCAGTAGTTTTCGGACAACGCCTAAAACCAAAAACCACGGGTTGTCTAACCCTTGAACTCCGTATTCGTGTATGAAGGCAAAGGAAGCACTCTTATGTTAGAAACACGTTCCATCCTGCGGTGGCCGGCAGCGACAATGATGATCGGCTTTGTAGTGTTGTTGGCGGGTTGTCCAGACGATCCCTATGAAGCGAGTACTTGGATCAAACAGCTCGATGATCCCAACACGCTCGAACGCGCACTGACTGAGCTTGACCACTTAAAGGATCCAGTCGCGATCCCGGCCCTGGGTAAGGCTTGGGAAAAATACGGCCCACCAAGAGCGCATCCTGCAAACGCTTATCGACATTGCCGGACAGACGGCCGAGGGCGCAGACAAAACGGATCCCGACTATCAGTTCCGAGTCAATGGCCCGTATTGGGAAGCAGCAGTACCATTTTTGCTCGAGAGTGCAAACCAATTTATCGAGGATGAAGCAAACCCGAGGGTTGTTCGTAATGCCACCACCGCGGTCAATGCACTGGGTGAATCAAAACACAACGACGCTATCGACCCCCCTCGTACGAATCGTAAGCAAAAAAATGCCGCGCGAGGCAGCCGGCCAACGAGTCCGAATTACGGCGATTCGCGCTCTTGGCTATTTTGGCAGTGACCCCTCGGGCAATCCGCTCCTTGATCGAGGTCCTCGAAGCCGAGCCAAAGAAGCAACGGATCGAGTTATACGCCGCGGCGGCCAACGCATTGGCACAGACGAAAAATAAGTCCGCTATTGAACCCCCTGCTTGCGACCATGTATCGCCTCCCGCTCGTCGCAAAGTTTGCGCGTCGGGCGATTGTTGGCAATTGGCGAACCGGCCGTTCCGGTTTTGTTGGAGATGTTTCGCGGCAAACACGCGGGCATGAACGCACTTGCAAAAAAGCTCAAGCTCTCAACAGACTGTGCCAAAAAGATGGGGCCCAATACGGATTGCGTCGCCCCCTCCGCCGCACAATATACATCGGCAACGCTGCTCGGCGATTTACGGGCAAAACAGGCGCTCAAACCTCTGCTCTCGGCACTCAAATCAAAGCCGCTTCCATCTTCTTATGGGCCACGAGGTTCTGGACCACCACAACAATACGCGATCTTGGATGCACTTCGAAAGATGGGGGCCACTTCGGCCGCTCCAGCCGTCGCAGCCTATTGGTCCGATCCGCGACGCCTGACATGGTGCGCCATCGCGCCATCGATGTCTATTCGTTTCTTACCCGCGATACCTCAAAACTGGGGCCACTCTCCACTTTGATTTGTGATCGGAACAAAACTGACGGATGCAAAAATGAAAACATGAGCCAGGATGTTCGCATGGCTGCAGCAATCGCCCATGCCCGCCTCGTTCGTAGCAAGGATTACCTGACCATTCACAAGTTTATGGTCAGGCGCTACAAAAAGGTGGCCGATGAAGCCGAAGCGAAGGCTACCAAGGCAAAGGCAAGTTTCGAAAAGGCCAAAGCCGAAGATACCGAAGCACGCAAAGTCGTCGAGGCGGCAATGAAAGCACTTGCCAAAAACGCCGGAGACAAAGACGCCAAAAAGGCAAAAGAGCGTGCCGAGGCAAAGTTGACGAAAACCGAACAAATCCGTTCAGAAAAACAATATGCTCGCCAATCCGCTGAAAACAGAGCCAAGGGAATGCGGGGGAATTCAACGAACGTTTTGAGCAGCACATCGCGCGCGCGACGGTTGGCATCCGCCTGCAAAAATGACCCGAACTGTTATGCGGGATTTTTGACCAAGTCAGCCAAGGAGATTGCAACCCTCATCGGCACAGACGCCAAAGAGTTCAAAAAATGGAAAAAGGCCGATCAAGAAGGGCTGCGAATCGCCGCTGCCGAGCGAGCCCTGATCGAGCTGGGCAAGCTTGGCGCAAAGGCATCCGGGACAACCTCTGTCCTGCTTTCGCAAGCTGGTTCAGAAGAACGTCGAATTCGCGAAGCGTGCTGTTTGCGCTCACACAGGTCGCCAAGCGCCCCTGCCAGGAGTGTATCAAACAACTCGATCAAGTGATCTCATCGCAAAAAGACTCGTCGACACTTTCGGCACTGACCGAGGAAACACAGGTCGTACGAAACTTTTTTGTGTGGGCCAAGTAAGGTTTTTAGTGGACTGGAGGGGACGGATCTAACTTTCCAACTTTTGACGTCAAAAGTTGGAAAGTTAGATCCGTCCCCTCGAACGTGGGGTGAGCGACGGGGTTTGAACCCGCGACACCCGGGACCACAACCCGGTGCTCTACCAACTGAGCTACGCCCACCATGTACAACGCCCTTCCTATACTACAACCGTGGGGATATCTCCAGGGATGGATGAGGAGGATGAGGGGACACGTTCATGGGTGCTAAGCATGTAGAATCACAAGCTTTTTTGGGGCACTCGTTGAAATTGTTGTTTCAACGAGTGCCCCAAAAAAGCTTGTGATTCTACATGCTTAGCACCCATGAACGTGTCCCCTCCCCCAGCGCGCCTAGCAGGATTCGAACCTGCGACCTCGGGCTTAGAAGGCCCTTGCTCTATCCAGCTGAGCCATAGGCGCATACACAAGCAATTGTCATTTCAATCGTAGTCGGGGTGAGAGGATTTGAACCTCCGACTCCCTGCTCCCAAAGCAGGTGCGCTACCAGACTGCGCCACACCCCGAAGTCCAGCCAGGATTACCCCAGAAAAGCCTCAATTTGCAAGTTGTAAGTGGGCAATGAGCCTCGGTTTCATCGCTTTCATTGCGATCGCCCGATGCGATCTCTGGCTTTTGACCTCCGACCCAACTTCGGCAAAGGTGGCGTCTAACTCCGGGAGATAAAATAGCGGATCATAACCAAACCCATCACATCCCCGCCCCTCATCCAAGATGTGCCCTTCACAACACCCCTCGGTGACGATCGGGTGATTTGTCCCGCCAGCTGGATCGACCAACACGAGCGCGCAGCGAAATCTGGCCGTGCGCGGGGACGCGACCCCCTCAAGCCTTTCGAGAAGCTTCCTATTGTTGGCTGCATCTGTCGCGCCAGGCCCAGCGAAGCGCGCGCTCAGCACACCTGGAGCACCATCAAGAGCATCTACCTCCAAACCGCTGTCATCAGCGAGGGCAAGTAGCCCGGTTTGCTCGGCAACACACGCGGCCTTCTTGATCGCATTCTCAACGAAAGTCTTGCCATCTTCAACCACGTCGGGAAGGGGTCGAGAATAGTCTGCGACGGAAATAATATCGATCGGCACATCCGACAACAGAAGTTTCAATTCAGCCACCTTACCGGCGTTTCTCGTCGCAAATATGAGTTGCCGGGAAATCATGACACCCGCTAACTTTCAATCGCCTGTTTTTGCGCTTGAACCAATCCGTTCACCCCTATGGTCGCGATATCGAGAAGTTGCACGGTTTGCTCCCGCGTAAACGGTTTCTTCTCAGCGGTCCCTTGAATCTCGATGAGAGAACCAGCTTCGGTCATCACGACGTTCATGTCCACCTCCGCATTGGAATCCTCAATATAAGAAAGGTCCAGGCACGCTTTGCCATCGACAATCCCGACAGAAGTTGCGGCCAGGTGTTCCCGCAGTACCCGAGCATCCGCCCGCAGCTGCCCGTCGCGGACCAACTTGCGAATCGCTAGCGCTAGCGCAACATACCCACCCGTAATCGACGCGACCCGCGTCCCGCCATCCGCCTGAATCACATCGCAATCGATCGTAATCGTACGCTCGCCGAGCGCTTTCATATCCACGGCGGCGCGTAGCGATCGACCGATCAGTCGCTGGATCTCCTTACCTCTGCCGCCCGGCTGCCGTCCCGAGCGCGTATGCGTCGACCGAGGCAACATCGCGTACTCCGCAGTGACCCAACCACTTCCCTGGCCAACAAGAAACCTCGGAACCTGCTCCGCAACCGAAGCAGTACAAAGAACCCAAGTGTCCCCGGTCTTGATAAACGCACTCCCCTCTGCATAGCGAACATAATTAGGAATGATCTCCACCGGTCGGTGTTGATCAAGTGCCCGCCCATCTGACCTCGTCTTATTACCCATTGCCGCGCAGAGTATCCCCCAATTCGCTCATTTCCTAGCCAGACCACGCGCAAAAACCCCGCTTATCCAGTAATTCGTTTTGCACAGCCCTACCCGCTGCTCAAAAAACTTATCTCAAACCGATCCAGCAATTCCCAACCAACCCGCCGGTGCCAGAGCACGGTTACTTATGAACGCCCATTCCCCGTTCCCCCGAGTGTCGGCACAGACGATCGTTGAGCGACAACTACTGAAGCACAATTAATAATCCCCTAACGAATTACAGGATCATAGTCCAGCAACTCCACATCAATGGCCAGAGTATCGCTGTCGTACAGAGTACAATGTACATACAATGGAGCTCCGTCTGAGCTGTCATTACCAACGACGACTCGCTGATCGTGGTGCCTAAAAATAAACTGATCACCGAGACGCATGATCTCAAATTGCTGATTCCTGTCTTGATCCGAAAACCGAAACCGCCCTTGCGGCGTTGCATGTTGATACGCTCGCGCTTCACCGTTTCCTGTGAAGGAAATGTGAGCAATTCGCCCCGCTGATGTAACAATAGTATCTTTGACCCCAAAACCGCAGTCCAATCGCTTATCCGGTTTCACCGCAGTAAAGATCATCGCGCCGTCTCCAATCAGTGCTTGCCTGCTTGTGGCGTGGCCATGCTGGCTTTGATTGGTGTCGATGGAATTTTCTGCCATTCACAATGGAAGTACCAATTCGCATCAGCTGAGCCCATTCAACAACCTCAAACTGTCCACGCAACTGGGCTGTCCCGATATGCCAGGGAGCGGACACATCCAGGTTTAGCAACGTGCGCTCCAAGACTTGCTCCATGTTCGTCTGCTCTTGCGCGACCAAACCAATCTCCCGAAAGTAATGGTACCTACCACTTGTGTGAGGATGGAATGTATCTTCTGGAATAAAACCGAAGCGATACGACCACTGCTGTGAAATTTCGCGACGAGGCCAAATGACATCCATTTCTTTAGAGACGCGAACGAAAGTATCTTCTGTCACATCAACATCTTGCAACTCGTAAACACTTTTGGCATTGGAAGAATAGCTTAGGGAAAGCCCCCTGAAATTACCTGCTCCACTCTCATATATGATCTTTAGGGTTCCCTTGGGGTAGTTGGCGACGAGTTTGCCATTCTCCTCATTGCGCGGCCCCAGAGAGGAACCGGTACTGAAAACTCCTTCATGCGACAATGACCTTGTGTATCGGACCACGCTCTAAGGGATCAAATAAAACCCTATCGCGATGAACACGTCCGTTTTGATCGACAACCACCAGCACTTCGCTTTCATCGCTACGAGTTAACCAAGCCATGCCATCATTTAGCAGGATGCAGTTTTCGCCTAGCAAGGCGCAGTCTTCACCTGTTTTGTCTTTGGCGATTCCCGCTTCCACTAACTTAAACTCCACCGCATCAGCGATCGCGTATCGAGAATTAGCGACGCCACCACTTGTCAAAACGACTCCTTCAGTCTCGGCACCAGAAAATTCAAACTCGCCAAGTTCTCGCCAAACCTCTGACCGCAGCGCCTGATCAAAGGTTACTGTATTGGAACCGTTCTTGTGAAAAACCTCGAATTGCGCGCTTCGGGCAGCTCGAATATTGTTGTAGCTTTGCGTCCACTTAGACCAATACGCACGGACAATATAACGACCTGGAATTGGCAACACCGGATCAAAGCGAACTTGAGCGCCCTCTTCAGAGCTCACATGGGCACTACCGTTGATCGCACGAGTTGGTGGATCACCGCTTAGACTCGCATAATCAACCCAATTCCCACTCACGATTTCCATGCGAGACATATTAACCGGTGCATTGAGATCTAAATTGTCGATCCGAACCTGTTCGGGAAAAGTAATGCCCGCAACGATACCAAGATGATTGGACGCCCGCAGACCTGATGTTGTCAGCTGGTCAGTGGTAAGTGCGCCCACTTTGATGGCCTCAACCCCAAAATTGCGAGCAAATACAATGTCGATCCGTTGTCCATCGGAGATCGGATCTTCGTTACTTAGATCGTCGTCGTTACAACATGTCACACCATTGGGAAGACCGATTGCCGACCCTGCGGCTTCGGCGACCTTCCACAAATCCGTCATACCGAGTTTTGTGGTAATAAAGTTATATGTAGGAGCCTGGGGATCGAGGGCATCGCTATTAAAGTCACATAGTGCGATTGTTGGTAAGGTCTCATTCATCATCATGCCGCCGAGTTCTTCGGCTTGCATCAGCTGTACCTCGACGAAGGTGGGATCGAGATGGGTATTGACGATGCGAATCGCCTTGCCATGAATACTTGCAATGATCGATGCCCACCCACGAGTCACAGTCAGCGAATCGATCAACGGATCGACGATTTCTGGATCGATAACGATCCCTTGAGAGCCTAATATCAATTGTATCAGTGGGTCATCGAGAAGATCACGCAATTCCTGCTTCAATGTGTCCTTATCCATAACCCCTGTTGCCGCCATGAAATTTCCCGTTTGCACATCCGCTACCACTACATCGTTGCGAACGAGGATTACATCTCGATCGGTCAATCGCACATCAAACTCGAGCTCTAATTCTGGATCCGATTGTGTTGGACCTTTGCCAACGGGCACTTCGATATTCGCATTGGCAACCTGAGCGGCAAGCTTGTATCGGAGTCCTTGTTGTTCGAGTTGTTTGAGCAGCTCATCCAAAAAATCGGCCTCGACGTGACTGGCGTTGCCAACCCCCCCAGCCGTCAAGAAATCCGGTGGACCCGTATGAAATAGCGCAACCTCCTGCAACGCGATAACATGCGGTTGTATAATTTTCACTTGCTGCGCGAACGCTTGAATCCGTTCTTCAAACTTATTTTGCAAGAACAGCTGCCACTGCTCTTTCGCAATGGTTGGAATTGCGAAAATCGATGCCAAAACCATGCCGAGTTCATCTGACGAAACATCCAAAAAGTCTTGTCCAATTTTTGCAACATCGGCACCGAGATACATATTCTGCGACATTACGATGATGTCTGCATCTTTCCCGATAACAGTGTCAAAATCAGTTTTGAGATCGCTAGGAAGCGATTGCCCAGTCGCTGTACCGAGTGAAACACACAGGAGGATGAAATAACCTAGAAACCGTTTTGCTAACATTTCGCATATTCCTTTGCCGGACCGAATAGATGCCGACTTGCACGAACCAATAGTGCGAAATATCCTAAATCTCTAAATCCAATGCAATAGAAATATTTTTCCGACACTCGATCGGAAAATATTTCCGGGTGCTCGTTAACCCTCTGAAATAAAACTTATAATTGGTTCTTGGATAGCCCGGATAGCGGATAGCTTAGAAAGCCTGCAAACTCTGCAACACCGCCTCAGCCAAGGCATCACACACGCGGCCAAACACATCCGCACCAAGCAGCGACGGCCCTTCGACAGGATGATCCAAAAACCCAACCTCGACCAAGACCGCGGGCATCGTGGCCCCAAGAAGAACATGCATGGCATCCTGCTTGACTCCACGATCACCTCGCGGGCCGCGTGCAGTGCGCAAGCCGTTTTGGACGAGGCGCGCCAACCGAGCCGCCCGCGAAAACGCAACCCCGCGCTCCACATCCTCCAAAATTAGCGCCGTAGCCAAGTCGAGACCTAAGCGTGGCCGAGCCCCCATGCGTAACGCTGGTGCATCTATCTCTAACGATCTGGGCGTCAAGATGTAGGTCTCATACCCCTTTTGATCGTGCTTTATCGCCGCGTTCATATGCACACTAATGAACACATCTGCCTTCATCTTATTTGCAAACGAGGTGCGTTGACGGAGCGTCAGGTACCGATCGGAGTTTCGCGTCAAATACACCTGCACCCCTTTTGCGCGCAATCTATGGCGAATTCCGCGCGCGTACGCCAGCGTTACCTGCTTTTCGAGAATCCCAATTACCGCTGCGGGCGCCCCAGTGTTGGTTCCCCCATGACCAGGATCAATGACCACGATCTTCTGTGGTTTAGACCGGAAAAAATCTCTACCAAGTTCCCCACGTTGGATTCGATCGTGCGAAAATTGCGCCGGTCTGGCGTCGACATCTGCGGCTGCCCAACCAATGAGCAAACCGATAAGCACAAGTCGTTTCACACAGCTACAATGACATGGGGCAACTCCGGGTCGCCAATCCTTGACCAAAATTGGAAAGTTTGCTAATTTTTTCAGTACGTTATGTTCGGTGAGTCGCATGTCTCGGGAAAGTTGCGCGACCTCGCATCGACGCTCAGCCAACGACAACTCGGACATCTGCTTCTTGCTGTCATTGTTGCGGAGCTCACCCTCAACCGTTTAGCCGTCGAGGCCCTTGGCCCCGGTGGTACCGACGTACCAGCACCATGGTGGCATGTCCTTGTGGATCGAGCGGGACTGTTCTTTCTCTACTTCGCGTCTGTTCTCGCAATCGGTTTCGTTGTCTGGCAGTTATGGCGAGTCATCACGGGACAAACCATCTATCTTGCATTGACGCGCTACGGCCTTCCCCTTTTCGGGTTTCTATTTGTCGGCTTGGCAACGGTAACCATCATCATCAACCCCGAACAGACTTTGAGTTTCGTTTTGCGTGGCGCGTTTACTGCTGCACTCCTATTGCTGGTCATATCGCAACTCACAAGCGTTGGCCAGCGGCGGGCCAAGATCGGTCTGTTGCTGCTTGCGACACCGCTGATTATCCATTTTTACACGCCGTTTTCTCTGCGTTTTATTTTGTCACCACAAGCAGTCTGGAGCGACTTGCCCGATCGAATCCGCGAATACGGACAATGGGCGATTGTCGCATCTGCGTTGTTGTCAC
>CBDCWZ010000120.1:0-83276 GCA_965223575.1 Kofleriaceae bacterium
GCCTTGGTCGTCGCCTTGCGTGGTTGCTACAACGGGATTGGAGAGGTCGATTTGACCGGCACTCGTTTTATTTTCGATGTTGCGAGTTGCGCGGACCAGATACTGATAAGTGGTTTTGGGATCGAGATTCTCGTCGGTGTATTGGGTGGTGTTTGGGGCGAGCGTAGCGATGGTCTGCCAATTGTTGTCATCATCACAACGATTGCTCTGGTCGACGTCAACGCAGCGGTAGATCAGGTAGGCGGTTTCGTTGCTGACGTTGTCTATCCAGCGAAGCGCGATGGCGGATTGTGACAGTGAGGTTGCACGCAACCCGCTTGGCTGTTCGTCAGGGTCTGGTTCTTGACACGCAGTCGCGGCAGCAAAAAAGCAAAGAATGAGTCGAAATCGGAGAATGTTCATGACTTGGTTAGGCTTCCTCTTCGAGACGGCGAATCGCGTCGAGAATGCCGCAGAATTTGTGACCAAACGGACTTAAGGTGTACTCGACTCGTGGTGGCAACTCGGGATAGGCTTGGCGGTTGAGAATGCCGTAGTTTGTTAGTTTTTTGAGGCGCTCGTTGAGCACTTTTGTTGTCAGTCCCTCGATCGATCGCTCTAGTTTTCCCGGGCGCAGGATTCCTTGTTGAACACGGGTGATGATGGTTAGGGACCACTTGCAACCGACAATGTCTTCTACCATGCGGGCGACTGTGGGTTTTTGCTGCTTATTTTTTATGTGTGTTACCGACATGTTGTACCGAAAGGTGCCTACCCTACTGATTTGTGCCTGCTTGTGTTGCTTGTCCGGACTCCTATGATTGCGATCAAAGCGTGACCAAAAACTGTCTACCACTCACAAAGGAGCAAGTCATGAAATCAAAGGTCATTTTCTATCATGCGGGATGTTCGGTCTGTGTAAGCGCAGAGCAAAATATTGCCAAAGCCCTGGACAAGGACCGGTACGATATCGAAATTGTTCACCTTGGAAAAGAGAAAAGTCGCATTGGGACGGCAGAGGCACAAGGGGTCGAGTCTGTGCCAGCCCTCGTGCTGGACGGGCAACCGTTCCATATTAACTTTGGAGCCAAGCTTGATGCCCTAAGGTGAATTTCCCCGGTCTGCCAGTTATCGGAGACTCTTTCTGGTCCCCGATAATTGGCGGGGTTGTCCTGTCTAAGTCGGATATGCGCGCAGGTTGGGGCTAAACATCTCCGTGGCTACTGCGATCGTGCTTCCGTATAATGGTCGGTTATATGGCTAGCGAGGATATGTTGTTTGGGCAAGCTGCCCTCGATCACGAGCTACTAACGCAGGCGCAAGTATCGGAGTGCCTGGCGCTAAAACGAGTTGATCCGGGCAGTACCCTCGGTGAGATTTGTGTATTGCGCGGCTATCTCACGAGAGATCAGGTGCACCAGTTGTGTGGACGAATTGGTATTGGAACCAACACGGCAGGACCAGCAGGTTTGGTTCAGTCGCCGCCAACAGGAGCGGAGCCGCCGTTTACGCTTGATCTCGATCCGCCGGGGTCGATCGGGGATCACGGCGCTCCAACTATCAATATCTCAGCCTCCCCTGCTCCGCGCCCTGCTCCACAGCCAAAGCCGCAAACTGCTCCTCGTTCGGGTCCAGTTCCAAAGAATCATTCGACAGCAAACCGCAGAGCAAACGTCAGCAGTGGGGTTAAGGCACATCCACAGCTTTCTATGGTGCTCAACGAGGCGCGCAGGCGAAGGTGCTCGGATGTGCATATTGCCTCCGATCGTGCGGCTGCGTATCGATTTGCAAACGAGTTGTCCACACAGGGAGCGCCAATTGCAAACGCCGATGTGAGGTCGATGTTGCTGTCGATAATGGCCACCCATCAACGCAATCAGCTCGAGCAAGTCGGGTATTCAGATTTTGCCATTGACGTTGCCGGCGCTGGGCGGTTCCGGGTCAATGTTGGTCGCCACTCTCGCGGCCTCAAGGGATGTTTTCGTCTGATTCGGGACGAAATGCCGTCGCTCGCTTCGCTTGGCCTGCCGGCGCAACTCGAAAAAATTACCGACTATCATCAAGGCTTAGCAGTTGTATCTGGTCCCAATGGACAGGGGAAAACCGCGACTTTGGCGGCATTGGTGAATATGATCAACGTGGCAAAGCCGTGTCACATTATTACGGTTGAAGATCCTGTCGAGTACATTTACCCGATTTCAAAGGCTGTGATTAGCCAGCGTGAGGTCGGGGTTCATACCAGGTCCTTTTCGCGCGCCTTGAAGGCGGCGCTTCGCGAGGATCCCGATGTCATTATTATCGGTGAACTGCGCGATCTAGAGACCGTCGAGATTGCCTTGGAGGCTGCCGAAACCGGGCACCTGGTGATCGGGACGATGAGCACCCGATCAGGCGCGAAAACCATTAACCGAATCATCGATATGTTTCCCCCCGAGCGCCAATCCCCGGTGAGAAATACCCTCGCCGGCGCGTTGAAATTGATTATTAGTCAACGCTTGATCTTGGGGACGCAGGGAGAGATGGTCGCCGCCGCGGAGATGTTGACGGGCGGTATTCAGCTGTGGAACTTGATCAAAGACAACAAGTTGATCCAGCTGCCAAGCCTGATGCAGCGCGGACTGTCCATGGGAATGATTCGACTCGACGAATCATTGAAGTACTTGGTGAACAACGGGAGAATTACTGTTGAAGCAGCGCTGGCGTGCTCAGAAGACCCGCGCCAACTCCAGCAAGAATTGAACCGCGGCATGCAGCCTGCCCCACAAGATGCCCCTCTGATGAATGCGCCCATGCCTCCGCCGACCGAAGAAAGTTCTGACCCGACTGCGAACAACATTAAGCAAATCAGTTCTAAGATTGGCGGCTTTTTTCGCCGAAAGTAATAGCCGAGAGAGTCTTATGCCGCAGATCGATATTTTATTTGATGCGTTACTCGCCCAAGGGGCATCAGATCTTCATATCTCCCCTGGATATCCACCGATGATGCGACAGAGCGGCGATCTGATTCCGATCCCCGGTTTTGACCCGCTGACGGCACAAGCGATCGAGCCGATCCTCAATGAGATCTTAAACGATGAGGAGCAAGAGACCTTTCGTCAGGAGCGAGACCTGGACTTTGCTTACGCGTTTGGAACCAAGGCGCGGTTTCGTGGCAACTATTTGGCGAAAACCACCGGGGTTGGCGCAGTGTTTCGCACGATTCCGACAGAAATACTGACACTTGAGCAACTTGCGCTGCCACCTGCTGTGCGTACGTTGGCGGATAAGACGGTCGGCCTGATCTTAATCACCGGACCAACCGGGAGCGGAAAAAGCACGACGCTTGCGGCTATCTTGGACTATATCAACAAGACTCGGCTGGGCCATATCCTGACGATCGAGGATCCAGTCGAGTTCGTCCATCAGCCACAGCGATGCCAAATCACCCACCGCGAAGTTGGTCGCGATGTCCCCAGTTTTCACGATGCGATTCGCAGTGCCGGTCGCGAAGATGCCGATGTCGTTTTGGTTGGCGAGTTGCGCGGCTCCGAGACCATGGGGCTCGCGCTGCAGATGGCCTCCTCTGGAGTGCTCGTGTTTGCTACCATCCACACCAACTCGGCAGCGGCGACGATCGACCGATTTGTCAACGCCTTTCCGCCCAACGAGCAATCGGCAGTCCGGGGTATGTTGGCAGAGACGCTGACCGGCGTCGTTTCCCAACAACTGCTGCCTCGCGCTAGCGGCAAAGGACGGATCGCGGCCCACGAAATTTTGATCAGCTCGACTGCGGTCGCCTCAACGATTCGCGAAGCAAAGACCTCGATGATTGCAAGCTTGATTCAAAGTGGGCGATCAGTCGGCATGCAAACGATGGATGGCGTACTCGAGCATTACATGAACGAGCAACTCGTCACTCCGCTGGACGCCTTCGAGAAGAGTTCGGACAAAGAGACTTTTAAGCGCCTGCCATTGGTTTCTCGCGCGCTCGCTGAGGACCTAGAGAGCTGAACATGTAAAGTTGCTTATCGACGGTAAAGGATCGGAATCGTTGGCGAGGCGGACACTGCCAATGCAACCGTCTGTTTCTAGGCGAAAATCAGGCGCAACCAACATAGATTCGCCCGTATTTGGGCGTGGGCGGGCGGGGTTGGGTCCCGTCAAGGAGGACAACGTACTAGAAGCGCACAAACCAGACAATCCAAGACGACATTCGTTCTCCTGAGACAAACCGCCCAGGTAAAATAGAGCGGTGCTCCTGCATGACATCAGTAAATACGGCAATCTAGCTCTGGCATATGAGTTGCAAGCATATGAATTGCAATAGTTACTCAACAAAGGAGTCTTTATGCCCAACCGATTCGACAATCCGTCTGCTTGCTATCGAGATAACCTCCATGCAGCGATCACGCGCGCAGAGTATCTCGAGACACGTTTGGCAGCGGCAGAAGCGCAGCTCGCGCAAAGGCAAACTCCAACGCCGGGTCGGCCGAAGCAAAACCGTCACAACATAGTATTTCGTCGCTCTGCAACATACTTTCCATTGCTCCGATTGTGGGCTGACGGAATCCTTAGGGCAAAAGAGCGCGTACCCGATATCCCAGATCCGCAGTGGGGGTCGGTAGTTGGAACAGCGCTGTATTGGGTGCTCGGTGTGCCATTGATATGCTTGTTGCGCATCCTCTACACCGTGCATCTATTTCTTCTTGTCACGCCGTGGACGCTTTTTCTTAGTTTGGTGCTCAGCGTGCCAATGGCTCTTATTCTTTTCCTGGCGAGCTTCCGCTTCGCAGATGGGCCACGTGCGAGCATAATTGACTGGGCAAACAACCCCGGGGCTGGTTCGCACTATTTGTTTCTAATGCTGTCTGTAGCCGGACAACCGTTGCTTCCTCTATTTGTGCCGGGATGGAATCCAAACGATTAGCCAGAACGAGTGATCAAATAGTTTCGAGATAGGGTGCCGGATTGTTATCGGTCGCGAGGAAATCGCCTGCGATGTTGGCCATGCTGTTTTGGCCTAAAAAAACATGTGTCGGATCGCGTCAGGTTACGCAATCGCAACCCTGGCACGCAGTCAGCGACGATATACTCAAATTGAAAATCTTTGTCCCCTAGCGTGAAATCGGTGGGAGCGATCATCGCTTGCTCCACACGCGCATAGGACGATATTGTGCCGCAGTTGCCAAACCACTCGCTGCTTCTCATTAAGAATATAAAACAGATCTATCTGAGTGGCAGGCGCGCCATTCGATACCCCCGGCGTAATACTTTTGCAGAACTCAGAGGGGGAGTTAGCTCGCGATGTTTTGATCGCAGCAATACTCGTCTACCACGCTACTATCCCCCAATCAACCTGTAAAATCGGCGCAGAGAATGACTAACAAAAGTAACTGGCGAGCGGTTGTCCCTTTAAGGGAACGGCTAGGCTCTAAAGGTATCCACTCGGAGTGACACGTGCGAACAGTTCTCGAACTAAGGTTTGATCCGTCGGTGCGAGTTCGCGTCAAGTCTTATCGTACGACGAAGTCTGACGGTGCCAGAGGCTGGATAGATTAATACAATTGTATGTTTGCCCACAGCGAGTTTGCGTTTAAAAATGGGGGTGGCGCCGGCGTGTTTTCCGTTGATGCGCACGATGGCGTAGGGGGTGGCGGTAATAGTGACATGGCCAAACTCTTTGCTTGCCGGTGGCGCCGGTGGCGCTTTTGCTCGAGGCTTTTTGCCAGGCCTTTCTTTGCGTGTTTTGCGAGGACGGGCTTTGGATTTGGATTGCTTTTTGTTTTTTTGCGGTTTGACTGCGGCATCGATGGTTTTGCTGACGGCGGCATCTTGCGGGATAGCGCCCGCGTCCCGGGATGCGATCGGCAGGCTGGCTAGCGGTGTCGTCATCTGAATGCTGTTGTCCCGACCAAGCGAAGCGGCGTCGGTTTGGCTTGGTCCTGCGCTGTTCTGTGGTATTGCGATGACGATTGCCGATATTGCGGCGGCCAGAAGCAGTGTGGCGGTCGCAAATAGAGTCCACCTTTTGCTGATGGCTCGGGAGCGATGCGGCAGAGAATGCGGTGGCAGCAATGGGTCCGGTGTCTTAGGCGGCAAGTCCAAGTCGTTGGCGGCAGTGATCACTCCGGTCGCCCTGCCCTTCGCAATTGGTGTTTGTCCGAGCAAAAGCTCGCCGAGCCATTGGCGGTGCTCGTCTCGCGGGGTCGCAAGGGCTCGGGTCGCGTATTCTTCCAAAGTTTCGCCACCGGCGTCGCGGACGATTCGCTCGAGCTCTTCGGCCATGGCGAGAGCATTGGCGTAGCGATAGTCGGGGTCTTGGGCGACGCTGCGGAGAATCGCGTCATCGAGACCGGAGATCAGCGGGCCGGCGATCGCAGACGGCGGTTCGATGGTTTTGTTTTCGATAGCGTGGACCACGGCGTAGACGGAGTCGCCATCAAATACGGGTTGTCCGGTGATAAGCTCATGGAGGACAAGACCCGCCGCAAACACATCAGTGCGACTATCGACGGCAAGCCCTTTGAGCTGCTCGGGGGCAAGGTATGGCGGCTTTCCCTTAATAGTGCCAAATTCGGTCACTGGCGCCTTGCGGCCACGCACAAGAGCGATGCCAAAGTCTAGCACTTTGACGTGACCTGAGTAGGTCAACATCAAATTGTCCGGCGTAACGTCACGGTGAACTACGTTGAGTGGATTGCCGGCTAGATCGGTCAGGCTATGGGCGGCGTGAAGTCCTCGACATATTTTCGCCATGGCGCGAGCAGAGACCGCGGGCGGCGGGCCGAGCTCTGCCAGGTCTGCAAACGAAACCCCGGCGATGTATTCCATGACCAGGTAGAGGCCGTTTTCGTCCTCGCCAAAGTGATACACTTGACCGATTGCCGGGTGGTTGATCCGCGACAATAGTTTTGCCTCATCGAGAAACATCGCGCGCAGCTGGGGGTGTTGTAGATCTGTGCGGATCTTTTTGATGGCGACGAGTTTTTCAAAATCAGCCGCACCCTGACGGCGAGCGAGAAGCACTTCGCCCATCCCACCGCTTTTGATCTCGTGGAGCACCTCATATTCGCCGATGAATTGGCCGGCTTTAGGCGGGATGCTTGCGGGACGAAATGGCATCAGGTGCTATCCTGCCAAAATACCGTGTTTGCGCAGTAGAGTGCGAAAGTGTCTTCGGTTGATCCCAGCGTGATCGGCGGCATGGGTAATATTCCCGTTGTGACTGGCGAAAATGGCGGCCAGGTATCTGCGCTCAAAAGAGTCCACCCAGCGGGTCTTTGCCTCTTTAAATGAAAGGCTCGTGTCGACAATCTCAGCACCGACCGGGAGCGCGCCATGGGCCATGGGGGTCACCCACAATCGTAAATCTGCAAAAGATCCCCCATTTGTTCCGCTTAGGGCCCAAGCGCGCTCGAGAACGTTGCGCAGTTCGCGAACGTTTCCCGGCCAGCTATGCTGCTGGATGCGGGATAAATTGTCGCCAGCGATAGGGCCGGGATCGATGTTGCGCCCTTCATAAAAATGGCGGACGAGGGGCGTTAGATCGCCGATTCGCTCGCGGAGTGGCGGAATCCTGACGTGTACCACTGCTAAGCGGTAAAACAGGTCAAAGCGAAATCGCTTGGCATCGACCATTTGAGACAGATTTCGGTGTGTCGCTGCGATGACCCGGGTATCTATTGAAACTGCTTTGTCGCTGCCCACGGGCTGAACGGTTTGCGCTTCGAGTGCTCGGAGCAATTTGGTCTGGGATTCGAGCGACAACTCGCCGATTTCGTCGATAAACAGCGTCCCACCATTGGCTTCGACAAACGCCCCTTTTCGCTCGGTGTTTGCGCCTGTAAACGCGCCCCGAACATGGCCAAAGAGATGGGAGTCGATCAGGGTTTCGCTGATAGCGCTACAATCCAGGGTGACCAGGGGCACGGCAGCGCGGTCAGAATGATCATGAATGGCACGTGCGGCGAGCTCTTTCCCAGTACCTGACTCACCCTCGAGTAGGATCGTTGCCGGCGATGGGGAGACCAACTCTAAAACTGCATAGAGCTCGCGCATTTGCAGGCTGTCGCCAACAAGACCGCCAAATCGATCGCGATCGCTGGGTGGGAGCGAGGGGATCTCGGTTGCGGAAAAACCCACGGCGGTTTCGCCAAATTGCACGGTTGTTCCAGTTGTGACAGTAATTTGATCGATGCGCGAGCCCTGCCAAAAGGTCCCGTTGGTACTGCCCAAATCGCGGATTTTGATTCCCTCTGGGGTCGCCTGGAGTTCGGCGTGGTTGCGGGATACTTTGGCGTCCTCGAGGATCAAATCGCAGTGGCGATCAGCACCGACCCTGACGGGGCGTGCGCCAACTGCGATTTGCTGGCCGGCACCATCGTCGCGAATAACGCGACACACCCACGAGCGGGACGCGGTCTCGTGCTTCGCATTGGATGTCACGAGCCCGGTCTGCAGCAGTGTCTTGCGGTTCACGGACATAGGTGCCCCTTGAGAATATCATGACTGCAATCCGCCAGCTCGTGCTGACTTGCTGGCTCGTATCGTTTAGTATTGGGTGTGATGCATACTTACCTGGATGCCTACCTCGGGCATGCTGGATATTCATACCTTAGCGTTCTTGCGTGTTGCTTGGTATTCGCGGGATGTGATGGGGGATTTGTGTCGATCTCGTTTGCTGTGCCCGATGCCTATCAGGACCAGGTCGAGTCTGTTGTGATTGAAGTGATTGTCCCGCCCGAGACAGACGGCTTTGGGTGTAATGATGTTGCGTTTGGCGATATCTCTGCAGAAACGCTTAGCGCCAATACCGCAGCTGAAATCACAACTGTAGATCAAGGACAGGTGAGTCTGGAGGGGATTCCGCGTGAAGGCACCAAACTGATCTTGGCGCGTGCTCTCGACAGTCAAACACAACTCGTAGCAGCCGCTTGCGCCGAAGTTGGCGAGGTGAGTGGGACGGTTTCTGTCACATTGGAAGCGGAGCCAGCAACGATCGTCACCGCTACCGATGTGCCACTCGGTCGACCGCTGCCAAGCACGGTAACTGTGTCCGCAATCGATGTGCTTGCAAACCCAGTGCGTGGTGCCCCGGTGCAATGGATCTTAGCCACCGCTGCGGCGACCGCTTCGCCTTCGTTTTCAACGGGTAGCAGCACGACGGACGACAATGGTGATGCGATGGTTGAGGTGCCGGCGCCGAGTTTGGCGGGCCCTACCCTTTTGGATATTGATGTGCGTTGGGAGAGAGTCCCGGTAGCGAGCCTGCAGGGATTTTCAGCGGCGAACGAGATCTTGAGTGAGGCAATACTCGACGAAGGCGCTAACTTATTGGGGGTTCGTTCGATACCGACAGAGTTTCGCTATCAGGTCGGCCAGATCGGACCCGCGGGGGAAATGGGTTTCGCGGTGCTCATGTTGCCCAAGACAGGCGATTTGGGACCGCGGGTGAAACTCGCCTACTATGATGCAGCCGCGCCAACGGGGTTTCGAATCTCTACAACACCGCCGATTGTTGGCGTGTATTCGCTGGGTTTGATCCGTTCTTCGGGACGTGATCAGGTCATTTCGATCTCCCAAAGTCATTGGATTGAGATTACCCCCTCCCCCAGTGGCACTGCAAATGTCGATTTTACGCCCCTTACGCCCGAAGCACCCGGACGTGCTGAGGCAATTGTTCCGGTTAGTTCTTGTGATAGCAAAGAGACGACGGAAGTGCTCGCGCAGTTTCGCGACGCACCGTTTCACAGCTACAGCGCCGGCGGGACCGAGACGAGCTCTGGATTCCTTGTAGAGCCAATGGGATCGCGAATCTTGGCCTCAGGGTGTGTTGGCGACGTCTCTGGTGCCGAGCAACGAGTCCTCGTGTTCAATCCCGAAACCGACGGTCTAAACCGGTTTTTGGTCGATAGTGACGGTATCCAGCAGGGAACCCTAGCCGTACAGAACAGTGGGGTCGGTTTTGCCCCCAGTGTCGGGTCAACAATTGCCCGCTTGCTTGGCACTCAGCTGTCCATCGGAGGTACTTTCATCGGTCGCTATCTGATCGTTAAGGCAGCAACGCAAACAACGGCAGAATTAACGGATCAACAAGATATTGCCAGTGTCTCGCTTTCTACCGCTGGCGGGCGAGTCGATGCTGACAATACCGTTGATATCATCTCTCTCATTAACGTCGGTGTCGCTGATGACAGCACGCGTTATCGAGTATTTGTCGCGTTAGGCCTACAATATGAAGGGCAGCCCGTGATCGGTATTACCGACGAACTACAAGGGCTCCGCCCGCGCGCCTGGCTGGTGGATTTTGACCAAGACGGTGTGGACGAAATGCTGATCGGCTCGCTTGATAGTGCGAGGATATTTGACCTGAGCTCAACGGCCAAATAGCTCGAAAATTGGCACACGAAAGCCAAAACTGGTCGCGATTAGCAATCCACCCATGATGAGATATACGATCCCAAACAGGAAATGCCTCCGCCGAGACAGTCCACCGAGGCCGGGGCGACCTTGCGGATCCCCACTGCCCACAGGTTGAGGACTCCCCTTTTGGGCCATGCGCAATCGATATATACCAAAGCCGATAACGGCGACTCCAACCAGTAAAGTAACCCAGCGAGGAATTTCCACGCCCCGTTTATATCATACTTTATCCGGTTTGCGGGCGAATCATGCGATGCAGTGTGGTGGTCGCCTACATCGATGGGCATTCGCTCCGAGAACACGATATGATTGCGTTGGATGGGCAAGGAACGTCGCGGATTGCAGCGGGTATGCTTGGCTGTCGATGCGCTCATCGTCTTGATGTCGATGGCATTGGCAGTATTTGTTCATGGACTGTTGCGCCCGTATGTGCCGCTTTTGAAGGGACCGCCAGAGTTTACAGCATATGCAGCACTGGCATATGCGGCAATGCCAATCATGGTCGGGACTTCCTTTGCGTTTGGGCAGCACCGCTTTGTTGATCAACGATGGAGTTATGGGCGGATCGCTAGCGAGCTGTTAAAAGTGCACGTTGTGGCCGTGCTGCTGCTTTCGATTGTTTTATTTGTCACACAATCGGTTATCAACCGGTCGATTGTGGTCGTATTTTTGGCGAGTTCTTTTGTCCTCATGTTCATTTCTCGCGCGACCATTCAAGGAACAGTTCGCCATCGGTACCGCCAGGGATATGGTCAAACCCGCATCCTATTGATTGGTGACCCGTCTGATGCCATGACCTCGCTATTAACGGCTTCGCGGGGGGATGCGTTTGCACCTCGCTTTATTGGATATATTTCGGCCCATGAAGACTGTGATGGACTCGAGCGCCTGGGAGGATTGGCAGATTTGCCGCAAGTTCTCCACGGCAACCCCGTCGACCAAGTGTTATTTTTGCCGCCATTTGACCAGTTTGCTCAGGTGCCAGAGGCATTGGCCCTATGTGAGACTCTGGGGGTTTCGGCCGGTTTTTGGATCGATACGGCGGCGGTGGCAGACGCAATACCCCAGGTCAGTACCGTGTATGACCATCCGTTTATGATGTTTGAAGTGGCGCCCAAGAGCCCAGAAGCACTCACCCTAAAACATGGTATTGATGCGGTCTCTGCCGCGATCGCACTCATTGCCCTCGCACCCGTTTTTCTGATCGTGTCTCTCGCTGTAGCGATTACGATGGGGAGACCGATATTTTTTGCCCAAGAGCGTTCAGGACTCTACGGTCGCAGATTTCGCATGTATAAATTTCGGACGATGGTAAAAGACGCGGAGGCTCGCCGAAATGAGGTCGAGGTCAATAACGAAATGCAGGGACCCGTGTTTAAAATGACCGATGATCCGCGGATTACACGGCTGGGTAAGCTCTTGCGGAGGACGAGCATTGACGAGTTGCCGCAGCTTTTAAACGTGCTATTTGGCACGATGAGTCTTGTCGGCCCGCGACCTCTTCCGCTCCAGGAACAGAACGATATCCGCGGCTGGCGCCGTCGGCGGCTGTCGATGCGGCCTGGGATTACCGGGCTTTGGCAGGTGAGCGGGCGAAGCAATATTGGGTTTGAGGACTGGATGAAACTCGATTTGCAGTACGTCGATAACTGGTCGCTCGGACTCGATTTGCGGATCCTGGCCCGTACAGTACCCGTTGTCTTGTTTGGCAAGGGCGCGCGTTAGACCGCTCACCGGTTGAAATGGTCCTATCCGACGCAGGGATCTTGGCTGAGCGGAAGGCGCGAACGAGGCGTATAGTAGACCTACGCAACGAGAGAGCAACGCTCCGATCGGCCAAGAGAGCAAGTCAGATAGGATCAGGTCAAGTGGTGAGCGGTCTAGGGCGACCGATTATACGAGGCAAATCCTGTCTGTTTGATAGGTAAGAGTGCCTTCGACCACCGCCTCAAGCCGTTTTTTACGTTTCTCGGCAAGCTCAGCAACGACCGTGAGCACCTGGGGGTGCGTCATGATGAGTTGACGAAACACCTTTGTTGGTAGCATCAAAATAAAGGATTTGCATATCGTACGGATAGTGGCCATGGCAGGCTCTTGGGTCAATAGAGACATCTCGCCGCAGATATCTCCTGGACCTACGACAGAGAGAAGTTCCTCGCCGGCTTGTTCCCGGCCAAGGAGCACCTCAGCCTGTCCACTTAGGAGGATATACAATCCATCAGCGGCCTGTCCCTGTTCGACGAGATCGGCGCCCGCCTGGACTTCGAGAAAAAGGAAACGGCCAGAGAGTGATTGGCGCTCTCGAGCCGAAAACGGCGCGAACATGGGGTTGGTGCGCAACAGTCGATCCAACAAACGATCGCGAAGGATACGCAACAGTACGGTCAATATGCTTTCCTCTGCCTCGATCAGGTCGCTTAACACTGGGCGATCGATCGCAAGAAGCAAGGCGGGACGGTCACCACTACCTTCGATCGTCGCGCTGCGTGGTTGCTCCGTGACAATCGCGACCTCGCCGAAGATGTCTCCTTCGTGAAGCTGGCGAAGAATCCTTGGCGGTGGTCCCTCCGTGAGTACGTCTACCGAGCCTTCCGCGATCACATATAACCGTGACCCGTTATCTCCCTCCCGGAACAATATTTCCCCCGGAGGGAGCTCGACGATCTCTACTTTGTCAATGAGCCATTGCAGCATCGTCGGGCTCAGTGCAGAGAACAGCGGAGTTAGGCGCAATGGGCGCTCGATGTCGAAGCTTTCGACGATCTCCACGTCATTTAGATCTAGAGGGATCTCAAAGACCCCTGAGTCGGTTCCATTGCGAAGCTTCTGCTTTGCACCGGGAATCACATTGCGCAGCTCGACAGCATCTAGTGGCTGACCCGGTGGCAACGTGCGACGTTTGCGGCGGGGACGCGAATCCATCTTCATCTCGTACAGGGTGCGCGCATCCATCAGTTTACGGTCAGAGACCACTGGGGGTTCTGTCACCCGCGAAGCCAGATCTTCGACAACAACGGGCCGCTCTGTGCTGTGGTGAACCTGTTGTCTCGTTTGATTACGGTCGCCTACTGCGTCTCGAACCTCAAACTCACCGCTCTTTACGTCGCTAGGCCGATTGCGTGCGGCGTCTCGGATCTCAAACTCGCCACTTTTTACGTAGGTGGGTCGGGTGCGCGCTGTGTCACGAATTTCGAACTCACCACCTCTGGCAATCGAGTGTGCGGGCTCGGGAGTTAACTGTGAACTCGGCTCGGGGACTATTGTTTGGTCTATCGTTGCCGAGGGTGCTGGCGTAGCGAGCAGTTTTGCCATCAGTTCCACGCTATCTTCTTGTGGCGGCTCGGGTGGCAAAAAATTGGGAGCTGACGTAAGCGTCGGATCCGTGCCCACAGCCATTCGTTTGGGCGATCGTTTGGGCGACCGTTTCTTCCTCGGGGTTGGCATTCCCCGCTCGGCGTTTAGCCTAGACAATCTCTGCTTCGCGAGCTCGTTTTCTGGATCCATATGAAGCACGAGTTTGCAGACGGCGACCGCTTTAATAACGAACCCCGCTTTTGCATATGCATCAGCGGACCTTCCCAAAGCACCTAATGCGTCGTCTAATCGATGAAGTCTACGATGCATATCTGCGGCGCGACGCGGCCATTCACCTTCGCGCGGCTCTAGTTTTTCAAGAGCGAGGTACGCGTTTAGGGCTTTTGCGTATTTTCTTTTTCGCATCGCCACAGATGCTTGTTGCTTAAGTGTGCGCGGATTAAGACGAGCCATACTCTCTTAGTATAGGCTAGGAGCACTCGAATTGAGCCAGATAATTTTCGTAGAATTGCGCAAGCTTGTTCGTTACAGGTCCGGGGCATGGATTGCGAAACGCTGCGCCATTGACCCCTGCGACGGGCAATACTCCCCGTACAGAACTTGTAAGGAACGCTTCATCGGCATCGCGTAGCTGTGCAGGATGAATCATAGTCTGCAAATTTGGGATACCGTTTTGGGTTGCGATCCGAATCACTGTTTCGCGGGTGATTCCTGCTAGCAACCCAACCTCCTTAGCGGGTGTAAGCAATGTCCCGTTTTCGACGATAAAGATATTGGATGTACTTCCTTCTGCGACCCATCCCTGGTTGTCGCACATGATCGCCTCGTAGGCATTGTTTTCGCGAGCCTGGTGCAATGCGAGAATGTTGTTGAGATAGTTCCCCGATTTGACGCCGGGATCCACTGCTTGGCGAGATACTCGCTCCACAGTCACGATTTGTACCATTACGCCGGACTGATAGAGAGTGGGATCCGGAAGTATCAACGGTGAAGCGATCACGATCGTTGTGTTGTTGCCAGATGCGCCTAACTCAAGTCCAACCCCAGCCTGACCTCTAGTAACAATGATACGGATTCGAGACTCTTTATTGTCCGTAGCGCCAATCGTACGCAAGACTGCATCTCTTAGCAATGCATGCGAGGGGATGTCCAATGCAAGACCGCTTGCAGATCGCGAGAGCCGATCAAGATGTGCATCGAGGTCGACCGGGTTTCCTCCCGCAGTACGCAATACTTCATAGACGCTATCACCGTACAAGAAACCACGATCAAACACAGATACCGTTGCCTCGTGCTCATCATGGATTTGACCGTCTATGTAAACGCGCGTCGTCATCGTTGGGACCATTTTTAAGATGGCCTTAGTCAGCGCTGAATCTTAGTTTCCACACCATGAGCAGGGCCTCTAACATGATGGCCGGGACCATTTTTGATTCACCCTTTTCTCTATCGCAGAATACGATGGGGACCTCGTGAATGGGAAGCCCTGCGCGGAGAACCCGATATTTCATCTCGATTTGAAAGCTATACCCGGAGGACCGGATACGGTCGAGATCAATCGCCTCTAGTGCCTGGCGCTGATAGCAGACGAAGCCGCTTGTGACATCCCGAACATCAATACCCAGGACAGCACGAGCATAACGGCCTCCTGCACGGCTCAAGAGCTCGCGTCCCCGCCCCCAGTTTTGCGTTCCGCCGCCGGCCACGTAGCGCGAGCCGACGGCCATGCCCCGATTGTCTTTCGCGGCCTGGACGAGCATGGGTAGGATATGGGGTGGATGACTAAAATCGGCATCCATCTCGACAATAAATTCGTAGTCTCGTTGTAGGGCCCAGCGAAACCCTGTGAGATACGCGGTGCCGAGTCCGAGCTTTCCAGACCGGTGGATTACATGGACACGGGAGTTTTCCTTTGCGATTTTATCTGCAATCAAACCGGTTCCATCGGGCGAATTGTCGTCGATTAGCAGCAGATCGCTGTCTGCGATCGGCTGCAGGAATTGGTTTACAACGTCGACTACATTGTCGCACTCATTGTAGGTCGGAACGATGATCAGCGTACGCATAGACCTAACTACATCACAGCTGTGCTATCCTGAGAAGTACACAGCGAATATGGAAATTCTAAAAATTCGTTTTCGTAGCCCAGGGGAGTTTGAGACGAGCTACGATGCAGCACTCCCAAACGGTGGCATGTTTTGTCCGACGACAAAGTCATTGCCAAACGGCACCGCCGTGATCGTCGAACTCAGTTTGCCCTCGCTGCCAAACAAGGTATTGATCCGAGGAACGGTGCGAAGCTGGCGCCCTGCCCTGCCGCGGTTGCGGGTGCGTGCCGGCGCTGTCGTTGAGTTTGCCGAAAACGAGGCGGAGAAGCGCGATTTTATTTTGGAATCGATTGCCGGACAGCATCAGGAAGCGATCCGGCGACGTCACACCCGGCTGCCACTTGAAATTCCAGTTCGTTATCGCCTTACCGAGAATCCGGCGTTTAGCGAAAGCGTGCTTACAGAAATAAGTGTCGGCGGAGCAATGTTGCAAACAGACACGGCACTCCCCCTAGACACCGACGTGATTTTGGAGATTATGCCTCCTGGTGCCGTTAGTCCGATTCATATCTCCGGTAAAGCCACGTTTCACAACAAAGAGGGTGGAACGGGACTCAAGTTTATCTATCGCGACGGCGGTGGATCGAGACGCCTTCGAGAGTTGGTTCGGCGGCTACGGCAAAGCTAACCGCCGTCTGAGGACTCGTGCCTAAGGACCCGCCAAGAAATAAGTTGGTCGATTTGGGCGTCGAGGCGCCCGATTGGGAAGGCGCGAGAAGGGCGCATAGTCGCTCTACGCAACCGACGAGCAAAACCGACGAGCAACGATCCCAAGCGGGATGGATCGGCGTTCAAATGCGCAGGTTATTTCTTGGCGGGTCCTAAGCCTAAGCCGTGGCGAAATCGAGAGCCATTAGCCGCCGGGGACTTGCTGACAGCGGTCCTTGAGCGCTACGGCGTGGGCGAACCCGTTCGCCAGCAGAAGCTGTTTTCCCAATGGGAGGCGCTTGTCGGGAGTCGGGTGGGAAAACGCAGCTGGGTTGAGAGCATTGCCAATGGGACGGTATTTGTTGCGGTCGTGAACTCGACTTGGATGCATCAGCTTTCTTTTATGAAAGACGAGCTGATTGAGCGAATCAATGCCGCTTTGGGGCAACCGCCGCTCGTTTCCGAGATTCAGCTAAAACTCGCTCGCGGGACCCCAACAAACCCCGTGCGCACGGATGCTCGTGCGATGCGCCCATCCCCGAGCGGTCAAATTCCCGCCAACTCGCACCCGAGTTTTTGTTTGGACGATATTGTTCGCGAGACTGAGGGAATTGAGGATCCCGAGCTGCGCGCCGCCATCATCGAAGCACGCAGCCGGTTAAAACGTTAATTCACAACGGATGTATCCGTTATTGATCGGGGGGAGTTGGAGTGTTGGGCGGGGACTTGTCTGGCTGATCAGCCGTATCCAATTGATCAATATCGATGACCTTTCGCTGTTTGCGCGTTGTAATCATGACGAATTCAACTCTGCGATTGCGCTGGTGGGCGGCTTCGGAATTGCCAAAGTCGCGAAGTTGGCTTTTCCCCAATCCCGTGGCGGTAACCTTTTCGGCGGGCATCCCTGCGGCGATGATTGCGTTTCGCGCGCGCTGTGCCCTCAGTTCGCTCAGCCAAAGATTGTATTTGTTGGTGCCGCGTCGGTCGGTATGGCCTTCAATGACCATCGACTCCCACTCTGGGTGTTGGCGCCAAAGAACAACGATCGCTTTGAGAATACGTTTTCCGCCGCTCTTGACCCGTGCACGTTTGATATCAAATAGGACTCTCTCTTCAAGAACGACCCGGTCTTTTACGAGGACGATAAGGCCCTCGTCGGGGCAGCCATCGTCATCATCGACCCCGTTGACAACCTCAGCTTGGTTGGGACATTTATCGGAGGTGTCAAGAATTCCGTCGCCGTCGTTGTCTGGATCGGGGCAACCATCTTCATCCTCGTAGGAATCAAAGTCTTCTGCTTCGGTGGGGCACTTGTCTTGCGCGTCAAGGATGCCATCCCCATCGGTGTCCTCCGAAGGCGATGGCAAGGGAGTCTTCTTGGGGCTTGGGGGGGGTGTCGATGTTGGTTTCGCGGCCGGTGGCAGAGGCGCGTAAGAAAGCCCCAACATTGCCCGGACGCGAGGTGTGCCATACCCCTGACTAACCCCAGTACCCACTCCTGCTTGCAGAGTCCAAGAGCCATGAACGCGAGCACGACCACCACCAATGATCTCTATGGGCCTCTGGGTCTTTCCGCCATCGGCAAGCACTCCATAGGCAAAAAACGCCTCCGCGAGCACCCACAACCTGCGTGGCAATGCTTCGACTTTCAATCCAGCCCCACCAAATAGCTCGTCGTCTACCTCCAGATTGGCGATATCAGCCTTTTTCTGGATCCGATACCCTGCATTGACTGCAAACGAAACCCGACCGTGGTCCAAGCCGACAACAAGGCGTGGCGCAAACGTTACCTGACCGCTGCTAGTAAAATTGTCGTCGTCGCCAGTAGGTACCGTTAGGTCACCCGCGAGCGACACGGTGACAAGGCCAAACTGCAACAACTTCCCCTTTGCGAATAGGCGAATATCCCCAAATGCGCTTGACGACAGGTCATCGCCCGGTGCGACCAGGGCCAGTGTTCCCGACTGTTTGACAATGACCGGAACGTCGGCGCCAAGCTCAAGGAAGCCAAACGCGCCAAATCCGGCGGAGAGATGCGCCGTAGACCGGCTGTTGATTACGACACCGCTAGAGACCACGTCGCCCGTCGTCGGATCGCGCAGGACGAGAATGTTATCTGCCCAGTGATAGCTTGCGCTCAGGTGAAACGCGTTTCTGTGCAAGGTTTGGGTGCTGGGCTGGGTGAAGTAATTTGTTAGTGAGGTTGCGGGTCGGTACAGTCCTGCATTGAATCCATCCCCGAAAGAACTCCCCGGAAATGCCACCAAAGCAAATAAAACGAAATAGTTGCGGCGTTTTATAAGTCTGCAGATCAAAAAGACAACCACAAATACAAATACCGTTTTGGGGGCGGTGGTTCCGTTGCAGCCATCACAACCACCACCACCTAGGATAGGTGCGTCATCGTTTCCGGTTCCATTACCACTGCCATTGCCGACATCGTCGTCGTTGTTATCGCCGTTATTTCCACCGTTGTTGTCGCCGTTATTTCCACCATTGTTGTCGCCGTTGTTCCCGCCATTATTTCCACCGTTGTTCCCGCCATTGTTACACGTACCGTTGTCCACCGGTTTGCAACCCACATCCTTAAAGCAGATCACATCTGTGCAAGGGTCACCATCGTCTACGCACTCCACATCTTCGCCCACGCACTCACCCTCTGCAGAGCATTTTGTGTTGATGGTGCAGGCATCAAAATCGTCACAAGGTTCAGAATTGACGAGCTCAATGTGCTCGCATTCTCGTGCCATGCAGACATCAACAGTGCACGGATTAAAATCGGATGCACAGCGGCGTCCGTTGGTCTGGCTGTCGTCTTCAGCGGGAACGCAAATGATCTCAGCATTGCAGACCTCGTTGCAATCAATTCCATCGGAGTCGCAAATTGCTCCCTCGCCAAAATCTTTGTGACAGTCTTCCCCTACTGCCGGTCGAAATTGGCCGAGCTCTGGCTGCCTACTGCAACCTGCCCAAGCCAGCGGGAGCAACGCGATGACGGTAATCCAAACCCACCTCTGCATACGCTTCCCGAGCCTAACACGCCGGCCCGAATCCGTGTTGCTGTTGGGGCTCCTGGATCATCCACCCTTTGGCAAGAACGCCACTCAGGGGTATGAAAAAGTATCAGGTTGGCACCAACGCGCTGCGGAGCGCAGCGACCAAGGCAGCGGCCTTTTCGGCAGCCTGGCCGCGCGGAGCCTTGCGAATGCACTCGACAATGGCTGAGCCGACCACAACACCGTCCGCACCTTGACTATAAACAAATGCGGCGTCTTTAGCCGTTTTGATACCAAACCCCACCGCAACCGGTGATTGTGCAGCGTCCCTGACCTCGACAATCCGCTGCGTCAGGGATTCGCTTGCGGTGGAGATGTTCGCACCGGTAACCCCAGTTACCGAGATGTAGTAAACAAAAGGCGGGGTTTGCCCCCGCAGCTGCTGAATTCGCTCGCTTCCTGAGGTAGGGGCAATTAACGGGACGACGCCAACCTTGTGGCGGGACAAAGGAACACTCAGCTCGTTGAGCTCGTCGATGGGAAGATCGACGGTCAAAACCGCATCCACTCCGGAGTCTTGGCAAGCTTTCGCAAACGGTTCTGGGCCGAAGATGTAGATTGGGTTGTAGTAACCAAACAGCACAATGGGGACATTGCAATTCGCCTGGCGAACTTGGGAGACAACATGCAGTGATTGGCGCAGACCGCCACCCGCTGCGAGCGCGCGAAGCATTGCCCCCTGGATCGCAACCCCATCGGCATTGGGGTCACTAAACGGGACGCCAAGCTCGACGACATCCGCACCAGCATCCGCGACCGCTTTGACGATATCGACGGTTTCTTCTAAGGATGGATCGCCGCAGGTGAGGTAGACAACCAATGTACCGCTGTTTTGCTTGTGCCTGCTTGCAAACGCTTCTCGGATCCGACTCTCTACAGGTTGAGGACTCACAACGTTTCCCCTAGGTGATTTGCGATCGTCACCATGTCCTTGTCACCGCGGCCGGATACGCAAACGACGATGAGGCCCTCTGAGCCGACCTCTGCGGCGACCTGCTCCAATCCTGCGATTGCATGGGCGGTCTCCAGAGCGCAGATAATCCCCTCGGTTTCTGCGAGCAGTTTGAGGCCGCCGACAGCTTCGTCGTCGGTCCGGGCAATGTACCGCGCACGCCCGGTGGTTTTCCAATAAGAGTGCTCGGGGCCAACGCCGGGGTAATCAAGACCTGCACTGATCGAGTGCGCTTCGCTGATTTGCCCACCCTCATCGCATAGGACAAAGGATTTCGACCCATGCAATACGCCGATTTTTCCCAGGGAAAGCGTAGCGGCATGGCGCGGTGTATCTAGACCATCCCCTGCAGCTTCGACGCCGACAAATTGTACCCCAGCATCGTTTACGAAAGGCGCAAATAGGCCCGCTGCGTTCGACCCCCCACCGACGCAGGCGACGAGCGCATCCGGTAGCCGACCCTCTAGCTCTTGCACCTGTCTCCGGGTTTCGCGACCGATGATCGACTGAAACTCGCGGACGATCTGCGGATACGGATGGGGCCCTGCAACCGATCCGATCAGATAGAAGGTATCGGCAACGTTTGTGACCCAATCGCGTAGAGCTTCGTTCATGGCGTCCTTGAGCGTTTTGGTCCCTGATTCGACCGGGATCACAGACGTACCGAGTAATCGCATCCGAAACACGTTCAGTGCTTGCCGCTTTACGTCCTCGGCGCCCATAAAGACATCGCACGGCATCCCAAATAGAGCGGCAACCGTCGCGGTAGCGACACCATGTTGTCCTGCTCCAGTCTCCGCGATCAGTCGCGTTTTACCCATACGCCGCGCCAATAGTGCCTGACCAAGGCAGTTGTTGATCTTGTGCGCACCCGTGTGATTTAAGTCTTCGCGTTTGAGGTAGATCCGCGCTTTGAGCGTTTTGGACAGGCGAGGTGCAAAGGTGAGTGGCGATGGACGCCCGACGTAGTCGTTAAGAAGTCCTGTGAGTTCGCGACAAAACGCCGGATCTGCCATTGCCAATTGGAACGCTTGATCCAGCTCCTGGACCGCGGGCATAAGTGTCTCGGCAATGTACTGACCACCAAACTCTCCAAATCGCGTATTGCTCTCCAAGTCGCCTTTTATAACAGCAATTTGTGGCTGGCGCAGCTCTTCGGAGGTAGATCTTAGAGGTCTAAGGCAGACCTTACGATCTTGCCGTCGAAGTTTCGTCGCAATCGAATGAGGATGGATTCTCGAACGGTCACAAAAATGTTGCAGATGATACCATCTGGTTGGATCAGTTTCCCTTCGATCGAATCACCAGAAAAATCGTAAACCTTCACCTTCTTTGCGCTTTTGGGGGCATTTGTCTTGTGTGCGTCCGCCTGCACAGCCCCGGCCCCAGCGAAGCAAAATAGAGCAGCCGAGACTGCGAGGATCCGAGCCAGTTTCATATGTCTATCATAGCAGTCGCGGGTCTCGTTGCAATCCAAATCTACACCCCCAAAGCCCACGGGCGCTTAGACCAGCATCAGGAGTGGGGATATTCGAACCTAGCGTTACAACCACATCAGACGAAAATGCTTTATGATACGCAGTAAGAAGTCGTTCGTTCCCAATCGATCCAACCGGTTTAGTTGGCCGGGCGTCGATAATTTTGCGATCGGTGCTTCGCCTGATGCTCGTTGGCGATCTTCCATGAGTCGTTGGTAGCGAAAATCTCGGGTTTTTGGATCCGTTCCGATGAGGTGCACTGTCCCTTCAACATCCATAAAACTGTGTTGGTCCAAAAATTGCTGTGACCACGGCCGCTCGGTTTGGAGTTGTTTTTCGATGCCGGCCGCCAGCCAGTTTTCACCAAAATCGGCCGATTGATTATAGCTAGCGTTGTCGATCGAAGCGTAGATGGTCCCACTGTCGTGGGCGTGCAGTAGTGTATGCTGCGCCATCGGTTCCAATGCCCCCGGAATCTCGACATCCCTCGATCGCCAAGTTTGACCACGGTCGCTCGAGATCCGAGAAAAGACCTGTTGAATCCTATTTCCTTTGCCGCAGCGTATCGTTTCTTTGCACTCTTGCGGGCTGTTTCTTTGATCGAGCCACGTCACATAGACATGGTTTTTGCCGTCGGTGGTGATGGATGGAGCGATGGACCTGCTCTCTTGCGCAAGATTTGTGTTTGCGCGAGTGGCTGGCGTTGGCCAGGTGCGACCAAAATCGAGCGACCTTGTTACGAAAATGTCTTCCTTCCTATCTGGACCGGTTGCCCAGACCAGGTGCACATTGCCCTGATCTTTCGCGATGTGCAGACCAGTAACGCTGAGATCTGGCGCCGCCAGTTTGGAAGAGACGGTGATTTTCTGTCCCCAACTCCCGAGTGGGTCGCGGATGCGCGCATAGATACTATAATCGCTTGCGCTCGTGTTCCATGTCCACGGTTGGTCTGTTCCGACCCAAACAAGCAAAAGGCGTCCCTCTGCATCCGCAATCATGTCGTAGGTAGATTGAAATCCGAGAGAATTCCGGAATGAGGCACCAAACACAGGAACGTAGGCAAATGGAGCCGGTTCGGGACTTGTCCAAGTCTGCCCCTGATCCGCAGAGAACACGGTTTGAACAGTCCCCTGTTGCCACCAAGAAATGGATAGCCTGTCACTCTCATCACAAAGCAATTTGAGATTTGCAGCAAGTCGCTTCGCGAGCCCCTGTCCCGCGGAGATTTGGATCGCCTGTTCTTGCCATGTTTCGCCAAAGTCAAGCGAGTAGTCGAGGGCAACCGCACCGGAATGCAATAGTCGTGCGACGTAGATCCTGCCCTGCGCATTTGCGCACATGGTTAGCTGCCCGGGTAGAACAATGATCAATCTCCCACCAGAGGTCGTGATGCTGTGGCCAAGAGGCCGCGGCGCACTCCAAGTTTCGCCCTGGTCCTGGGACTTCGAAAACTTCACAACATAGCGGTTGGAGGAAAACAGGCTGTTGATTGGGCTCGAATGGATCCAAGCAGCATATAGATTCCCATTTCTGTCGCCGGTAATCTGGGGACTTCGGACCGACTCGCTGAGGCCAAGTGAGAACAGCGTCCCTGGCCGCTTGTTGGGTTCAGGGTCCGACGGCCCGATGCCAAGGAGTTCAGGTGGTAAGGCGGCCTGCGTAATCTTGATATTGTCAACAAGTCCGGCGTATCGGGTATTGTTTGCCCAGTTTCCGCCAGACTCAAACAACGTGTTTTCAAATTGACCGCTGTTCTTGTTGAGAATGGCACCGTTACCGTTGTCGGAGTCCCAATTGCTTTGGGCACTAAAAAAGCGCACCGGCTCGACGGCGGCATCGGGTACCGGCTTGACATTGATATTGGGTAGTTGTTTAGGAATTCGCGCATTTTTTGTTTGCGCGACAAGTTTGTGATCAACATAGAGCTTGATTGTTTGATCGACGCCATTATAGGTGAAGGCGACGTGGTGCCAGGCTTCAGCATGGTTGTTGCCATTTTTGGAGAACAGTGAGTTGTTTTGAGCGCTGATACCTACAAACCCACCCATGGCAGCGTTTTCTGCTGGCTCGTTGTAAGCGCGAAGGGACAGAAAGTCTCCGCCATTTTTCAAAATCAGCGACAACCCTTTGTCGATGTCTCCTTGAAAGTACAGTGGGATAAAATCGATTTCTTGCTTTGCTTCCGGTTTGATTTTCATCTCTACTGTTAACGCCTGAACTGTTTCTGAAATGGAGACTTGGTCTTCGCCAAATGCTAAATCTAAAGATGCTGGTCGATCTTGATTGTTGGGCAAGCGCAACGAGTAACCACCATCGTCGCCGCTTGCATCTCCCAGCTCAAACTCAGCAGGGGTCCCTACCGTCTGAAGTGAAGGCCCAGTCATCAGAGAGCTGTCAAACGTCTGCTTGTCAAAGTTCCAATAAGCAAGAACCAGTCCGTCAGGAATACTGGTTGGATCGAAAGGATCAGAGCCTTGGAGCTTTTCCTCGTCGTTTTTGACGCCATCTCCATCAGCGTCCTCATCTTCTGCATTGAACACCCCATCGTGGTCGAGATCCATAGGATCTTGTGGGTAGACCAAGGGGGCCTGATCCTTTAGGTCAAGAGCGCGATAGGAGACTTCGCCGTTATCGATGTCTTCATAGTAGTGGTACGCCATACCAGCAAAAGCGGGATTGTCGCCAAATGTTTCTAGCACTTCGTCCGTATGTTTTTCCATGACCTCATTCGCTAACAAGAATCTGCTCCCTGGCTCATCATCGATCCGGAATCTGCTGCCTAGATAGTAGTACGATGTCGAATTGGGATACAGTGTTTTAAAGAACCCTGGAACCCGCTCTTTGCGCTGGGGCTCTAGAGTTTCAAAACCGACATAAACGGGACGATCGATCGCGCGACCGTAGCTGAGTTCGCTTTGGATATTCCTGATGTAGTTTCTGGGTTCTACTTCTGGGTTATCTGAGTCTGGTTGTAATCGCGTATCATAGTTCAAGATAATGACGTAATCGACCTCGTCTTGTACGAGCCTATGGTTTGCAGGCTCATTGCCAGCAGGGTCCCACCATGATGGGATGACGACCCCAAGCGCAAGATCTTCATGCTGCTTGGAAGCGCCATTATGTTCGTTTACTCTGGCTTGCCACTTTTTCACATTGTTCATGTATCGTTGCCAGATAATGTTGCGATCGCTCTCAATCCCCCATGAAAAAGGATGGCCGCTGTTCCTGTCTAGAACATAGGGTTCGGTGTCCTGTTGAAATCTGTCAAAGCGCTGCTCGGGCGTCATGCTGGCCAAATTAAATGACAATACGGCATTTAGAATATCCATCGCTGGGTCTTCGCAGTCCGGTTTGTCATCCTCACAATCAATGATCGCCCAAAGCGGATCTCCGGTGAGAAACTCGACAGTGAGGCCCCCTTCTCCAGTGAGATCGTTCTTTCCGTGTGCATGGGCTTCTTCCAGAAACTGTCGTACAGCTGCGGGGTTTTCGGTTAGCAGCTTTTCCGAAATCGACATGTAGATAATGTTGATCCGATGATCGACCTCGCCATGTGGAGCGTCAATAAATTCGTAAAACAAGGCCCGTTGTTCGGGCTCGACTACGATCCGGTCCGCCATCGACCATACCCAAAGTCCTCGATCCCCGGCGAAGCTGGGGTTCGAAACCGCAAAACTAAAAATCAGAGAAACGACAAGTGATAAAAACAGTTTAGCCCAGAACGTCATGGCATTTTGCCTCCGTATGAGTGGTTACAAAGGCGATTTGCAACGCCCTTCAAATGATCAATGCGAAGGGGTGCGATAGATTTGCCCAAAAAACTTTGTGCTCGCGGCAAACCAATCCCTACGAGAAAATAGGAATGTATCCATCTCGTTGTAATTGCTACGCTCCTTCGCTAACAGACACGAAATAAAACTCGCTCTGTTTAACCGGTCGGAAAGAGCATCAAAAAGATGCCGAAAATCTTCGAAAAGAATCGCTCGTCTAACTTCTAATTTCCGAAGCCGTTCAAGCGGGACCAGACGGTTCGGCCCCCGTGATGCTCCCGGCGTTTTCCGGTGTTGGGAGTTTCTCCCTACGCCTAACCTGGCAGTTACCGATGTACTCTGTCAGAGTACGCAAAATAATACTATGTTGTTGTAATATTTTATGTTTATGCCATAACAAATGTATCGACTACCTAAATGAGAGTACAGCCCCAAACCCGGAGACCTTCGACGACTACCGAATGTATTTGCGGACCTTGGTCAGCTATCGCAAACGAACGATGCCGCAGTTTTCGTACCGATTTTTTGCGCGCCAAGCCGGGTTCTCCTCCCCTAGTTTTCTCAAACTTGTGATTGAGGGAAAGCGAAACCTATCGCGGGACTCGATTGCAAAGTTTGCCCGCGGACTCAAACTCAACAAGCAAGAGCGTGAGGCGTTTGAAACCTTGGTTTGTTTTTGCCAGGCGGGCACTGACTCGGAGAAACACTACTACTATGGAAAGCTGAGACAATTTAAGCAGTCTGCGGGGGTCTTGGCCGAAATGACCAAAGCCCAGTACGACGTGTACAGCCTATGGTATGCCATGCCGATCCGTGAAATGCTTGCGCTACCAGATTTTCAAGAGGATCCTGAGTGGATTGGTAAGCGGCTACGTCCCAACGTAAAACCGGCAAAGGTTGCTGTCGCTTTGGAGTTGCTTCTACGCTGTGGGCTGGTGATTCGTGATGGGTCGGGCCGGCTACAACAGGCCGATCGCAAGCTGGCGGCGGTGAAGTATGTGCAAACGCTTGCGGTTCGCAACTACCATCGCGCGCAGCTCAAATCGGCCGTCAACGCGCTGGAAACGGTACCGGTGGACAAACGAAATATCACGTCGGTAACGGTTGCGATCACCGATGCGCAATATCAGGTCGTGTGCGAGCGTATTGCTGCTTTTCAAAGGGAGCTCTTGGATGCTATCGAAGACACGTCCACAGACGACAGCGAGAAAAAGGAAATCCATGTTCTTGGGTTTCAGGTGGTCCCCAGTTACCCCAAAGAGAAAAGCAGAGGAAAGAGCCGTGAGCGGTCGCCAGCGCCATGATGGTGTGATTACCGGGAACGTATAAGCCCGGCCTACCCTGCGGCTTGCACCGCAGCAATCAATTGGCGCATGCGGTTCTCGTCTTTGATCCCCGGGCTCGATTCGACACCACTGGCGACATCCACGCCAAATGGGCGGACGGTGACAACGGCTGCCTTGACGTTTTGCGGGGTGAGCCCCCCGGCGAGAAAGATTTTTTTGTCGGTTGCCACAGCCTTGGTTGCCAGAGACCAATCAAACGTTTTCCCAGAGCCTCCATAGCCAGTACTCGGTGTATCAACCAGTATCGTTTCGCACGGATACTGAAGGAGTCGCCCGATATCCTTTTGATTCGCCAATGGGATCGCTTTGATCACAGTGGTATCGAAGCTCGAACAAAACGTAGGGGGCTCGTCGCCGTGTAGCTGCAGATAGTTGAGGTTGGCCGCATGGGCGATGCGTTTGATTTGTGCGCGATCCTGATTGACGAAAACGCCAACAATGCAAACACCTGGGACCGAGTTTCGCGCAGCCTCGGCGATCTCGCAACCTTGGTCGAGCCCAACATGGCGTTTGGATTGGGGCCAAAAGTTTATGCCAATGTAATTGGCGCCGAGCTTCGCCGCCAGCGCCGCATCCAGCGGGCGGGTTATTCCGCAGATTTTGATCTGGACAGGCATTGTTTTGTCTCTAATTTTAGCTCATGTAGCGCTTGTCCAGGAGATGGCGCGCGCATCAGATGCTCGCCAATGAGCACGGCTTGGGCGCCAGCCTGAGCGATTTTCGCGACGTCGGCGCCGCATCGGATCCCGCTTTCGCCAACGAGGACGGTATCACTGGGAAGCTGAGCTCGAAGCGATGCAGTCAAGGTCATGTCGATGGTAAAAGTGGCCAGATCGCGATGGTTAACGCCGATCAGTTTTGCACCGGCGGCGACTGCTCGCTCGGCCTCTTGCGAATTGTGTATCTCTACCAGTGCGTCTAGGTTCCATCGCCTCGCCTCAATCAACAAGTCCTTTAACATAGATGGCGAAAGCGCGGCGACAATCAGGAGAATTGCATCAGCTCCAGCAGCTCTGGCTTCGACGACCTGATAGGGATCGATGATAAAGTCCTTGCGCAATACCGGCAGGGGGATGTGGCTTCGGATGTCGGCGATGAACGAAAGTTTGCCATCAAAGAATTGCTCGTCTGTCAGGCAAGAAATCGCGTTGGCTCCGGCCTGCGCGTACTCTGCGGCAATTTTTGCCGGGTCAGCGTCGGGGCGAATGGGGCCCGCTGACGGCGATGCTCGTTTGACCTCCGCGATCACGGCGATGGGGTCAGCGCACAGCGCCGAGGCAAATCCTCGCGGGGGGCCTGCCGCCAGGGACTTAGCTTCCAACGCCGCTACGGACACGAGCTGTTGGCGGTGCGCCAACTCGGCCCGCTTGGCGGTTACAATTTTGTCTAGGATACTCACCGGCTAGGGGGCGTCCCGATTGTGCCAGTGCCTCCAGAGAAACACATGGAATTGCGGGGAAGGCGTGAGGAGGGAGCATAGCCCTAAGCCAGCTTGTGCCGTCGACAACTTTGAGCCAAAACAACGACTTAGAGATGTTTTGGTTAGGAGTTGTTTTACGTGACCGACGAACAACGCACCCTGCGGTTTCAGGAGTTTGTCTGGTGGTACATTCATAATCGGGACACCCCCCTTGCCTGCAACGCGGCTCAGGGTAATCCACTTCTCGAGGGTTGTCATCGCTGCCCCCGCTGTCTATGGCAGACTGCGCCTGAGAGGCGCCCGTGCGAAAGTCCGTGGCGACACCGCAGGCGGTGAGCGCTACGGCAGCTTCCATGACAGCCGCGTTGCGCGGGGCACCGGTTTCGCCCCCGAGTACTTTGCGGAGAATTGCCGCGTTTGCGTCTGCATCACCGCCTTTGAGATCTGCGGGGTTGGCCTCGTCGAGACCAAAGAACTGTGGTGTGATTTCGCTCGTGACAACGCTGCCTTTGTCCTGATTCCATTCGGCGATCTGTGTCGGGCCGCGGACCGCAATCTCATCAAGACCACCGTCTCCATGAACGACAAACGCACGACGAGCGCCAAGTTTGCCCAAAGCCGTGGCAACGGGTTCGCACCACTTGGCGTCGAAAACACCAACGATTTGGTTGCGCACTCCGGCTGGGTTGGTAAGCGGTCCAAGCAAATTAAATAGCGTCCGAGTCCCGAGTTCGCGCCGAGGCTTTGCGGCATGGCGCATGGCAGCATGGAACGCGGGGGCAAACAAAAATGCAATACCAACCTCGCTCAAACAGCGCTCTAAGACCGCAACCGGTGCATCGATAGTCACTCCGAGCGCCTCCAGAACATCTGCCGACCCCGACCGTGAAGAAACGGATCGGTTGCCGTGTTTTGCAACTCGGGCACCTGCCGATGCGGCAATGATTGCGGCGAGGGTTGAAATGTTGACAGAACCAGAACCGTCGCCCCCGGTGCCACAGGTATCAACGCTGCGATCGGGATCTGGACACGCGAGCGTTTTCGCACAATTCCGCATGGCTGCAGCACCGCCGGCAATTTCTTCCGCGGTTTCACCTTTCATGCGCAATCCAATTAAGAATCCGCCAATTTGGGCCGGCGTCGCCGCCCCCTCCATAATTGCGCCGACCACTTTGGTAATTTGTTCGGCGCTACAGTCGCCTCCATTTACCACGTGGTGGATGGCTTGCTTAATGTCCACGAGATTCCCCTTCGCTCGATTTGCTAGAAAGGTTTAAAAAGTTGCCGAGGATGGATCTTCCCGCAGGAGTCGAGATGGACTCGGGATGGAATTGCACCCCCTCAAGTGGGGTTTTAGATCCGACGAATCCGCGATGGCGTATGCCCATGATTTCGTCATTCCATGTTTTGGCAGTGATTTCAAACTGCTCGGGAAGAGATTCGCGCTCGACGATCAAAGAATGGTAGCGGGTCGCGCGAAACGGATTGTCGATTCCTGAGAAAATCGTTTTTTCGTCGTGAACAATCTTGGATACCTTGCCGTGCATCACAACGTCCGCGCGAATGATGTGTCCACCAAATGCTTGCGCAATCGACTGGTGCCCGAGGCAAACCCCCAAAATGGGGATTTTCCCCGCGTACTTGCGTACCACTTCGGTAGAGATGCCTGCCTCATTGGGGGTACAGGGCCCCGGCGAAATCACAATATGACTGGGGCCAATATCGGCGACCTGATCAGCCGTGATGGCGTCGTTGCGCTTTACGGTTACCGTTTGGCTGAGCTCGCCGAGATATTGGGCAAGATTGTAGGTAAACGAGTCGTAATTATCGATCAGCAGAATCAACTTAGCTTGCCTCCGAAGCGCCGCGCGCCAGGGTTACGGCGCGGAGCACGGCCCTGGCTTTGTTGAGGCTCTCCTCAAACTCTAATGCGGGATCAGAGTCATAGACAATGCCCGCGCCAGCCTGAACATAGACTGAAGATCCATGGGTCACCAGGGTGCGTATCGCGATCGCCATATCGACATTGCCAGTGTAAGACACATACCCGACTGCACCACCATAGATGGCCCGACGTTTAGGCTCGAGTTCGTCGATGATCTCCATCGCGCGGATCTTCGGCGCACCGCTCAGGGTACCGGCTGGAAAGGAGGCCTTGAGAACATCGTGCCAATTGCAAGATGGCTTTAGTTTGCCGACGACATGGGATACCAAGTGCATGACGTGAGAGTAGCGTTCGATAATCATGCAGTCCGGGACAGATACGCTGCCAACTTGGGCCACGCGGCCGACGTCGTTGCGGCCGAGGTCGATCAACATCAGATGCTCAGCGCACTCCTTGGGATCATCGCGGAGATCTTGAGCGAGAGCTTCATCCTCTGCCGACGTTGCCCCTCGGGGTCTTGTTCCTGCGATGGGTCGCACCTCAACCAAACCGTCTTCGCAACGCACCTGGGTCTCAGGTGAGGCACCGGTGACTTGCGCTTCCGGAAACTGCAGATGATACATATAAGGCGAGGGATTGACGATCCGAAGCGCGCGATAGACGTTAAAGGGATCAAGACCGTCGCGATCGATTCGGAGTCGCTGCGAAATGACCGCTTGGAAGATATCGCCCGCGAGAATGTACTCTTTTGTCGCCTCGACGGCGCGCATAAACGAATCCCGAGGAAAGCTCGACTCCGGCTCCTGTCCGCCGCCCCAGCGCAGTTGATCCGTCCCATGTTCATTCGCGGGGGGTGGGACAAGCTCGGGAAGAGACGCCGGCTGGCTCCGGAGCATTTGAATCGTTTGCTCGACGCGGGCGATTGCGCTGTCGTATGCGGCCTCGGCTTTGTCCGGACGCGGCACATAGGGGGTGGCTACCACTTTGATGGTCTGGCGCAGGTTGTCGAAAATGACCAGGGTGTCCGTGATCACCATGCACAGCTCAGGCAATTGTAGATCGTCGTTCGCTTTGCCCGGCAGGTCTTCAAAAGAGCGAACGACATCGTAGGAAACCCATCCCACGGCCCCGCCCCAAAACCGCGGCAGTCCCGGGACCGCAACCGGTTTCCACTCGGACATCACCTCCGCGAGCGCCGCGGTCGGATCGGGCGCCGCCCAACTCGCCTCCTTGGCTGCCCCATCCCCTTCCACATCGTACCAAGTGACGGATGCTTTTCCGTCGCGACAACGAAGCACCGCGCGAGGCGTGACCCCGATAAACGAATAGGCCGCCCACTTTTCGCCGCCGACAACGGACTCGAGCAAGAAGCTATAATCGGGTCCCCCGAGCTTGGCATAGGCCGATACGGGAGTATCGCCGTCCGCGACGATCTCCCGATACACGGGAACCAAGTTGCCGCGCGTCGCAGCGGTGACAAATTCCTCGCGAGATGGGTAGAACATAAGAACGATAGAGGTTTACACGCTTCCGTGCCCGCCGTCGACGCTATAGAGGTGGGGGTTCTGGTTTTTCCGAAGTTGAAAGCGAAATCCCTTCAGTTTTCGAAAAGCCGGTTTGTCTAAGCCAAGACGCGGATCCGCGAGACTCAATAAAAATACAATAATATTATATAGTTACAGATTAAATTCTCGTCGTTTGTTAATTTCCTGGTGATGTATTAAGTCACCCATTACAAATTATTGGAGCTATACTTGAGGACACAATGTCCACTGTTGCTTCGCCAAATCGTATGACGTATGCCGAGTATGTTGCCGCTGAGACCCACGCAGAAACGAGACACGAATACCTCCGTGGCGAAGTATTTGCGATGGCGGGCGGAACACCCGAACACGGGGCCTTGGCCATTGCAGTTGCCGCGCTATTAGTCGATGGCCTTAGAGAAAAACCTTGTCGTGTGTTTAGCTCCGACGTGCGGATTCGCGTCGAAGAAACCGACCTGACAACCTATCCTGACCTCAGTATTGTATGCGGTGAGCTCAAAAACTCTGCAAATGACAGGGATGCTATCATCAACCCTATCCTCCTTGTAGAGGTATTGTCAGACTCCACAGAAGCCTATGACCGAGGAGAAAAGGCTGCTCACTACCGGCGTATCCCTTCGCTGAAGGAGTACCTTTTCATCTCTCAAAACCATCCCCGACTCGAACTATTTCGCCGTACTCCAACTGATAGCTGGGAATTGCTTGAAGCGCAAAATGGCAAGTCAATCGAACTGAAGTCTGTAGGCGTTTGGCTAAAAACAGATGATGTTTTTCATAACCCTCTGAAATAGTCATTTTGGTTAGAGCTCATCTCAAAAAAACTCGAGCTTGGCTCGCGAGGCGTACAGCGAACGTGGGTCAAATGCTGATTCCGGGAGCGGGAAATTTCTGGCATAGTTCGCCGATCTCGCCACGAATCCGGGATTCGATGGTCTGATCGCCAATTTTCGCGGTAATTTCGCCGATCCACGCAGCGATCTGCTGCATTTCGGGGGCCTCCATTCCGCGGCTCGTTACTGCCGCGGTTCCAATGCGAATCCCTGAGGGATCGAATGGTTTTCGGGGGTCGAAGGGAACGGAATTATAGTTGAGGACAATGCCCGCTCGATCGAGAGCCTGGGCGGCCACTTTGCCGGGCACGTTTTTGTTGGTCAGGTCGCATAGGATGAGGTGGTTGTCGCTACCGCCGGTGACGAGAGAGAACCCTTGACCGATCAGCGCCTCAGCGAGGGCCCGGGAGTTTGCGACGATCTGTTTGGCGTACTTTGCAAAGGCCTCCGTGCTGGCCTCTTTGAGGGCCACAGCGAGCGCTGCCGTGGTGTGGTTGTGAGGTCCGCCTTGTAATCCGGGGAAAACGGCCCGATCTAGCGCTTTTTGATGGGCTTCCTTGCAAAGCAACATTCCTCCGCGCGGGCCGCGTAGTGTTTTGTGTGTGGTCGTTGCGACAACGTCTGCGAGAGGCACTGGCGAAGGGTGTGCGCCACCGGCAACTAAACCGGCAATATGGGCGATATCTGCGGCGAAGACCGCGCCAACTTCTTTGGCGATCTCCGCAAAGATCGAAAAATCGATCGTTCGGGGAATTGCGGTTCCACCCGCCCAAATCAATTTGGGCCGCTCCTTCTTGGCAAGATCTCTTGCCTGATCATAGTCGATCCGGCCGGTGTCGCGTCGGACCCCGTACTGGACGGCGCGGAAAAACTTGCCGGTAATCGAAACGTTCCAACCGTGGGTCAGGTGCCCGCCTGCTGGGAGCCCCATACCCATGACGGTGTCCCCCGGCTTGAGAAACGCGAGATAGACCGCGAGGTTTGCCGGAGACCCGGAATAGGGTTGGACGTTGGCGTGATCGGCGCCAAACAGCGCCTTTGCCCGGTCCACCGCAAGGGTTTCGATTTGGTCGATGACCTCTTGACCTTCGTAGTAGCGACGGCCAGGGTAACCTTCAGAGTACTTGTTTGTGAGAACCGATCCCGTTGCAGCTAGGACTGCTTCCGACACGTAATTTTCGGACGCGATCAGTCGGATGCTTTGGGCTTGGCGACGTGCCTCGCTGGTAAGGAGTTCGGCAACTTGGGGATCAACTGCAGCGATGGCGGAAGTCTTCAACTGATGGGAGGTCATGGCGCCTAGCATGGGCTACCAAACCGCCGGATTCAACCCCCAAATCACGTTGCTCGTCCGGCAACTGGTGTTTTGTGTCGATTTGAGATTTGTTGTCAGTGCTTTGAAGGTGAGATAGATGTGTTTTTTGCAAGTGGGCAATACACGTAGAAGGCGCTTCGGTTCGGAGACCCAATGGTAGCAACGTTGGCACGTCGCCCCCTATTGTTTGTCGTCCTAGGCCTTATGGGAATCGCGATCCTGGCGTATCTACGACCGCTGTTTTTGGGGGACACGTTTTATTTGCGTGACCATCTTACTCTCACCCTGCCCGCACGAACCTATCTCGCAGACTCCATCGCATCCGGTCGACTGCCGCATTGGTGGGGAGGCATTGGATTAGGCGTTCCTTTTGCCGCCAATCCAATGCACGGGGCGCTCTACCCGTTGGCTTGGCTTGGCGCGCTTCTTCCAATGCCGTGGGCCTGGGATCTGACCATTGTCCTGCACGTCCTGCTTATGGGGGTTGGTGTTGCGTTTTTGGCGACGCGGTGGGGAGCCGATAGCCGAGGGCAGTTCTTTGCTGGGGCAATCGCGATGCTATGTGGCTACACCTCCTCGATGGTAGTCAACGGGGTACCGATGATCGCCATGGCGTGGCTGCCATGGGTCGCTTGGGCCGCTGATCGCGCGGTCGTTGGAGATGAAGACCTCGGACCCACTTGGCGCCAACTGGTTGGAGGTGGTCTGCTACTCGCAGGCCTGTTTGCTGCCCTGGTGATCGCTGGGGATCCTGCTGTATCTGTGACGGGTGCGATCCTTGTCGGTTGTGTTGCAATTGCTCGGGCCAAGAGTCGGGTTCGCGGTATCGTAGTGATTGTTGGCGCTGGAGCCGCGGCGGCGTGTTTGGCAGCGGTGGTTATTGTTCCCGCCCTGTATCTTCTTGGGGATACTGCACGAGCAAGTGGTATTGGCTGGGATGAGGCTACGTCATGGTCAATGCATCCGCTTCGCATTTTAGAATGGATATGGCCCGGGGCGGCTGGGGACTCCCACGGATACCAGCCTCAATCTGGCGCGCATTGTCGCCAATACTGGGTTTGATGTTCATTTTGACCCCGGCTGGGCCCTGAGCCTGTACATGGGGGCACCAGTGATATTTTGGCGGTATGCGCCTATCGCAGACTCGGCCGCGGGCAAGCAGCCTGGCTGCTCGCCTCTGCTGGTGTGTACATTGTGCTAGCGCTAGGGCGTCATACGCCCATCTACGCTGGATTTCGTCAATTGTTTTTGCCGGGCAAATAATTCGCTATCCAGAGCGACACTTTGTCGGCGCGGTCGTCATCCTGACGGCACTTAGTGGCGTCGGTCTTTCCAGTTTGATCCGCACCCCTCCGGGCCGTAGGCTGAAAATTACAGTCATCGCCCTAGCCTGTGTTTTTGCCGCCGCCGTTTGCCTTGCAGCCGGGTTACGCGGAACAGTCGTTGGCGCGCTCACCGAGCCGGCCCTGGCAGCCCGCATCGATGTTACGCTGCTTGGACGGAAGTGGTGACAAATGGTGCCGGAACGGCGGTCATCCTGTTTGGATTTGCGATCGCGCTTGTGATGATGTCCTGGGCGCGATATCGATTGCTCGGCGCTACTTTCATGATTGTCGTTGTGGTTGGCCATTTTGTGTCCGAAAGTTGGTCAGTCAATGTGCTGGTGGATCGGGATCGGGTCAGTCGGCGCCCGTCGATTTTGCCCAAACGATCGTCCTCTGAAATTACGGCGCGGCTATATCGTCCACCGGCGCTCACACCGCAGGTTGAAAACCACAGCAGACGTCACGTCGTTACCGCGCTAGTCGATACCGCAGTGGCCAACACCGCGACGCGGTTTCATTACGCGCATTTCCCGGCTATGATCCCTCGTTATCCGACCGATTCAAATCTCTCTGGGAGCAAGGAGCAAACTTTGGCACTCGTTTGTTGTCTGTTTTTCATGTTCAATATGCGATTCTGCCGACGCAAATTGCTGCTGCTGCTGGGTTTCAGCCGATTCAATATAGTCCCGCTGGAGACTTGGTACTTGTCGCCCCCAATCTGGGTCGACCGCGGGCATTTGTCACTTCACATTTTTCATGGTTTGCCGACATGGAACAGGTCCGCGCGGCCCTGTTTGCCCCCGACTTCGCAGCGAAATCGATTCGCTTGCTCGGCAACGGCCCGGCTTCGGTCGCGACCGATGACCCCCAGCATAACACCGTGCGCGATTTTGGCGTATCAGCCCGAATCGGTGACGTTACGATGCAATGCAGAGCAGGATGGATACGCGGTTTTGCTGGATGCATGGGCGCAAGGTTGGACAGCCACGGTTGACGGTGTAGACGCGCCGATCGCGTTAGCGGATGGACTCGTTCGCGCCGTCCGGGTTTCGCCGGGGGAACACACGATTCAATATCGCTACCAAACACCTGGCTTCTTGCTGGGAGCACTGATCTTTGGCGTCAGCTGGGCAGTGTTATTGCTGGCCGCTGGTGTCTTGCGGTTTCCGCAAGTGGAAACGCTCTCGTTGAGTGACAGCATTGGGGAAGCTCATTCGTCCTGTTCTTCTTCTTCGTCCCCTTCTTCGTCCGCATCCTCTTTGTCGCTGCCTCGGCGATTCTCATTGTCGACAAAGGTCTTGGCATCTACCGCCTTAGTGTCAGACCCAGTCGGCGGCGGGAAATCCAAGTATAGGTAACGATAGCCATCCTCTAGCGTTTCAATCGAAGCCTCGGCCTCACTTGCTTGCTGTTTGTCTCGAAACCGGATCCGGAATCTCGATGCCAGCTCGTCGTGGCAGGCGTATCACGCCTTGCCCTGCGACTGCGCACGCGATGCCCACGAACAACAGAAAGAACCGTGCCAAAATAACGGACGTCGATGCGGCGTGCAGCGTTTTTTCCACCAAAGCGAAATCCGGGAAGATGAACAATCAAAACGTTGTTTTTATCCAGCCGCTGACTGTAGTCCGCATCGTGGCTGAGCTGGAGAAATAGACGAGCGCGATCATCATCACGAACCTGAAATCCAGTCCATGTTACCGTGGGTCGCCGTGGTCGTTTGAGCCATGGGTGCTTGGCTCCGGGCGTCACGCCTCCATAGTCCCCTTCACGGTGGGGTTTGGTTTTCGCTTTTTTTTTGGACTTCGCTTGTTCAGCGCTCGCAGGGGCATCCACACCAGCGACCGAGACAAACAAAAGACCAGCAACGAGATAACGGCCCACGCGCGAAAAGTGCATGTCGGCTATTTTACGCCTCACACCAGGCCAGAGCAAATTCGCGGCTACATAGGGTCTGAGAGGGGGATGGGGTCCGGTCTCAGGCCCAGAACCTGAGCGCGAATCTCACCTACGACAAAGAGCGACCCCGCGACAACAATGCGGTCTTCTGGTGTTGCCCATTGGCGAGCTTTTGTGAGTGCCGCCTTGGTATCGGGCACGACTTGCAACTCCCCATGCCAAGGGAACTTCGCGATCATTGCTCCCAGCTGTTCCGCAGGAACCGCTCTAGAGTCCCTCGCCTGGGTCGCGATGACGAAATTTACGACCTTCAAAAGTGGCATTACAATGCCCCGGATGTCTTTGTCGCGTGAGATTCCGATGACAAGGAGGCACCGGCTGGGAGCTTCTTGCCCCTTTTCCAAGTCGTTTGCGAGCTGTTTGGCTCCGTGTGGATTGTGTGCTCCGTCGATAAGGATTTGCGGGGCTTGGGCTATAGTTTCGATCCGACCTGGGGGCGTCGTGTCGCGCAGCGCCTGCGTGTAGGTATCAGACATGAGCTGGAGGCCAGGAGCATGTTTTGATAGTGCATTTACAATCGCGAGGGCACAACGAGCGTTTGCGTGTTGAAAGCCGCGGAGAGACTTTGGAAGGCTCTCCCCCTGCTCGCTTTCATCGACGCGGCAAATGGTTTTCGCGCCGATCTCGGCAGCAGCGTGTACCAAAAAGGGGATCGCCCCCGGTTCTCCGCTCGCACCGATGACAACGTGTTGATTGGGTTTGAATATCCCGGCTTTCTCCGCTGCGATGTCTTCGAGAGTGTTTCCGAGGTACGCCTGATGATCAAGAGCAACACCAGTGACCGCGGCAACGTGCGCATCAATCGCATTGGTCGCATCATACTTGCCACCAAGGCCAACTTCTAGGATTGAGACATCAACTTGCGCTTGTGCAAAAAATTGCAGGGCCATTGCGGTTGCTATCTCAAAAAACGTGACCGGAATCTCATCGTGAAATTCAAGAATGCGCCGACCAAGTGCCTCTATCTGGTCCTCGTTCACCGGCTTGCCGGCGATTCGAAATCTTTCGGAGAATTGCACCAGGTGCGGAGACGTAAACAGACCTGTCTTGATCCCTGCGGAGCGCAGGATCGCATCAACAAAGTGGGCAGTTGACCCCTTTCCGTTGGTACCACCAATCTGGATGATGATGGCGAGTTGCTTGTGCGGCTCACCAAGTCTCGCTAGGCATTCGCGGATACGGTCGAGTTGCAATTTGACGCCGTGGCGGCGGATGGCATACAGCTGGTTGAGAAACGCCGCGTAGCTATCCTGGGCCCTCTTAGACTCCATTTTGGGCGGGCAACCATCGCAGTAATCGTTCAAGGGCATCGCGCAGTTGCAGGCGAGGAACGATTTGGTCGATCATTCCATGCTCTAGCAAAAACTCCGAGCGCTGAAATCCCTCGGGCAACTGCTGGCCAATGGTTTGTTCGATCACCCTAGGACCGGCAAAGCCGATCAATGCCTGTGGTTCGGCCAGGATCACGTCACCGAGCATCGCGACCGATGCCGCTACGCCGCCGGTTGTTGGATGGAGCAGGACAGCGATGTATGGAATCCGGGCTTCCGCGAGTCGTGAGCGCGCTGCGGAGGTTTTTGCCATTTGCATCAGAGATAGCGTTCCCTCCTGCATCCGGGCTCCCCCAGACGCCGTAAACATGATTGCCGGCCTTCGCTGGGCCAGTGCACGTTCGAACTGTCTGGTGATCTTTTCTCCCACAACGGATCCCATCGATCCGCCCATAAATTCGAACACGAAAAAGCCAAGTTCAACTGCGTGGCCACCTATCTTGGCGGATCCAGCACGAAACGCCTCCCCGGGCCCGACCTTCTCCACCGCAGTCTTGGCGCGGTTACAGTATTTAATGTCATCTACCTGAAATTCTAGGGGATCTGCGCTTTCCAGCCCAATGTCTTGTTCGACAAAACTGCCTTTATCCGCAATCATTTCAATACGACTCTCAGTGGGGAGTCGAAAATGATGGTCACAATTAGGGCAAACCCGGAGATTCTCGTTGAGGTCTGGCTCGTACAGCGCCTCACCACAAGTGTCACATTTGGCCCAAAGACCCTTGGGAACCGACTTTTTCGGGGCGGGAAGCACCCCGCGATCTCGTGAATACCAAGCCATAGATACCCCGGCATACCGCGATCTAGGCCTAGGGGGCAATACCCGCGGGTGTAGGGAAACAAGCTCCATGGTTACGGGAAGTTGCACGAAACAATTCCTTCAGGGCAAGACTGCGCTATACTGAAAGAAGAAGCAAAGTCGATCCATTTTTCTTTCGAGCCCTCCCCAAGTCTGCTATGCACACGGTTGTGTATTTGAAGCCACTGATTTAAGGGGTGCGGTAACAAATGTTGCCAGGAGGTCTGTATCATGCAATCTGTGATGGTCGTCGACGAAATCGCGAGTGATAGAGAAGAGTTAGCCCGCGCTCTCGAAGCAGAGGGATTCGACATCGTACAGACAGATTCTGCCGCTTCTGCGGTGCGAGAAATTTGGGAAGGGTCGTTTCTGGTCGTCTTTATCGCCTCGATCATTACGGGGACGAAGGCCGCTCAGTTGAGCCAGCAGCTGCAGCAAATGGCGCCCGAGATCGAAACGATTGTCTACTCAAAAAATGACCAGCGCTCACGGCTGGTTCGCAAAGCGATAGAAGTCCGAGACGGGGTGGCCGCCGCCTAGTACTGTGGGCGCACTCGCATAGGGCCTCGTTTGGCACATTCCTCGCTCCTCCACCGAAGTGACCAAGTAGAACACCAATCGGTTTGAACTCCCCCAAACACGCTGTTTCGGCACCTTTTGGCTGGGCTCGTCGCTGTGCTCCTCCCAATTACTTCAGTATTGTTGCAGTGCTCACTCCTCACGCACCCAAAATGCACGCGAAGCAACGCGTTTGATAGGAAATTCAAACCGATTGGTGTTCTAGGTGACTGGTGTTAAACAGACTTCGAAGCGAAAATTCGCCAGGTGCGTTGATAACGCGCACAATATGTAGACGCGTATTGAAATACGGGGCTACATATTGTGGCGTGTTAGCGACGTACATGGCGAATTTGCAGCCGGAGGATGTTTAACACCAGTCACCTAGGGGTTAGGGAGCTCCGTTCAGCTCAACCCCGCTTGCAACAAGTTTCACTTCGGTAGCGGAGCCATCTTGCCTTCGCTGCGAGAAACGGGCGCCCTCTTGCTCTAAGTGGCGTACTCGTTGCGGACTTACGGTTGCTACCTGGACCGTGGCGTAGAGTCTGGCCCGCACTCCCTGGGAATCTTTAGGAACAAAGAATCCATAGTCTTTAAAGATCACGCGACAGCTGGGGCCATTGGAACCCGCAGCGTCTGCAATCTCCATCCAGCAGCCTTTGTTCTGGCACACTTTCTGGACGACCCCCTCGACCAAAACCGATTGGGTCGCTAGCGTTTCGACATTGGCGACCACCTCTGCGATCGACTTTGCCGCCCCCGCTGGAACAGATGCGCCAAAACTCGTTTTCGCAGCGCCGTTTTCCGGCATCTGGGGCGACACTTTGTCCTCAATTCGCTTGGTTTGGCAGCCCATTGTAAGCAGGAGGATTGCCGCAGCGAGTAAATGTAACATCGTCGCTTTTTATCATGTGCTTGGGAGCAAGGCCACGCGGCCGACCACGTTACAGCTGGCTGTTGAAACGATCTTTTAATTCGAGAAATTCAAGAAACTCATTGAGACGGACGGGATCGGGGACAATATATCCTGGCTCAGAGTATTGGGCTTTATCTGCTGAGATGACCAGCTTCGCCTCGGAAAGGCGTTGCAATAGGGTTTCGACGTCGGGTCGCTCAATCGCGACTCGTTCGGCCAACGTTTCTGCATCGATGGGAACATAGATATTTTGATTTTTTGTTGCACTCATTCGCTGCGCGGCAAGCTGTTGTAGACATTGAACGATGCGATGATTTTCATCCTTGAGAAGCAACAACTCCAACTGTCGGTTGGCGCTTTCTAGCCGGGTAGCCAACGATTTAATAATCCGTATGCCAATCTCGGTTTGATTTTGCAACATGGACTCGAAGGTTAAAGTGTCAATCACCAGCAACTTTCCTGGATCGCGGACTGTTGCAGTCGCGGAGCGTGGTCGATTATTAACGATCGCCATTTCACCAAAAAATTCGCCAGCCGAAAGCACTGCGAGGACACGCGTCTCATCGTAAAGCATACGAGAGATCTCTACGGTTCCCGACTGGATGACATACATCTTTGTCCCCGCCTCCCCTTCGCGAAACAAAACAGTTCCAGTATCAGCATGCTCAGTAAACGGTTCTAAGGGATCACCCATAGTCACAATCTACTATAGAGGCGTCCTTTGGTAAACCGGCATCTATGTCCTACCTGCCCCCTTATATCCGCCCTTCTCCTATTCGCCAAAGCGATAACCAAACCCCAGAAACACGATCTGGCGGCGAAACGAAACGTGTTCGGTGGCAAATTCGTTGGAGTAAATCGCATATTTTGCCTCGATGTTCCAAGCGTTCCCGATGTCTCGAGTGAGGTGGAGGATCAGGGCATTGCGGTTCTCGTCATCAATAGCGACAAAATCTTGCGCAAGCACATCGCGGCTCAAGAGTAGCGGATCAACAAAAGTATTATACAACAAGACCCCCTTGACGGTGACAAAAATACTGGCGGGAAGTTCGGTGGAAGCACTCAGTTCAAAACGATGACGCAGCGAGGAGTATCCAAAACTGTTCGAGTCAATAAATTGAAATTGATACAAGAAGCTGTAGATGCTAGCGCTAGAAAACGTAAGGCTGGTAGAGAGCGTATGACGAACCTCCCTGCGGCGTTTTTCACCTGGGAGAATGCAGTCCGGTGCGGGCGCTTCCAGGGGACAACCGTTTATGAGCGTATTTTCGTTATGGCGATTGAACCCAATCGTGTACGCCCCAACGATCTCCAAATTGCGCAGTGAAATATCAGGTGCCAAGCCTAGCCCTGTCTTATCGGAACCAAAGGGAATCGTTTTTTTAAATTGAAATTGACCACCGATACCAAGCCAATCTTGGTTTCGATCGGGTGCGTAAAAGAATGCACTGCTTGTTGCGCGAATGAGTAAATAGGTCAAATTTTGAAGATGTACGCCCCAGCTTGGCGTCAGCTCGACGAGGGAAAATCCACGATCATAGCCCGCATCACGACCAAACAAGCGATCTCCAAAGATACCCCGGTAACGTGTGACGAGCATTGCATCCATATCCTCCGAGGGCAGGAACCGGTAGCCTGCAGCTGCCGTGATCGCAAACGCATTTTCTTGTCGCCCTGATTTCGTGAGGAATTGTTTGGTCGCACCGTTCCCGGCAAAGAAAAGCGAGTGCTGCGGGTGTGGCGACCACCCGAGCCGAAGACGTCCCTGTAGCCGCAACAATGGGGCGCCAGCGATCGATTCTTCCCCGTCAATCTTTTCAACATGGCCGGGATTGCTGTCATATTCCGTTCCAGCCTCAATACTGCCTTGCACGAGCACGGTGCTGTCTGCAAGAACTCTGCTCCCCACGAGAAAAAGCAGCACGATCGCAGCCAACACAGCCAGCCTTTGCCCATAAACATCGGGAGTACGTGGGAACATCGCCAAAAGATTTGATATCACACAGAGATTTTAGATTACAGAGAATCCTGTGAAGATTCCTAAACCGGACCATTCGGGTCCAGGGAGGACACACGTTTAGAACCTGGCCTATCGTGACAGTGCTTTGGCCCGCTTCTCAACGATCGAGCGCTGCTTCTTTAGCCGAGCTCGTTGGCGGCGTATTTGGTCCAAAATGGTGCGTATCACCCCTACGCGAGAACGAGAGCGTTTCGCATTTCGCAACGCAGTCAGATCCTCAGCGCGGACAACATCTCGTAAGATGATTTGAACTTCTGTCACAGTGTCCTCCTGCGCTGGTGGTTCGGTTACGGGTGGACTTTCTATAGGCGCCGGTGGTTCGGTTAGGGGTGGACTCTCTATGGGCTCTGATGGGGAAACATCGCGGCCTGCAGGTGGGCTGCTCTCGATCCCCGGGCCTGGTCTCCTTCGCGGGTTGGGGGTGGGAGGGTTGGGAGTGGGAGTGGGAGTGGGAGTGGCGGAACCACCACTTCCCGAAGGGCGCGGGATATTGCCGGCATAAGCGATTGTGCGTCGTGGACTATCGTTGAAAAGGTCTGGCTCATTGGCGCGGCGGTGATGACGCCGAAGTTTATCTTGCTTGCGCAGCTTACGCTGCAATGATGTGAGTCGTTTCTCCTCACGGCGAAGCGCTTTCTCAACGCGCAACATTAGGTTTGCCTGGGTCTTCAGCTCCGCTGCGTCCGACAGAGGGTCTATGTCAGACGGTGGTAACCGGATAGGCTGAGGTACCGGTCGTAACTTTGTTACGAGTTGGCGTTTTCGCAATGTCAGGTAGGCACGACGATCTGCGCTCAATTGTGATCCGCGTAAGCGAACATCGATGGCGCGAACCAGACGTTTTTGCGCAGCACGCAATCTGAATCGGACAGTGCGTTGCAATCGGTCATTTCTAGACAAGGTCTGGGCAACTTGATGAAGCGCACGTTTGGCCTGTTTCAGTTTGCGATCACGATTCCACGATGCAGGCTGGTTTTGCAGTGCGCGCAGGCGTCGCGCTCGCGCCTCATAGTCTCGCCGGGCTCGCGTACGCTGCTTCAGTAGGGTATGCGTCCGTCTTTGGAGGGTCGCGATCTGTTTTTCGACGCCCGCAACCGCGTTGGCCTGTTGCGTATGTCCAACTTTGACGCCCCCTATCCAGACCCAAAGTAGCGCAAGCGCTCCTACAATGTACCGAAAGTTTCTCAAGAGTTATCAATCCAAAACGATTACCAGCCAGGCCCCGATCAAAGCTCCCATTGGCTTTCTACTAGCTTCTACTAAAGCGTAGCATATTCTATGCCACTGTCTGGGCTAGCTCCGGCTAGGGGTTTTAGCCGTCCGAGCGACGAATATTTGAGGACTTTCAAACCGACTCCTCAGCTTTCTGAAGTCTGCATTTTTACAGTTTTACGAGATTCCGTACTTCTCTAACTTGTAGTACAGCGCACTCGTTTTGATCCCGAGGAGACGGGCGGTTTCGGTTTTGACGCCTGCTGCTTTGGCATATGCATTGGTAATCAGCTGGCGTTCGAGATCATCAAGAGTTTCTGGCAGGGGCTTCTCTGGCGAAACGATGAGTGTTTCGGAGGATTCGTTGCGCAGGTGACCGGGGAGAGTTTCTTCGCGAATCGTATCCGTTTCGCAAAATACCAGAGCCTGCTCGACGGTGTTTTCGAGCTCGCGAATGTTGCCCGGCCAAGAGTAAGTCATCATTCGCCCGATTGCCTGATCCGATATGCTATTGACAGATGGATTCACTCTCGGGGCAAGTTTGTCAATGAAGTGAGCCACCAGTAAGGGGATGTCTTCGCTCCGGCCTCGGAGTGGAGGTACGGTGATAGGAACCACGTTTAATCGATAGAACAGGTCCTGACGGAACTGCCCCCCCCGAACCTGCTCTTGCAGGTTTTTGTTGGTCGCAGAAATGATCCGAACATTTACTGTTATCGTTTTCTCCCCCCCCACGCGCTCGAACCGTTGCTCTTGCAGCACCCGCAGCAGCTTGACCTGCATTGCGGGTGAAACATCGCCAATCTCATCCAGAAACAGCGTTCCACCATCTGCAAGTTCAAATCGTCCCAGTCTTTGTCGAACCGCACCGGAAAAGGCACCCTTTTCGTGGCCAAACAACTCGGATTCCATGAGGGTATCTGCCATTGCTGCACAGTTCACCTGAATAAAAGCTTCGTTTGCGCGTTTGCTCTGCTGGTGTATTTCGCGCGCGACCAGCTCTTTTCCCGTCCCACTTTCGCCATAGATAATGACCGATGAGTCGGTTTTTGCGACTTTGCGGATTGTGGATTCGATCGTCGTGATCGCGGGGGATTCGCCGACGATGGCGCTGTGATTGCCATCTTGTTTGAGCTGTTCGCTGAGGTATTGATTGTGCGCCTCCAACTTGCGTTGCGCTCGTCTTGTATTGGATAACTCAAGGGCGCGCTGGACTTTGAGTGCTATCACCTCTGGAGCAAATGGTTTGGTCAAAAAGTCAAAAGCGCCGAGTTTCATTGCCTCGACCGCAGCTTCAACAGTACCAAATCCCGTCATGATCATGATGGGAGTATCTGGTGACTCTGTTTGAATCTGGCGGAGAAGCCCCATCCCATCGAGTCCCGACATCTTTAGATCAGATATGACAAAATCTACTGTGTGCTCGCGAAATTGCTTCAGGGCATCACCGCCACTGGCCGAAGTGAGTGCGACGTACCCCGCGGACTCGACGGTGTGGCGGATTCCTTCCCTGATTGTGTCATTGTCATCGACGATAAGAATGGTTGCCATCGTTTAACTATCCGAGCTGGGGAGAAATACGCAAAACATCGTACCATTGTCTCTTCGCTCTACCTCGATTTTTCCTCCATAGTCCACGAGTGCCTCCTTTACAAACGCCAGCCCCAAGCCGGTCCCCTTTTGCTTAGTCGTGAAGAATGGTTGAAACATCTTTTCGCGAACTTCATCGGGAATCACCGGGCCACAATTCCAAATTTCGATCGCCACAGTATCCTTGTGCTGTCGGGCCGACAACCGAACCGTTGGATTCTTGTCGTCGGCGGTAGCCTGCATGGCGTTTTGGATCAGATTCAATAGAATCCGTTTCAGGATTGTGGGTTCGGCAAGCACTGTTCCGTCAATCTGATCTTTGAGCAAGGTTACTCCCATGGTTTTGCTCTCTGGCAAGCACAAGGTAACCACATCATCGACAATGTCGGCGACAGCGACTTTCGTCGGCTCCGCACGGTCCCGTTTCGCGTAGTCAAGGAACTGCCCAACGACTGCCTCCAAGTAGGCGATTTCGTTTTCGATTCGCGCAATATGATCACGATGACCGGGGCTCGCGTCTTTGCGAAGGATTCCGGCAAACAGCGCAATTCCGGCCAGGGGATTGCGAATTTCGTGGGCAATTCCAGATACCATCATCTGACTGCGCTCGTCTCTGGCGGCGAGGTTTGCTCTCATTCCCTCCATCACAGCTGCCAGTGCACCGATCTCATCGCCTGAACGCACCGGGATTGGCGCCCGAAAATCGCCTTGTCCGATCCGTCCTGCCGCTTTGGCGAGTTTGCGGATAGGACGGGTAAACAGAGCCGCAACCAACAGTGCGATTCCTAGTAGGATCCCGACAATGGCGATCCCATAGGCAATCAATGTTCTACGAAACGAAGCCAATTGTGTGAAGTATGTCGCCGGTGCATCGACACCGACAACATAGGCAATCTGTTTGCCCATCCAAACGGGTGCGTACCCCGCTTTGTACGGGCGTCCATCTACGCCCTCAAAGAGCAAAGAGTGCTGTGCCTCTCCGGTAGCAAACACTTGGGAAAGCTCATGGGTATCGGTCCCCAGCTTGTGATACTCAAGGTGGATCGGGACGTTTGATTCGGTATCACAATAAGAACGACGCTGATTGTCAAACACATAAATCCTTGTCACCTGTGTTGTTTTTGCAACTGCTGCGAGTCGGCGTCGACAGTGTTCGTGTTGCACATTATTTTCCATCCCAGGGGCAAGTTGCGCGATGAGAGGAGCCCGTACATGAGTTGCTGCTGCCGATGCCACAGCGGTCAGCCGCTTTCCGAGCTCTGACTCCAACTCCCGTTTTGCAGTGTAGTCGACAATGATCGCAAACGCGCTAAACAAAACAAAGCTGGGAACAACAAATGCAAAGACCACTTTGAACCACACAGTCCTGTGTAGCGATATGTTGGGAAGTGACATTGTGGGAAGTTAAAATTAAACCCCTTGACTCCGACATCTCAGATTTTTGAGGGAACCGGTCGCTGCGTGAGAGATATTTGATGTTTTCTGCGTGCTTTGCCGCAAATTCCGCCACAGAACCGCCAATACGTCTTTGGCAAGGAGATTGCTTAGCTATGAGCCAATTTTCTAGGATATTTGTCGACTTGCAGCCTGCCTTATTGGGGGGAGTATGTTTAGAGCAACGATTGTCATTGGCTTGTTGGTTGTGGTTTCGTGTGGAGACTCCCTCCCCGAACAAAGCGTGATCCGAACCGAGCTGAAACGATATGCTGATTGTAGCAGCCTCGAGCAGGATTTAAAGGAAATGTTAGCTGCCGAACTCGAAGCCGAGAGTGAGCGTCCTGACTGGTTCTTTGACGTCCCTATTGGCACGGAGATAGCCGCCGATAGCGCCCCCGAGACTGCCAGCCCACCACCGAGAGAGGGAGAGGATTTTTCTGGTACCAACAACCAAGTTGTTGGCGTGGATGAGGCGGATTTCGTTAAGACTGACGGCACGTCGATGTTTGTCATTCATGACAAAACATTGCACATCTTTGGAATTCCTACATTTGGCCAGTTGGATTCGATCCACGCGATCGAGTTGGAGGGGCGTCCCCGCGAGATGCTCTACGATCAAGCATCCAAAAGAATGGCCGTGTTTTCCGAGATTGACGTGTACTTGCTTCCCGAAGAGCACCCAGTTCGAAACGCGATATCGATTTCAGATCCACAAACGAGTGCGTTTGCTCCGCGTGTCACGCGTGTCTCTAAGTTGACCGTGCTGGATTTGTCTCGCCAAACGCAGCCAACTCTTATCCGCGAGTTGTTCATGGAGGGGAAATACGAGACCGCCCGGCTCGTCGATGGAAATGTGCGAATGGCAACGTACGCGCATCTAATTGCACCAATATGGACAATTGAGAATCGCTGGGAAGACCGCTCGTCTGACGCGACACGCAAACAAATAAAACACTCGATTGACCAGATGAGCTTGGCAGATTTGGTGCCTTTCTTGTATGAGCGACGTCAGGACGGACGTCTGCTTCAACACGAGTTATCCCAATCAGGCTGTCGCTCCTTTTATCGCCCGACCGATAGTCATGCACGTGGCACTACCTCAATCTTTTCCCTAAATCTGAGACGATCAGCTCTGGTTTTGGATGCCGATCATATCGTAAGCAACTCGCCGACGATCTATTCTTCTCAGCACAGCCTGTACATTGCCGAGCCGACCAATGATTGGTGGTGGTTTTGGCGCAATCAGGGACAGGACAATCAGCTCAATCTTCACAAATTTGATACTCGCCGCAGTGGAGCTGCGCAATACGTCGCAAGTGGTCGTGTCGACGGAACGCTCCTCAATCAATTTTCCCTCGACGAATATGACGGTCATCTTCGTGTCGCCACGACGCAAGACCGCCAGAATCGATGGTGGCTGTCGGACCAGCCACCATCGACGAATCACGTGTATGTCCTAAAGGCGGTTGATAGGGTGCTTACCCAAGTCGGTCATGTCGGCGACATTGCCCCCAATGAGCAAATTTTCGCCGCGAGATTCGATGAAGATCGCGGCTACCTCGTGACCTTTGAGCAGACGGATCCCCTGTTTACCCTTGATTTGTCAGACCCATCCAATCCTCAGGTAATCGGAGAACTCGAAATTTTTGGATTCTCTACCTATATTCACCCCGTCGGCCGAGACCATTTGCTGACCATTGGCGTTGGTGGGGATGAAACTGGGGCCAACTGGAGAACACAGATCTCAATGTTTGACATCCACAACGCAACAGTACCGAGACGTGTCGATGTCGAGGAGCTCATTACCCAAGGACAATGGGGATGGTCCGAAGCGCAACACGAACACAAGGCGTTTCAGTATTGGGCCCCCCAATCGCTGCTCGCTGTGCCAATCTCTGGGACATCCACTCCCCGCGGTATTGTCAGTACATTGGAACTGATAAAAGTTTCCACATCGGAGGGACTATCCCGGCACGGTACGATCAACCATTCGCATTTCTTTCGCGACGGGGAGCGTTGGTATCGCCCCGAAATTCGTCGTTCGATCTTTATGGGGGAATATGTATATGTTGTGAGCACCGGCGGGATCACGGTACACCGCACTGAATCGCTGGCGAAAGTAGATGAGATCGCACTACCGAAAAAACACCCAGACCATCACCATTGGTGGTGGTAATTGGTCCCCCTAGCGTGTCGTCGCGTGGCGAATAATTTGAAATAGAAGACGGCCTGCTTTAGCGAGTCGTTTCCGATGCGGTTTCGGAATCGGGCGGTAGGACACAGGAACCTCGGCAATGTGAAGGCCCAATTTGATCGCTTTCACTTGCATCTCAGCATGCCACCCTTCCCCAGGATCTGCCAATCCCATTGCGATGGCTGCAGGAAAGCGGATTGCTCGAAATGAACTAAAATCGCTATACTGATGTCCGTAAATGGTACGAATCAATCCAAGGACGACTCGCGTATGGAGCCCCACTGAGGTGCGACTCACCCGCCGTACGCCCAAAACCAGCTCCGCATTATCATTGAGCATCGGCCCCAAGAGCGCCGGAATATCGCTGGGGGCATTGGCCCCATCACCGTTGATGAATACGACGATATCTGGAGATTTAGGAAGGGCTTCCAAATGCGCTAAGGCTCGCTGGCAAGCGATTCCGTACCCAGAAGTCGGCTCTCGAAGCACAATCGCCCCGGCATCATCGGCCACTTGGGCAGTGCCATCATCAGATGCCCGATCGACGACAATGGTAGAGCGACAGATTCGAGCAGGAATCGCCCGAAGAGTTTCTGCGAGAGATGCTGCGCAATTGCGGGCGGTAACGACAACGTCGACAACCAGCTGAGTCGAGGGCATCAGGGTCAAAACGGCATCTATGGTACCCTACAACAGGCATTTTTCTCCATATATACAGCCATTTATAAAAGCTTCTATAGAAACGCATATTAGGGTGTTACAAGGTCGCCCCCTCGCAGCGACATGTACGGAGGTCTTGGCATCACAATGAGCGCTTGACGTCGCACGCAGAGCCGGGCACCCTCGCCGCTCGTGTCTATTACCTATCGAGATGCAGGGGTTGATATCGACGCCGGGCGTCGTCTTGTTGAAAATATTGGGCCGTTGGTCGCGCAAACCCAGCGCCAGGAAGTATTAGGCGGATTGGGAGGGTTTGCAGGCCTCTGTAGTCTACCCGCTGGGTATACGGATCCCGTGCTCGTGAGCGGTACCGATGGAGTTGGGACCAAGCTCAAAACGGCATTTGCAGCGAATCGTCATCAGACCGTTGGCATCGATTTGGTCGCCATGGTGGTAAACGATGTCGCGGTGATGGGGGCTGAGCCTTTGTTTTTCCTCGATTATTTTGCGACGGGCAAGCTCGAGCCAGAAACCGCGAGGGATGTCGTCTCGGGCATGGCAGAGGGATGCAAGCAGGCCGGTTGCGCGCTTTTGGGTGGAGAAACCGCCGAGTTGCCCGGCTTATACCAGCCGAAGGAGTACGATCTCGCCGGTTTTTGTGTTGGCATTGTCGAGCGCGCCGAGATTCGTGACGGTCGTGATATCGCCGCTGGCGACGCCGTGATTGGACTTGCGTCTACGGGGCTGCACTCAAATGGTCACTCTCTGGCCAGAATGGCGCTTCTGGACAAGTTGGGATTGGCACTGCAAGACTGTCCATATGTGCTCGGCGGTGCTTCTGTGGTCGACGAGTTGCTCAAGCCAACACAGATATATGTCGCGGCTTTGGCGGCACTCCGCGCTGCGGATCTTCGCTTTAAAGCCGCCGCCCATATCACTGGCGGGGGACTGATCGAAAATTGCCCGCGGGTATTCCCAAAACAAACCGATTTGGCCTTTGCGCTCGACTCTGGGACCTGGGCATGCCCCAGTATCTTTGAACTGATTGCGAGCGCTGGGGTTTCACGCCTTGAAATGGAGCGCACCTTCAACCTGGGGATCGGCTTAGTATTGGTCACCTCTCCAGGCGACGCTGACAAGATACTCGCTGTCCTAGAGCAAGTTGGTCAAAAAGCGCAACAGATCGGTACCATCGAAAAACGCGGCAACGGAGGCGCGGTTCGCCTTAGCTAGCGAACGCGGGCATTGCAAATGCGCTTTGCTGTACTTGTGTCGGGGAGCGGGACAAACCTGCAGGCCTTACTGGATTGCGAAAAAGGCGGCAAACTCGCACCCGGTGAGATTGTGCTCGTCATATCCAATCGCCCTGGCGTCGGCGCGCTTGGGCGCGCACGCAGCGCAGGGAAACCGACCCTTGTTATCGATCACAAGAGCTTTCCCGATCGCGAGTCATTTGAACGTGCAGTGTTGACGGAACTGCACGAACACCGAGTAGATGTCGTCATCTTGGCCGGGTTTATGCGGGTGCTCAGCAGCGTATTTTTGGAAGCATTTCCGCTGAAGGTTGTAAACACGCACCCCTCCCTGCTGCCGGCTTTTCCCGGGATGCATGGTGCTCGCCAAGCATTAGAGCACGGGGTTAAGGTATCCGGCTGCACCGTTCATTTTGTCGAGGCAGGGGTCGATACCGGACCGATTATCGCGCAAAGTAGCGTCCCCGTTCTTTGTAGCGACGATGAGCAAGCCTTGATGAAACGTATCCAAGCGGAAGAACATAAACTTCTCCCCAAAGTCGCCCAGAGTATTGCCGCTGGGCATGTTCGGTGTGATGGACGAAAAGTAAAGTGGATCACTGCGGTGGAGAACTAGGGGTGTCCCAATTATGAATGTACCACCAGATAAACTCCTGAAACTGCAGGGAGCGTTGCTCGTCGGTCACGTAGAACAACTCCTAACCAAAACATCTCTACGTTGCTATTTTGGTTCAAGGATGTCGACAGCAAAAGCTGGCTTAAGGCTATGCTCCCTCCTTGCGCCTTCCCTGGCTGGTCTCTTATCAATATCTGGCCATGTGCTTATCTTGAGGCACTGGCACAATCGGGACACCCCCTAATGCGGACGAACTTTTATGATGTCATTGTTTTGGGAGACGATCTGTCTGGATTGGTCGCGGCAACGGTATGTGCAAGTCGGGGGTTGCGGGTCCTCGTCTTGGAATCCAGGACGCCCCAGCATGTCTACCGTATTGGGTCTTATGTGCTCCCCATTCAACCGCTTCCCCTTGCCGGGTATTTGAGCCCTATCGTTCGTCGCGTATTAGACGCATTGAATTTGGAACACGCGTTAAAGCGTCAAATTGACCACCACGACCATTCTTTTCAGCTTGTCGGTCCTGATACGCGGATCAATGTGGGGAGCGATGATAGCGAGCTTTGCGGCGAGCTCGAGCGTGAGTTTAACGGCTCTTCAGCCAACGACTACTTCCTCGGCGCCAGCCGGGTATCAGAGGAGTTTGGCAGGATTCTGGACAACGGAACCCAATTGTTTCAGGCGGGGTTTTGGGATCGACGTGACGTTGCGCGAATTGAAGCCAAAATACGTGAGCTTGCCGATGAATGGACGCAAGCTTGCCCAAATGATGCCGCGGGTCGCTCGCTTTTGTCATTGGTTGCCGCGCTCACAGTTCCGAGCGAACCTCGAACCTTGTCGGCGCTTGCATTGGCGCGCAACTTTGGCATCTGGCGCAGTGGTGTCCCACGGTTTGCGCAGGACGGTGAAACCTTGCGACAACTTCTGCTTGAGAAATTTGGCAACCACAGCGGAGAGACACGACAAGGAGCGGCAACTGGGATTCCGTTGCGTTGGAACCGTGCTACAGGGATTCTGCTCGACACGGGCGAGCAGCTCGGTGCAGGGCACATCTTGCTTGCGACGCCAATTTCTAAATTGGTGGATTTGCTCGGGGAGAAGCATTCGCGAAAGCTCGCTCAACAGTGCGATAATATTGCGCCCGCAGCGTATCGTTATACGCTCAACTTGGTCGTGGACAGCGGTGGGATTCCCGCAGGAATGGCCCGAACTGTCTTGGCGATTGCGGATCTGCAACAGCCAGCAACCAATGGCAATGCGTTTGCGATTTATCGCACCGAACCCGATTGCGAAGGACGTGTGACGATCACGGTGACAACAACGTCCCGAGTTCCCGACAAGAGCGAATCTGTGCAGGATGTGTTTGGTGATTTGCGGGTGAAATTGCGGCAAAACCTAGAGATGGTGATGCCTTTTTTAGCTCAACATGTCTTGGTCGCCCACTCGCCCTACGAGTCCACACCCGCCGAAGGCATTGCATCGGACGACTTTGAAGCCCTCCCGCCCCAACCGATCTGGAAGTCGCAATTTGACAACCATTTTGGTGTGAGCGCCCTGCCCTTTGCAACCGGAATCAAGCATGTCACCTGTGCTTCCAATCAGGTACTTCCTGGGCTTGGAATGGAGGGCGCATTTTATACTGGCTGGATTGCGGCGAAGCGGGCGTGTGCGGCCGTTGGAAAAAAGCGGGCGGCGTCTGGCCTCGCGAGCCGCGCCGAACTCTAGAGAGCTGAACACGTAAAGTTGCTTATCGACGGTAAAGGATCGGAATCGTTGGCGAGGCGGACGACGCAGGCGGGGTTGGGTCCCGTCAAGGAGGACAACGTAGCCAGCGATTTCGAGGGGTAGCGTCGGAAAGTGAATTTACGTGTTCAGCTCTCTAGGACCTGTTTTTCCTAAAATAAGATGGTAGAACTATGCGGCTTGGATCTCTGCAGCGGCAGCGGTAGCTGCTTCCGCTGCTGCTTCGGTAGCCGCTGGTTGTTTGATCGGATTGGCTGGGGCCCAGTTTGGTGTATACGAGCGACTTGCGCCGTCGCGCCACTGGCGCAGTTGGGCGGATGGGCCGTGCTCGTGGTGCTCTAACACAACATGGGTAAAGGCATGGAGTAAGCCGGGCTTACCGGTGGGCATCCACGTCCCCGTGTTGAAATGCCACTTCCCATCTGCCAGCTGGTCGCTTAGTGGCTCGTGGGTATGGCCGAACAAAACGAATTGCGCATCGATGTGATGCAAAATCTTCTCCGGCATCGTCCGCATTGCCATCTCTGGATTGATCGTCCGTTTTCCGTTTGCCCATTGGTGGGCTAACCTCGCTGAGACGACACTGATCGCGCTCGCTATCAGCGCTGCAAGAAATGGGAGCGTAAACGCAAACACCACGACCAGCGCGACCATGAATGTATAAATAAGAACCGTGTCCAGCATCAGTACACTCAGGAGTCGCCGCAGGTTTGAAATGGCGGGACGATGGCGCAGGTTGTCGACCTGACGCAGGACACCCGCAGAAATCGACCACTTTTTTGCCAACCCCAGCAACCGATCTCGATGCGATACGGCACGTTTGCGATTTTCTGCGGACCATGACGAATAGCCTCGCCAAACACGCAGCATGGACATCACAAACGCCGCGTAACAGCTCGCCAGCCGCAGTAATCCGCGCGCTCCAAGGCTCAATCCGAAGCGAACGTGTCCCAGCGCAGACCACTCTGCTTGCGCGTGTGGCTCTGCCTCTTCGATTTGGTTGGTGACATAGCGGAGTCCGGCCGAATCGATATTGGGGGCAATATGTTCTCCGTTCGGCGCGACGGGCTCGAGGTTGTGCTCGAAGGAGCAACACGCGTCGTATTGATGACCGTGCTCAATCCATATCACACCCGGTTCATAGTAGAACCAAGGATGAAACGAAATCGCATCATGGAACGCTTGGACTTGCTCCTCAGTTCGCCCTGCCGTGGTGGCTGATTGCCAGACCTCGATGACGCCGTCACGAAACGCTTTCTGGACGAGGGGCCAATGAAACTCAACATCATGATTGCCGCAGATAATCTCCACGAAGTTACCGCTTGCGACAAAGTGCGCCAGCGCCCGGAAAACTTCTCGGTGACGTTGAATCACCGCGCTAATTTTAACCCGCGCAACCTCTGGTTTGCGCCGGAGGCCGTGAATCTTCTCATCGGGGTCTGGTTGGCTTTTGGTCGCTAAGCGAGCGTCGTTTGGCAACACGCAGATTTGCAGAAAATCGACCATGTCGCCGTTAATGACCAATCGCCAGGGCTGCCCGTTTCTCCGCTTGTTTGTATAGTGGCGCAAGAAGCTCGTGAGCTGACGCTCGAGGATCGCCAGTTGTTTCGTGACCACCGGACCTGCTGCGGGACTCAGATCTTCCCCCAGGTGTAAATCACTAATTACAAGAATGTTCGCCGGCTTACTCATAATGTTGGTGCGAAAAATACTACCCTCTCTAATCATCTATTATGTAACGTTTTGCTTCGATGCGCAACCAAATTCGCACGCACATGCGCACATTCTTACGCGCATCGGATCTTCGACACTCTATGGCCCCTCGTGATACATCCCCAAAAGCACTGCGGGGGAGGACGCAACGACGTGAAAACAGCGGGTTTTGTTGTACTTTTGGCGGTCGCATTTGGGGTGTTTGCGCGAACGATGTTTGGCATGGTTCGAGCGGCCAGGCGTGGCCGGCCAGATCCTCGTAGCCGTGTTGACCAAATCCCACAGCGGCTTTGGTCGGTACTGGTTTACTTTATAGGCCAAAAGAAAGTGGCCCGCGAAGGCCCCCAGCATCACACAAGCAAACACCACCTCGTCATCTTTTGGGGGTTTTTGATCATTACCGTCGGGACTGTCGAGATGTTGATCCAGGGGGTGGTTCCTGCATTTTCTTGGGAATTGTTGATGCCCGACGCCGCGTACGCTGTGCTCGTCGGTGCCATCGATATTGTCAATGCCGCCGTACTCCTGGCAATCATTTGGGCAATTGCCCGTCGCGTGTTTGTCCGCCCTCCCCTGATCCCGATGAATCTTGACGCGGCCTTAATCCTCGGCGCGATTGCGTCGTTAATGGTGACGCATTTTTTGTATCATGGTTACACGATTGCAGCCGGCAGCGATCATGGTGGATGGCAGCCCGTATCTACGCTAGCAGCTGCCTGGCTTGGCCCCGAGGCGAGTACGGGTGCGGTGTATGCGCGAGAAGCGGCGTATTGGTTGCATATCGCCATTGTTTTAGCGTTTTTGAATTACCTGCCGCTATCAAAACACATTCACTTGCTGGGTGCGTTGCCCAACATCTTTTTTCGCAATCTAAGCAAGCATCGTTTGGACATGCCCAAATTGGATTTGGATGATGAGGAACAATGGGGTGTCGGAAAGGTCGAGCAATTTAGCTGGAAATCACTGATTGACACCTACGCCTGCACCGAGTGTGCGCGTTGCAGCAACTACTGCCCCGCTTACGCGACTGACAAGAATTTGTCGCCGATGCAATTGGTTCACGATATCCGTTACGAAATGATCGATCGCGATGCACTACTGGCGCAACGAGAAAAGCTCACGTCGCCGGAACGAGCGGCCAAGCCCGATGAAAGCACCAGTCCCACGACTTCGCCAAACACCACAAAAATCGCGGAAATCGATAAGCAGCTTGAGATGATGCCGCCACTGGTGGGGGGACGGATCCAAGAAGATACCTTATGGGCATGCACGAGTTGTGGCGCTTGCCAAGAGGTTTGCCCGGTGTTTATTGAGCATCCGCTCAAAATCATTCAAATGCGCCAGCATCTGGTCCTCGAGCAAGAGAGTGTCCCCGCAGACTTAGCGCGAACCTTTCGCAATATCGAGCGGCAACAAAATCCGTGGGGCATTTCTAACGAAGATCGGATGGCATGGGCAAAAGACCTCGATGTCCCAACCATCGCAGACAATCCGGATCCCGAATACATCTTGTGGGTTGGCTGTGCTGGTGCGTTTGACCGCCGGATTATCAAGCAAACCCGCGCGATGATCGAGATCTTGCATGCTGCCAAAGTAAACTACGCTGTACTGGGACACAACGAAGCATGCACCGGGGACCCGGCGCGCCGCGCTGGCAATGAATTTTTGTTTGAAATGCAGGCCGAGGCAAATGTCGAGGCACTCAACAAAGCGAAAGCCAAAAAGGTCATCGCATCGTGCCCGCACTGTTTGCATACGCTGAAAAACGACTATCCGCAATTTGGCGGCAACTACGAAGTAATTCATCACACCCAGCTAATTGCGCACTTATTCCAAACGGGGGCTCTGCAGTCCCAGGCAAAAGCGGAGAAAACGTTTACCTATCATGACAGTTGCTACCTCGGTCGATGGAATGGAGAGTACGCGGCTCCAAGACAAGTGCTGAGCCAAATTGGTGCCAAGCCCAAAGAGCTGACCCGGTCCAAACAATACGGTTTTTGCTGCGGTGCCGGCGGTGGGCGAATGTTTATGGAGGAAGAATCCCCCCGTGTGAACGAAAACCGGACACAAGAAATCCTCGATAGTGGTGCCCAGGCTGTCGCCGTCGCATGTCCTTTTTGCAACATCATGCTGACCGACGGAATGAAGAGCAAGGACAAGGAAAATGACGTAGAGGTCCTTGACGTTGCCGAGGTGGTTGCAAAGGTCCTACATGGACCAGACGCAAATCTTTAGGCATACTAGGAGCCATCTCAAAAATAGCGAGGAGCCCCAGATGCAAGGACGAGTGAGAACCGGAACGGAACGTATTCGCATACTTGAGTACCGGAAGCGGAGCGAGGACACAGCAGATGGGTGCCCGCAGCATTTTTGAGATGGCTTCTAGAAGGTCTATGCGGGTTGAGGAACGGCATCATTGGGCTTCGGGCTAAACCGGCGTCAGCAAGAGTTGTTGTTGGCCATCGCGAAGGCTGCACTGCCGGCGGGCATGGTGTTTCCGGGAGCGGATGGCAACGTGGTAGCGGCGGTCACAGGCATGCTTGCCGACGTCTCGCCCGTAGCCCGACAAGCGTATCTCGCATGTATGCGGGCCGTGGACGCCAGCTCTCTGTTGCGCTATGGCCGCCGTTTCACGCGACTTGATCCCGCGCCCCAGCTCGAGGTTTTGGATGCGTGGCGCGGGAGCAATATCGCCAAACGACTGAGCCTGCGGGCGCTGCTCACACCGCTAAAGGCGGCCCACTTTGACAATCCAGACTTTTATAAAGCAATCGGTTGTGTATACGAGTTTTCAAACAAGCCCGAGACGCTTCCCCGCTATATGCGCGAGCGAGCGCACGATGCAGGGCAGCTCGACGAAGACCTCGAGATCGATTGCGACGTTGTCGTTGTCGGTAGCGGCGCTGGTGGTGCCGTGGTCGCACGGGAACTCGCCGAGATGGGGCACGCTGTCGTTGTCATCGAAGAGGGGAAATATTTTCGCCGCCACGAGTTCACAGGGCGCGCCATGGAAATGCAACGCAAATTGTACCGCAACGCTGGTGCGACGGTAGCGGTCGGCAATACCGGGATCCCCATTCCCTTGGGTCGCAGCGTCGGCGGAACAACGACGATAAACTCCGGGACCTGCTATCGAGTCCCGGCCCGCATACTGTCCCATTGGCGCCATGCATTTGGACTCGTGGATTTCACCGAAGACCACCTGCGCCCATATTTTGACCGCGTCGAGCGCGTCCTCGGCGTATCCGAAGCCCAGCCCGAGTATCTCGGTGGCGTCGCGCGCGTGATCGCGCGCGGCTGCGACAAACTTGGCTACGCCCATGGTCCACTCCGGCGCAATGCCCCAGACTGCGATGGCAAGGGCATTTGCTGCTTCGGGTGCCCAACAGACGCCAAGCGCTCGACGAATGTATCCTATGTCCCGCTCGCATTACGCGCCGGCGCTGAGCTGTTTTATCACGCAAAGGTCAACCGGATCCTCACCGAGCGTGAACGTGCGACCGGCGTGGTCGCAGAGACCATGACGTCCCCTGGCCAGCGCACACGGATGTTGACCGTGAGGGCTGAAGCTGTGGTCATCGCCTGCGGCTCGATTACGACGCCGGTGTTGCTGAGCGAAAGCGGTCTCCTCCAGGGCTCGCCAGCCCTGGGACGCAACCTAACGATTCATCCCGCAGTCGCAAGCCTAGCTCGCTTTGATGAGGATATTTCGGCCAACAACGCAATTCCCCAGGGATACGCAATCGAGCAGTTTCACGACGAGGGATTATTGTTTGAAGGTGCCACAGCCCCCCTTGATATCGGCATGATCGCCATCCCGTTTTTTGGTCCCAAGCTGATCGAATTGGCAGAAAACTATCATCAAACCGCCGCGTTTGGATTCTTGGTCGAAGACAGCTCGGTCGGACGCGTCCATGTCGTCCGCGGCCAACCCGTCATCTCCTATCGCGTCAATCAGCGGGACGTTGCGAGGATTAAGCGGGGGATTCAAATCCTAGCGGACGTGTTTTTTGCCGCGGGGGCCAAAGCAGTTTACCCCTTGGTCAATGGGTTCGACGAGCTGCGAAGCGAAGCCGACCTCGCCCGTCTGCGCCGCGCAACGCTCAACGCGCGCGATTTCGATCTGACCGCCTATCATCCCCTCGGCACCGCGCGAATGGGAACCGACCCGCGAACCTCCGTCGTCGGACCCACCCACGAGACCCATGAGATTCGCGGCCTGTACATCACCGACGGCGCATCCGTGCCCTCCTCACCAGCAGTGAATCCACAAGTCACGATCATGGCGCTTGCGACCCGTGCCGCAGAGTGCATCGATAAGGCGTTAGCTTGAGCTGCACTCCCCCATGAAGGCTCGACACCGTCGACCTGCAACAAATCTACGGACTGTGTTGGTCTGGCTATTCATTGTGAGGAAGCCGATTGTAAAATCGAATCTAATTTCGCCATTAGGTTCTCTCCGCGAGAAAATCCTCGCTTAATGATCGTTGTGAGGTTCTGTCTCACTTCATCAATTCTTAGGTCAGGATTGAAAGCGATGAGATTGTGAGCATCAATGGTATCTTGCAACCGTGTTGGCGATGTTGACAAAACCTTCATTGACAAGAGTTCTTCAGCTCGGGCGACGCGGATGCCGCCTATTCCTTCAACAACAATCTCTGTGGCCCGATCAACAATTTCACGCTCCAATCCCGAGCTAGCAAACATGAGATCTACAATGACACCAAGAGGCGAACTCAATCGTGCGGTGGAAAGACGGCCTTGTGTTTCATGTTCGACTGTAGCAAGTGCTGTATACCCGCAACGGGTCAGCTCAAAAACGAGTGTCTCCGCATCGGTATCATTCTCAACGACTACAGCGATATCAACATCCCGGGTAAATCGCACCTCTGCTCGAACCGACACAGCCAAGCCCCCGACAACTGCGAAGGATTTGCCCAAGGCGCCAAGTCTGGCAACGATCTCCGCAAGTTCTCGTTGTGGCGAACTAATAGTCATTTTGCCGTTGCAGCCACCGTCGAATGCGGGATTCGATTTGATCTTCGGTTTCGTTGGGGTATCGGTGTCGAAATCCGCTTCGCTTCAGGGTAATACCAAGGCTCATTGTTTCTAAAGCTTGGACCAATCGCACGGACAAAGGAGTCCGGCGCACGCGAGCGATCTCCTCTTTGCGCAATAGATCCATAAGCATGAAGTATAGCATATCCCCCTCTGCGATTGAGCAGTCCAGATGCGAGTGCGTTGGCGTCTAAATGTGATGTTCTAGGTTGGAGGCCCCCCATCAGGGAGCAGACACTGGAAGTGGCAGTTAATATTCAGCAGAAGCGTTGGCAAAAGGTGACGGCTGCCCACATCGCGTCTCGCAGAGTGCACCGATAAAGCACTGGATTGAGCTGCCTCTAGCGAATCTGTACCAGTGCTTTGATTTCCCCTTCGAAAGGCCGCCGGTCGATAAACGATACCGTGTCATCGATAATTTCACCTATCACTTTCGTTCCGTCCTCGGTTTTTGTCGCTTCGAAGATCACGCGACCGTCTAGAGACTGTTCCATACGCGAGATATCGTAGACGCCTGGGGTGACAGGCTCGATAACATCGTGGGTCTCGATATCAATGCCGATTAGTGCGCCCAGACCCAGATCCTGTGAGCCAGCGATGTAGACGTAGCGGCCGTTTGCTTTCGCAACATGACTGAAACGGTTGATCGGAAGGTTATCTATTTCCCCACCTGGAGATGCGCCGGTAACTGGCATCTCGACCACGCCCGAACTCACCCGCTGCCCGCTCACGTCAATTGCGATACTGGCGCCACTTGCAAACGGCAGTAGAACCCAGGGGGTGTTGTGACCGTGGAAGGCAAGGCGCGGAAGCCCGGGCTGCCAGGGAATTACGAAAGTTGGGGCACCCTCCGGAATAGTGCCGAAATCTTCAAGTTCTACGAGAATTGTGATGGCGTCATGATCTTCCTCGTAGGTTGCAGCAAACAGCCCTTCTACTGCGCCTGGCCAAACACTATCTGTGTCGACAAGTGTGGCTGCTTCGCCCGTCTCCTTGCGAAGAATGAATCGTTTTTCTTCTACCACGGCAATGCCATCGCTGGTTTCAGCAAGCTCTCTATGTTGATAGACAAGCGAGCCACCCTGCAGCACTGCAAAGTGCTGCACATCGTGAAGCCGGGGCGTCAATATCTCTCTCGTCGGGGCATCTGAACGGCCTATGTCTATTCGCGCTAATTGCCCCACTGTTCTACTGGTGTCTTTTGCATCGCCAAGCGGGACCCGAACGACATAATAAATGCTATTGGTCGCATCGGTCTGCGCCGCTAGAAAGCGATTTTGTCGGGTGTAATCCACCCTCGGGGTGTCGTTGCCTAGAAAGAAGGTCGCTCCGTCACGTTTGCGAACCAACAATGTGGAATTTGCGAATCCCAATAATAGATGTGAATCCCCAGCATCGATAACTTCTGTAGGTGGGTCAATCAGCAACTCTTCTTGGTCTTGGTCAAAGTATTTTACGATTTCCAAGTCCCCGGAGTCCGTGGACTTGTACAGTCTGACTCCCAGCGGAGCATCTTTGTCCAAAGTCCCAATGACTAGGGTTGTAGCGTCCTCGACGCTGGCGCGCCTGACAAAGTGGGTTTCGCTGCTGATTTTGTCGTCACCACAGGAGCTGACAACAGCAAGAATTCCCAATATCCTGATTGTTCGTATGACCCAGCGATGCATGGTTATTGTCGGCCTTGTTTGCAATTGTCCTCTGGCGACACTTCAGCGATGACGTTTTGGCCTGCATAAAAGGCAACTCGGTAGGGCCGATGAGGGGGACCGTTTCGTTTACGGTTATATTCATCGACGCGTCGTCTCAGGTCTGACCCTTGCTGGCGAACTTGCGAAAAGAAGCGCAATACCTCTTCCTGTAAGGGATGCGTCTCATCTATGTCATAGTGAAAGGTGCTGCCACCGACGATATCTCGCTCGGCTGGAGAGCGGTTTTTTGTGCAACTGGCTACGACATTTGCCATTGCCTGAAAATGGTCAAAAATTGCCGCCTCCCATCCCTCTTTTTGGTCCAATCCCAGTATGCACTCGTGGCTTTGAAACACGCTGGGGTCTTTGGGCAGGGATTGCACGCGATTGTTGTCAATGAGCCGGTTGAGTGCTTCGAGCATCTTTTTTTTGTCCAGGGTTGGAAATCTTTCATGGATTTCGTTGAGACCAATGGGACCAAGGCGAAAAATCAGTAACCACAAAAACATGTCCAGCGACTCGCTATCCTGCTCGTCGCTATTTTCTGGCGGATGAATCGAAGCCCGATATACTGCTGTTGCGCCCCGACCACTACGAAAAACCAATCCGCTCTCGACGAGATCATTGACGATTCCAGCGACCATGACTTGGTCATCAAACTGAAACCGACGGACAAGCTCCGACCGCGTTACGGTTTCGTTGCTTGTGAGAAAGGAAACAACATCTTGCCACAGCGACTTGCCTTTACCTGTTTCTGTTCCTCGCAGTCTTTTCAGCTTGAGGTTGTAGGCTCGCAAGGTAAGTCCAAACATATCGGCAATGACCTTGCTCCCCAGCTTGTGTGCACGCAGTTGTCGCGAAAGATCCAGGAAAATCTGGTTTGCCAGATGTGTGAGAGGAGTGCGATGGCCACCACTGGTCGCAAGCTGCGCTATCATTACTGTTGTTTGGCAAATTACGGCGTCTATAAGGGTTCGTCGATCCACAATGGGCTCTCCTTTACTGTGCTACTGTAGGGAATTATTTCCCTGCTGGGGAGGGAAGATTATTTCCGTACCACAGAAAGTATTGCAATATTAGTAAGTTATCATTGTTTTTACTTACACGTATTTAAGTGTAGCAATCTTCCCTACCAGCGGCGACGCCAATCATTGGGGTTGATTTTCGGACGACTAAAAAAATCCCCAATGCCATCGGATGCGCGCGCCGACCGTCATTAGAGTGGCTTGGTCGTTGCAACTGGTTAGGCAAGATTCGAGCTGGGTCCAAAAGCCCCAAGAAGTGGTGCGGTTGCGCAATATATCGAGACCAAGGCCGAGCGCGAATCGGGGTGCGACTTGTGTCTCGGCGCCACCATAGACTATCTGCGCGCCAAGTTCGGCAGAAGCATAGGCAACGTACTTGAGCACATCTGACAAATAGGTCGTCGCACCAAGAGATAAGTGATTGGAAAAAGACCGGTCGCTTGTGTTGTGGAATCCTGCGCCAGCAGCGACGAGCACCGAGAGGTTCGTAAGAATTTCCCGCTCATAGTTTAAGTTAACGGTTCCGGCGTCTGCCGTGTGGCTACCGGGGCCAAAGGCGTATCCAGCTTCTGCGGACACAATGTGTTTAGCAGGAGCTGCGAGTGCTTGCGGGGCGCCGATAAACATCGCAGTCCCGAGTATTACGACGATACGAATAGGTCGGTAGCGCATGAGAATTCGCCGAGGTCATAGCATATCGAATCCAATCTGGGAAATGACGGCCCCTGAAAGCAGGCTAGCGGCGTACGGGGCGAAGTTGCACGCTCAGATCCCGGTCGATATCGCAGCGCAGGCAGTCTTCCCGCTGATCGGGGCAGGCGGATAGCTGGCACAGGAGTTGCTCTGACTCACGCTTCTCATTGGGAAATGTGAGTTGTAGCTGGGAAGGTGCTTTTTGTGATTGGGAGGATGTCTGCCAGCTTCCCTTGAGTTTGGTCGTGAAGGATTGGCCACGACACCGGGAGCGTATTTTCATAACAAAGGTGTGAAGGCGGCCCTTGAGATGCAGGGAGACGTCGGCCTGCTCACAGGCAACTCCTGATTGTTCCCATTTGCCACCAAGTCCAACCAGACGCTCGTAGGCGGTTTGCCTGTTGGTGGGAACATCGAGCCGGACCGCTTTGCGAAATGCTGGCTCACCCCGGATACGGCGGAAGGCGGGATTTGTACGCGCTTCTATCAGCCACTCGATGCTTTGGGCGGTGTTTTGTGCCGCAAGTTGATTCAGCGCGGCGATCGCGACAACCTTTTGGCCCATCGCGGCTGCGTGGCGGGCAATGCCAAAGATCGCTTCCGAACTGTGGGGGGCGATTGCGAGAACTGCCTCATAGCTTTTGCGAGCGCGCCGGTGGTTCCGCTTTTGGGTCCATGTGCGGGCAATGCGTAACGCTTTCTCGGCAGCGGGCGAAAGGGCTTGTCCCGCAGGGGCGAGATTGGGGATCACGGCAGCATCAACTTTCTTGGGAAGTGCCGTGAGCACAAATGCTACCGTTTGGATGGTGATTCGTCCTGCGAAGGAGGTCTCGTATTCAATGGCAATGGTCTGCGCATCAACGAATATCGCGTGGATCCGTTTAATGGGATCTGTCGACTGCCATGAAACGTGGAGCGCGTTACTGACGCGATCTCTAATCGTCAACAAGGTTCCAAGACTGGCTACCTGATATTGAGATGTCGATGCAGTTTGCTGGGGCGGTCTGCGCAATCGCAATTTCGCAATCTGCTGTACAGTTCCTGTCTTGCAGTCGGGGACCGCGCGAGTTGTCGTTGCGTTGCTGGGTGCTGACTTGTCAGTTGGCACTTTTGTCGCAATGGGGGGTGATATGGTGGGGATCGGTTTGCAGATTTGGTCTGTCCCGCTGACGTAAACCGTCCGATCTGAAGAGAATCCAGCGAATCTTCCAGCGATCGCCGAAGTCGACATCAAAATGGGAAGAATGGCGGAAACAACCGCAACAATTGACCTCATACTCCCCCTAGTGTAGCGGATTTTGCCAGTCTCGTCTTGTTGCGAAACTTGTCACGACACTTCTTGTGACAGATTGGGGGGGGCGAAAGCTTGAGCTTGTGAGCAATTGCGCATAGCGTTTGGTCGTGCATCCGTTTCTACAAGCTCTCACACAAGGGCCGCTTTTGTTTGATGGGGCAATGGGGTCTCTGCTCTACGACCGAGGTGTGCTCCATACCCACTCCTACGACGAACTGAATCTATCTCGTCCCCAGCTGATTCAGAGTCTGCACCAAGAGTATTGCGATGCCGGTGCTAACATTCTCGAAACCAACACCTTTGGGGCCAATCGTCTGGCCTTGAGTCGTCACGGTCACGCGAGCGAGACCCAAGAAATTAACGAGCGTGGTGTTTCCCTGGCGCGCGAAGTCGCCGGACGAGAACTGTTTGTCGCCGGAGCAGTAGGACCATCGGGGGTTGATTTTTCGAGTGCCTCCCCATCGCAAATCAAGCTCGCCCGCGATGCCCTTGTCGAGCAGATGGCGATTCTTGTCAACGCGGGGGTCGACGTATTGATTTTAGAAACATTCCAATCCCTGCAGGAGCTTGAGGAAGCGATCGGATTTGCCAAGGAGCATCCGGAGATCCCTGTCATCGCACAAATGGTATTTACTGCGGATCGCAGGACGGTGGATGGGCTTACCGCGACCGAGGTCGCGAAGCGACTTGTCAAAGCGGGCGCCGATGTGATCGGGGCAAACTGTGGTATTGGCCCCCCAGAACTCTACGATGTCGGGAACGAGATGGTCGGCCACGGTGCGCCAGTATGTATTCAGCCCAACGCAGGTTTGCCTAGCAGTATCGATGGGCGGACAATCTACGTCGCCAACCCAGAGCACTTTGGTGTATTTGCCCGACGGATGCTCAAAACGGGCGTGAAATTGGTCGGTGGTTGTTGCGGGACAACGCCAGAGCATACGCGGCACATGCTTGGTGCCGTCCGTATGATGGGCAAACCAGCGCCCCGTTCGCGACTCCAAGAGGTGAGCGCGTCGATGCCCAAGACCGCCGAATCCGCTGTGAAAGCCGGCGAAGAGCCAACCCCCCTTGGCGAGCGGAGTCGATTGGGCAAACGCCTTGCCAACGGCGAGTTTGCTGTATCGGTCGAGCTGACCTCCCCTGCTGGCATTCACGCAGATAAGTTTTTGGGTGCGGTCTCCCAGCTACTCACTGGAGGCGTCGACATTATCAACATCGCCGACGGCCCGCGCGCCACCGCGCGAATGGGAAACGTATCCGTGTGCGCGCTAGCCCGTGAAAAAACTGGGATCGAGCCCATCTTGCATGTGTGTTGTCGCGATCGAAACTACCTCGGGCTAGTCTCTCATCTACTGGGAGCGCACGCGCTTGGACTGCGTGATTTAGTCATTATTACCGGTGATCCGCCCAAAATGGGCGACTATCCGTTTGCGACGCCAGTCTACGACGTGGATTCCATTGGTCTATTGCAACTCGCCAACGGCTTCAATCGCGGCGTGGATCCGTCTGGCAAGTCATTGCCCGACAAAACCAACTTCGTGTTGGCAACCGGCGCCGAACCTGGCGCAACCGACTACGAGCGCGAGCTCCGTCGGGTCGAACGAAAACGGGACGCCGGTGCGGAGTTGATTATGACCCAGCCGGTCTATAATCCCGAAACCCTCGACCGCTTCCTCAATGACGTAACTCCTTTAGGATTGCCGGTCATGGTGGGCCTACTGCCACTTGCATCGGATCGGAACGCCAAGTTTCTACACAATGAGGTGCCGGGAATGTCAATTCCCGCACCTTATCGCAAACGGATGGCAGCTGTTGGGTCGGGACCAAAAGCACGGGCAGAGGGCGTTGCCATCGCGCGCGAAGCGCTTGCCGCGGTGAAACACCGGGTTGCGGGTGCGTACATTATGCCGCCATTTAACCGCGTCGAGTCCGCGCTAGCCATCTTGGAAGAAGTGCGCGGGCTATGGAAACCCGCGGCAGCTGCCCAATGAATACTAGCGAGGCGCGGGCGTTTCATGATGAAACCCCCGTTGTCGATCTGCACGCGGATACACTAAAGCTTGCGGACTATTTCAATTACGATATTGCCGGCGCACATGATACAGGCTTGCCGGCGATGCTCAACTATGCGGGCCACGTGGATATTCCCCGGATGTCGGCTGCCGGCTTATCCGGGCAGTTTTTTGGCATGTGGACGTTTCCGTATCCGCAGCGGGGATGTGCGGCATCGGTGCATCGCCAATTGGACGCTCTCGGGTCGCTTGCCGCGAGGTGTCCCGATATGATAGGCCTGGCCAATACAGTCGCCGATCTGCAATCACTCAGGCTTGCGGGAAAAATCGCCTGCCTGACGGGGATTGAAGGCGGACACGCGCTAGAGGGAGACCTTGACAACATTGCCCGTTTTGCCAAACGGGGCGTTCGCTATATTGGCTTGGTTCACTTCACGCCCAACCAGATTGGGTCCCCCGGCTGGGGGACCGGGCTCACCTATAGCGGCGGGCTGTCGGCGTTTGGCCGCGAGGCAATTGCAGAGATGAATCGACTGGGAGTCATTGTCGACTTGGCACACATCAATCGCAGAGGATTCTACGATGCACTGGAGACCACCTCAGCCCCCGTGATGGTAACGCACACAGGCGTCGCCGGCGTCCATCACCACCAACGCAATATAGATGACGACCAGGTGCGCGCAATCGCCAACAACGGTGGATGTGTTGGCATTATCTTCGCAAAACGATTTTTGGGGGCCAACACGATCGATTCGGTTTGCGATCATATCCTCCACCTCATCGATGTCGCTGGCGAGGAGACCCCTGCCCTTGGCTCGGATTTTGATGGTTTTGTTGTACCCCCAACAGGTTTGGACGATGTCGCGAGTCTGCCCAAGCTTACCGCAGCACTAGCGCGGCACGGCGTGAATCCGAAAGTTCTGACAAAAATCTTGGGGGGCAATGCATTACGTGTCCTTGGAGATGTCGCGGGCGGGTAGGCTCATTGGGACTAGCTGTGTTGCTAAGAACGATCGGCGTATTCTTTATAGATGCGTTGTGGCTTAAGGTGTTTATAGCGAACACAGCGGACTCGTAGGCTAGCAAGCTGATCTAAAATCGCGCTGTGTGCCACTCCCTTCTGTTTCTGCGTATTGGCAATGTGCAGTATTTCATGTTGGCAATCGCGAGGATGAAAACAGAAGGTGCGTCCAAAGTGAATTTCGTCAGCAAATCCCACCAGCCGCGCCTCGAGGATGTCTTTGGGGCGGACGCCATGCAGTACGCGTTTTTCACTGACCGAAAAATGCGCACCACCCAAGATATCCAGCAGTTCTGCCCTGCCCTCTTTCAAGCTGAGGATCTCAAATAGGCTTCGGTGCGATGCAAACCAAGCTTTTAGCGCCTCCACACGGACGGAATCTGTTTGCTTTTTGAGTGCCAGCACGACTGGCAAACACTGGTCGTGCGTCGACGGCCGCTCAAGTACATACCACTCAAGAAACGCTTTAGACCACCGCTCCCATAGCTGTTCATCCTCAAACACTTTTCCCCGGCGCTTGTCGAAGTCCTCCCGAGCGGTGCGGATTTCGTGGCTTCCTGAGGCGCCACAATGTTCGATGAGGTCAGTGAGGACCGAGTCGAGAATAGAGACAGATGACGGGGTCATTGGGTAGCGCGCATCGCGTCGACAAATCGATCGAATAGATGGTTTGCATCATGAGGGCCCGGGCTTGACTCCGGGTGGTATTGAACACCAAAGATGGGCTTGTCCTTAACCCGGATCCCCTCGACCGTGTTGTCGTACAGATTGATGTGAGTGCAAACGACATTGTCCGGCAAATGACTGTCTACGGCAAACCCATGATTTTGAGATGTGATTTCGACCTTGCCAGTTTCGAGGACTTTCACGGGATGATTGCCACCGTGATGACCAAAGGGCAGCTTGAAGGTTTTAGCCCCCAACGCCAGTGATAGGATTTGGTGGCCGAGACAGATCCCAAACACCGGGCGATCGAATGTGGCGAGCTCGCGGACGATCTCGATTGCGTAATTCACGGCAGCGGGATCGCCAGGGCCATTGGACAAGAAGTATCCATCGGCATCGCGAGCCAATGCTTCTTTTGCCGGGGTGTTGGCCGGCACGACAGTGATGTCACAACCCGCTCCGTATAGATCTCTAAGGATATTGTGCTTGATACCAAAGTCGTAGGCCACGACGCGGAAGCGTTGTTCTACAGGCGAAGTCTTTTTGGTGTCGCCTGAAGTCCAGGGGCCTCCGCGTTTCCAGTCATAGGGGGTACTACAGGTCACAACCGAACACAGATCCTGCCCTACCATTTCCGGTGATTTGCGTACCTCGTCTTTTAGTTGGTCGATGGGGGCATCTCTGCCCACCGCAATGATGCCCCGTTGCGCGCCGTCATTGCGAATCGCGCGCGTAAGCGCACGGGTATCGACGCCCTGGATCCCGACGATGCCATGTTGCTCGAGATAGCGATCTAAGTCTCCACTAGAGCGCCAGTTCGAAGCCAAGGGACTCAGTTCGCGAATGACGAGACCACGGCACTGAGGCGTATCAGACTCTGTGTCCTCAAGGTTAATGCCCGTATTGCCAATTTGCGGTGCGGTCATTGCAACGATTTGCCCCGCATAGGATGGGTCCGTCAGGATCTCTTGGTAGCCGCTCATCGAGGTATTAAACACCACTTCTCCAAGCGTTTCGCGTTTCGCGCCAAAACTGGTACCGGCAAACGCACGGCCTGATTCGAGGACCAATACTGCAGGATTTGTGCTATTCATTGTTGGCTCCGATTGCATCATAGACAATGTTGCCGTTAACCATGGTCAACACAGCAATTCCCTGCATTTGGTGACCGTGAAACGGTGTATTGTTCGATTTAGATTGAACGGCGAGCCGGTCGACTGTCCATTTTCGCTCGGGATCAATCAGACAGATATCGGCCGGAGACCCAATCGCAAGCGATCCAACTCCGAGCCGGTCGAGACCAAAGAGCTGGGCCGGCCGCGCTGTCAACATATGGATCGCACGAGGCAGAGACAGAACCCCCTCGGACACCAAGGCGAGAGTAAGAGGAATTGCAGTCTCCAATCCGAGCATACCGGGGGCTGCACAGGAGAATTCGACGTCCTTCTCGACGCCAGAATGAGGCGCGTGGTCGGTCGCAATGCAGTCTATGGTCCCGTCCGCCATCCCTTCTTTGATAGCATCGATATCCCCCTGGCCACGCAGCGGCGGCATCACTTTGGTCGAAGTATCGTAGTGACTGCATGCGCTATCGGTGAGCGTAAAATGGTGCGGGGTCACTTCGCAACTCACCGGAAGCCCTCGACGTTTTGCATCACGAACCAGGTCTACGGTTCGCGCCGCAGAAATGTGAGCAACATGGTAGTGGGTGCGAAACTGCTGGACAAGCTCAATGTCGCGAGCCACCATAACAGTCTCCGCAGTCGTGGGCTGCCCACGCACGCCAATCCGCGTTGCGACGGCACCCTCGTTCATACTACCGCTTTCGGCGAGATGAAGGTCTTCGGCGTGCTGGACCACTGGTAGCGAAAAGGTAGCCGCATACTCGAGTGCTCTGCGCATCAATCCAGCGTTCATGACAGGGCGACCATCGTCGGAAACCGCAACGATCCCACCATCTTTCATATCGCCAAACTCTGCGAGCCGCTCTCCTTTTAAACCGCGAGAGATCGCACCAATGGGAAACACCCGAACACCGCCGATTTCCCGGGCCCGGCGCACGATTAGGTCGGTAACCGCCCGACAATCATTGACCGGGTTGGTATTGGGCATGCAGCACACGCTTGTGAAACCGCCTGCTGCAGCACTTGCGCACCCCGATTCGATGTCTTCCTTGTATTCGTGTCCAGGCTCACGAAAATGAACGTGGAGATCAACCAATCCGGGCGCAACAATAAATGCGCTCGCGTCGATACTTCGCACACCAGCAGGCGGCGCCAGTCCCTTCCCCAATGCCGCGATATTGCCGTTCTGGACCAACACATCCGCACTGGCGTCAGTTGTATCGCCGGCCTGATCCGTGTGAATGACCCTTCCTCCGCGTAGTAGTATATCCGTTGGCATGCCGGCGCTAGTGCTTTTGTGATGGGGTGTAGACCGACCAAGACGGCCGCTACGCAGGCGTTTATCACACCCCGACTAGATACCTCTAGGTGGCTGGTGGAAAATGCAGCATGTTTTGAGAAATGCTCTCCTAGAACACCACCGGTGAATCCGTGTCGGATGCACACGACAGAAGCAGTTTTATGGGACCAGATGATGAGTTTTCGCGTACTTTGAAGTGCCCATGAGATCTCGCCAAGGAACGCGTGCTACAATTTACCGGTTGTGAGCAAAACTGCCGGCATTGTCATTATTGGAAACGAAATTCTCGCAGGAAAATTCCCCGAGGAAAATGCGGTGTTTCTAATCGGTGAGCTGCGCCGCCTAGGAGTAGAATTGCGACAGATCGTCGTGATCCCCGATGAAATCGCTGATATCTCGCAGCAAGTTCGCAACTGTTCCCAGCGATTTGACTACGTATTTACCTCTGGGGGCGTTGGGCCCACGCACGATGACGTAACAATGGCCGGGATCGCGGCCGCATTTGAGGGTGAGGTAGAGATTCACCCGGATCTGTTGGCACGGGTCATCAAACGCTGCGGCCCCAAGATGCCTCCGGCCAATAAACGACTCGCTGAGGTCCCCACAGGGACTGCGCTCGTTTACCCACCTGGCAAGGATTGGCCGATTCGTCGCTGTCGAAACGTCTACATTTTGCCGGGCGTTCCCAGACTGTTTCGCGACAAATTTTTGTCGATTCGCGAGCAATTTCGAGATCTCCCCATCTGCGAAGAGCGCATCTATTGCGACGCGAGCGAGGGCATGATTGCGCCAATTCTGTCACGGGTAGGCACAGCCTACCCGCGTGTTCGCATTGGCAGCTATCCGCGTGCCGGCCAACAACGCTACCAGGTAGTATTAACGTTGGAAAGCACCGACAAGGCGCTGTTGACCGAAGCGGTGACTTTGTTGCGAAAAGAGCTAGGGCCTGTCGTGGTTTCCGTCTAGTGTTTCTCATATGGAAGCTGGTGCAAGATGGCAATGATGATTCGATCAGTGCGGGGCATGAACGACATATTGCCGCCAGAATCGGAAAAGTGGAATCTTCTCGAAAACGCATGCCGGCGGCTGTTCCACTGCTACGGCTACAGCGAAGTCCGCACCCCGATTCTTGAGTCGACCGCCCTATTTGCCCGTGGTATCGGCGAGGGGACCGATATTGTCGACAAGGAGATGTATACCTTTGCCGATCGCAAACAGCGATCGATGACGATGCGGCCCGAGATGACCGCGAGCTGTGTTCGCGCCTACATCCAGCATTCGGTCGCCAAAAAAGAACCGGTTACGCGGTGGTATTATATGGGACCGATGTTTCGCTACGAGCGAACCCAGGCTGGACGTTATCGACAATTTTACCAGATCGGAGTCGAGGCGTTTGGCGTTGCCGAGTCAACTCTAGACGCCGAACAGATCGCGATGCTGTACCAACTCTACCAGGAGCTTGGGGTAAAGAATCTCGAGGTCCTGGTCAACACGGTTGGAAATGAGGCGGACCGAGGCGCCTACCGAGAAGTTCTGCTCGCCTATTTGCGTCCCCACACCCAGTCTTTGTGTGCAGATTGCAAGCGACGGCTCTCGTTAAATCCACTACGAGTGCTCGACTGCAAAATGGAAGGATGCCGCGATCTGATCCGCGATGCACCAGCGATTGCCGACCACCTCGGTGATGCGAGTCGAAAACACTTTGAAGCAATGCAACAAACGCTGGAGACCCTAAACGTACCGCACACAGTGAGTTCGCGCCTCGTACGCGGGCTCGATTACTATTCTGGCAGTGTCTTTGAAATCGTGGCAACGAATAGCGAGCTTGGCGCGCACAACACAGTAGCGGCTGGTGGGCGATATGATGGGCTGGTCGCGAGCCTGGGTGGCCCAGATACACCCGCGGTCGGATTTGCCCTCGGCGTCGAGCGTGCGATTCTCAGTCTCCCCAGCAGCAATAAAGACGCACAAGGGCCAAGTGTGTACGTGGCGGGACAGACGTACGACGCCAAAAAACAAGCGATACGGTTGGCAGGCCAGTTGCGTCAGGATGGCATCGCAGTGGAACTAGAGCATCGCGGCGTCGGTGTCAAAGCCCAACTTCGCCGCGCCGACAAGCTGGGCGCTCGCTATGTTGTGCTCATTGGCGAACGCGAAATCGAGGCGAATACGGTTACCTTGCGAGACATGCAAACTGGGACGCAGAACAGTGTCTCGGCTGTCGAGGCGAACGAGCGTTTACAGACCCTGCTACTTGCGACCGGGAACCAGCCTGGCCGATAACGCGGCCCCCATGGCCCCGAAAGGAATCGCAAAGGGTTGCGCCCCGTTAGCTACAAGAGAAATCTACTAACTGCGAATCGCCCAAACCAACAACAACCCGGCGCCGCCCATTAAGCACAGGCCAACGATGCCCATCAGGGTCGATTGTTGGGACCGCCCGTGGATGGGCGCTGCGGATCTAACCGATGCTGCTCCGGCTGCAGGGTGATCAAAATCGGCGGTTTGCGCGTAAGACGGTGGTGATGGTGGTACGTTGCTCGCGACTTCCACCGGTGGCGATGCTCTTTCGCCCCAGTGATGGGTTTCGATCAATGACCCGTCGCTGCGAATCGCTGTTACCTCTACATAGTTGCCAATGACAAACACCCGTAGAAAATGGTTGACGCGCTCAAAGTAGCGAACGACTTGTTTGTCACGCTGTGATGCTTTACGTGAGCGCGGATAGAGTGGCGCTCCGCCTCCGCCACTCACATAGTAGCGGACACCGTTATGAAGCCCCCGTGAATACACGTGATCGTGTCCCGAAAACACCGCATCGACGCCGTATTGCTCAAACAGTGGTGTCCACGCCTGGCGCAACTGCTTTTGGCCGCCGTGGAGCGATATCGAGTAGGGTGGATGATGCATCGAAACAAAGATGTGGCGAATGTCTGGATCCAGCTGAGCTGCTTGCAACTGCCTTTCAAGCCAGGCGGTCTGGTCATTGAGTGCAAAACTATAAACATTGCTGTCCAATACGATAAACCTCGAGTTGCCGTAGGTAATCGCATAGTAGCGCTCGGGATTTGGCGAGTTTTCAGGAAGTGAGAAGTAACGACGATAGTTGTTTGCGGTACGACCACGCCCCTGGCGATCGTGATTGCCGACGGACGGAAATAATACATTCTCACGAAGCAACTGCCGTTCGATCGAAAAAAATTCCTGCCATTGCACCTCTTTGGCACCTTCATCGACCATGTCACCGGTTCCTAGTAAAAAATCAGCGACCTCATGGCGAATCCGATCGACAACGCGGCGATGCGAATCCGATCGGGAGCGGGTATCACCAAAGACAACAAAAGAAAACGGGCGGCCTGCCGTTGGCGCGGTTGTGAACTCTCCCTTTGCAGTCTCGCCGCCGCACAAAACAGTATATTGGTAACGGTGACCAGCTGACAGGTTTGTGATGACAACCTCGTGGATATTTTCTGGGTCGCTTTTGATCGTCGTGGCGCTCGCGTCCCCGACGGTTCCCGGTGCTCCGACCACCTCTACTTGACCTGGAAGCTCGTCGCTGGACTCCCACATCACGGTGATAGACGTTTTGCTGACGTTTTGCAGATAGGGGCCTTTTCGGAACGGTTTCGCTGTTGCCTGTGGTGCTGCAAATACTGCACCGAGCACAATACCTAGGCCAACGCTAAGGACCCGCCAAGAAATAACCTGCGCATTTGAACGCCGATCCATCCCGCTTGGGATCGCTTTCCGTCGGTTGCGTAGAGCGACTATGCGCCCTTCTCGCGCCTTCCCAATCGGGCACCTCGACACCCAAATCGACCAACTTATTTCTTGGCGGGTCCTTAGCGCAATACGCAAACCGCCGATAGATCGCGTCCCCACTCCTGTACTTTAGCTGTGGGAGGAACCTCATCGCAAGTTTGCGAACTATCAAGTTTGCCTGTGGCAGACTTCCCCATTGTGTAGGTGCAGGGCGCCGACTCCTAGCCAAAACATCTCTGAGTTTCTGTTGGCTTAGGGCTATGCGCTGTAACGGTGGCGCAAAAGTGCCGACACAGTATCCCGGATGCTCTCATCAGCGTATCCGCACCGGTCAATGAGTCGATCTCGGGTATTCGCTGCTCGCTTGGATGCCTCTTTATCCAGTGCATCTACTCCGTCGCTCAAGAAGGTGAGCAATTCATGCAGCTCTTTCGTTACGGTTTTACGGCGATCCTCGAAGTATGCTTCTTTGAGACGACGATAATAGTCGGAAAAAATGACCGTATATGTGGGCCTCTCCCGCGGATGGTCTAGCGACCATGCTCCTATCTTAGAAATCAAATCGTGACGAAATTCTTTGGGGTCACTCCCGACATCAAGAATGCCTTCTATATTTTGCATCATTCCCTCATCTGGATCCTCTGGGACTCCCGTGGATGGGTTTTGTACTTTCTCCTTTTTGGTCCAATGCATGACGTGAGTTACGTACCTGAGGAAGACTCGCTCGTATTCTTGTTCAGTGACCAAGCCGAGTGCGTTTTGGATATCAGCATCAAGCCGTTCTAACAGCCGTTCTTTGGCCTGTTTGAGCAGGCCTGCGTGATCGTGAAACCCTCCAGGTTGGCTATCTTCACGAAGAAACTCATACACTGACGGCTGTGTGATAAGATGTTCAATTTCGTCTAGGATCGCAAACGGAGACAGGTACGTGTATTGGTTTGAGTTGGCGGCGTTATACAATACACCAAGAAGATCTCGAGGAGACGCCCCTACCCTGCCCTCGTATACCGGCTGGGTGTCCGACTCACTGCGCAATTGCATCAGGGTCGCCGTCAGCAATTTGGATTTGGCAGAAGCGCCGCCGCCAAGGGGGGTTCCTAAGGCGTAGAGCTCTGCTTTTTCTACCGGAGACAGTTTTGCAATGGTTTCGGAAACTTCAGCCGAATAGCGATCGGGTTGAGGTTTTCTCATTCGAGTAAGAACGGCCCACAGTGCGGCGACGTATGCGGTATGCGGTGCCACATGCTTGGTCCCTGCAGCCTCTTGAACCCGCTGCTGATAGATTTCCTGTTCCTGACGGAAGTCCCGCAAATAGGGGACACGGATTAACTCAAGCCGACCTTTAAACGACTGAAATTCGGGGATTTGTTTAAATGCTTCTAAGTGAATCTCGTTGGAGGTACCAATAAACACAAGATCGAGAAATACGGTTGCGTTTGGCAGATTGACGCTGGCTCTCTCGACTGTCGCAATTAAGTACTTGTACGCCTCAAGGGGACGCTTGAGCAAATCGGAATACTCGATGAGACCGCGATTGGCTCCGACCAGCTCGCCTCCGTACTCATAGAGGGAGACAGATTGCAGGGCGGTCGGAAGCGCAGACACAGAGCGATCCACGGTAATTTGTCGTTCTGTTGCGTCGACAGAGAGTTGCGGCTCCACCGTGACGTAGCTCGAACGATAACGGTGTTGAATATAAAACCGCTCGACTTGTACATGGCGTAGTACCTTTTGGTATTCACCTTGGTAGCTTGCGAGCAGTGCCTCATAAATGGATCTGTTTTTGTGGGACAGGCGGCCGTATCGCAAATAGTCAGCGACGGCAAAGTCGTCGTCTGTCTTTGCTTTCGATATCAGAAGATCGTCGATTAGTTTCTGGCGTGTCTCAGGGGGGATCAAAAGAAAGGGATGGTCTCTGAGTTCATCTGCGAGTTTCGCGTCGATCAATTCGTCTGGCAGGTGCGCAAAGGTGCTGATGGTATTTTCGGCTTGTGACTTGCCCCCAAAACCAATGCCTCCTTGCGTTGTTCGCTGTGTGGGAAATACCCAATTAATCCGATAGAGCGCCCCCTCGTCGAGACCAGAATAATGTTGCAGTCCCCGGCCTATGGCTCGTACCAGTGTTGATTTCGCCGATCCGTTCGGCCCATGAAGGAAAATCAGTTTATTGGATGTCCCCTCATGGACGAACTTCTCAAGGGCTCGGTACACCTGATTTTGGACTTCCTCGTGGCCGACTAGCTTGTCCCGCCCATCTGCCCACTCACAATCAAAAAGGCGAAATCGTCGCTGATTTCCCCATGGGTATTGCACCTCAGTGGTTCCAAAGAAATCTAACGTATCCTTCAGATACTGAGGGGCAGACCGCAGTTGCTCGTAAGGCCGTTCGGCGACAACCTGCAAATATTCCGGGAAGGATAGAAGTCGGCGATTCTCTCGGTATTTCGCGCGAATCTCACCACTCATTTGCGTCAGCTGCTCATGCGCCGACCAACCGTGATTCCCCATGCTTTGAGCGTACTACGGTTTTTCCAAAGAGTGCAGTAGGCTACGGTGAGACAATCTTCTCTCGATCAAATCTGTAGCATTACTATTTGACCTTGATCGACCAGGCCAAGTTCTCCTTTTTCGGATCGCAGGTGGCTTCGGTGCACATCGCAAATTTAAGCGATGCTTTAAATTTCTTATCTCCGATGTTGGACGTAAACGGAACAACGAAAGTAGCCCCCTTCTCGCCAAACTTTGCGGCGTCTTTTGCTTTTTGAATCGGCTTAGCGATTTGCACCCCAGAAGCCGCCTCAATCCTCAGTTTTGTTGGAAATTCTTGATTGATCTTCCATCCCTTCTTGGGTGTCAGGGTGATTTTAAAAGAGTTGTCAGCATTTGACGACACCTCAACAGGACGATCGACTCGTAGGACATGTGTGTCTGTGTCCGCAATGGCTCGTTCTTTACTCTGTCCCCTTTGCTTTGGTTTCGCAGAAGGTGTTGGCTTTTGCACTATCTCTTCGGTATTCTTGATTTTTTCGACTTTTTCGCGAGAGGTACTGGACTCTCCACCGGTTGAGGACTCCGCAGCACGGCTGCACGCCGCGCTCGCGAGCATACATGCGCAACACCAGAGGGCGACATAGATACCATTTTTGGATTGCTGTATTACTGCCTGGCTGTTCATGAAACCTCGTTTGTACATAAATCTTAGTATAGACGCATTGCCGATCAGATTCATTACTATCTGATTGTCCCCTTTTCAAAGTGGTTTCCAGCGGTTACGATCCGTATAAATGCAACGAGCAGAGCAACTTGGGCGGTATCATCTGCTCGACAGGATCGCCTTTGGCGGTATGGCAGAAATTTACCGGGCCAAGACCTTTGACGCCCGTGGTCGTGCCCACCTCGTCGCCGTGAAGCGGGTGCTCCCGCATTTAGCAGAGGATCCTGAATTTATTCGCATGCTCGTCGACGAGGCAAAGATCACATCTGGCCTAAAACACCGCAATATCGCGCGTGTCTATGAGTTCTCCAAGGCACAAAATCAGTATTTTATCGCGATGGAGCACGTCGACGGAAAGGACTTGCGGACCTTGCTGCGGCGGTGTCGAGACAAAAAGGAGTTGTTGCCACCGGAACATTGCGCCTATATCGCCAGTCAAATTGCGGCTGGGCTTCACGAAGCCCATATCGCTCGCGACGAAAAAGGAGAGTATCTCCGGATTGTCCACCGTGACGTTTCTCCATCCAACGCAATTTGCTCGTACACCGGGGAGGTAAAGCTATGCGACTTTGGTATCGCAAAGGCAACGCTGTCTAGCGTCCAAACGAAAACCGGGATCATTAAGGGCAAAGTTAAGTACATGAGTCCCGAGCAAGCCTTTGGTCGCAAGCTCGACCATCGCTCTGACGTATTTTCGTTAGGAGCGTGTCTTTACGAGATGCTCACCGGACGACCACCATTTAAAGCGAAAACAGAGATGGATTTGATTCTCAAAGTACGCGAAGCACAGTTCACTCCCGTTCGAGAACTCGTTCCGAGCGTGCCAAAAGAGCTGGAGCGAGCTTGTGCGATGTGCATGGCAAGGGCGCGTAACGACAGATTTCAAACAGCAGCCGAGGCTGCGACATTTTTAAATAATTTTCTTAAGAAACACCGACCCAACTACGTTCACGGCCATTTGGGCAAGTATGTGCGAAAATACTTTGCGACCGAGATCGAACGTGAGTTGCGCAAACTAGAAGAGTTTTTCGTCGAAGAAAATGCAACCGGCGATGTCGGCCAAAACCTCATTGATACGCATGTGCAGTTTCAGCCGACGCCGGCCAGCAAGGCATTTTTTGAGCGTGGAAGAAGACTAAGTGATCGCAACAGCAAAATGACTGACGAAACACGCGGTCTGTCCCACGATCGGTCGCAACCTCCCCCCTTTGCGCGTCCCCAAAATCGTCGCGGCCCCCCCTACGAGCCCAAAGAAATCGACGAAGCGCTTCATGCTGCCCCGACCTTGATTATCAACCGTCGTAGACGCCGGTAGTCTAATGGACAAACTCAAATCAAGCGAGTAGAGCTTGGGGACCAAGCCGGAAACTTTTCCCTATTACCCACTTGGCAGAGGTTGGTTCCCGGTTTGCCCCATGACATGACTCGCCTCGATATTGTCGCTTAGCAGTGCCTGTGACCGAGATCTTTTGGAGGCCTGTACCACCTATTGCGATAAACGGGGAGAACGCGCGAAGAGCGTGAGGTATCCGGGCTAGCTACTGGGGGCTTAGATGAACTTCCAAAGTCCCAATGTCCTCACCGGGATCCACGGTAATCTGGGCAGTCCCATGCTCTTCGTTTGCTGAGGCCGAGAATACCAACTCCCCGGCCGGCAAATCGACGAACGAAAATTCCCCTTGCGAGGACGATCGGGCTTTTCGCTTACCGACATGAATCCAAATCCCTGGAACCCGATCGCCGATACTATTGCGAACAATGCCACGGACCGACACTCCTTTGGATAGTTCGAATTTTCGATCCTTGACGGTGATTTCTCCCGGCGTTGTTCCGGCTGCAATATTCACTTTGCTAACCAGGGGTGTATATCCCTTTGCGCGAACTGAAATGGTCCACCGCCCCGGTCGCAGGGCCGGGAAGATAAACACACCTTTCTCTGTTGTCGCTGCTCGGCGTTTGTGTGTTTCCATCGTAGCTATGACTCTTGCTGCGGCGATCGTCTGCAGGCTATGTGCATCGCGGACCTGCCCGTCCAGTCCGCCGCCGTAAGAGAATCTCACATCGACCGCCTTGCCGATTTTGGTAGAAACCGTGATATCAGGATAGTCGGGATGGTGCAGGCGAAGCGTCGCATTGGGCGCGGTCAGGAGCCGAAACCGACCTGACGCGTCCGAGAGTGTGGCGCTCGAAGGGTCTTTGGGTTTGACGACGAGAATGCGAACACCGGGAAGGCCGCCCCCACCTGGGTCAAAGACTCTGCCCGTGATCGGCCGTGCATCGATGCCGGCATCCGCAGATGCAACGCCCGCATCGAGATTCGGTTGCCGGTATGCGACCAAGATGACATCGCGAATGTGCACGCCGGGGGCAACCGTGATAGGACCCAAGCTGGCTGATAAGTGAGACGGGTAAAACGAGCTCAGGTGATAGATTGCCGGGCTGTCAACGCGAAGCGTAAACCGTCCGTCTGTACCGGCAACAACCCCTGCTATCGCACTTGACGACCCGGCCTGTGACGCTTTTTGTATTGGCGGAATCGGCGGGATCGGTCCCGGAACGACCCCGAGAGTACCCACTGGAGTGGGCGCGCCGTCGTGGAGTTTGGTCGCCGTCACAATACTGCCGGTTACGCCCTCGCCCCATCCATCCACGACAATGCCCGAGATCGTCGCGAGAATTGCCGGACTCGCGTCAACGGGTTCATCAGATGGCGCTGAAGCGAGCTTTGGGGGGACAGATGTTGTCGCCTGTGTTGATGGAGCTGGAACTGGCGTCGTTTGCTCCGTGCCAATGACGATTAGAATCACGACAGCGGTTAACGTAACCAAAAACAAGCCTGCGATCACGGAAGCGAGCACCCAACGCTTCTGGGTCGTTGTCTTTGTTTCGACTGCGTCTGGGGGCAGGTCCATCTTCGCCAAGCATATCCCAGCAAACGGAAGACGCTACCCCGCATGCGAGGTACAACAGAAAGCTGTCGATTTTTCTCTACAAATCTCGTCCGCGCGGACCTTCATCTCCGCGAATCCCTGTTAGGGCATTGGGGCAGATCCGTAAATCGGGACTCCGCTCCAAGACAGCGCCGTCTTTTGCGACAACGACAGCGTTGGCGATGTGGACCAGTTGAACGGGTCCCTCGGCAGGGAGACATTTTGTTAAATATCCCGTTACGGTTGCACCGGTATCATACTCGATGATTACCCGATGGCTGAGTAGGCTTCGTACTTTTGTGTAGTCGGGCATTGCAAGCCCCCTATAACACCATTTATGTCGGTATGAAACAATCCTAGCGAGGGGTCTGAGCATAAATAAGTTGGTCGATTTGGGCGTTGAGGCGCCCGATGGGGAAGGCGCGAGAAGGGCGCATAGTCGCTCTACGCAACCGACGAGCAACGATCCCCAGCGGGATGGATCAGCGTCCAAATGCGCAGGTTATTTATGCTCAGCCCCTTAGTACTACTTGGTCACTTCGGTGGAGGAGCGAGGAATGTGCCAAACGAGGCCCTATGCGAGTGCGCCCACAGCGACCGACCAAGGCGTACTTGATGTACGTTGACCGAGGGAGCGAGGACGTAAACCGCATAGGGACCGCTTGGTGCATCCGCAGTCTACGCGGAAGTGACCAAGTAGTATTAGGGCTTTGGGGCGTCCAAGACGATCTGAATCCCCTCAGAAGGGATCGTCGCTTTGGCGCTGCCAAAAATATCACCGGACTGCTTGGTCATTGCGTCCGCATCCTGATCGGTCCAGGCGGTAATCACCACGTCGCCGACAAACTTCGTTCCGCTGATCATGGCTTGCTTCTCTGTCAGCACAAACGGCATCGGGAGTTTTGCCAAAGTAAGCTTCTCGACGGCGATGGGCGGTCCCATCGCCTGTCCGGTATCCGGGTTACGGCGCTTGACGCTCAAAAATACGACGGAGCCACTCTTGAGTAAAGGCGTTGTCTTTTGGTCGCCAGTAATGGTTCCGCGTAAGAATTTGCTTGTATCAATCGTTCGATTGGGGTCTGGAGGCGGCAATCCAAGACTGGTGACATCTGGGGCGGCATGCGGATTGTTCGCCGTATGGGGGTTTTGACCCCCGTGGAGTGCGTGCGGATTGCCGGCATGGGGGTTGGTTCCACTAGGCGCTTCCTGGGGATTGTTCCATTCCTGGGCAGGCTGATAAGCTGCTGATTTTTCGTCTTTTTTGCACGATAGCAAACTACCTGCCAAGAAGGTTGCAAAACATAGAACGGTTAGGGTTTTCACGAGCGAAGCCAAACACATTCGTTGGGATCAGTGCAACCTCAACTGCCTAGAACCCATCTCAAAAATGCTGCGGGCACCCATCTGCAGCGTCCTCGCTCCGCTTCCGGTGCTCTCGTATACAAATACGCTCCGCTCCGGTTCTCACTCGTCCTTGCATCTGGGGCTCCTCGCTGTTTTTGAGATGGGTTCTTAGAACCAACGATTTACGCTATTTGACGCGAGCTTTTTGTCGCCTGGATGGGGCTGCCCCAACCATTCTTCGTAGCGCTGCTGTTGCTCTTTGGTTGCGTCTTTATTGCCCCAGATCTCGTATCCGCGCGGCGGCGATTCTTGGAGTTGGATCGGAACCGTAACCAGATGGCTTTTTCGCCATACGGTCACTCGCATCAAATCTCCAGTCTCTCGAGTCGCGAGTCGATCGCGCAGAGATCCTCTGCTCTTCGTCCGGAGTTCGTCGATGGCGATAATTTCATCGTTGGGCTGCAAATGCCGCTGTCCCGGTCCCCCCGACAACACAGATGCAACCTGAATCGTCCCGGGTTTGCACACAATGCCAAGCCAGGGCTGCCCCTGCTCTTTTGTTTGCAGTACAAGACCAACTCGTTTGAGATCAGATTCTAAATCTGGATCTTGCACCCCGCTGATCTGAGTGGAAAACAAATCGTCAAGCTGAATCCCCGCGTACTCGCTAAACAAAGGTTCGAGATTGTCTGGGTATGGTGTCCCCTGCTTGCCAAAATGGATCCACATCTGGGTCATCACGTGCTCGAGACTTTTGTGTCCCCGCGTCCGC
>CBDCWZ010000121.1:0-57116 GCA_965223575.1 Kofleriaceae bacterium
GGGGTCGTTTCCGCTTCCCCCATCTCCAAGGGTGGCATAAAGAAATCCGTCGTTGCCGAACTGTAGAGCACCCCCGTTGTGGTTATTGGCCGGCTGGCGGACGCGAATGAGATTTTTTGGGTTTTGTGCGAGTGGTGCTTGTCGTGTGAATACTGTTCCCCCCGCCGAGACCACGATGTTTACGCGAGACAGATAAGAATATGTGACCGAACCGATTTCGCCTGTGTAGTTGACAAATAGTCGTACGATGTTAGGGGAGCTTGCATTTGGGTAATCGGGATCGAGGGCAATCCCCAACAAGCCGCGCTCATTTTGATCTGCTTTAAAGTTGGGAAGATCCGATGCTGTCAATACGGCGTACGGAGGGCCGGAATGATCCTTTGGGAAGGCGACGATGGTTCCGTTCTGCGATGCAGCAAACCAGTACAGGGCACCGCCAGGAATTGGACCCAAACGCATGTCGGTCAATGTTGTTAGACCTGATACGTTAGGAAATGCGGTTTGTAGGGCAATAGAACCGCTCCCTGGTGGTCGCAATGTCGCCAAACAGGTTGTATTGTCAGGGCGTTCCTCGATGCCAAAATCGACACGTTGGGTATCCCCACAGGATGCGACGATGAGTAAAACGATGATGGCTGTACGCGATATCACATCCTAAGTATGTCGCGATTCGTGGACGAAGCACATCGCTATCGAGTAAACTTTTCGCCGATTGCGAACAAATTTGATCGCGTGCAGGTTGCCAAATCTCAGCCATTCACGAACCGCGTTAGTGAGCGTCGCTGGCGACAAATGTGTGGGATTATGTATGTCTGGTATGACGGTCGGGATGGAGTTCTAGTGGACGGTTTGCAATCGGGGGGTGGGAAGATTGGCCTGGCCAGTGTGAGCAAGGGCGGTTGCGAAGGCAAGGTTAGGATTTGTGATATCGTCACGATCTCTGAGGCTTGGAATCGTAGTGTCGATTTTTGCAGCGACCAATGAGGTGCGGATATTGTCATGTTTTGATAAGCCACGCACCGTCCGAATGTCGTCCGCAGTAACCTCCAGGCTGTCGACTACTTTCTGGAGTTGCCCTGTTTCCCGTCGAAACACGGATAGGAAAAAACCTTTACCACATCCTTTGCAACTAGCGACGTCGAACCGAAACCAAGAACTTCCTCGCGGAGCCCCTAGGTTTCGAATATTCGACCAATCTCTTCGAGCAATGTCGGTCGCCAACCGCTTGGTGCTTGTGATTGCGACGCGACTGACATCTTGTTGAATTGGGCATTGGTGACCGCAGTTGCGGCATCGGTTGAGAGGTAAACGTTTTGTCGTCGCGACCATCAAAATCAGCAAGAAAGTCGATCCCTGTGCAAGTGTAAATGAGGCTGTTCCGATCAAGTGTCCTTGGTCGGCAAAGAAGGGAACAATTTGCCCCAGTAGTTTCCAGTTGGGAGTGATGAGCATCGCCGCCAGCCGCCATATATCGCTTATGGTCGCCACAGTTGCGATGTGGGTAGCGATTGTAGTCCAGGAAGAGATTGCGATTAGAAAAGAAATCACTCCAGGAACCGTGATCCAAAACATTGTTTTGTAACGCTTCCATTGATAGGGGAGAAAGCGCAGCGATATCATGGACGCGATGACTGCTGTGAGTAGGGGAACAAGAAATAGGATGCTTTGAGCCGGTGTCTGTGCATCTGCGCCTAGCTCCCACACGAGCATCGATGTGACCGTCACGACCACACTGGCCACGATCCCGGTCACAATCCCCAAGCTAGTGGTTAGAACAGTCCATTGTTTTTTTCGAGTAGACATCTTGCAGAGTGTCATGCAAGTTTTACACCGCAGTCGGAGCGTTGGCTTCGCTACAATACGAGGCGTTCCTACAGCGGTTTGGCTTTGGTTGCGTGACGGTAGTCATCATACTTGTGGGGGGCGCACAGTCTTTTGGGGGGCGGGCTCACCAGTTTAAGAGATGTTGATTTGGGGAGGTACAGACGAGAGGACGCTTGAGTAGTCGATTGCTGGCTACGTCGTGTCGCTATACGGTATAGACTTTCCCTTGCCTCAGGGGCTCGATTACGCTGTCTTGAAGGTTGAAGTTGTCTGGGTAATGCATGAGACGCATTTTGGAACAATCGCGCAAGGACCCGAAAGCGGATTGGTTTCAAAAGGTTGGGGCCCGCTGGAAATTCAGAAGTCTTGATCAGGAGCCAATCGGGCAGATAGAGCTAACACAGGCGATCGTAGTCGTTTATAGCGCGAAGACAAGTCCGAGCATGAGAAAGCTAGTGCGGCGGCCAAAGCTGCTTGTTTCGATGCGCAATCCCATTCGTTCACTGAAATACCAATCGCCACCGAGGGAGCCGCCTAACCTAAATTTGTCTCCATCACCGTCGACGAGAAGATAGCCTGCTTTGAGCGTCAAAAACATGTCCCAACTTGTTAGGAAATGAAAGCTCCAACGGACACCGCCCGCAGGCAGCAAGTAGTTTGCGTCACCAATTCCAACGAACCCTCCGAGTTCAATTTCGAAGGAATCGTTGATGGGAACAAGTCCTCCAGGTAGAACGGGAATTCCATACCAAATGCCGGGGACTACAGTGTCGACATCATAATCAAACCCTAGCATCGCATCGAGATGGTAGCGGCCACGTGAGCCGTCGTTCTCGATGATCCAATTGGGACTATTGGCTTGCGCGGTATGCACATGCGTCACGCAGATGAACACAATCGCTGCGATGCATAGACTGTACTTTTTTTGTAAATTGGTAAGCCAATGGAAACAAGGGGTAGGCGGGTACATAGGTCTGAGCCTCACATAATCAAGAGATATGCAAAATGTTTTGATGTCTGTTTTGCTAATGGCCGACAAGAGCAATGACCTTTAGTCTGTTGACCATTCTACCGTCATCGCTCTCTGTCAGCGACCTTTCTGGCGGTCCTCTTTTTTCTTGCGCTGTGTTTTGACTGATGCGACCGGATTATTACAACTGGACCCCAGAACACTCCAGTAAGGTACAGATGAAGCGTGACAAAAGACATTGCCTACATTATCGCAATCCTAACGGGAAATATGTGTCGGAGCGTTAACTTCACTGTAGCACTTAACGCAAGGGGTGGTTGTCGATCGTAATCATCCTTGCGATGTTCTTGACACCACTGGCGCCCTATACTCTTGCGTACACGCGATCTAAGGCGAAGCGAGCATTGAAATCCAATTGTCTAGGGCCAGACTTTAGAAACGATAGTGACCTACCATTTTCCTTTCACGCCAAAAATCGGGACTATGGGCAACCCGGCGACACCGCCCTTTTCGCTAAAATCAAAATTGTACTCGATGTCTTCGACATTCCTGCGATTATAGGTGTTGATGACACTGAGATATGCGGATAATTGCCAGGTGCGAAACACCCAGGTCTTGTCGACACGTAGATCCAGTTGATGAAAAGTGGACAATCGGTCTGTGTTTGTTTCGCCAAGAATGGGGAGATAGGCGTCCTTGGTATTGTCAAAGATGCTTCCGATCACTGGGGTTGTTGGACCGCCAGTGACGAGCCGCCAACGTAGTCCGATCTCCCAATTTCGCGGCAAGCGGTAGGAACCAACCGCAGCAAAAATATGGGTTTGGTCGTGATCAAACGGACGTGACTGCGATGACCCACGATCCCTGCGCCGCGCGCGGCTTAGGGTGTAGGATAGCCAACCGCGAAAGTTATTGGCAAATTGATGACGAAGAAATACTTCGGCGCCATAGACACGACCACTGCCACTATTGTCAAAATTCTTGCGAACCATTTGACCATCCCGCAATACGAGGTCGTTTGTGCTTGCGATAAGGTTGTTCAAATCTTTGTAGAACAAGGTAGCGTCGATAGAAAGATGGTCTAGAGGTCTCCATTCGGCACCAACCGAGTACTGAATGCCGCGTTGGACCTCTAGATCTGGGTTCCCCAAGTTTTTTTCAGCCTGCTCGATAGGTGCTTCTTGGTGGACAATGCCGGCTCCTGCTTTCAACGCCCAGTCCCCAACTTCATAACGAGCGACAAAACGTGGGTCGAAGGTGATTGTTTTGGCGACGCTGTAGTAGTCAAGGCGAAGCCCAGGAACCAGACGTAAGGGGCCGAGGGTCAGCTCAGCCTCAAGGAATGGAGCGATGGATAGTCCCCTTTTGTTGTTAAACGATGTGGCGACAAAATCGTCGGGGTCGAAGTCTGATTCTGTTTCGCCCTCTGTTGGGTCGATGGGTGCGTTTACATCACCATCTAGCGATAGCAGCAATGCATCCACCCCAGCGTTGAGTTGCACGTGCTTATTCAATCGTAAGGTCGCGGTGTCACGCGCTTGAAATTGCCACTGGGTGACGTCTACTGTTAGATCGCCGAATAGATCGAGCTCAAACGCATCGCGGCCAACGGCAAGTTTGAGACGGTTTTGAAATGACTTGTTAGGAACATAGCGATACTCGGCAGTGAGGCGCTGAAATTGGGTGTCTGCCGATGCGTTTCCTGAAGAGACGCCAATGCCAATGTCATCGGTCGGATCTTTGAAAAGCAGTTTGAATTTGTCGTCCGATCCAAAAAATAGGACGCGGAAATCATGAGAGGACTTAGGGCGCCAGTTTCCAAGAATTTGGTAGTCATAGTATCGCGGTGCGTTAATCAAGCCAATGTTGGAGTCGCTGGGGATAACGGCATCGAGTATAAAGTCGATGTAGCTGCGACGCCCCGCGACAGCAATGGCAGCGTTGTCGCCAAGTGGAAACTCGAGATACAATGAAGTATCGAGCGTACCGATATCCACACTTCCATGATGGCGGTCGGGGGCGATACGCTTGATATGAGCGTCCAGTACACCCCCCAGTGCGCGCCCATACTGCACCGAGAAATTCCCCGGGTAGAAATCAATGCTATCAAGGACGTTGTTTGGGAGTATGCTTTTGAGCCCACCAAAATGGTAAATCAGTGGAACGTTGATGCCATCAACAAAAACACCGGTATCTTCGGGGCCAGAACCGCGGACAATGAGTTCGCCGGAACCTGTGGATGCACGCGCAACACCGGGCAGATTCTCAACCACCAAAATGGGATCTCCAAGTGTGCCGGGAACCGTAGCGATTTCGGCACTGGTTAAAGTCCGCCGAGTTACTTCTTTGTGTGGTCGCGCGGCTTCCACCAAAACATCGTAGGGATTGTACGACTTGCGCTCTATGTAGTAGCTCGTTTGGATGAGTTGTTTTGCTTTGACAATTTCGCTGGTTTCAAATCGATAGTAGCCATCAGGGGCGACACGAACCTGCCAGGTGCCGGGTGTCAGGTTGTAGAACTTGAAACGCCCACTGATGTCAGATGTCGCTTCGAAGGCAGTGACATCTTCGCCCTGAGAACGGCGATACACTGTGACGACCATCCCGGCGAGACTCGCTCGGGTACCGCGTTCGACCAGGCGACCCACAAAGTTTGCAGATCTAGATTGGGTAGGTTTGGCGGTGCGATTTTCCGCGTCCTTGGTGGATTTCTGCACAGAATCTGGCGTGGGAAGTTTAAAGTGGAATGTGTAGTTAATCTCTACCTTCACGGGCTGCTCCTTCAGCCTGGCAGCATTAAACTCAAGTTTGTGTGCGGCGGCCAGGGCGGCTTTGCCAAATTGATGTATATCTCCTGACTGTATTGCGCCGTCCTCGGCGGTGACCAACGTGTCAACAATTTGAGCGCTGTCTACGTTGCCGGATATTCCGATAACAAGTTTGATAACGATTCGTGCACCAACCCGAGCAGTCAGAGCACTGTCGGGGTATTGCGCCCGGATATCTTTGATGAGTTTGGGTGGCGTGACCTCATCGGTAGACGATCCTGTCGGAGTGTGTGCCCCTGGAACGGGAGAATGATTCTCGGGTGCTTTTTTGGTCGATGGTTCTGGCTGGGCAAACACAGTCTGAGCGAAAATGATCCCAATCGCGATGACAATGTAGATCTGTAGCGGCCGCATTATCGATTCTCCAATACGATGTTTCGTTGCAGCCAGCTAATTCCCCCGCGATTGTCACGAAGTACGACAAACACCCGCATGTCATTGCGAGGAAATTCGTTTTCGGTTGGGGTCTTCCACTTGTTGGTGACCAGATCGGCCATTGGCTTTTCGCCAGCGATAAACGACGTGCGTCGTTTTTCAGTTTCTCCGCCCTCAATAAACCAGGTTGCCGTGAGATTCTCACGGAGGACTTCAACCCCACCATCCCGCTCGCGGCTGTAAGATTCAGAAGCCGTCTCGCCCACCGAGATCAACAGTTCGTGTTCTGTGCCACGCGTTAACGTTTGGCCGCCACCATCTGGGATTTCTTTTCGCTCGCCATTGACGATAAGCGAAAGTCCATCCATTACCGGAATATTGTTCGTCGGAGTGCCTTCCGCGTATCGCAGCAGCAAATCGTGAACCCCGGTAATTGTTTTGCCATCTTTGTTTACGGTAAGCTTGATAACGATGGGAAAGGTTCCACTCGCGCAGCGTGGTGCCGGTGCAATGTCTGGCAAATCTATTTCACTGAGGATCGCACAAGCACCGGCGAGAAGTTCTGGCGGAAAAGAGTAGTCGAAGATAGCTGTAGGTTCGCTGCCCAGATGAAAGGATGGAACGGTGATGGCTCCCTCGCCTAGTTCCTCGTCCACGATTGCTTGCAACTCCCCATGCGTCAAGACACATGGGAATCCGGCATCGGAGTCCCCGGGAATCGGGCACCAACTCCAATGATATGTAGCGCTCGTGTCGCTCACAAGCGCGCGCAACGTTGTCGTTTCCCCCTCGCGGAGTGCCGGCGGGTCGGCCTGCATCGCCAGAAGTCGGAAATCGGTAACCACATTGAAGTCATCGAAGTTGTCGTCACACCGGGCGAACAGCAGAATCAGCAGAATCGTCCCAATGTAGTGAAGGATCCGAGAGGAGACACATGCCATCAGTCGCAATGCCGCTAGACTCCTGCCAAGACTCGGGATGTCGAAATACTTTTGTTGCTTCATGTTTTGTCCCATCAACTATTGAGAGCCTAGGATCAAAAAACGCTGCTAGTCACACGGTTCTGACGAGCCGGGACTATTTGCCTACGAGCCGTTGGTGTAAGCGGGACTGTTGATTTGACGAACGGTGTTTATTGTCTGACGAGCCGTTGTCGTTACTTCTTGCAAGGAACCATTAAGTTCTTCACCCTTAAGAGGTGACCAAGCACCGGAAAAACGTTGGCTGGATTCTTGTTTTTGCCTTGGCCATTGTTCTGGTGCTCATCCCATCAGCACGCGGTGTTCATAACGGCGAATGGTTGCTCGGGGTCGGGTTGACCTATATGGAACTCGTCCTGTCCGTGGGAGCAGTGGTGCTGTGGATGCGTTTCCTGCGGCGATATAACCTGTTCGTTTCAGCAGAGAGTAGTGTTGGACTGGGAGTCGCGATCGAACTACAAATCATCTTGGGATTGTTCAAGTGGTTCTTCGTGCCCGAACTACTTCGGTTTGATGGCGACCCAGATCCGAGACTTATCGATATCATCGGTGTCGCATTCTTGCTCGGTTTTCTCGTTTTTGGCCTTTGGATGTTGGCGTTCCGCTACCCAGAATCCGTAGTCCGAGAGGTGACACTCAAGAGGGGAAATAGAGCGCCTTCAGACGCTTGCTGATCAAAGTAAATGACATACGAGTTGTTCTTCGCTTCCAAGTTGGTCGTCAGTCTTGTAACTGATGGAATCATGTCAGCTTGATCTACAACGCAGTATCGTAATACCCAGCTCCCCATTTTTCTGATATGCTATTCTTTACATTTGGACACGCGGCGGATTGGCCTACAGTAGCTGCAGATGCATATAGCGAAGAATAAAGTTTTTGTGTTGTCGGCTGTGGTCGCGGCAATTGTTGTAATCGTAGTCGCGTGGCTGACGGGTCTTCGTGAAGTCGCTCACGATGCACTCTTGTCATTGCTGGTGTTTGCGTTTTTTCCCATCCTGATCGTTGCTGCAGCTATTGGATTCCTTGTCTGCTTTTTTGTAGTCGCCGGATTGTTTGGTGGAGAGATGGATGCTGATGTTGTTGGTGACTTGGGTGAGGGGGTCGGAGAGGGAGGATTCTGGTTGGCAAGGGTTTATTATCGTTTTTTTGCGAGTCGGAAGCACCCCGTATTTTGGGGAACAATTGCCGGATTCACTCTCGGGATACTGCTGCTCTGGCTTTTTATCGGGATATTTGTTTTCCCAAAGGAAATGAAAACAGCCGCATTGCTGACAAGAGGACAAGCTGCCATTGAAACCCACTACAAGAGTAAGGGCGGCTACCCCAGGCCTGTAGATGCTCGTCTCAATATGTCCTCGTTGCCGGGGAACAAGCTACCAACCAATGAATCCGGTGACGTTATAGATTCATTTGGACAAGTCTTGGACTACCAAGTTCGTGGTCGGTGGAAACTTGCATCCTACCGACTGCGCTCTGTTGGTTTCGATGGATCGCCGAGTAGAGATGACCTTTGCGTAGTAGGTCGAACCAAACTCAAAGCAGGTCTAGATGCCGCAAGGGACATCTGGGCGCTTGCCAAGCGTCTTACTACGGATGCAGCTGTCGAAGAAAAGCTTGGCGCTATCCACGAGATGGATTGTGACTAGCAAATCGAACGCAACAGAGTTGCGATTTCATGTATTATCTTAAGGGCCGGTGCAAGCCAAGGCGTCAAAACGATGGCTGCACTCATGGATAGTGCAAAACTCGTCTATACAAATGCACTCATCAACAGTGCAAGCAATGCCGTCCTCGCACGGTGTGGCTCCCGGGGGAAGGGGCACACAGCCATTGGGCGGCAATTCGCATGACGTTACATCGCAGACGGGCGTTGTACGACATTCGAAACGGGGCATGCAGGCGTTATGACCGACACCGTTGTCCTGATGACAGAATCGATGGTCGGGGATATGCGCACCCGCAGGTATCCGTCAACTCGTTGCATTCATCGATGGTGCAGGTCACACCGTCAGCACACGGGACGGCAGTTGCCTCTCCGCACCCGGCCTCTCCTGGGTTGGCTATTGCTTGGTTAGCTAGTTCACAATCCCCTGGGAAAGGACACCAATTCGCGATGTGATCATGTGATCAAGGCTGCAAGTCTCTTGCCCATCGCAAAACTGACCATCGTCACACTCTGCGGGCACAGGGGTCTGGACGCACTCATGGCGCGCGTTGCATTCGTTTCTAAAGCAGGAAGAAAACCATTGACCTCCATTGGCCAGCGGTGCCCAGCTATGGCAATCGGCGGGGTCGCTTTCGTCTGGTGTATGCGCGATGGCGGAACATATGCCCTCAATGCAGGTGAGCTGCCCGCAGCCGCGCTGGACCACGCCTGAGCAATCCTCTTGAAGCCCACTAAGCGGAGCATATCTGCATGTCCCCTCGGGTGAGTCACAGAAGTCACGAGTGCATGGATTGTCGTCTTGGCAGAAGTCTCCCCGCTCACGACCTGCGTATCTGAATGGGTCGTTCACGCAAGCAACCTGTTCACCGGTCGTGCTCGTAGCGGGTGTGGTAGGGAATGCTTGACACAGATTTTGGTAATCGGCGCTGCGTCCTTGTTCTGCAAGGATACGATGCGCGCGGCAACCCCAATGGGTTCCACGACTCGCAGCAGTTCTCAACGGTGCAGCCATCGCCATCGCCTCCGTTTCGCTCACACGGATAATCCAACCTGGGACCAGGTATGCACCCATGGGTCTCTGCTAACGCCGCTCCTTGCCCGTCTGGTTGGCACTGTTCGCTGCCGTTGCACGAGCAACCGTCCCAGGTATCTGTGCAGTAGTCGTCCCGCAAGATTTTCCAACAGCCGTTTTCATTTGGCCCCTGGATTCTGTGGTTTGGATCGGTGGCAATGGGAATCTCACCACAGATGGTCGATGGTACAGGCGGCACCATCGTCACATCCTGTCGGACTTCTCCTGTGGAAGCAACGTCCGTCCTCACATCCGTCTACGGTGCAGGGAATGTGATCGTCGCACAGGCCGTGGCCATTGTCCACCAAGCCATCGCCGTCGTCATCCTGACCGTTACAATATTCAAAGGTCACGCGAAACCCGCAGCCGTTAGGACACCATCGCCAGGGGACAGTCCAGGGGGATCAAACCCTCCAAGAATCTCACATCGGCGACAATGCCATGAATGGGAAGCCACGCGAACTCGATATCTGGACCGCTCAGCACCCGGAAGCTATCCTCGATGCGGCAACGAAAATCGTCGAAATTCCCTGGACACTCAATTCGCTGGCTGACAGGGTCACTGCAATCGGTTGCGAGTTTGACCGCGTCACGTTGGTTTGCCGTTACGAAGCAGACTGCGTCGGACGCTGGTTTATCGGATCCTTCGGTTAGCCAAATTTCGCGAACAACGGTAGGACTTTCAATCCACAGCGCCGTCAGCTCGTGATCTCTTGGTGGCTGACGTAGTTTCACCAAGCTGAGATCGAGAGAGTTATCGGTGGGCAAGACGGCGACTTTTTTCCCGTCAAGGCGAAGCTCTAAGGAACCATCTGCGTACCAGATACCGGCGGCGGGACCATTGGTGTCGATCCAGCTATAACTGCCGATGACTGGATCTTGTTCGTCGGGGACGTCATCATGGTCGCGGTCCAAATCTGGAATACACTCGCCATTTTTGCCACAGATGCCTCCGGTGCACCCGCTTCCGGCAGGCAAAATCTCGACAAAGCAGCAATGCTGCTCCATGTCGAAAACGCCCCGGCTGCAGGTCTGGTCGAGGGCGGCGCATGGTGCCCAACGCTGACCTTCAACCTGCTCCCCATCCTTGCCACACACGGGCGTACTGTGAACTTCGTCGGTCATTTCCAAGTACCCATTCATGTTGTGCTGAGTAGCGGGCTGTGCGCCGCTCATGGTGATACTTGTCTCACCAGTGTCCGCGCAGCCGGTTGCAAAAAGCACACTGATTGCACTCGTGGCTACGAGACTGACACATTGATCATTGAAGTGTACGAAGTGCATCGCGAACCTCCTGTTCTAGCCGTCGAATGCAGGGAAAATGGTTCCTGGCGAAAACCCGATGGTGAAGTCTTTTGTAAACGCTAACGGGGTCTAGCTTGGCTCGCAAGTGCAAATTTTTTTGCCCCATGACGCCCCACGCGATCAAGGCATCAGCATTGCGGACGAAGATCTTGACATCAAGCGCATAGGAAAAACATCATGATGTTTCGACCCTGAGGTGACGACAAGGTGGCCAGCATTCAGTTGTCGTCGTCAGTGCGTAGGATGTATTGCAAAAGCTGTCGTGAGATTGACAGCAATCGCGGCGGCTGCTTTTTTGCTGCCGCCTGTTCGAGCGAGTGCCTCGTGTACCATGGTCCGGCGGACCTCATCTTCGAGATCCTTGATTGGGACATGGCCGACTGCGCTGCGGACGTGTATTTCAAGATTCGGCGCATCGGTCATGGATGCATCAATGGCTTGCTCTAGCTTATCGAGCGCCAGGGGCTTGGCGAGGTAGCCACGGACGCCGAGCTGGGCTAGTCGAAAGGACTCATCTGGGCTCGCTGTTCCGCTCATCGCAATCACTACCGGCATCGGGGTGTGCGCGGTAATATTTTTAAGGACATCAAATGCATCGCCGTCTGGTAGTGCTACGTCGAGTAGTACCAGATCGAATTGCCGATCGCTGAGAATCGACTGCGCTTGGGCAACGCCGTTGGCGGTGTGAATCTGACCGACTCGATCGGCGAGCGCCGCTTGTAGGGTCTGCTGAAGCCTTGGGTCGTCTTCTACAATCAGGGTTGCTATGATTTCGCGGGACGACATCGTATCTAATGCATAGGTATCATGTCGTCTGATTTTGTGCGAGGGTGCTCCATCTTACTATTAGATTACCCCATTTGGGCGACAATTCTTCCCTGATATCGACACGCATAAGTTGCTGTGCCACGATTCGGTTCGTCATGACGAATTCCCATTGGTTTTCTCGATCGTCGGAAACAATGGTTGTATTCGCAAGTGTGAAAATATTTGCGCACAAGGGAGCCAGTGGACGGGGTGCGGGCAGAACGTGACATTCTTCGGCGCGCGGTCCCGCAGGAGCCGCGCAAGCTCGCCAGCTATCTGATCGCGGAGACCGTGAGCCGTGGCGAGCTATTTGTTTCGGCAGCTCGAATCGTGTTTTGCAGTATTATTTTCGTGCGTTTTGTTTGGTTAGGAGGGGTATGGAGCACGACTGGCATTCCGCCTAAGGCATGGATCGAAACACCAGCGATTTTTGTGGCGATTGGCTTTTCTGTATGGGAAATCGTTTGGTCAAGGCGCGGCCACCTGTCGATTCGGATTCTTCACACTGTCGGTCATTCTCGACGCGGTAGTGTGTTTTTGCGCACTTTTGCCTAATACGCTGTGGCCGTGGCCCGGGTACCAGGGATTGGTGCTCATGCCGGATCTCGTTGCGCTTATGTTTGTCACACTGTCTACTGGCTTGCGTTTGTCAGTTCGCGTCGCGGTGATCGGCTCAGCGTGCAATTTACTTTCGTTTGGCATCTTGAACACGACGGATTATATTGTTTCGGGGCCCCGGCCCCTATACAGCGAAGACCTTGGTTTAGCAGCGATTCTCATGGTCAGTTTTACCGTCATTGCAATCGTCATGGCGGGTCGCACTCGCCGATTGGTTGAAAAAAGCGCGATGGCGGCGGCCAAGTCCGAGCGTGCGCGCCAATCGCTTGATGTCATCCTCAAGGACCAGCACGATGTCCGCACGCTGTTGAGCTCCGCCAGCTTGAGCGCCGCGCTGCTCGCTCGACAAATCAACCGCACCCCACTGAGCCGGGAAGTGAACGACATTGCCACCCGTCTCAATGAGGATTTGGCGCACGTAAACGACTTTGTCCAAGAGTCTCGGCAGCGCGCATACGGGCAGAAAGTGGCAATTGACGAACCCGCACAAGTCGATGCAACCGCGATTCTGCGCACCGTGTTGCCGATCCTGCAACGTCGGTTTCCTGATGTTTTGTTTGAAGTTAATATTAGTGACAATGTCACCCTATGGCTGGCGGGCGGGGACAGCAGTTTGCAGCGAATTCTTTTAAACTTGCTCGTTAACGCCTGTGAAGGCGACGGTCATCGACGAGCGACCAAAGTTTGGGTGTACATCCAACAGATCGACGATCGCAAGGACGCTCTTGTGATTGCGGATAATGGTCCGGGATTCGCTGCAGAGGTTCTTAACCAGCCGCTGTCGCAATGTCCCACCAGTAAGGACAAAGGCTCAGGACTCGGCCTTTACCTTGTTGCCGGCATTGCCCAAGCGAGTGGCGGAAAGGTCGATCGTGGGACCGGAGATTGCGGAGGTGCCCGGGTGACTGTCGAGTTGCCGCGTCCATCATGAAAGGGGCAAAAAAACTTGCACTATGCAGTCATCCCTATTTCTGCAACCCTAGAGCATCGACCAGGTTGAATTTGCTATCAAACGCGGTGTATCGAGTGAATTTTGGATGCGTGAGGCGCGAGCACCACAACAATACTGAGGTATTGTGCGGAGCGCAGCAACGAGCCCATCCAAAAGGCGCCGAAACAACGTGTTTGGGGCGAATTCAAGTTGATCGATGCTCTAAGTAGGCAGGTGAACGAAGTTGGACACAAACGAACGGAGGAAGAGTCATGATTCGATCAAACCGCCTTACCTCTAAAATCAATTGGAATCTCCACTCACAAATCGCTTTAAGCGCAAGTGTGATTGTCTTGGGTCTGGGGATCCCATTGACCGCTGTTGCGCAGCCCAGTTATGTCCAAGAGTTTGATGCCCGCGAGTTCGACCCGGTTTCGATGACCGAGTTTGCGGCGTTGCCCGACGGTTGGACGACTCAGTTTGACCCAGGCTCGGATCCAGACTGCGGTCGCCCTGTGATTGGCGACAATCTATCTGCGCAACGGGTCAAACCACTTGGCTGGAAAGACGACCATTTGGGCGGTGACTACTTACGCGCACCTTACCCAATCGGGATTTCCGCTGGGGTGCACAATCAGTGGTGGGGAAGCCGCGATGACCGTCCGCGGCTCGTTGATCCATGGGGGGCCATGACCACCCGGTGCGTTGGGTCTATCCGCAGCCCGGACCCGCATGACCCGGGGTACGATCGGACCAACGCGATTGTCATTGGTCCCAACAGCAGGCAGCGCTATGTTAGCTTTCTCATAGGTGGCGGGGTTGCTGGTGGTTCGGTTTCGATCACTTGGATAGAGGGGTGTCCGCGAGGCACGGTCGGCGGCCCCGAATGTCCGCCATTTCCTGTTCCCCAAACGTTGCAGGTCTACGAATATGACAGCATCGCCGATATCCCTGAGTCCGGTCCTCCCACCGGCCGGCGGACAAACGCCCTTGCGGTCCCCGAAGGCCAGCAAATGCGCCAAGTGATCTGGGACACCTGGGCCCATGACTGCTCGGGATTTGGGGTTGGTCCGTTCGTGTGTCGTCGTCCCGAGACAGTCGCCACAGTCACCATCAACGCCGCCGATAGCGGCATCCACGTCGATCGCATCATGGTGTCTTCGCGCGCAGATCTGTTGCCGCCGCCCTACGGAGCGGTGGGGCCAGATGTCACGATACCGGCCCCACTGTGGGGGTATGCTGATTTGCACGCGCACTGGCTCAGTCATATATCCAACGGTGCCCGCCCGTTTCACGTCAACAACGCAGCCGGCAATTGGACCACCAGTGAGGCGCTGCGGACGGTACTGCCGGCTTTGTGGGGAAGCCCGTGGGCGAGCGGCGACACCGAATCCGCTCGGTTGCAAAACGCGATTCCAATCTGCGATCGCCAGGGTCACTCGGGCACTGATAGTAGCGGTACCCATCGCGTTCGCACTCACGGCGCCGCGGGGCTCGTGTTGGCGACCATGAATGCCAAAGACGGATCTGAAACCTCCAATAACAGGCACGGTAACAACGGTCATACAGGTACCGCTTACCAGTTGACGCCCTTTCCTTTCTTTACGCTTACGCTCCAGCAAATGTTTTATACTTGGGTTCGCCGTGCTTGGCAGGGTGGTCTACGCCTGATGGTGACCGACGTGGTTTGGTCTCCGACGATCGAAGTGCTACTATCCAATTGGGTCACCACCCCACGCAACTTTGTCGCCACAGACAGCGACTACAACAGTGGCACCGGGCCGCTTATTTCTCGCTCCACCGGGCACAAAACTGCTTATGGCTACACCCGCGATGGACGGTCCCACGTGCAGAGTCAGGTGTGCGCAACGCTCAAGCTCGCCAACCTTGAGGACGTTTCTGAGTTTGCACAAGTGGCGTTTACTCCCCAGCAAGCGCGTGACATTATCGCCGATGGCAAGTTGGCGATCGTTATCGGCAGCGAGCTCGATACTCATGGGGGATTGCGTGGGTTTGCCGACGTGGCCGAAGAGATTCGCTGGATGCGGGATTTGGGCGTGCGAAAGTTTAGCCCAGTGCATCTGGTAGACAACTCGCTTGGTGGCGCAGCAGTGTCCACCGACTTGTTTAACATCTACAACGATGCTATGGATTTGACGCACAATATGGTCGGTGGTCACTGCCTACGTTCGGACGACCCAGCCGGGCATCTGAGCGCAACTGACCAGTGGCGTCGCCGCCATTTTAAATGGTTTGCCTACGAACCCGATGACCTCGATAGTGCCGGATTTGTCGACGGCACACCGACCGGCGTCCCGACTGGTACAGCTCGCTGCCAACTCACTTGGGATCGGCTCAACCATGGCCACTACGACGGCGACGATCTCCACCAAGACCATGATGGTGACGGCCTCATCAATGTGTTCGATCCATTTTGGACTGGGGACACCGACTTTGACGGTGTTGTCGATCGGTGGGATCTCATGAAGCATACGCCGACAAACTATTTTGACATCGAAGAAGGATGTCCACAATATGATCCGGACGATTCGGGGTTTAACCCTCACGATAGCGAATGCATTTCGTTTCGGTTCTTCCCTGACCTTAGCAATGCCCCGCAACGCGCGGTCTTGGTAGAAACCCTTTTGCATAGCACTCAAGATCACTTGCACGTGGAACTGGAAAAAGACTTTGATCTGACAAACCACCCACGCTACGCTAACTACTCCCGGGACGATACCGATGCAAACTGGCTCTATGGCCACCGCAACGCGCGCGGCCTGCAGGTGGCAGGGGTCAGTTACGTGACCGAACTCATGAAGCACGGGGTGATTGTCGATGTAACCCACGCGGGTGAAAAAACGGTTGCGGACATCATAGGGTCCACCTCGGGCACAAGCGGGCTAATTTGGAATGCGGCAAGCGGATGTACCGGTGCAGATGATGTGTCATTCTTGACCCCTGAATGTCAGCGTAGCGCGTACCCAGTTGTTGCCACGCACGGTACATTTCGCACAATTAGGCCCAGTCGTGACGAAGCACCCGATATCCCCGAGCTTTGGGCTAGCGAGCGCGACGTGAGCCAAAGTCAATACATGCGCATCGTTGCATCCGGAGGAATGGTCGGACTTGGTACGGGTTTTACCGCTGTCGGCGGAGTCCCGTCCTCAGGTGTGCGCAGCAATTGCGTGGGATCGAGTAAAAACTTCACCCAAGGGTATTCGTATGGCGTTGACGTGATGGAGACCATTCGCGACACGGGAGTTCCACTGATGGAGCAGCGCGGCATGTTGCCGGACTATTGGGGCCTGCGCGGCATTGCATTGGGCACCGACATGAACGGTTATGCGGCGCAAACCGGTCCCCGATTTGGCTTCGCTGGCTGTCAGCGCTATGATTCTGATGACGACCAACGCAACCAACAGTGGAGCGAGCAAAACGCGGTGCGCTACGACATCGTCCCGCGGCCCGGCTCGTCCGAGCGCTATTGGTTGTCAGATCCTGACAGTGAACTACCACTGATGCGCATTCGCACGGATGCTGGACCGCTGCCAATCGAGCTCGTCGGTAACATCTTATGGAAGGCGAGTTATCACGGCTTTGACTTTAACGAACTTGGCCTCGTCAACTACGGGTTGATTCCCGATTTTTTGCAGGACGTCGTCAATGGTGCGGTCAGATCTGACACGAGTCAAGACAACCGCAATGCGTTGCGTGAGCGGATGCGATTTCTCTACCGCAGCGCCGAGGACTTTATTGCCTCGTGGGAGCGGTCGATTGTCAACTGCCAACGCTACCTTGATCCGGGAGATCCCAGCGATGATCGCCAATGCGATCCACCCGCGACATCAACGTTGGACCCGGGGACTTGCAATGCCTGGGTGAATATGACCTCGATCACTGGTCCCGGCACAGGAACTGCGACCGCTGCGCTTACCGCGACCGATAACGATAGCACTCAATCCTGCACAGGAAAATGCGATCTAGGTTGCGCTAAGGACCCTGTCAAGCCGTGTTGTAGCGACTTTGCCACCGCTTGTGCGCCCTCTTGCACCGGCCATTGTGGTGACGTTGCCGAGAATGATGCGATGCGATGCTCCTGCGAGGATGAATGCACTCGCTCGGGCGACTGTTGCCCGGATGCCGTTACCGTATGTGAGATCGAGCCATGATTGCTACATGGCTTCTACTAACGACCCTCGCTAGCGTCACCGGTATGCCCCAGATCGAGCTCATCGATGCCGGTAAGACTCCGCGCCACAGGGTCCGCTATCAGCTCCCCGAGGGGGTATTCACCGCGCAGCTCGATTGGCAAGTCGGCGCGGTAGTATTGCGCGGCAATTTGCAAGGTGAGGAATTCAACGCACCGCTTCTGTCGGCAGTATTGGAACTAGAACTCCGTCGCCGAACGGACCGCCGTATGAGCCTAAGGGTGTTGATTCGCGCCGCCAAAGTTATCGCGCATCACCAAACCTCGCGCCAAGAACCCAGCATCGATTATGATGCCGCGCTATCCAACTGCTACGGAATGACCTGGTATGGCACCGTCGACAATCGCGGACGCGTCACCTGGCAACTCCCACCGGTCGGTCTCGATGTTGCCACCAACCGCGTCCTCGAGGAGATGGGGCGTGCTCTCGCGTCGCAGTTGACCATTCCGGTCCCACACCAAGCGATTGGCAAAGGTGCGCGGTGGCGGGCGCAAACGGCTGCCAAAGTCGGGTTCGTACCCAATCTTATCGAACAAAAAACCTACGCCCTAGATAGCTTCGATGGCGAGTCCCTTGGAGTTACATACCAGGTCGCCTTGACCCACACCGGCAAACCTATTGATTTGGGATCTGCGTTTGTCGATATCACCGATACTCAAACGACCGGGACGGGACATGGAAATCACCAATTGGACACGATCTTTCCATCGCTTGCTGATCACACCTTCGAAACGTGGGTCACTCTAACGCCAAGCCAATCAACAAAGTCGCCAGGGCGCGCGGCGAAGACAGACGCTTCCGACCAAAGCGCTTTCGTTGCGGTATTCAAGACCCGAGAAATTCTGCGTAACCTAGGACCCCAACTCCTAGGACCCTGAGTACAAATTAGGTTACGCTTCTTGGGAAGACTCTGAGATAACAACCGAGCGCCAGCAAACCGGGCTGAAATGAGCGTCGGTACGCCGACGTCGGTGTTCTTGTTTCCTAGCTCGTGCGCTCGTGTCGCCGTTTTTCCACACAGGACGTTTACCCGGCGCGAACCTCGATCTGTTTTGGTTTTACCGCTTCTGTCTTGGGCAAGTGCAGATTCAGGACGCCATTCTTCAGTTCTGCCGATACCTTGTTGCGATCGACGTGCTCGGGCAGTTCAAAACTGCGTCGGTAGTTCACAAGTCGAAACTCGCGCTCGAGGGCATTCTCGTTGGCCTCTTGCCCCACTGTGCCTTCAATGGTGAGTTGTGATTCGTCTAGGTGAATCGACAGTTCGTCCTTTGAGACGGCGGGCAAGTCGGCGATGACCACGTATTCTTCGCGGTTCTCGTAGATGTCCACAGCGGGCCGGACAGCGGGTCGTTGATTCACCGCCTCGATATTCTGTTCGTTTTCTCGTTTTGAGAGTTCTTTGCTCATGATATGCCTCCGGTATTAAGATGCCTTTACGGTGATTTGACGGGGTTGCGCTTCTTTGGCCTTTGCCAGCTCTATGGTTAGCATCCCGTCTTTGACAGTTGCACTGGTCTTCTCAACATCCACCTTGCACGGGAGCGCAAAGCTTCGCGAAAATTTGACACTGCCTCGCTCCTGGCGATGCGCCGAGTACCCTTCGGGGGCATCGATTGTGCGCTCACCACTGATGCTGAGTACATCACCTGTCACGCTGATTTTGATGTCCTTTTCGGACATGCCTGGAACCGCAGCATATGCAACAAGCGCTGTGCCGTTGTCATAAAGATTCGTGCGTGGCCAGGGAGCATCTGAGTAGTTGTCTTGCTCCGCTATCGTTGGTTGCTCAAACCGGCGAAACAGGTTGTCCATGCGCCGGAATAGATCCAGTGCTGGAAATCCACGGTCGAAATGTCGGTCAAAATCACTCCATCGCGTTAAATACATGGCTTTCTCCTTTCTTCGCCGACTTACGGCGCAAACCTAAAGTTTTTGGGTCTACCACTTGTTTAATCACGGATATGACCAAGTCAACCCCCTCGGTGGGTCTCCGGTTGGCGAACTTTCCTGTAGAGCGACATTGCGTGCTCCTAGCTTTGATCGTTATTTGGGAACGCAGTACACTGAGTTGCCACGATCATAGAGCGGTGGTGGAGTGCGGTCATTGGGTAACCGCTCAGGCTTACATGTGTTTAGGTCGCCCTGACAGGTTGCGCAGCATTGGGGCAAGCAGCTCGGTGTCCTGATTTGTTTATACCCAATTGGGCAAGCGCCACATACCTGAAATCCGGGGGCCGCAGTCGGGGACACAGTTGCGAAAGATGCTCCTGACTTTCGTTGTAGGGTTGAGCTGGGTTTCTACGACTCGGTAGAATTCAATATGGAAGTTGTCTCGACGTGCTTCGTTGGTAGATGTTGTTTGGTATCGCTCCGTACTCTGACCAGAAAACTCATGGTTTCGCCTACGCGTTAGCGAACCCTACTTCCGCATCGGAGACGCGTTTTGGGATACGTTTTGTTCCTTGATCAAGGTCCCGGTTAGAGATGATAGATTGAGCAAGGCCTTTTGATGGGCAACAATGGCCTCAACGCGGGACAATTTGGCCTGTTCTAGTTCGTCCTGGCGGCGTAAGACGTCAAAATTGGTGGCTCGTCCTGCCGAGAAACGAATTTTTTCGGATTTGAGATTCTTTTCGGCGAGTCGAATGGAGCGTGTGCTGACTTGTAAACGCTTTTGTGACGCTCGGATTTGGTTGGTCGCATGCACGACGGCGGCAGCGGTTGCCCGCTCTGCGGTCACTACGCTCAGTTGGTGACGACGAAGCTTGCCAACTGCGCTTTTATGTGCTCCCCGTGCGCTTCGGTTTCCGATCGATTGCTGATAGCGGAGAGATGCAGACACGGAATAGCCGTCAAAGCGGCCAATCTGGCGCAATGCATCGTCTACAGCATTTGCTGACCCAGACGGGCCGGCGCGGACGAATAAATCGAGTTGCGGGCGTGTTTGCGTATCTGTCGCGTCAACATCGATCTTAGCGATCGCACCGCGTTTGCGAATCAGCAGTAGTTGGGGGTTTTGCGCGTGTGCACGATGTAGCATGTCGGTGACGTTGATTGTCCTTGCCGTAAAGGTTGGTTGCTCTTCCGGGTAAAGTTCGACCTGGCCCGGACCAATCTCCAATCCCACCAATTGGCGCAGCGCGAGCGACTTCTCGGAGATATCGACCTCTGCCAACAGTACCGCCTCCTCGCGTACAGCAAGGGCTTGCTCCACCGCCAGGGCATCAACGGGGGCTGCGACTTTACCTGCAATCGCGGCTTTTGTGATTTGTAACTGTCGCTTTGCCAGGGTCACCGAGCCAAGCAAGATGATCCGTCGTCGCGTGCTCGCCACCAAATCCCAATATCCGGTGGCGATATCCAGGACAAGTTGGGTCGTGGTCGCATCCCTGGCGAGCTGAGAGACAGAGCGAGATGCGGCCGCCCGGCGTTTGTCGGCTCGCGCTGCCTTGGCTCCTCTTCCTCGCAACAAGGGTTGTGAAAAGGTTGCGGCCACTGAGCCGGCGGCAGTCGCTGTGTCAAAGTCGATGGTATCTTCGTCTTCGTCTAGGACTGCAAACTCCTGTTTTTTATAGGAGCCTTGCACTTCGATGCCGACGCTGCCTCCACTTGACAGGCTACGTTGTATCCCTGAGGCGAAGCCGACTGAATCCTCTGCGATGGTTTGAAAAGGCTGTCCCCTTACTGTTGGGTTGCGCGTGGTCGATGTCTCGGTGCTCGCGTGTAGCCGCCAATCGTCGACTCCTCGTGCCTGCGTCAATCCCGCTTCGGCAATTGCAACATCGACTTGCGCAAGAGCAATCTCAGGGCTGCGTCTCACGGCAACGTTTAGTAGTTGCCGCAACGTCACTGTCGATTGTGTTTTTGTACCATCTGTGGCAGTGGGGCCATCGGCCGCTACATTTGCAGCGATGAAACACAGGCTCAGTATCCAAGCGCCCAAAGTGAATTTTGCAACAAACATATTGGAAGCTGGCATGATTTATGCTCGCATTGCAGATAGAGGCGGCGTCCTTGCAGCACGGAGGGCTGGCAGAAAGCCACCGACTAACCCCATCAACCCGCCTACAAAAAGCGAGGTCAACAAAATTCCTATTGTGGGGTGAAATGTAAATACAATTTCAGACCAAGTCGCAAAGTTGAGAACCGAGAACTTCACGAAACTCATGCCCAGCGCTCCGATAATGCCAATCAACCCGCCCGCAAATGCGAGAATGCACGACTCAATGACAAACGAGATCAAAACAACACTGCGAGAAAACCCCAGTGCCCGCAGGGTGCCAATCTCTCGTCTCCGGTTAGAGACTGCCGCGTACATTGTGATCATTGCTCCGATAATCGCTCCTAACGACACAAAGAATGCGATCGCAATGCCCAAACCGCTCAGGAATAGGGTGGTTCCTTCTGACTGCGTTTCGAAATAGTCACTCTCTCGCATCACGTCCAATCGCAATTGCTTGTCGCTGTTGATCTGTCTTGCAAACGCCTCGTAGTCAGCAGCAGAATTAAGTTTTGCCGTGATTGAAGATACATACCCTTGACGACCAAACGCCGCTCGGACCACCTCAATATCTGCCCACACTTCTGATTCAAATGAGGAAGACCCCGCCTCAAAAACGCCGACAACCTGTACTGGTCGATTTTTCTTGAGTTCAAAGGTCGAACCGAGCGACATGCCGTCGTAACGTCCTGCGATCTGTTTGCCGATAATGACTTCGCTTGTGCCTGGTTTCGCAACGCGTCCCCGTATGATTCGAACGTTTGTGCGGAGTGTTTGAACATTGTCCGGAACTCCGCGCAGCTGGACGTTGGTGACTTGGCCATCCGTTCCGCTTTTCTCGGCAATGATCACCATCAAGACCTCACCGACGCCAATAGGGACCCCGTTTGCGTCGCGCTTGACGCCTGGAGTTGCAAGGATTTGCCCTACTTTGGCGCTTTCAATATTGCTTGCAATCTCCGCGTTGGCCGCTTGTCGCAGCAAGATCGCGTTGTCTCGCTCGCCACTGAGCGTCATCGCTCGCTGGATCCCAGCTGCAAGCATGAGCGCGACTGCAAGAACCCATACCACCAGCGCGATTCCAAACGCCGTCAGGGCGGTCGTTACCTTGCGGACCCGCAGACTGCGAATATTATAAGAAACAGGAATAAATGCCATGTCCTAGTCCAATCGCCGTAAGGAGTTCACAACATCCAACCGAGAGGCGAGTCGAGCGGGAATCCCGGACGCCAACACTCCCAGGACACCAGAGAGAACGATCGCCTCGAGCATCGTACGCGGGGCGATACGAAAGTAGGGAAAGTAGGCGCCCATGTTTTCTTCGAGGAATGGTCCCAGAATCGACTGGATAAACCCGTAGCTCAATGCAATCCCAAGGATCCCCCCAAGCACGCCGATAGCGACTCCCTCGCCGACAACAAATCCGAAGATATGTTTCGGTAGAAACCCAATCGCGCGGAGCACGCCATATTCATGGGTCCTTTCGCGGACCCCCATGGCAATGGTATTCCCGAGAATCAGCGCCATAATCCCCAGAATAATGATAGAAACCAAGTTTACGGCAAATAGAATTGCCGAAAACATGCCGAGAAACGATAGGTTCATGGCGCGTTCACTCATGGTTACCGTTTGGTTGTCGCGCTCGGCAAACATTGCGTCGATGGTTTTGGAAATTGCAGCGGATTGCCCTGGACGATCGATACGTGCGGTGATCCAACCGACATAGTCGCGCCTCTGGCTGGGCAGTGATTCGTTGAGATAGTCCCAGTGGAACCAAAGGGTGCTGCGATCGACCGTCCGGCGTGTCACTGTATAGACCCCGACGATATCAAACTCCCAGTCCCCTGGAAAAATCGTTCCTGTCAGGGTGATTCGGTCCCCAACTTTCCAACCGAATTTTTTGGTCAACACGTCCCCGACAATTGCCCCACGCCGATTTTGCTTCCAGTTTTCTATCACATCCTTTTCGAGCACGATCTCGTCAAATACCGTCAAAAACGAATCTGGGTCGACGGCAATCGTTGCAAAAAACTCTTTGGTTCGAGTCGGATGAACACCGCCAAACCAATTCATCCAGGTTACATCTGTGACCCCATCTACATCTTTGATGTCTTGCACATAGCGTTTTGGCAGCGGCATGATGAATGTAACTTTATGCCTGGATGCAATGCGATCTTTTGCGGATTGCTCTGATGCTACGGTCCAGGCCACCAATACGGTTCTGAGCACGACGAATGTAAGGACCGCAAGTGCCACGCCAACGATCGTTAAGATCGTACGTGTGCGGTTGCGCATCACATTCTTCAGTGCGAGGGAGCTCAATCTCATTGAAGGGAGCCCTTATCTAGATGTCGTGTTTGACTCGCTCGCTCGGCCGCTGCCGCGTCGTGGGTCACCATGATAATCGTCTTTTGAAACTCTGTGTTGAGTTTGCCAAGCAAGTCGAGGATCTCATTGGCACTTGCGCGGTCGAGATCTCCTGTCGGTTCGTCCGCGACAATAATGTTGGGGTCGCCAACAATGGCACGCGCGATGGTGACGCGTTGTTCTTGCCCACCAGAGAGTTGCCGTGGGTAGTGGTCAACGCGATCTTCGAGGCCAACAATACGCAGTGCTGTAGATGCGCGCTCTTTGCGCTCTTTGGCAGATAGCCGGGTCAAGATGAGCGGGAGTTCGACATTTTGCTGGGCGTTGAGAACGGGTAATAAGTTGTAGGTCTGAAAGATAAAGCCGATATTTTGGGCGCGCCACTTGGTCCGTTTGGCCTCGCTCATCGTATCGATTCTTTCACCGGCAATCGTGATGGTTCCGCTCGTGGGTTTATCGAGTCCTGCAATGAGATTGAGCAGTGTTGATTTTCCAGATCCGGAAGGCCCCATAAGCGCGACGAAGGCACCATTGGGCACGAAAAAATCGAGTTGCTTGAGCACCTCAAGGGGCTGTTTTCCCCGCCAATAGGTTCGACTGACACCCTTGAGCTCGATCAGGGGAGAAATCGTATCTGCCACGGGAGAAATCGTATCTGTATGGTCGTTGGATGCGGTCGCATCACCGTCGGTCATCAATCGGTCCTTTCTTTCACTCGTTGGCCATCAGCCATGGTCGCAGGGGGATTCGCGACCAGGCGCGTATTGGGGGCGGGGCCTTTCAATAGGATGTAGCCGTCAGCAAACTGGTCTCCGATAGACACAGTGGCCATTCTTACTCGATCTCCCTCCAGAACGAATACAACTTGCGCTCCTCTCCGCTCAACAATGGCCGATCGTGGAACAACAATCTTAGGTGGCTCCTTAATCGCTTCTGGGTCGAGCTCGCCGGATAAGAAGCTAACCCGTGCGGACATATCCGGCAGCGCTCCTTCGCTGGAATCGACAAACGCAACCTTTACGGGAACCGTCGCCTTGGCTCTATCCACTTTGGGGACGACTTCGCGAGTTTTCCCGCGATAGCGTTTCCCAGGAAAGGCGTCCAAGATGATCTCGGCTGGCGTTCCCGGTTTGATCAGATGCAAACGCTGTTCGGCGACATCTGTCTCGACAATCAGTGACGAGAAGTCTGCTAACTCAATGCCTCCCATATCGGTACTGATACCGGCAGGCTGGGGGCCGACAAATTCGCCAACCTCAGGTGGTTTGTTTAATACCGTCCCGGAAATAGGCGCGAGCACCGTATAACTCTTAAGGTTGACTTCGAGCGCTTTGACATCGGCGCGAGCCGTTGCAACATTAGCGGAGGAGGCCCGGAGCGATTTGCGTAACGCATTGACGCGAGCGGCGAGGTCGTCGGCACGAGCCTGAGGAGATACGCCACTTCCGGCAAGCACTTTTTCACGATTTGCTTGCAGCTCGGCCTCTGCCAAATTTGCTTTGGCAGCAGCAGCGACCGCCTGTGCAGCTCTAACACGACTTTTCGCGGAAGCGATCGCCGCTTGTTGGTCGGCGGCATCAAGCGTAAATAGTATATCCCCGACCTTTACGTTGTCTCCCTGCTTCACCGCAACCGTAGCAACTTTGCCCGGGACTTTGGCGGCTGTGCGCGATAACTTCTCCGCAACCACGTACCCCGTTGACGTTAACTCAATCGCGGACTGTGCCGGAGAGATCAATGCGATTGTCGTGATCGAAACCTCGGTCTTGAATACCTTTGCGCGCAAGCCCGGTGCGGCGACCAGATAAACGACGATCACTCCCGCAAAGAACAAGACAATCGTTACGATCAACCGCCAAGGATGCTTCCTTTCGGGATCCTTATCTCGATCAATGTGCAATGACGCCAAATCGGAGCTGAGGGACTTGCTGTCAGACATCAAGCGGAGTATCGGCGAGTGACCGCATTGTTGCCAGGCGCGCGCGGAGCCAATCGGAGCGCCCAAAACAGGGTAGCCTGAATGTCCAATATTAACAGATGCTTATCACAGGATTTGAAGAAAATAGGCTTTGAAAGCCCAAGGCAGAACGATATTCGGATGCGTGTCATCTGTTTGTTCGGTGATTCGGTTATTACCGTTTCGCGATCACCACCAGATCGTTTTGCCTTCAACATACAGTGTACGGTTGAGCGGGAGTGGCTCGTTTCGGGCCCATGGGAGTTTGGCCATTTGACAACGCGCTGCCCCTACTTTAACAGGAGAGTATGCGCTTTGTTGGCAATCTCCTTTGGGTCATCCTGGGCGGCTGGCTGGTTTGGCTGGAATACGTTGTGGCTGGTCTTTTGCTATGCTTGACGATCATTGGGATCCCGTTTGGACTGCAAAGTTTCAAACTCGCCGGTCTCGCGCTTTGGCCCTTTGGTAAAGACATCAAGAACAATCCGACCAGTCTTGGCGGTGGTGCGATCGGGCTGCTTATGAACATCCTATGGTTCTTCCTGGCCGGAATTTGGATCAGCCTGTCGCATATCGGCTTGGCGTTAGGCATGGCGGTCACGATCATTGGCATCCCTTTCGCCATCCAGCATGTGAAACTGGCTCTCCTCGCTCTTACACCGTTTGGGAAGACGTATTAGCGCGCGAAGTCGTGAATGTCCGCCGCCGCGGACCGACAAATCTTGAGTCGAAAAGGGTCTCCGGTTTTCGGATGCAAGCGAATGACGTATGCTGGCTCCATTCCTTGTGGTCCTGGTAGCTCCCCAACGTTTTGCTCTACATCTTCTACTCGTGTGAGATCATCCTTCTGCAAACTGATTGGGTCCATCTGTGTCTCATTGCTGCCAATGACCAAGCGGTTTTGATCGGTAAGTCCAGCCAAGACGTTTGCACCTCGTATCGTTATTCCAACCACTGCAGCCGCTTTTTCGCCAACTGTTCGATCAATGTCAAAGTAGCCAGTCCACTGTTTGACGACATTTTCACCTGGGCGTAGCCCCATGACCTTCGTGAGGTATCCAGCGGCACCCTTTTTACCCATTTTTAGCCGAGAGTAGACAAACACACCAATAACTATCACAGCCACAAAAGCAATCTGCTTCCAATCCACGAGAATAGTATAGCTTCGGTTGCGTTCCAGAGCAAACGGACATATGGGAGTGCCCCAATTTCTAAGTAGCATTGCTATGTGAGTAGCAAAGCCAGCACTATTGAAGAGCGGGCATACATCAATATCGAACTCATAGACACTAAGGCAAAGCATCGATGTAAGTGGTCTACTAGGCAGTCATCTTTGGCGTGTTGCCTCTTGAAAGCGAGCCGGTAGATCCGAGGCTTTGATAGCACCGCTAAACGCAACCCATATCGATGTTCCACTAGGTAGATGCTTTGAGTAATATAGCCGCACTTTTGACGAAGTCCAGCTGCTCACGTGCCAGTGCGACTCCGGGTCGCGCTCTTCGAACACTGGCTAGTGCTTCGGCTACAGATAGGTCAGTGTGCCGGGCAAGGAGAACAAGGGTTGCGATCATCCCGGTTCTGCCGTGGCCCTGAGCGCAGTGTACGTACACGCTGGTCCTTGGAACGGCAAGTTCCCGTACTATGCTAAGTACGGAATCGGAATCCATCGGGATGCCTTTGTCGAGAATTGGCAAGGAGATATAGCGTTTGCAATTGCAACGGATAGCCTTGGGCTCCTCGAACTCACAGGTTAGGTCCAGAACTATTTGCACTGGCGGTGGGGGCTCCGACCCGAGGAGCCGTCTACCAATCCAAATCGTAGATGTGAGTTGATCAAACGCAGTCTCTCTGTGCAACAAGCGAACGCCGTGCCACGTCGCCCACGTTAAAAAAAGGTAGGGGAAGAAGAGCAGTTTGCTCAGTACTTTGATCTTTCCGTCAGCAGTCTTGCCCAGTAGGCGGGGTGTGCGGAAGACATAGCTCACTCCGGCAAGAACAAATGCCAATCCGGCCCAGTGAAGAATCCGGATAGGGCCACTGAGAACATTTGCCTGCCAATGTAGGGCAAGGCCAAGTCCGAGAAAGATTACACCGCTAAAACGCAAGCCCAGATAGTAGCCGGATAGGAAACGTTGCCCAACTGTCTGGGGATGAACGGGGTATATCTTCTCGGAATCTATGAAGAGTTAGATCAGCTGCTCCAGTGCGAGGAAAAGCGGCGTGGCGGAACGACGGCTGCTACGGTAACCTATCAATTGGCAAGCCAGGTCAAGACCATGGAAATTGATGACTTCTGGGCGATTGTAGACGTGGGCAAGGACTCGGAAGAGCCCGAGGTTGCTGTACATGCGGAGCTGCTGCGTCACAAACCCGACGAGATCGTGGCCTACCAACGGCATTTCGATAGACTCGTCGTGAAAGCCTACCGATGGGACCTCTGGGGGGCTGCGTACATTAGCGAAGGGGGATGCTCGGACGATGGTTTCATCGACTTTCGTTACGCTTTGATTTCGCGCGGTAGGGATGTCTATGAAAGGGCTCTCGAGGATCCGGACTCCATTGTCGATGCGGACGTCGCTTCTAATGAGGACTTTGGTTATATTGCATCTGATGCGTACGAGGAGTTAACGGGCGAGGAGATGCCACGCGACGATATCGAATGGCCCGATGAGCCTATTGGTGAAGAATGGGATTTCGATCTCGCTTCTGAAAACGAGAGGCGACTCCCGCGACTGTGGGCTCGTTTCGGAGAATTGCTCGGCGACTGAATGGTTTACTTAGCCAGAGCGCGTGAACTTTTCTCGACAAACTCCAGATGCAACACTGGCGCCTTCGCCGGATCCTCATCAAAAGATTCGGCGGTTCGTATTCCTTTTCCCCGGATCATGATGGCCAGCGAATTCCCTTTTTGCCATCCCGGCCGATCGATAATCTCTTGAATGACAGAAGAAATGTCTGGCGTCCGTTGGGGGGGATCCGGCTGTGCCAGGTAGGACCATTTGGATGGTGACCATCGCACGAATTCGTTCGTGAGCCTTCGCGAAGAGATGTTGCGTTTTTTTTCTGCGAAGGCAAGGGCGTCGTCTTCTGCTTCTCCAAAAATCTTTAACGCCGCGCGTCTCTGATTTTCGTCAGCAGCATGAGACTGGTCGACATAAAATGCAATGTGGGCAGAAGCGATCTTCTGGCCCTGGGCAACGGCAATATGATCGAATCGCAGACCGATCTGTCGCGATCGATTTTGGCGATTGCTGGTCAAGTTCAGGTACTTCCTATTGAGGTTGACCGTACTATCTGAGTGTTCTTCGGCGTCATCGCTACTTGCAGTGATCGGAATATCGATTATGACGTCGCGTTCGATTGGGTCCTCTCGCAAATCCGAGCGCCAGGTCACGTCCTCACCAAAATAGCGAGTGATTGGGACCCAGTTTTTTCCCAAATAGGGGTCGGGTTCATCTGAGGGGACCTCCCTGGTGCTGTGCTGAGCCAACAGATGATAGTAGGTCATTTCGACTGCATTGAGCATTCTGCCGCGGCTCTCGGCAACAAACGCGAGCCGAAAATCTTTTGGCGCTGCCTCTGGTCCCGGCGTTCTTCTGCCCTCGACTGCGAGAATATCATCGATCGTGACTTCTGTTTCAATATGGATGTCGGGTTGCACGATAAGATCGTCATAAATGCAGCCCACTTCGGCATCACTTTTTAGAAATCGAATCGGAGACACCGCTTCTGCATCGATGAGCCCCATCATGTACAGATCGATGTCAGGTGCGCGAGTCCCACCATTGCGTCCTGTCCTCATGGGTTCCATCATCATAGAATACAGTCGCATCAGGTGATGAATAGGTCAGTTGTGGCGGCATTGGTCCAACAAAGCCAACGCTCCGAACGGGGCCATTGACATCGATTTCAAGGCGAAAAGAATCTCCTTCCTCAAACTCCGTGCTGTTGTCCAAGACAACTCCTGGGATGGTCTCCCATCCGCGAGTGCCATCAGACAGACTGGAGACAGGAGATTGACTATTTTGCGCGTAAGAAAATGAACTGCCGAATGCGAGAACAATAAAACAAACTCTGAATGTTATCATAAGAGAACTCTTTTCCGATGGTGATTACTGCGCATCTTTTTGCCAACCAGCGGGCATTGTCAATCAAGCCAGTGATTGCTGACGGGCAAAGGCGATCCCGCTGGGGGTTGCAAATCGTCCATCCGCCTACAAAAGGCGTTTTCGAAAAGAGAACATTTATATTTCATGTTTGCCCAATGAACCGACGAATCCAGAGAGCGGGTCAGTTTTTCGATCTTGGCGGCGCGATCAGCGCATGGTTTCAATCCCGCTGCGCCGCCGCTTCCACTCGTCAATCAATGGCTCATAGGTTGCAGGCTGACGCGAAAACAGGATAGCATTCGGTGCGAACACAACCCAGGAGCGTGCCCGGTCGGTCCAAATATGACCAATGGGTTCAAGGATAACCGCGTCGTCTAGCAACCCCGCTTTCACACTTACCATCGACGAATCATCCCCGTTATCGTGATAGACACGGCAACCGCAACGGGGGCAAAAATGTGCTCGATTGATCCGCCCGCTATCTGTACTACGTACCCATCGTGATAACTCGCCGCAAATGAGGCGAAATCCCCAACGCTGAACCTTCATCGACATCGCAAACGCACTGGCGCTTTGCTTTTGACACTCAAGGCAATGACAACAATACAGCGTTAATATCCGTTCGTCATCGATTTCATATTGCACCTGTCCGCACTGACAGCGACCTATTTTAATCATATTGGAAGTGGAGTCTGTTTTACGGGAGTGTCAAATACTTTCCTACGGTAACTCGAAATTCGGAAAAGTCCTCCAAGTCCCCCTCTACGGCGAACTCATCGTAGGAATACATAGCGACACGGTAGCTATCACCTGTTTTGTTTTGATAAAATGCTGGTTTTCCCTCAAAACCACAACATACAAAACGCAGCTCTTCGAGACCGAACTTTCTTTGAAGAAAATCTTCAACAACTGCAGCATCGCTCCCTAAAACGGAATAGCGTGCTTCTAGCAGAACGGCTGGAGCGTGTTCTACTTGTTTGCATTCGAGGAAAGTAAGCTCCTCAGTCTTCAAATTTAGTTCATCCAAGAAATCCACACAACTTGTGTTTTTTGCAAAGACAAAGGGCAATATCGCTGCGACTAGAAGTGCTGAGCCAAGTAACAGGGTCCCCACAATGGGGGTAGCCGATTCATTCATGGTTTGACAAAGATCCGTGGGGCGATGTCTTTTTGTTTGTATAGGATTTCAACGGGATCGGTCGTAAAACGCCCGGGCGAGGTAAAGTATTCCAAGTGTATTTTCGGGGTTTTAGGTGTAGTATTGCGTTCTAGGGAACGGTGGTCTCAGCGACAACGGGTTCTCCCAGGCCGAAGCATAGCAGCGCAAGGGTACTTTGCGATGGCACGCCATGGGTGTATGCCCCGTTTAAGTTTTGTCGGAGCACCGCTTCTTTGCGGTTGAGGCTTGAATCTTTGATGCCAAGCTGGCATTGCGCTTGTGTCGATCTGTCAGATTTTGGAGTGCCGCCCCTATAACTTCATTGGTTTATCGTCCGGCACGCCCCTTGCTTCCACACCGATGGTATGAATCCAATTGTCAGGAAGAATCTCGGAAAATCGATGTGGATTGCGCTTGGTGCAGTCGTTGCGCAATGGATCGTATCCGGTTTGGGGCCGCTTTCATTGCTCATCTTGGTTATTGTTCCAGTTTCCTTTTTGATACTGGCAAAGCGGCGTTGGTTCGTAGTGGCGGGATTGGTGGTTGTTGCCAGTCCTCTTAGCGTTTCCTTCGCTAAGGGGATAGTCACTTGGTATCAGGGGGATGGTTACATGATGGGGACTGGATATCGGACCAGTGCCGCTGCGTCTATCGATTCGTTTACACGACTGCCGCAGACGACAAGCGGATGTCTTGTCAATGGAAATGAGTGGGTGGTCCAAACACCCTACAATTTTGCATTGCGCTTGATGACTGCTATCGGTGGTATTTCAAAGCGGGCATACGAAGGGCCGGTGCCCACCGAATTAGAAGCGCGAGCTGCATTGGTGAATGCTGTGCCCCTAGGTTGGGACGAGCTGAGCCAAGGACGTGTTCAACTCCACGGACGTAACATTCAGCTTGCGACTGCCATCGGCGCGGCGCTTATCTATTCTTGCTATGATATTGATCCATTGCGGGATCAGGTGTCGGATTCTTTTACCCCAACGATTCGCGCGACGATCTGGAAGGACCAGGTGATGGTGATTGGCATGCGAGGTCATGATCTGGACTTAGGAATTGGCGAATACGGATTTGATAAGACAGCCCAGGTGATTGTCATCGATACCAAAGCGGGGAAGCCGTTTGCGTATTTTGCCGGACATCGTCTGTGCGACGGGTTGCCCCTCGTGTGGCAAGATGTCGGTCCTCGCTTGCTCGACATGGATTTGAGGACGTCGCCGCCAAGTATTCTTTAGGGAACTAGAGCTCATCCTTCGTGAGCCAAGATCGGTCCGGTTTTGAGATGAGCTCTATTGGATGTTCCGTCGCAATTCCAAGCATGGTTGGTCCACAAGGTCAGCGAATATGCTGCCCACTGTGTCAAAGAAATGGGCAAACTCTTCAGCGTAGCGCGGGCACATGGAGGCGACAACATCTCGGTCTGTGAGCAAGAGTTCCCCCCATGTTTTGAGTTTAGGGATTTCGCCCCACTCCCTGCGTTCGCGCAGTTGGGGATAAAACATCGCCAGGGAAAAGAATGGAGCAAACGCGATGTCGACCATCGAAAGCCGAGAACGGTCGTCGAAATAGCGTTTGCTTTGTGGTAGATAAAATTCAACGTCTCGTAATTGATCAAACAGGTTGTCGATAGCGCTTTCAAGACTCGCGTTGCTTTTTGCTGTAAAGATAATTTTTAGCGTCGTGAGCAACGGTTCTGCGCGTACAATAAAATCTCGATGGCGAAGCCGATCGGGTGGTCGCTCGGGAAAAAGTCGCCCGGGAATCACTTCGTCCAGGTATTCACAGACTGCAGAAGTCGAAAATAGAATTTCTGAGTCGATCATAACCGCGGGCATCTGTCCGTTGGGCGATACAGTGCGAAACCAATCTGAGATGTTTGCCAAATCCACGTACTTCATGTCGAAATGTTTGCCGGGACTAAGTCCCTTGCTCAGAAGAACAAGGTGGCAGCGCTGCGCGTATGGACAGAGGGGGTGACTGGCAATGCAGACGTAGGGGATCATATGTTGCTCCGGATGAGGTGCCTATCAATATGCTTAGCGCGTCCTACATGATGATAACAGATGCAGTTCTTTGAACTTTTATCGATACAGATGCAGCAGTGGCGGGGACCTGCAACCGCGGCGTGGTTTGTCGCTGCGTATTTGGGAAGCGGCTATGTCGGCGATGGTTTTCGATTCGGTTGGGCAAGCGATGCCTTCGGATCGCTTTTTCCCTATAATCCCGGCATGGGACTCAAAGCGCGCCGTGCATTCAGAAATGACCTAAAGACCCAACCCACGGACGTTGATCCGCGAGCTTTCATTGAGGGATTAAGCGATGCGCGACGGCAAGGAGACTGCGAGATATTGTTGGAAATGCTTTCACAGGAGAGCGGCGAACCCGCAGTGATGTGGGGAACGAGTATTATCGGTTTTGGTAGTTACCACTATAAGGGAACTGGTGGGCGTGAGGGCGACTGGCCACGGGTTGGATTTTCTCCTCGCAAACAAGCAACGACCATCTATTGCATGCCCGGTTTTAAGGAGCAAGGTGATTTGCTCGCCCGCTTGGGACCGCACAAAACGAGTGTTTCTTGTCTGTATGTCCGCAGGCTGGAGCAGATCGATCTCGAGGTGCTTCGCGCGATTGTCAAACGCTCGCTAGAGCAGATGAAGCGCATCTATGGCGAGTAGCAAGCTAGACCGGTCTAAAGCAACAATCGGTTTGATTCGGTCGCTCGGACGCACACTTACGGCGTATTACTGCGTTGTCTTTCCTAGTTCCAGAATCCGGCGGAGAACCCGATGTTGGAATAGTTCCTAGCGATGTCGGCGTTTGCGGATACTCGAAATCGATACTTCCCCAACGACCACACACGAACGTCAATACCAGCAGTGCCATGGAGTCTGCCGCGCGTATCCTGGACTCTTGCGGGTTCCCAGTAACTGCCGGCGCGGAGTCTGAGTCTGCCTGGAAGGAGCTCAGATTCGGCGCCGCCTCGCAGCGAAAAGACGGTTTTGCGGCCAGATCGCTGCAGTTTCTTGAGGCCGAAGGCTTCAAAGTTGTGGCCCCGAGAGGTTGGGCCGGTTGCCACGAGGTCCACGGCGAGGGTTAGGTTTCTCTCATCGAAAAATCGTTTATTGATGATTTCATTCCATTTGGAGTTGGAAAAACGCCAGGCAATGCCCCCCGAGACACGCCAGGGCACCGAGGCCTCGTTGGGGAGAATGTATCCCCCACAATTTTGAGGATCACAGGAGTCGTCGGCTTCTACCTCTGTGCCCTCTACCGATAGGCTCGCGGCTGCGCCAACACGCAAATTTGCGAAGCTCGGGCTCCAAATCGCGCCAAATTCGGCAGCACCACCGGTAATGTCGACAACACCTTCTCCATTGTAAAACGAAAATATCGAGGCTTTGACTCCCATCCCTACCGTGACGTCATGCGGAAGTCGACGAGCGATTGCTAGGCGCACAAGGTCCGATTCAATGACTAATGTGTTTTGCAAAGATCCCTCTGGTGCATCGAATTGGTTGGATAAGGCAGTGACATCAAATCCGATTCCCCATTTTCCGTACTGGAGACCGAGACTGAGCCCGGTAATCGGTTCCTCCGAACGTTTTATCTCAATCCCATTATTGTCAAAATCAGTGGATAGATTTGCAATGCCTTCGATGCGCCAGTCAAAATCCCACGTGCCAGAAGAAGTCTTGGTGCGAATGGCGGGGGCTGCGGGATTTGCACTCATGTTTGCAGAGCCCTGACCTGTTGCGACAGCCACGCCGCCCATGCCCGCTGATTTTCCGGTTCCATACACGACACCTTGATATATGTCGATCGCATAGTTGCGGTCGACGATATCGGGAAGCGAATCGGCATCTATCGCGTCGGCACTCGATTGGTTCGTCGGCGACCATAGGGCGAAGACAAACAGGACAATGCTAGATCGATAGAGACAGGATGATCGATGCAGTGGAAGAACTGACGTGCGCGATTGGGTAGCAGAGCGGGGCAATGATTGCAGATTGTAGTGCACTAAGTGTGCCAATGATATTCGCACGAATATTAGATACTATATCCAAGAAGGTAGCATGTCGTGACATCCCTAATGGACACAAATGTCCGGTCAAATACTGTTTTGCAGTTTTGTGTGACGCGCGCGAGGGGCGCGCCGGGATGCCCCAAGTTTTGCAATCTCACCCAGAATTCGATCAGCTGCCCGCTTGTATAGGGTAACGCGCGGTTTTTGCTCGCGCAGATCGCTCAGGTCAACGGGGCGACCAAAGACGACATCGATGCGGTTGGCATCTCGGTCGCGGTGATTCCAGTTTGACGCAATTTGCTTGGGAAAATTGTTGCGTAAGCCTTGGATCCATACCGGCACGACAATTGCCCCCGACTGTAGCGCCATTTGGCCCACGCCCGGTTGTGCGGGCAGCAGTTCATAGGGGTCTGGGCCTTTGCCGCGCGTCCCTTCGGGGTGCATACCGACAATGACACCGGGTTTTTGAAGAAACGCTACGACGCGTTCGACGGAGACGCGGTTGAGGTCTGCTTTGCTGCGATCGCGAAAGATTGGAGGATACATGGCTCCGCCGCCCATCACAAGATTGACCACAAGCCCCGACCAGGTCTCGTAGAAGAAATTGCTTCGAACCGGAAAGTACATGTCGTTTACCCAGGGTTTGCGAAAGTTGCGCAGGATTGCTGAGATTACGTACATGTCGAAGAACGAGCGGTGATTCGAACAGACTAGCACACCTGTCTCCGGCTCGAGGTTTCGGATATGTTCATCGCCATGGACCCGCAGCAGATTGGAGGTACTGATGCGAACCCAGTGTCGCCCAAAGTTTTCGTGAAATAGGCTCTGTAATTTCTTGGCGATGGGCTGTTCGTTAATCCGTTGGCAAACGCCAAGCAGTCGCTGTTCCATCGATGTCAGCTTGTCGCTTTGGGGATAGTCTGAGAGTGCCACTGGCGCGAGACCCTAACATGAGCGGGTCTTAGACAACATGCAGATCGGCAATAGAGGCAGAGAAAAGGGCAAATATGAGCTAAGAAAAGTCATCCAAGCGTATTGGATGGGGGATTGCCCAATCGGGTGGTTGCGCTAGTCAACGCGCACAACGGCGACAGAGTCGACCCCCACCTCTGGGGTGACGCTGACCTTTAGAAAATGACGCCCGATACCGTCCCAGCGTTCGGGTGTGGCACCACCGCCACCACTAATGTAGGCTGGAATGCCGGCGTTTTCGAACACGTACAAAGAATGAATGTGACCGTATAGGGTTAGATCAACATTGCCGCGGGCGAGACGGGCCAACAGTTTTGCCGCCTCTTTTCGACTGCGAAAGGCTCCCTGGCGAACGCCAATGGGATCGAGCGGCGGGTAGTGGGTGCCAAAAATATGGACCTTGTCCGCACCTTGTTCGAGCCATTGATCGAGCTGCTCGTAGAGGTTGGGGTCGATTGTCGCATTCCCTGAGTCGACAAACGTGAACACGGTATTGCGATATTCGAAATGGACATTAAAGCGACCAAAGCGATCATGCCAACGCTGAACATTCGCCTCCAGCTCGTGGTTGCCAATGGTCGAATAGTATGGAATATTTAACACCCGGTATTGATCCTGAAGTAGCTCATACTCATCGATCTTCGCGTTTTGGACGAGGTCGCCGGTTGACACGACAAAACGGAGATCTGGGTCTTGGTTGATGCGGACAAATACATCGTCTACCTTTTTGAGTGCGGTCTGGATGTCGCCCATGACGGCGAAGCTCCACGGGGTCGTTGCGTCTGCGTCGGGAGGGGCAAATTCGAGTCGCTCCAGAGGATTGGGATCGGCAATATCCCAGTGGCATTCTGTTTGATTGCTGCCATCGTCAACACGCGTCACCAAACGCGATACACCGCCTTGCGGCACTGCCCTAAGGGTTGTGTCTGCAAGACAGTTGCGGACCTCAACTCGATAGGAAGTGAGGATTGCGGGATCGAGTGTAACCTGCATTGCAAATACGGGGGCCTGGGCCCACAACGTGACAATGCCCGGTTTCATGTCGACAATCTGTGCCTGCCCGTCTTCTACGGTCAAGGTTAGACCACCCTCGATGCGTCGACCGACTTCTGCGTCTAGGAGAGAGCGTTCTTCTGCAGGGCGAATACATGCCGACGAAACAAAGGTAGCTGCGGCAAAGATTGCTGCGAAACACAATTTGAGTGTCATTGCGGATCTCCTATTCGCCAGCGCAAGCCCGTTGTGATGACAAATGCCGCGCCAATTTGTGCGTCCAAGGTTACTCCGATTCCCCGGCTCATGTAGAGGGTGGTTCGAGCCCCGAAATGGCCTGCAAACCCAGAGCCGTTGCCACTTCCCGGACTAAGCCCTGCTGCAAAGTCGTCGCGGCGGTGATCGTAGTACAATGACCACTCGCCACGAAGGCGCGAAGAATCGCCAATGTATGCGCCAAAGCCAAACCCCAGCAGTAACAAGTCAAACACATCTGTATTCGCGCCGGGGATGCGATAGTGGATAACTTCAAGTCCAAGGCCGGCGTTTCCGTCGACAAAAGCACCCGCAAGACTTGGACTGACATGCACAAGGTCAAAACGTCCACGCACATCCAATTCGACCGAGGTGGTGGAAAAGTCATCGTCGCCGTAGCGGTGATAAGTGCCGGCGCCAATGATGTCGAGCCGGCTTCCATCGTTGGCTGTGTTTGGGCTCGGACCCACCAAACGGTACCCCCCGTGCAGACGTAGCCGTTGATTGTTGTCGTCGGCGGCGAACCAACTCGTCCCACCTGCCTGCCACGGCCCAAATCGAAGGTCCGCTTGCACACCGATGAAATGCCCGTAGTCAAACTGAGGATCTGCAACATACATATGCGCAACACCGATTTCGCCAGGCGGGAGCCGGAGCTCGGGGACCCCGGCGAATCGACCGCCACCGGAAGCGCCATAAATGTCCGCAAACCATGATGTTGCAAACAAACCCACGCCCATCACCAGGCTACTGATGGCCGGCCCACTTAAGCGTCGATTCGCACCAGCGAGCAACAATGTTCCCCCACCGGCGGCAATCATTCCAACGCTGACTCCCTGTGCCAAAAGCAAGCGGCGAGCAGTTTTTCGATCTCCAGCGGCGAAATGACCGGCTCCGTGAACGATTGCCCCTGGGACGAGGGCGGCCGCTGCGGGGAGCAATCCCGGTTTAGCACGATTTTTCTTTTCCTGTTCGGGATCTGCCTGCGTGTTGGTTTGCTCCGCACTGGCTGAAACCAGCGGAAGTAGCATTGTCCACAGTGCCAATAGTACCGCACATGTTTTCGAACGTAACAACAAGGAGAGAACGTTACATTACCCTATCTGGACCGGGGGCGGATCTTACTTTTGCAACTTTGTGAGGTTGGTCAAAGAGAGCCAGTCCATTCTGTAGGGCTCCGCTTCTTGCGGAGATGAAGCGGCGTGGCAGGCTCCGGGTTGCGCCTATCCGTACATCACGTAGCGTTCCTGTGGCATCGTAGATGTAAAGGGCAGCCATCTCGACGCCAAACGACAGGTTTACTCGAGCCGAATCGTAGGGTGGCCTGATTGGCGAACCGGTCCGCGGAACTGTGGGCCCCGCCAAGGTCCAACGCAGTTGGAAATCGTCGTGCCATTTTGCGATACGACTGTGAACAAACAGGATATACAGCCGCTTGGTCTCGTCGTCCCATCCGTAGCGAGGGATCGTATTCGACTCTAAGGGTGGACGGTAGTGCACTGGCGCGCGGGCCAACCTCGGTTTGCGTGTTTGGGTTTCCCTTGCTGATTGGGTCAAACGCAGCTTTCGTATTTGGGCGAGCCGTTTGCGTATAGCCGCGCGGTGCACTTCCAACTCGTTGGCAAAACGCCGACGAGCGTTGTGCAGTGTGGTTAGTGGATCGATAGGGTATGGCATCCGACCATCGGCTTGTTTAGCAGCTGATATCGCCAGGTCAGTGCGGTAGCCGCCGCCCCCTCCGTTGATCGTTGCTCTGACCAGATAGGCTCGTTTCGTCAAACCAAAAGGGGTTGGGGACATTCCGCCTCAGTAGCTTTGTTACGGCTCGATAGTTCCAGCTCATTCGACCAGAAAAGCGGTGACCATCCGCACCCAAAAACTGGCAGGGACGAGTCGATCGCAAATTGCCTCTGCCGGGCTTTGGTTCTCCGGGATGGACAGCGACTACATGATGACCCTCGCCAGTGAGCCACAAACGGTACAAGCCATCACTGTCTGCCTTAAGCAGCCCCACCACCTCGCCAGGGATCCACTTGCTGGAAGTCGGCATGCAGGTCCGCAGATAGTCGGGTGGCGCGCTCTTCTGCTCATACTCACGCCTTTTGCGGAAGACGCCGTCCACCCAGTCAACCACCTGTACAGCCCCCTGCTTGCCACGCACATGGATCTTTAGGATAGGTTGCGGTCCGCGATATGATTCCGCAGGCTGGCGAAAACCGAAAGACACATCTGCATCGTCCAAGTGATAGTCTACGGCGAAGCGTTCGCGGTAATATGCTTTCACGGCGGATTTGGCTTGAGTGAAGGGTACACCATAACTTTGGTGGAAAGCCTCGAGTGCTGATTTGGGAATGATGCTGCCGTGGGCTCGGGCCAATCGTGCAACCTCGCGGGCGGCCGCGGTTTTGAGCTCGATGTCGCCGCAGGTGGCGCGCTTTAGTGGTGCCACCGGCAGGCTCAACTTGTTTTTTCCGGAATTGACGAGCCAGTTCCTGATGATTGGCGAAGGACTGTCCGCGGTGACATTGGTCCTAATTCCGCAGTAGGGGAGCGCAAGGTCCAGTTTTCCCTGGGGAGCAAAGCGGTGCGCCGGTGCGCATGCTCCCTGTCCAAACCACCCGCAAATGGCCACGGTTGCTGGCCCAAGTCGTACTGCTGCCCGCCGCGGTCTAGAGAGCTGAACACGTAAATTCACTTTCCGACGCTATCCCTCGAAATCGCTGGCCATGTTGTCCTCCTTGACGGGACCCTACCCCGCCTGCGTCGTCCGCCTCGCCAACGATTCCGATCCTTTATCGTCGACAAGCAACTTTACGTGTTCAGCTCTCTAGGCCGCGGTTTTGACTTTATCAAATTATCGCCCTTAGGACTGCTCACCATTGCTCCACAACCCGATAGCCGATCTTACTGAGTCTTGGCGGTCGATACAATCCATTGGACTACGGGAAAATAAACACAAAAATTGCGCACTTGAGAGACCTAAATTAGCTTGTGCGGATGATACGTTTGTTGCTCGGGGGCGTTACGATCGTTTCAATTGCCTGTGGTGGTAGCAATCCCACCGCACGAACAACGGCTTGGCAGACACCGGCAAAAGGAGCGAAATCGGTAACAACGCAAGACACCGCAAAACCGAGACAATCCTTTGTCGCAGTTGACCATCTTTACACCGCCAAAGAAGCCATTGCCGATATCATGGCCAGCCCCCTTGAATTCATCGGCACAGGCCAGTGGTATGGCGAAGCTCCTTTTCCTCCTTGTGCGTATAAGAACGACCGCGTGCTGGTGATTGACGGGTATTGCACGACCAACCGAGAAATCACAACCTTTAGTATTTTGGTGTTCTCAAAAACAAAGGGCTACTTAAAAATGTATGCGTATACACAGGAGACCAAAAAGCCTATTAGCAAGATTCGACGACAACTGTACACGGATTTTTATGTCACGAGTCAGCCGCCACCAGCAAAAGGCGCCATCAAGCAGCCGCTTTCGTTTCACATGGGATATCGGGAATTGGCACGCTACAATGGAAAACGAGCGGGCGTGTACGACCTTCCCTCGTGTTGGGAAGGAATCCGGCACGACCCTAAGAGCGGTTGCAATCGAGAGATGCCGTCACATTATCGCCCGGCTTTTGCAAAAGAGCATACCCTTTTTGTCAACAACCCGCCGCCACTCTGGTACCGCTTTGTTAAGCATATGATCGCACAACGCCGGCATTCGTGGCCCAAGCCCAAGGTATTTAAAGCGACATCAGCATATTGGCGTGGACGCGCCGTAGATTTTCGTCGACAACACGGGCTTTCGTTTCATCGTTTTGACGGATTTGAATTTCGCTTCGGGCAAAAAGAATTTGCCCCGGTGATTCCGATGTCTGACGGCTCTTTCATTCTCGTTGCCAACAAAACCCGTCGAAATGGCAAGGATTCTCCATATGTGATCCGCGTTGCGGATTCGGGAAGAATCGTGTGGCAAAGAAACCTCTATCGCAAAGGATTTGCCGGGTTTGAGGCAGCAAGGGGTACGTCGTTGCCAGATGGAGGTTTGATTGTACTGGTTTTGGCTTATACCAATGAAGCCCGTAGTCCAATCATGCGCTTGGTCCGCCTCAATTCGCGCGGTCGCATCAAGTGGGATTGGATAGGGCCGGGGCGCGGAGGAGACCGAACCCCCTATGCCACAAAACTTCATTTGACTGGCCGCAACACCGTTCTCCTCAAAGGACATGTCTACATCGACCAGCAAAAGAGAGACTGGCAAAGCGAAGTCGAATTGGGCAATGGAAAAAATATCAAATAGGATAACACGCGTAATAGGTACGAACGAGAGTGCAGAATTTCCCATCGGATAGTCCTGCCGGAGCGCGAACGGTGGCAGCAAATCCCATCATCCTATATGATGGTGTTTGTGCTCTGTGCAATCGGATCAATCAGTTCACGCTGAAACGCGACAAACAGGGGGTGTTTCGTTTCGCCGCACTGCAAAGTACCTTCGCCCGTGAGATTCTGCTCCGTCATGGCGCTGATCCGGATGAACTCGACACATTTTATGTGGTTACCAACCACGGCGAAACCAGTGAGCGGCTACGCAACCGATCCCGGGCCGCGCTATTTGTGCTACGGACCCTCGGTGGCTTTTGGCGAGTTTTGTCAGTCATTGGGATATTGCCGACTTTTCTTCTGGATCTCGGCTATCGGTTGATCGCCAATAATCGGTATCGGTTGTTTGGGAAACACGATCAATGTGTTCTGCCCGATCCTAAATGGGAAGATCGCTTTATCGCTGCAAAATGAAACTCACAGCAGACATCATGAGGTCGTCCTGAACGAGTCTGATGCCACTACAACGAGGGGGGTATTCATGCGACGATGGGGACATCTGGATTGGTGATGAACCAGTTGCTATCATCAATGACAATTTTTGCTGATAGCTTGCGTGATTTGGTATCGTGCACATTTCGATCGTTAGGAGAGCCCAGTGACAGCTGAAGGATATCTTGAACTACAGAACAGTGAGACTGCGGTGGTACACGCAGCCTCGCGAATTTTTTCTGCCTACGTCGTGTCGGGGCAAGTAACGCAAGAAAATGAAAGCGAGCTCCTTGCTAAGGCTGCGCGTATAGCTCTACAGCTCGCAATCTGGACCGACAAACTGGTCGAGAGCGATGACGAGACAAGTCGCAAGCAACCAAAACCTGAGTTAGACAAACGATCTGACGATAGTCCTTACGAACGCTAGGGGACCGAAGTTCGGACGTCATCCCGCTCAATCCGTTAGAATGACGAAAGGGACCGAATCTATGACGCGAAAGATTTCATCACCCGTTAACATCATTGCAGTTGAGAATGTCGAAGCAACGTCGGAGCTTCTATCCAATATTTTTGGTTGGAAAAGTGTCCACGGGGGAGCTGAATTTGACATCCTGATGAGTAAAGACAATATCCCAGCCATTCTGCTCCATGACTATGACCACCACGACCACAAGCGATTTAGGGATGTGAGTCACAAACAAAAGGGAGTTGGCCAATCTTTGTACGTATTTGTAGACGCCATAGAAGTGGTCTACGAAAGAATCCAAAAACTAAAACTGGCGATTGTTGAGCCACTGTTCTTGAATGAGAATTCAAAAGCAAGAGAATTCACGTTCCGGATTTCTGAGGGCTACCAATTTTCAGTCTGCGAAACCAATGAATGGCTGTTTTATGCTTTGTAGGTCGCCATATTCTCCGATCGTGAAGCGACATTCGGGAAGTATGGACGATTCGTATCCCTTAGGTAAAACTCAACAAATGTAAGTATCGCATCAACTCGCTCGCTCGAGTTTGCCCCTATCTGGCATTGGTGTTTTTCTAGGCAATCAGATGGTTGTTTTCGTCTGGATAGATAGTTTCTATTCGATGTATAGTTATAGTTTAGGTGGAATTAGTGTTTCCCTGATTTGGAGCCGATTGACACAAGTGGGCGCTCGAAGCTATAATCCAAAAATACATATGCGGCTAATATCTTTTCGAAATCTATTGAGATTTGCTTCATTGGTTGCCGTGCTGTCTATTGCGAGCTACCTCCATGCGCAATCACCGACCGAGCTCGAACTACCATCTGAGTCGCAAAGCTCAGCGGCAAGCAAATTGACTCCGCAACAGATGCAAAAAGCAGCCGATGACCACCTGGCGAGGATGGACCAATCCGCAAGGAGTATTAGGCGGCAGTTGAAACAGGCGAGAACGAAACGAGATGTGATTAAGGTCCTGTGCCTCAACGATAAAATAAACCAGATCGACGTTGCTTTGAGCAGTGCTGGAGATCGTCGCAAAGCATTGCAAGGGGTGATCGATAGAGGAGACGCGGACCGTGCCAAACACGAATTTACAATAATCTCGGTTCTCAGACAGCGCGTCGACACGCTCGTTTCGGAGGCGAATCAGTGTGTGGGTGAGGAGACAGGGTTTGCTGGTGACAGCGATGTAACTGTAGAACTTGACCCCAGCCTACCAGATGTCTCGGGCCCTGAGAATCCGGCGAACGCTCCGCTTCCCGGACAACCTCCTCCGGAGGAAGTAGAGATCGAGCATCCCAGTCTCGTTAGTCCTTTTGGGGCAAATTAACGCAACAACAGCTCGTCAAACCCGTTGATCGCTTGCATCTGTGACCGAGTAAAATAGGACTGGTGCGTGGGATCCCCTTGACCGGCTTGCTTAGGACGGGGGATCAATGTTTGGATTGGTTCAACATGTCCACTAAGATGTGCAGCGTCTCATTGACCCACGGATCGCGTGATATGTTTTCGCGCCACTCCTCGATAACGCTTTTGACGGGTTTGCCATTGCGTTTGGTTGGCGCAGCCTCTGCCTTGTTGTCGTAGTCGACGGTTGTTACTTTAAACAGAGGTGGAGACTTGGACTCATCCGGGGAGATTTTCTTCAGTTGTTCGCGATGCTGGTTTCGCTCTGCAAGCCATTTTTTCTTCGCTAAGGAAGCGACCGTATGATCTCGCCTGGTTTTGAGTAGTGCCGTTCGTTGCTGCACAGATTGAAAGTACTTGCTGTCTCTCACACGTGCCTGGCTCGCGGCACGTAAGGTGGCGATAGCGCTTTTGGGCCAGGTCTCAAACGCAACAACGGGTTTTGTCTTGCTCCATGGGATGGCATGGTCCAATTGACGCTCACCAGATTCGATATGTGCCGTGGGATCGGGTAAGAGTATATCCGGAGTAACGCCCTTCAATTGGGTAGAGCCGCCATCAATACGAAAGAACTGCTGAATCGTGAGTTTGAACACGCCAAGGGATTTTTCAGTATTCTGACCAGAAACGCGATCGAGATCGATGAGTGCTTGTACGGTTCCTTTGCCGTGCGTCGGACCGGTCCCGACGATGACTGCACGTCCATAGTCCTTTAGGGCGGCCGCGAGAATCTCCGACGCCGATGCGCTGAACCGATCGACCAGTATAACCACCGGTCCGCTGAATACGACTGTGGGGTCTTCATCTTTGAGTACTCTTATCTGTCCATTGGCGTGGCGTGTCTGCACGACCGGACCTGTTTTAATGAACAGACCTGTGATGTCGCGCGCATCGGCGAGCAAGCCACCCCCGTTTCCTCGAACATCAATCACCACCCCGGCAACGCGACGTTTTGCCAATATGGAGAGGATCTTGCGGACGTCCTCGGTACATCGCCGTTCAGGCGTCTGGCCCCGTCGAACGCGCGTATTGCCATAGAAGCTCGGTAGGTACACGTACCCCAATGATTTGGCCGTCCCGCGTGGTTTCACAATTGCTGCGCGTGCGTATGCCGCTTCAATTTCGACGATATCGCGGGTAATCGCAATGTTGTGAATTGTATTGTCAGGTTTTCGTACCGTCAGGGTAACGACTGTGCCTTTCGGTCCACGGATCATCTTGACGACTTGGTTGATTCGCATGTCGCCAATATCGACGCTTTCTTGACCTTGCTGTTTGACACCGAGAATGATGTCCTCCGCAGCCAAATCTCCTTGTCGCCAACTGGCACCGCCTGGGACCAAACGTACCACGCGAATGTAGTGATCTTTTTCGGATAATACGGCGCCTATTCCCTCAAGCGAGCCGCTCATCTGAATGTCAAAGTTGTCTCGCACTATTGGTGGCATGTAGGCCGTGTGAGGGCCGTAAACGCGAGCGATTGCGTTCAGAAAAGTGCCGGCAGCGTCGAGGGGATTGACGTTGGCCAGTCGAGCAAATCGCGCGTCGTAGCGTTTGGCTAACTCGCGTCGAGCTGTTTCCTGTTGCTGTCTTGCTGTCTTGGGGATATCGGTGGGCTGGGGGCCGCCATCAGCGGTCTGGGAGGATTTCGTGGAGCTGCTGTCGGGAGTCGCTTGTTTGGCTTGTTCTTCCAGCCGAACTATGCGGGCCAGGACATCGAGTTTGAGCACTTTGCGCCAGCGCTCTGCAAGCTCAGCATCGCTGTGGGCATAGTCGAGCTTATCCGAGTCAGTTTCGACCGATTCGTCCACGTTGAAGTCGAACGGTTGTTTCAGTCGAGACGCTACCATCTTTTTCACCACAGCGAGCCGACGAGCAACTATCTCTGCACCGACTTGCGCCAAAAAAAGACGACCCGACTTCAGCTGGTCGTCCATCTTGGTGGCGTACTGTCGCAAGGTAGCGACATTGTGTTTGAGAAGAAACATCTTCCCCGGATCGAGCGCCTTCAGATACTCGTCAAACGCAGCGATTGACACACTATCGTTCACTGGTCGGCGCCGTAGGTGCCGGGTTGTGAGAAGCTCGTCGATGAGCCCTGCAAGTGTTGCCTCGCGCAAATCTGCTGGCGGCGTCGCACCGGTGGCTGGTGGTGCAGCATCGATGATTGGTGGTGCGGGTTTGGCCTGGGTTTTGGCTGCAGGGCTACATCCAACACCACAAGCAATAGCAATACATGTAATGGCTGCGAAACGGGTCAAGTGGCAAGTGTAGCATTGTATCTTTGTAAAAGCGGCTGAAGTGCACGGATATTGTCATTTTGGCTGGCAATGAGGCCACAGCAACCCCACTCAGGGGAGGTATCCAGCCATTGTCCTAATCGTTAAGACCACAGGGGTCTTGGTTTTTGTCGCCATCCTTGCGCTGGATACATACTGGAAATACGCCTTGGTTGACAGTCATGATTCCGGCTCCAACTCCCTGGCTCGTGAAGGTTTGGCCATTCTTGATAAAAGTAATGTTTTGAAGCGGAATATCCGGAACCGCTCCGTACACCCCGCCGCCGTCAATGTGCTTTGCGATGTCAATCACCAAAGGAACGCTACCGTTTTCGCGCTTCTTCATCGGGCAAAATCCCAAAGTCCTTTTGTAAACAAAGCGACCCTTTTTGGGGCTCGCGACAACAACATTAAGAGCTCCGCCGGGTGGTTGTGGGAGAAACTCAGGTAACCCGCTGCCCGGCGGATTGTGCCAAATCATCCAAACTGTTAGAACGCTGTTTGTCGCGTAACCCAACCCCCAAATATTGATCTGTGCGGTGTCATCTTCGTAACACCGAATCGTCATTTCCCCCTTGACAGATGTAAAAGACGCAATCGTATCGGGTTGATTCGGCAGACTCCGGGTCGGTGGAACAGGTCGCGGAGATCCGGACCTTGTGTTTAACAAACGCTCTTAGTCCGGATGGGTCGACCACGATCGGAGCGAGATGATACGGAACATTAATCAGTCTGGTGTCGGGGAGGAAATGCTAGGGATTTCCAACGCGTCATTTCGTCTCTCCTTGGTTTGTTGCCGGCCACGGACTCCATTGATCGCATAAGACAGATACAAAACGTCTCGGCTTGCCGATGGACCCGCGAATGGTTTCCTTGCTCGTCAAATATGTCTGGTGCCATCCAGCGGCAGGTGCCGCAACTGATACACGTCGAATCGACAAAGAAATCTCCGCGGACGTTTGTAGCGAGCCTTTTTTTGATGCTGGCCATCAGGAGGTTTTCAGCTTGTGAGCTCCGCGCGGAAGTGTATCTGGTTGTCTAGCGTCACGGCAATACTACCCCACTTTCCAAATTTGGAAAGGGCTATCGCCCCAAGACCCAGCCACCTGGAATGTACACCCGCACACCTCCACGCAAATCGATCGTTGGCGCGCGAAAACGCCCCCGCCTTTGCCTCGGTAGTTGCCAACGTCCAGCGACCCACGTCCATTTGCTCGCATGTAGTTTCCAGTATCCGGCTACCCACACCGCGCCGGCGACAGCGGGTGGGGGGGAGACGGCTTCGACACGCGGCGGAGGGGGAGGCGGAATACTATCCGAAATCGGTTGCGGTGTTGGATTTGCAGTTACAGCTCGTTGCGGAGGCAACGGCTGTCTCTTGGCATAGGGTGATGAGCGAACGACATAAGTACCGCCGATCCAAACAAATCCCTTCGTTGCACGAACATACCGCCAATATCCGGGTAGCCAGTCGATGTTTCCCGGAGGTGGCTTAGGGCGCACTTCCTTTCGGGGCAGGGGCGGAATCACGCCGCTGGGAATGCATCGGAGATGGTCCGGGTTTGCAGCGCAATAGGCTTCATTGCTGTTCGTGGTCGCTCGCTTTCGGTTCTTTCGCGCCTCTATTTGTTTCACGGCCGCCACGCGTCTTAGAAACCGCGCCCGATAACCCGCAACGTTGCGTTTCGGTAGCAAGCGCTCATCTCGCAAGCGAATCACGACGCCTTCCATGTCCGATGGCGCCAAAAACCAAAAGCGAAAACGAAAACCCACTTTGACCACGTCTTCCACGAAATAGGAGTAGTAGACCCGACCAATACGATTCTTTGTCGGGTGTCCGAGAGGAAGCCAAGCCGATGCGCTACCGTGTTGACGCGTCGCGGGAAGCTCACCTTGAAACTCGACCAAAGATGGACGCATTGACTTGTGGTGCGTTTGGCCAACTGCTCCACCGCCGACCGCACCACCGCCGACCGCGCCACCGCCGACCGGTCCTCGTCCCCCGTCTCCGGTTTCGCTGGTTGTGCCGGTGCCAGTCTCTGCGATGCCTGCCACCACAGCGTCTCCTCGGTTGTGACGGCACCGAGAATGATCTCCTTCTCCTTTCGTTGATGATGCGGATCCTGTCTGATAGGAAGTGCCACCGTAGTCGTAACGATAGTCGATGCGAAACGCACGCGGGCCGTACACTTCCACGACGAAACGGCGGCCATATTCGAAATCTCGTGCTGGGACCGCGACCTCGAATGGACCAGTCACGCACCGCTGTGGCGAAACCAGACGCCACTCTTGGTCAGTCACCCAGCTCTCCTCTCCTTGCGATGATGCGAGGGTCTCAAGATGAGACTTGCCACCACAAGAAAGCGCTGTGCCCGAAGTAATCGCGACGATGACGCTCATAGACAGCCGAAAGCAATGACTCCTTAGCGAGCTTGAATTGCAGTCTTTACGGTGTACAGCCAAACTAACGTTAATCCCCATCGGTCAACTGTAGCGCAATCTTTGTGCGACAAGGAACACAGACTTGTTGAACTCGGCGTGGAGATATCCCACCTTCGCCATACCCGCATGCACCCAGGCAGCGGGCATGTCTGCTCGTGTACTGATGAGTAGGCGGTGGGATGCGCTTTTTTCACGTAGAAATGATTTTGTTCGGCGTTGTAAGGGCAATCGCTTCGGTGTTGTGCACGGCTCTCATTGGGCCATGTCCTTTGACCGACTCTCCAGTCGTTGCCCGGGCGAAGAAGCAACTGATCATCCCAGACTGATATTGAAACATTGCCTGGTTTTTCGATACGCTCTAGCGTGTTGTTCTCCAGCAAAAAGGTCTCGCGGCTAAAAAGGGTGGGGGTACGCGAAATCCAATCGCGGACCTTGCCTCGGTAGAACTCACGGCGGGCTGACACGGAAATGTCTGTCTGTTTTCCTTCAAAAATTGTCTTCGCGTTTTGGAGAGGTGTGCCACGTTTCCATAACTTTGCGATACGTGGATATCCAGACTTGGTTAGTGAGCCTGGCCCAAAGTCAGTGCCAATATAGATACTATCGATATCCCTCCAGCCGACCTGTGTCTTAGCCGCCGACACGGTGAATCCACCGGGCACAAAAGCTTTCGTCTTGATATCGAATTCGCGAACTACAGTCGCGTCTGCTCCACCAGGCGAAAGCTGCATCAAACATCGCTCGTATTGGGGCGGCAAGCACGCGACACCGCGCCAAACCCAGCTTTCACCCTCATTTTTGCTAAGCGCGTCGATGTCCAGAAGCGTTTCCCAACGTGGCTCCTTTTTTTTGTACTCGGCAAGAGTCGTTCGGCGCCACAAACCACGCGGATTGGCGCTATCTGCCCGGTAGTGATAGAGCCACCCAGCTCGTACGGTGACTTCCGGAATTCTATCCTGCGAATCGTAGATTCGTTTGAGCTGGTCGCGCAACTGCGCAAAGTTTGGGTCGGCCTCAAGCTCCTTGGCGGTGCGCAAGTTGTGCTTTTTGACCCAGGTGAGTTGTTTTTTGCCGACGATTTCTTCGAGCCAGAGATTCGGGTCGACGGTGTTATTATCGGCGTTTTTTTTAGCTGGTGGAGGTTTCGTTTTGTCCAGGCTTTGTAGCGTTGGTCTGTAATCGGGCGATCCACGAGTGCAACTCGTAGACAAAACCGCACAAGCCATAACAAGTATGCGTGCCATCTACGGTGCAGACAACAGACCGTCGGGTATCGTTATTCCCGTAAAACAGCCAGCACTAGAATACCAGGCAGCTGTTTAGTTGTTTGATTTTGACGTATCCTAACTGGAGACATCTTGATCTGCTAGGTACGAGCGGAAGCTCGTTGACAAAGGACGGGGAACGCTGCGCGTGTTGTTCGGGTTAGGTGTTTCTACGCTCCTTGCTCGACAAGAAAGTCCCAGACAGCTTGTACGCGGGGGACCTTGCGTAGGGCGCGATGGGTCACTAGGAATAGATCGTCCTGGGGCCACGGGGGCATCAACCGGCGGAGCTTGGGCCCGATTCTTACTGGCAAATGCATGTATGCATATATCATCGTGAATCTGCAAGGCCAACCAAAGCCCTGAAAGGAAAATTGTGATGACGAACGCGACGAAGTAACTCATAGTGACAATTGGTGGGAAAGGAAAGACCGGGCGGCGCGTTGCCGACCGCCTTCACATGATGGATCTGCCCGTGCGGGTGGTTTCCCCTTGGCCGAAGTGTCATTGTTCTTCACGACGTCGTTTACCAGTTTGGCGCTGGCGATCTGGGGAATCTATCGTTGGGGGCATTCCGGAGCACTTTTCCTGGTGCTTGGTGGACTCGTCTACTTCCTAGGCATGTTCGTGTGCACGGCGGCATTCAACGTTCCGCTCAATAACACTCTCGTAGTTGTCGATCCAACGACGCCCAAAGCGGCCGACCTATGGTCCGACTACCGTCGCCACTGGACCCATTGGAACCACGTCCGCACCGTAAGTTCAGCGATCGCTAGTATGTTGTTCTTGGCAGCAGCGGCAACCTAAGGTTGCCAAGGCGAACGACATTTCCAACCATGACTTCGAAAAAAAAACAGCAACGGTGCGGAGAATGACGCACTTGCTTTTTGATTCGCCGTAACGAGAGGTTCAGTACCGCCAAGATTGCCAGGGGTCTTGGCTTGGGCTCTTCGGCACTGAAGTTCGTGACATTGCCATCTTGTGAATGAGTGTGAATAGTTCTGTGTGACCTAAGCGTCGTGGCGGAACCACGGTTTCCCAACCTCACAGCCGGGAGTTCCTGGCTGGCTCGACTCGCTGGCCCGCCGCTTGCAAGTTCGATCGCTCGTGGAAGGGCAACCGGAGTTCGACATTGTCCTTTGGGGCGCGACTGGTTTCGTGGGCCGAAGGGTAGCGCACCACTTGGCGCAGCGGATGGCCGACGGCGCTCAGCTCAGGCTCGCGCTCGGCGGCCGCAAGTTGGATAGCCTCGAGGGCGATCGGAGCTGGAGAGACCGTCAAGCGGCTCCTCCCACAGGAAGTCCGAGAACAGCAGTGGGCCGTCGAGGTTGTTGGGTTGAAGCCATCGGTCTGCCACTTCGAGATCTACCTCGGCTTCAAAGGGGACATCGCGCGGCACGGCGGTACTTGCTCGAACCACTGGTTCTACGAGAGCTGGGACACCGACCAGGGCCTGTGGTCGGACCTGGGCAGCCCGATTCCGTCGGGCTTCGCGTCGTTCCCCTCACTCAAAGATGAGAGCCACGACCCGGGGCCCTCGGACCATCACACCGGCCAGTTCATGGTTCTCGCCGACTGGTCCGGTGTCGCAGCGTTCGCTGAAGGCGGTGCTCGAGAGCGTCCCGATGAGTGGGCGGCTTTCAAGAAGGGTATCGAGACCCGCATGATGGCGTACTACGCCGATAAGTTCCCGGCATTAGCTCCGCTGATCGTCTACCACGAGCTCGCCACCCCGCTCGCAACGGCGGCATTCACCGCCCACGAGAAGGGCGGCTTTTATGGGCTCGAAACAACACCGCGCCGGGTACTTTCGGAGGCGCTCAGCCCTCGCACTCCGGTTCCTGGACTGTTCTTGTCCGGGCAGGATGTGATGACGCCTGGCATTGCCGGCGCGCTCTGGGGCGGCATGCTGAGCGCGGCAGCAATCGACCCGCGCGTGTTCACCAAACTTAGATGAGGAGTTGGCCATGACGAGTGAGGATCCAAAACTGACGCTCTTGAAGCAATTGAACTTCAGTGATCTCGATAGCTGTGCCGAGCTCTTTAGCGAAGACTTCGTTTGGCACTACTACAATCCGGTGGTACCGGATCTCGCGGGTGACTATCGTGGGGTAGACGGTCTGAAGAAGTTCTTCGAGACATTGCGCTCCTTAAGCAATGGAACCTTCGTCCACGAGACGATCTCAGTGTCTCCGTGGGGCGATGAGTTGCTCGTCATGTGCAACAAGAACCGGCTGATGCCGAAAGGGACCACCATCGAAACCGACGTCGTGCTCGTCTGGCGCTTTGTGGATGGCCGCATCTCCGAGGTTTGGGACATCCCCTCCGCCTATTCAGGGGTTCGCGAGCTGCCACCGACCTAGGTGGCGTCAGAACAGTAGCGGAAGTGCACGAGAATCGCACCGCTACAAACGGTTTGTTTATGGGCGCTCGTCAGCTCCCATATCGTAGCCGCTGCCAAAAGGACGGGCCTCGTTATCAATATCGGTTACGACATCGGGCGAAAGATCAGTGCCAGTATTGATCGCGTCGGATGTCGCATTTAGATGGAAATCCTCACTGCCAGGAACGAGCGAAATAAATTGATCGGCAGCGAGTCGATTTGCTAGCGACCCAGTTCCCGCGGCTGTGCTGTCCGAGCTCATGTTGTGGGACTGCAGCAGGGTCCCCCCAGTAGATTCGAAGTCGATAGTGCTGCTAAGTACCATGGTGTTGGTGACATCCAGGATCCCCCCGGCCGACCTGACCCCACGCAGTGTCATATTGTAGATTGTCGTGTTTTCAACCGTCCCTCGGTGGCCAGCAATCGCGTTAAGCAAGATTCCGATGTCTCCGCCATAGATGATGCAGTTGCGGGCGGTAAAACTGGCATCGGGTGAAAGGCCAGGATCATTTGTCGTTCGAATACCGTATGCCGTTGCCGGTCCGGATACAAAGTCATAGATGAGCAGTCGCTCGAGGAATATGGAGCGCGCAGCGACAAAAATCGCAGTATCTCCACCGCCTGGCGAGTCTGTGAACCGCTTCATTTCAAGCCCATCGATCTCTGTGTAATCATCCTCAATCCAGATTCCCCAGGTAACATTGTCTTCACCGTCGATGACGACGCCTGTACCGGCGGTTCCGACATGGTGGTGCAAATCAGCGGCCATGAGGCGAAGGAAATGGCTAGAATCGGTTACCGATCCGTCGATGGTTAGAGCCGGATTGGGTAGGCTGGTAAACGGTCCATCGTTATAGACAACACCGACTTCTTTGCGGCCATCGGCGACCAAATCCCCTTCGCGATCGTCCTCCCATGCTTGCAGCGTGGTGTACGCGCGGGTGATCGTATACGAAGTTGACCAAGTGTTCGGGGCGATCGCTTGAATCGTGACTTGGGTGGCAGAGTTTCGAGCTGCAATGTAGAGCGTATCCGTTGCGATCGTGAGCACGTCACCAGCGCCGATCGAGATCGGTAGACTTGCTCCGTCCGAGAAGTTCACGGTTCTCGAACCCGCTTTGACCGACGCGACACCGACACCATAGATTACGCTACCGTCTACACCAATTGACCGGTAGTTTGTCTGTACAGCCGGTACCGGTTGGCAGATGTTTGCCGTGCACACCCCCGATATACAATCACTGGGTCCATTGCAATCTTGGCCATCGAAACAAGCTGAGCAGTTTCCCCCACAGTCGGCGTCCGACTCGTCACCATTTGTTATCGTATCAGAGCAAGTCGGGGCTTGGCAGATGTTCCCGGTGCAAACGCCGGAGGAGCAGTCACTTAGGTTGGCACAGACGGCTCCATCTGCACAAGCGCCGCAGATGGAGCCGCCACAGTCTATGTCGGTCTCGTCTTGATTGATTGCCCCATCGATACACGTTGGGGCTTGGCACACAAGACCAGTGCATATACTCGAGATGCAATCGTTCGCCACTAAACACAGCGCGCCTATTTGGCATGGTTCGCATGGTCCGCCGCAATCAATGTCGGTTTCGCTTTCACTAAGTTGGCCATCGCCGCAATTGAGTTCTGCAGCCGAGGAGGTCGGTGGCCGGAATCCAGAACGGCCACAATGCAGTTGCGGCAGCACAAGTCCAACCAGTACAACGAAACGTAGCACGTAACATCCTTGAATTAATACAGGGGGCATAGTTTTCCGTGGGCTAGTTGAGTAATCTGCATTACCTATTCTTCAGAATGTTACCAGTCTGCCCGCCCTATTTGCAATGAAATTTTAAGTAATTCAGATTACATATAACTACTCCTTCGTAGTGTCCGGCTGGCTAAGGGTTGACCAGGCGCTCCTATGACAGCAAGGCTCGTTTGAGAGGGGCCGGCTGGGGAACCGACGCAAAGCGGAATTTTCCAGGCAGCGTGCTGCTATACATCACACACTGCGGGCGTCGTTGGCCCAACGAGGAATACACCTTGGGGAATGGTGTGGGTTTGGCGCGGCGGATATCGATACATTTGGGATCCGATTTGGACAAACGGAGAGCCCGTACTGTCAAATAGCGCTGATGCGGTCGCTGTTTCTTTTAATATCTATCGCGGCTCTCAACGCGTACAAACCAAAAGTGAAGGTGAAATAGCCATGAACTCAATTGACCGTTTGGCACAATACATCGGGCACTACAAGCTTGCCATCACGGTCCTCTGCTTCGTCCCCTATATTGCACTCAAGTTGATGTCGTAGCGACTATTGTCACAAGCAGCATCCTGTCGCAGTATCAACAGGATGCTTCGGCCGTTGTTCGGAACATCAAATTCACGTCGGGGCTCTAAAAAACAACTACGATACGAAAAAATACATTTATCGCAGGGTGACGGTCTTGGTCTTTCTCCGATTTAGGTTGTCATCGTCGGTGACAGTGAGCGTGACTGTATATTTTCCTGCCCGTGGGTAGGTGTGGTCGATGGTTGCTCCTGTCCCCGTTTTGCCATCGCCAAACTTCCATTCGTAAGAAACGATTCTCCCGTCAGCGTCCGTAGAAGAAGAGGCATTAAAACGAATGGTACCAGGAGTCGCAGGGCTCCAGGTAAAGTTACCGGTAGGCGGGATATCTCCACTACCGGAGACAGGGGTGGAGTTTTTGTCTTTGAACGTGGTGGCAGTCGCTTCGTTGGAGTATGCATCTTTTCCTTGAAGAAAGGTCGCCTTGACCCGATAGCGGTAGGTGGTTCCTTTTTGCAAAAACGTGTTTTTAAAACTCGTTTGATCGCTAGCGACGATTCTTATTTGCTTCCAGCCTCCAGAACCACTTCTACGTTCAATGCGATAAGCCGACTCTTGCTTTGCGTCCTTCCAGCGCAGCTGAACCGACGTAGACGATAACGGGGTGGCCTGGAGAGGCGAAGGTGCTGTGGACGAGGGAGTCGAGGACTGGCCAGTGGTTGTTGCAGAAACCGCATTAGAATAGGAGGAGCGGCCATTCGCATTTCTCGAGCGAACACGATATCGATACCTGGTTTTGGAAGCGAGCCCCGCGTCCCGGAAGCGGGATATATTTGCTCCCACGGTCTTGATTTGACGCCAGCTTCCCGAACCTTTCTTTCGTTCGATGTAGAACGAGGATTCGTTATGGGAGTTATCTTTCCATTGCAGTTGAATGGAAGAAGAAGATAGGGCAACGGCGGTGAGATTCGTGGGGGCGTTGGGGGCAGCGTCGGTATCTTTTCTGAAGGTCTTGGCCGACACTTCATTTGAAAAAGGAGATTTGCCATTGCGGCCAGTGACTCGGACTCGATAACGATAGCGGGTGTCTGGCGTTAAACGCTTACTTTTGAAATAGGTCGTATTTGCATCGAGAATTGCTATCGACTTCCATCGTGCGGAACCCATCTTGCGCTGCACTTGAAAACACAGATTCGTTGGCGGAGTTATCCGTCCAATTGAGTTCGATAGAATCGGAGGATAGTACAGTAGCCGATAGTCGCGAAGGTGCAGATATCGCATCTTTTGGTGACCCGCTCGATCGAAAAGACGCTACGATCGATGCGGTATTGTTCATCGATCTCGCATTGTCCGCAGCGTTTTTAGGATCTTGGTCCTTATCGATGCCGGTGGGATGATTCTCAAAAAAGACTCGTGGGTTGGAAAAATGGGGAATGTATTCGACCCTGCCGCACGGATAAGACATGATTGTTCGAAACGCGGTTGCGTCGCCAGTACATCGCCGATGGCCATGAGAGTAATAGTAAGCACGTGACGGCTTCTTTGTCTTACTGTTTATATGGGCCGTATGGTCGCGATCGTGTGCGTTGCCTTGATTGTGGCCAATTTCATGCGCCAGCGTATGATTGGTCAGGCATTCAGAATCGACGACACTAAAAGCAAAGGAGGAGAAATCTCGACTTGTATTCTCTTCCGGGTAGTCCATGGTGTAGCCACTTCCACAAGATTTGCCGTCGAATTCCGATACGAGGACAACGACGTCTGCGCCAACGTTGTCGCGTTTAGAATGGATATCGTCGATAAACGTATCGTTTTTTCCCTGCAAATCTCTTAGGGCTTGGTTTAGGTCGGATCGGTGATAGGGAACCTCAGCCATGTGCACGAGCTTGAGTTGGATCGCGATCTCACTGTTCAGGTACGCTTGGTTCGCTGACTCGACCGCGAGGATAATTTTCCCTTCTATGCTCTCTTTCTTGCCGTACCTTTTACGAGAGGAGGGAGTGTAGAGAACCATCACGTCTATTTGCGTTTCGCCCCATGCGTTGGCTGTTTGCGGCTCGGAAGCAGTGAAACGCAATGAGCGGAGTGCCTCGACGTTGGTCTGTGGCACCATGTCAGCATTGTTTTCTGCGTCTTGCAGCATGGACTCATCCACCGGAACCGAGGAGCAACCCGATGGCAGTGAGTACTGATCCGTTTCAAAAATAAATTGTTCCCCATTGGGGAGCTGTCGGATTTCAAACAGCTGACCACCAAAGCGAATGGTTCCGGCAACGGTGTCTTCGTGCTCGGTCAAAACCACGGTGCTTCCGGGATAGCCATCTACTTCTCCAACCCAGCGGTGATTCTCGTCAT
>CBDCWZ010000122.1:0-51730 GCA_965223575.1 Kofleriaceae bacterium
TCACTGATCGAGTTGCTCGAGAAAGACGGGCGTATCGAGAAAATCTCCAAGAACGGCGAGAGTGTTCTTGTCAGCCCAGAGTGCGTACTGGATCATGAAGGTTGGGAAGCGGCGATTTTTGACCACTTCCAGGCGATGGCGAACGTCATCGCTAGCCGTGTAAACCAGACGCGTGCTGGGTGCAATCCCGACTATGTCGGGGGCAGTACATTTCATTTTGACATTGACGAAACCCACCCGATGCGGGGAGAAATCCTCGCACTATTTAAACGGTATCGAGCGGAGATATCCGAGGTACGAAAGCGGTCAGATGACCACAATAGGCAGCGATGCGATGCCCCACGCAACCCGTTTCGCGTGGTGTTTTACATGGGGCAAAACTTGTTGACTCCCGGTGCCGAAAGGGAGGCGGGCTAAGAGGTGTCACAATCGGGACATTCCAAGCGAGAGGGGAAATAACGATGAGAACAATGGTCAATATTATCATCGCAATCCTGGTTGTGTTTCCGGTTGCGTGCAGCGAGGAAACCACCAGCAAGACCCCAAAAACCGGCAGCGAAACGCATTTCGTTCGGGATCTGAATATCGCCGGTGCAGATATTCTTGTCGTGGGTACTCTTGAGGGGGACGATCGCGCCAGGCTGTACAAGTTTACCGACGAAAAGGAGTTTGAGGTTGTAGAATTACGTGCGGGAAGAATTCTCGGTATGGATAGTACCCCCACTGAGATCCTTGAGATGAAAACTCCGCCCACCGCGATATTCGATGTCAATGACTCGTACGTATTGCTCAACTTTTCTGACCAGACATGGCTTGTGCGCAAGGAGGATGGCCGGGTGTTCTTCATAGAGCCGGCAAACATTCTATCTATTCATCGGGGGGCGAACCGAAGGTTTAATGTTCAATCGGACGATGCGGAACATGTTTACTATGTCCATGAGTTTGACCCCTCCGAGCAGGAAGCGAATCAACAATTGCGGCGAGTCAACGTCGAGCCGGGTTTCATTTCAACACAAACACTGTCTCCGGATACGCACCGCGTCGAGGAGTTTGCTGTCAGAGGAGACGGCGCGGTGGTGTATCGCTACGAAATCGCCGAATGCCATATGCCGGACAACCGAACTGGACCAAACACTTGTGGCCTCAATCATTCGGGCTTTTTGCTTCAGGATTGCATCGATGGGCGATGGGTCGATCGCAAAAATTGTACCGACGATTTTTGCGTCGAGCCCGACAACCGAATTGGGCCAAATTCCTGCGGTCTAAACGGCTCGGGAACGTTCTTTCAGGATTGCATTGATGGGCTGTGGGTTGATTCGGTAAATTGCATCGAGAACGCTTGCATTGCGCCGGACAACCGAACTGGGCCAAACACTTGTGGCCTCAATGATTCGGGCTTTTTGCTTCAGGATTGCATCGATGGGCGATGGGTTGATTCTAAGCAATGTACTGATGATTTTTGTATCGCACCCGACAACCGAACTGGGCCGACGGCTTGCGGTATTGATGGTGCGGGATTTCTCACCCAGGACTGTGTCAACGGGCGGTGGATGGATTCTGCCCATTGTACCTACGATTTCCAGGGTGGAACGCTGTTATGGAAGAACGGACGGATGCAACCCCTGCCAGGTGTCCTGCAGTTTTGGAAGGGGTCCGCGGGAGATGTTTTTGCACTCCTCAGTGATGACCGTGTCGTCCGAATCATTGACGATAAAGACGGCAATGTGGCGTTTGAAGACTACGCAACCCTTGATGGATCAGATATCGAGTACGGCGGAACGATTTATCACTATCCCGAACACACCATCTTTGTCCCACAAGTTGGCACCAAGGTAATTGAGCTTGAGAATCCAGAGAAACAGATCAAAAGTATCGACACGGGGATGTTGGTACTTTCGCGTACCGCTACGACGAAAACACACTACTATATTGCTGGGACAGATGTCGAAGCGAAGGCGAATGTCTTGAGCATTGACCCCGTTGCCAACACTGTTACCCCTCTTTTTACGCCGGGAGAGTTTCAGATTCTTGAACTGGAAAACTTCACCGCCAACAAAGTCTTGCTGCAAACGGCACGGATTCTCACTTTGGAGATAACGATTGCTGAAGTGATGGGGGAAGAGATCACAGAACTCGATATTGAGCGATTCGAGGGGGAGATCTTGTTTCTAGAGCGGATCCAGTAATTCGGACCCTATCCCAATTTGAGAGCACTGCTCGATCGTTGCCGCGAAACCACAGGGATTGCGTTGGTCGATCCCAAAGATACGGGTCGGCTGGTGTTTGCAGCGGAGCCGGCTGGGATACAATCAGTAGCTTTGGCGAGCCCAAAGGAGGGCATATCCATGTAAAGTGAGTTGTAATTGCTAGCTGTGATCGTATAGCTTTCATGCCACAGTCCTACTGCAGGGCTACGCCTGCGCTGATGAAACGCGCGCCATGCCGGCAGGTGTTCGGCATCGCGAAGATGGGCGTAGCGAAATAGGTGCTTCGTGGAGCGCCAATACTGAAGCATAATGGAAGTGCGACCAAACCAACTTTGGTACCCAAGCAATCCCAACTCTGGTCGCTTCACTAATTCGCTGATCATTTTTGGCATGGCTTTCATGATCGGGTACCAGGCCGGGATGTTCCACCATTGATTGATGCGTGCGCCGATGAGGAAAACGCAAAAATCTCCTTCGATTTGAGCGCACATTCGACCCGCTATTATATTTGCCATGGTTTTTGCTCCTATTGTGTGTGAAATGTAGTTATGTACAGTGGTTAACGTTGTTAACTGTGAAGTCAAAAAAAGGGTTAGGATTGCGGTCGTCTGCTTTAGACCTCCATAGAGGCGGTCTGTGCTGCGCTGATATAGGTCGATAAACCCTTCTTGGGTTAGCGTCCCGTCAAAATGGCCGGTCAGGTACAGTGACACGAGGCCGTGACTCAGGGACCAAATCGTGGCAGATACCCCCTCCGGATCGTCCTTGTAGAAGCAACCAGCTGAGATGCAATCTCGGACTCTGTCAACGAGAAACTGAAATGTTGGTGATACACGCTGGACGTTTTCTTTGGGGAGCTTTTCAAACCCTAAGTCGGCGGTTTGGGTCATGAAAATGATGCGATAGTAGCTCGATTGCTCCAGGCCAAATTGGAGATAGCCGAGACCAGTGCGCCGGAGACGATCCAAGGGCGTTGTGCCATCAAGGCCCCTCCACAAATAACGTGCAAAGCACTCCATACCAGTTTGCGCGACCGCGGAGACGAGGGTTTCCTTGCTGTCGTAGTGGCGATAGATTGCAGTCGCCGAGATGCCCACCCGGGCGGCGACCGCGCGCATCGAAAACCCGGAGATCCCATGCAAAAGGCACAGGTCACGGGCCGCCTCCAAGATTTGCTGCTGTGTATCGCTCGACCCCATCAGTTAACAACGTTAACCTGAGTTGGCAGGGCTGTCAAGCAGAAAAAAAAGTTTCACTTCTGTGACGATGCAGTAGATCCAATCGCTTTTTGGCCCGTTTGCTAGCGATATGCCCTTTCGAAACGACAACGATGCGAAATCCAATCGAATCCGAGCTCTCAAACGAGAGCTCGCGGCAATCCAATCCCAGTTGCAGTCCAATCACACGCTAAAGGGGCGCGCGAAGGCTCTGGGGGAGGAAATCGAGACATTAGAGCATGAGGCGCGTAAACATAGATCGCTGCCGTTGCTCAAGCGGGTCCGCGTGGCTAGCCCCTGCCATGAGAGTTGGGACGACATGTCCGGGGATGAACGGGCGCGTTTTTGCGGTCGATGCGAGAAGAGCGTATTCAACTTGTCGGGCATGACGGCGGCGGATGCAGAGGAGTTGTTGGCAGCGCATGGGACCTCGCTTTGCGTCAGATTTTACCGGCGTCCGGATGGGACAGTGATGACTGCAGATTGCCCCGTTGGGCGTGGCCACGCGCGCAAGCAAACAATTGTTGCCGCAGCGCTGGCTGGTGGTGTCGCGGCGGTAACAAGTGGACTCGCTGTGGCCGCGGCCTTATCCATCTCGGAAGCGGAGCCTTGCGTATCGGTTCCAGCTGCTATCGTGGAGACATCGACAATGGGGACACCAGCATTGCCACCAGACCTACTTCCCGTAGAAATGGGCGACCCAGATTTTGCGCCCGATCCTCCTGAGCAAGGAAAAATCGCCTATCCCGAGATTCGTGGAGAAGTTCAATTTGCGCAAGACGAGGAGTAGGGGCCAGGCGACAGTTTGAATTTCCTATTAAATTCGGTGTTCGCGAGCAGATGGATCGGCGAGTTGAACCATCAAGATTTCTGTCGCGAGACACTAGGGGGACCGATCGCTAAAACAGTGCTTTGAGACTCTCAGCGTCTGAGATGATGACTTTTCGACCCTCTGTGCAGATCAGTTTTTTGCGCTTGAATTGGGACAACGTCAAAGACACTGTTTCGCGGGTAGAGCCGATCAGATTTGCGAGCTCTTGATGAGTAATTTTTAAAGCGACCAGGGTGCCGCGCGCGTCGTCCACGCCGTATTGCTCCGCAAGTTGGAGCAGAAGTTCAGCCAGTTTGGAGGTGACGTCGCGGAACACAAGAGTCTCGAGTTTGTTCTCTACATCGCGACGCCTTTCGGCAAGGAGCCGAGTCATCTGATATCCGACAGAGGCGTTGGCTCTAAGCAGTGACTCGAATACATCGCGTTCCACCGCGGTGATGACGGCGTTTTCCAAGGCTTCGGCCATCTCCTCGCGTGGTCCGCCGTTGACCAGGCATGTTTCTCCAAAAACCTCTGATGGACCGCAATAGTTTAAGGTCAGGGCTTTGCCATCCCGGGTAACCTTAGAAATCTTCACGCGACCGCCATTGACGAAGAAGAGCGCCTGGCCTGGATCGCCTGGCAAGTAGACCACTTCACGACGGCGGATTTCGCGGACTTCGACCGACTCGGCCAAACGAGCCAACGAGTCAGCCCCCAGCTCTGCAAGTAGCGGAATCTTCTTTAGATACCAGAGGGTGCGATTTACGTCCTGCACGCCTAAGAATGTATCAGCCGTCGCAACTATTCACAAGAATGTGGGGTGAATTACGGTCTGATTCAGCGCAATTGTGCCGCGAACGCCACAAAAAGTAGACCCCAACGGTACAGAGTATGATGGCCATCGCGCCCATGGCCCTCGGATATGCAGCAAATGCCGTGTAGTTGCCTGCAGAGACCACCAAAGCCATGATGTTATTGAGTGCGTGCATGGTAATGGCCGGTATTACGCTCTGCGTCATGACGACTGAAAACCCCAATAGCAGCCCCAAAAAGGCTGTTGGCAACATTCGGGCCAGCGAAAAATGGATCGCTCCAAACAGAACTGCCGAGATCAAGATCGCTCCAATTCGCCCGGCTCCGCCAACGAGCGATCGGGTAATCACGCCACGTAGCAGGAGCTCTTCGCACAAGGCTGGCACGACTCCAATGACGAGAAGGACCGCGTATTGAGGAGACTCCCTGGTTACTTTGTCTAGGAGTTTTAGGTCGTTTGCCCCGTCAAAGAAACGTTCTGCGAACGGCCATATGAGAATAAAGTTAATGTACCAAAACGTGGCTCCAACCAAAATTGCTCCAATGACGCCAAGCAGGGGGGCACGGTTGAGTCCAAGGAGTTTCCCGGCGAGGCGTAAGGAGCCGGAGGCCGAATATGCCAGCAAAAGGGCAGGAAGTCCGATAAGTGCGATCTGGGATACGAAAATTCCCCATATCCCATAGGATAGAAGATAGGGAGACAGCCCAACCAATAGGATGTAGACAAGGACGAACAGAGTTAAGGCCTGCGCCGACGAGATCCGGCTGAGGTGGGGAGGAGTTCTCAACCGGTGGGGAGTTCTCGACCGGTGGGGAGTCCTCGACCGGTGGGGAGTGGTATCCTGCATCACACACCCCTAGGGTTGGTTTTCGCGTCGGATTTGGGTTTCTGCGAGTACTTCATAGTCTCCGACTGGTAGGGAGGCTGGAATGACGATTGTGGTCGAAAAGTTTCCGCTGGTATCTGTTTGTGCACTGCCAGCGGCGATAAGCTGCTCGTCTCCGTTGATGGCTGATAGATAGAGCTGAATCGCAATACCGGCAGTCTCTATCCCTAGGGCTCGACCGGTAACGCTGACTTGCTCTCCGCGAAAACCAATTCGATCTGTTCGATCGACGATGGCGGTAATTTCTGGCTCAGCGGACGCTGTTGGATCGATATTGCTCTGCTCCTGCGATGTGTCGACGGTGTCTGGATTTACGTCGAGATCGCTGCTGGGCGTATGAGGGCCTTGTCTTCGCTGTTGTCGTTGGCGTTCGGATAGGCCGCGAACATCACCGCGCAGCTGGGTGTAGTTGTTTGCGTAGCTCTCAGGTTTGGGAAAGGGGTCGGGGCGATTGGGGTGGATCTGTTTTTCGCTCGCGTTGCGGACATCCATGCGTTGTGCTGCACCACCGAGATCGATCCGTGTCCATCCCTGTTCAGGGATCCAGCTCTCAACCCAGGCATGTGCCTCGTTGGTCACATATCGGGTAGGAATTCCGAGCACATTTGCTGTGATCATAAACGCAAATGAGCGATGCCGACAGACCCCCGCTTGGCTGTCAAATAGATCCCAGTAGATATTGCCTGTAGGGGTTTGGATCGGCTTGGCTGAGAATCCACGAAAATAGACGACCAGGGTATCGAAGGCGTGTTCCAATGATGTATTTCGTCGGATGCCTAAGACGTTGAGCACTTTGTGGGCGGTGTTGCGAACGGATTCGGGAATGGCCGGAATCCTTGGCTTTCCCTCACGAAGTTTTGCCATTGTGCGAATTTGATAGCCTTTAGGAACATTGGCAGCAAAGTAGTTTTCGCCGGCATCAACGAGAAAGATCAATCGGTGAAGTCCCGTAACTCCAGTATCCTCGCTGCGTACAAAGTAGTTGTCACTCGAGTCTTTTGAAAACCAAAGCTCTGTTGTTGGCTGGATCTCGTAGGACAAAATGCGCATACCCGGCGCTACCGATGGGATGGGTACGTCGACCCCGGTCTGCAATTCGACCATGAGTGAGCCCCAGAACTGCTCTCGGCCTTGGCCTGTCTCTGCGCTGATGCCGAGTTCACGACGTGCAGACGGGTTGGCGTATAGGGTAAAATCCTCCCGGATAGCGTTCAGTGCGCTCATACGCTTAAACGGAACAACCGACGGGTTGAACACGGCGACATACTGCAATGTTGCGTCGGGTCCGGTTTGATAGTCCGCACGCCACTCTGTTGTCCGGTCTGCTGCAAATCCACCCCGTCCGTGAATGGGCTCGCTTGGGTCGGGTGTTTGGTCGGCGGCTGGCTCAGGGACGACACTCTGACCATGAACAAAGGCAGTTGGGTTTCGTCCGGGCTTGGGTGACGGGCCAAGAAAATTGCCGTCTTTTGGGGGCGCTAAATCTTCGTGGAGAGTTGGTTGGACGAGCTGAGCGTGCGTTTTTGCAGGGATGGTGAGCAAGACCCCTAAGAACACAAGGGCGAGTCGCGACGAGCGTGTCACCTAGAGAGTGTAACCCAGAGATGGGGAGGGCGACAGATGAGCGCAACGAAACCTCAGGATGGGCAGCAGGGGTTGGTCAGGCGGAGATCAAGCTGAGCTCGGGGCGTCTTGCTGATCGAGCAGGTACACCATAAGGTATGCTTCTGCGGTCCGTCGGGGGCCATCCGAGCCGGCCATGATGCGGAAGTCTGCGGCCAGCTGTCTACGGTAGTAGGAGCGGTACAAGGCTGTTGGGTCGATTTCTCCAGCTGGGTCGAGCGGCTCTATGGTGCGGCCCAGTGCGTCTTGCGCCCATTCTAGCGAAATGGAGTCAACGCCCCGATGCTTCATCGCGCTGCGTAGGCTTTGCAGCTCTTCATAGGTTACGTTGAACAAGAACTCCTCGAAAGCCTGTTTCTCGGATAGCGAGACTTCGTCACGATCAAAAAAATCAAAAAATTGTGGGCCACAATCTTCGCTCACCAGTCGGAAATATTCAGTCGTACCCATCAGGCACCCAAGCCCGCTGGTCACGCGATTGCGGGCGTGCCAGGCGGACTCTAGTAGTGGGCAGAAGTCATCGATCTCCAATTGTGCATTGTCCCAAATCGTGATCAATTGATCCGCCGCGCGTCGTTTGGTTCTACCGACAACGTCGCGTTTTCGGAGGAGCGCCAAAAGAAGTTCTTCAGCAAGCAGAGTATAGATTGATTGTGCAAACTCTTCTCGAAGCAGATGACTCAAGACTCCTAGATCTGTATCGCTGCCTCGCATGGAGCAGGTACATCGAACGAGGCCTCGGAAGAATTGAATCTTTGCGAGTAGGAAGGTCCGAGACAGAGTAGACTTAAACGGTAGCTCGAGGTCTCCAGACAGACCATCGATACTCGTCAAATGGTCAATGAGTGTTACTTCGTCTCTACGATCGGCGCCAAGGTGGCGTGGTGCCCTTAATGAGGGGGATAGCCGAAGCATCCCATGGATGACATTGAGTTGATCAATGAGCTCTCCAAGCAGGGGCACATCTTGGGGCGCTTTGGCGCTGACCACTCGAAGGGCTTCGTTTACAAGAGCTCGCTCGTTGATGTCAAACGGGTCTACTGAGGTGTTACAAATTGCGGGCGTTGCGGTCATTTTTGCTAGCTGATTTTTTTATTCTATCTTGACAAACATTTGAACGACTCGTGCGCTACATTTATTCACCGAATGTTGGGGCATTGTCACATTGGTGCCGGTGTGCCTTCAGAATCATTCTTGTGAACGGGCGTCACGTCTGTGGTGTTATTTTTTTTGGTGTCATCTGTAGACATATCCACAACCGCGGCCGGGTTTGAACTGGCGCTTGTCTTGGCGGATTGGGTTCTTTTCATGATGTATACGGTGCTCAAAATCGACACGATTACCAGAAGGACTGCGGCGACTGCCCAGCGATGCCAGGTGCCGTTTGCAAACAGTCCTCCGGCGTCATGATCTTCCACCTCCTCGGGCTCTCGTGGGGCTGCGGGGAAGATATGAACAGATCGAGCACCAACTTTGCCACGGGCAAAGAGCTCCATATCAAACAGTCCGATAACCTCAGTAGAACTCCCAGGATCGAGGTTAAAGACCAATTTGGAAACAGATTGCAAAACGCTGACGAGTCCAAGGCCAGCGCCACCGGCCTTGGTCTCGATATGGGACCCTGTCTTGGCTCGCATTAGGTATTCCAAAGCTTTTTGCCGAGTCAACGAGCCACCACTGTCTCGAACAGAGATGCCAAAATACCGTCCTGAACAACCATATTGCACTTTGACTGGATCGACTTGAGACAGTTGTGCGAGTTCGCGCGGGGTGCGGCCGCGGTATCGAGGTTTTCCGTGTGCATCAACCGGTGCATGGTAGAGAGCGTTCATGGTGAGCTCGTCGCATACGAGCTGGATACGATCGCGTACTGGGCCACGTACACCGGCGAGCTTGGCGTATTGCATCAACTTATCTATCGCTTTGCCCTTTTCTTCGTAGTTGTTGACGATCATGGCAAATGTTGTGACGCCCCAAGGAAAGTATTTTTGAAGGCCAAACACTTCGCCTCGTAGTGCTTTCGTTGCGCTACAGATAAACTCGTCATCGTCGAATCGCTCGTCATGACACAGCAGGCTGGCTGTTCGCACATCTTGAAACAGATTAAGCCGGTCTGTGATGCTTCCATCACTGAGAATGTGAATGATCTTGGCGTTACGAGAAACACGCGAAAGGGTAGCTTTGTTTGGCACTGCGAAGCGTGAGTCAAAGATGGCGAGATGTATATTCTCGCTTTGCACCAGCTCCTTTGGTTCCCGAACAAACTGCGCTGCCGAACCGGTTGCGGTGGTGACGCGTTTGACCTCGCGCTTTAGCGCATTGTCTTGGGTCACCACCGCCATCTGGTATTTCAGCATCCTAGATGTTCTCCGTTTGGGCCTTGGGCGAGAACACTACTTTTTGGCCGCGACCGTAGTCTGCGGTGCCGTTGCAGTGCCCACCGGCTTTGGTTGGGCGCGCACGGTATGTTGATCTGCTGTGGATCGGGCAGGGGGAGGTCCAGTCGGTACCGTTCGTGATGCGTCTTTTTTGTTGTCCTTTTTGGCGTCTGTTTTGGCTTTGGCGGGTGCATCTGATTTGTTTGCTGCGGGTTTCGGCTCGGGTTTATTCGCAGCGGACAATGACTCGGCCAGTGTGAGACGTTCTTTTACAGATGTTGTTTCTTTGTGATCACCCTCGAGCCGCGCAATTTCTTTGGTGCGTGTGGAGATCTGTTTTTCTAGATCGGCAACTGCTGCTTTTAGCTCGGCGATTCGGTGTTGGATTTGCTCCTGTCGCTTGCCCGCATCCGCAATAATCGAACTGATCTTGACCCCCGTGGACTCAAGAGCAAGCTTGACGGTCTGTACGACTAATTCCAAGTTATCTGCTGGCAGGCTGCGCATGAGTTCGATGGCTTTCTCGATCCCATAGCTGGGTGGCTCTGGCCTCACAGGCTGTTGTGGTTGCAGCTTCGGTTGCGGTCGCGGCCTCGGGTCTTCGTAAGCCGCCGCTCTTTTTGCAACCGGAGCGACTGGTGCACTCAGGTCGATGCTCTCCACTGGAGAGTCAAAATCATCTTTCTTTTTTCTGCCCTTATCGCGTTTGTCAAACAGGCCCATAGAAACTTCTCCTCAGACTATATGCGCCGCCCCCCGACGCTCTAATTAAAATGGTAACTGCTTAGGGCTGGAATGTCATTGAGAGTACATCAGAAATGTTCAAATAATACGACCACTTAAGCCTACCTGTAGGATACCACAAATCGAGAAACCGGGATGATTCCTGGTCTCTCCGGTGAACTAGTCGCTAGTATATCACTTAGAGCGGCAATCGGCTGGATTCGGTCGCCAGAACGCGTATTCACTGCGCATTACTACGCTGTCGTGGTCCTTGCCGGGGTACCTGCTGGTACGATTTAGATGATTCTGCGGACAACAACGCTGCCGATCGAGTAGCCGGCGCCAAACGAGCAAATGCAGCCAATGCCCCCAATCGGGATCTCGTCATGATTTTCGCTAAATGCGATTACTGACCCACATGACGCCGTATTACCATACCTATCGAGAATCGTCGGTGCTCTATCCGGTGACACACCCGTCCCCAATAGCCGTTTGGCGATCAGCTGGTTCATATTGATGTTCGCTTGATGAAGCCAATATCTGTCAACGGTTTTGGGGTCGATGCCAAGCGAGTCCAGGTGGCCGCCGATAAAATTTGCTGCCATTGGAACAACATCTTTAAAAACCCGCCGACCCTGCTGATAGAACAATTTGTCAGCGTCAAATTGGTGCAGAGGATCGCAGCGATTCAAGTATCCTCCATTATTGCGGATATTAGATGAAAACTTGGACATGAGCCGGGTGCTGATCACTTCAAATGCGACCTCGCCAGCAACGGTATCTACCGGTTCGAGAACGAGTGCTGTGGCTGCGTCGCCAAAGATAAAATGACTGTCGCGGTCGCGCCAATTGGCATGACCACTCATGATCTCTGGGTTAACGAGCAAGGCACACGTCGCATTTTGCGCCCGAATCGCGTCGCTTGCGATTTGGATCGGAAATGTCCCCGAAGAACAGCCAACACTAATGTCGTAGGCGAATCCCCGGGCGCGCAGCGCATTTTGAACTTCCATTCCCACAGCGGGATACATTCTTTGCAGATTTGAAGACGCCAGAATGATGAGATCAATATCTTCACCAACCCGGCCGGCGGCCGTCAGGGCTTTTTTGCCAGCGTTCAGGGCAAATTCGGCCTGGAGACTCAGCTGATCGTCAGGACGGTCAGGAATGTTGGGGCACATTCGTTCGGGATCTAGGATACCGGTCTTCTCGACGACAAATCGCCGCTTGATTCCCGAAGCTTTTTCGATGAATTCAGGGTTTGACTCACGCATCGCGGCAAAAGTCCCCTCGGCAATTTGTATGCGATGGGCGTCGTTTGTCCGACGAATATGCTCGTTAAACGCCGCACATAACTCTTGGTTCGTAATGACGTTGTCTGGAGTGAAAACGCCAAAACCGGAGATCGCGATGCCTGTGCCACTGACTCGTTTCAAATCCAGCCAACGTTAGATTACAAATCCATACACGGGCAATAGGTTTTTGCCAGCGCTGCGCCACATCTCGGCGAATCAGGTACTGGGTACCGGTGTGAGTGTCTGTGATCGCAAGGGAATTCTAGTTCCCTTGCATGTGATTGTGCCGTCTGATGAATACTCTTCATCAAATTGCTTCGTTTCCTGTGTGGCATCTGTCTGCAAGCAAATTTGCGGGGGTAGGGGGGGCGCCAACTTTGTTGAGCGATGGGACAAGAGTGCGCAGCGGGTTTCATTACAGCCTGGCTGTTCCAATAAAGGAAAAGCCTTGTTTTGTCGCGCGTGGTCGTTTTAGTGTCCGCGGGCTATGAGGCTTTTGCTTCAAAACGCTGTATTTCTGGTGTTGCTCCTGTTGCCGGAGACCGTGCATGCACAGTTTGTTCAGCAGCAAGCGACCGGCGCTGAATTGCTTGGCAATAAGTCGGGAGCAGCGACATGGACAGATCTGAATGGCGATGGTTGGCCCGACTTGATCGTGCTGACTGATCGAGAACAAAATGATCCGAACGCGGGATCGCGACTATTTTGTAACAACGGTACGGCACGAAATCTCTGTGCGAGCCGAGGTAGTATGACACCGAGGACGGCGTTCGTCGATATGACCAAGGAATGGGCGCCTCGGTTGTTGGAACAACGAAACGAGCGGTCTGCGGTCGCGGGGGATGTGAACAACGACGGGCTTGTTGACTTTGTCGTCAATGGACCGAAAGCGATTCGCATCTGGCTGCAGAATTCACCGATGCCGGGACCACCTCGCTTCGGGACGGAAACGGGCCCAAACCAGGAGAGCCAGGCTCCCTTAGCGGGGGTTGGTAAGTTTAACATAGAGGGGGTCGCTCTCATCGACTGGAACAACGATGGTTTTCTGGACCTGGTTGCGGACAATCACGACTATGGGGTGCTGACGTTTCGGAACAATGCTATGGGGGCGCGGTTAGGCCAGTCCTTTGTTTGGCGAGGAACCGTCTCTGGTCTGCCACAACCCAATACGAGTAGTGGTGGTAGCGGCGACTATGTTGCCGCGACCGATTTCAATCTGGATGGGTACGTCGACCTTCTGCTTCGAAAAGGGAGAGGGCTGGACCTGTTTCGCAACAACGGGGACGAAACATTTGCTGCGCTGCAAACACCCAACTTTCGGGCCGCCAACAAACGCAAGGGGGCAAGTGTTTTTTGCGACCTGAACAACGATGGGCATTTTGATCTGTTTTGGGGAAATGGATGGAGAGCCAATCGTGATTCGACCAATGACCCCAACGGGATTTATCTCCGTGATCCGGCCAGCGGTAGTTTCTCTCATGTTGCAGATGGACTCCCAGGGTTGACGCTAGATACACGAACGACGGGAACCGACTGCGTTGATATTGACAATGATGGGGATTTGGATCTGTTTATCGGCGTTGGCAACGATGACTTCGAACAGTCTGTTCACAACGGGAGAAATTTGCTGTTTGTCAATGAGTCTGTTGCCGGTGGCGCGATCACGATGCGGAATTCCGACTTCTTTGACGAGGAAGATGATACCCAGGGGGTAGGATTTGCCGACTATGATCAAGATGGCGATCTGGACCTCTATGTGAATCGCAATGCGCAGGCGAATCAATTGTGGCGCAACGACACCAATGACAACAATTATCTGCTGGTTCGCATTGCCGCGGATGTTACCGAGAGATGTGCCAGCGAGACAGGACGGATTTATCGGGATGACCTAGGCGCGACGTTTCGGTTGTTTGTCGAGGGACGAGACGGATTAGATCCGATTGTCGGGATCAGAGAGATAAATAGCGGTAAGGGCCATGGGGGGCAGGGATTTTATCTTGGGCATGTAGGTTTAGGGGCGCAGGGACCCGACCGAGACTATGTCCTGAGGGTTCATTTTAACAATATGCTGATCCCGGGGGAGAAATTTTCTGCTCATGTATCCGTACGTCCTTCTGAGCTTGGTGACTATCAACTGTTGCACGTCGATCAAGGCGACATTGACAAAGATGGGGTTCTTACTGTTAACGAGCTGCAGGATAGTATTCGGCTCAATGTTGTCGATTTGGATCAGGACGGGTTTGAAAACTGGTCTGACAGCGATGCCGATGGTGATGGGATTCCCGACAATATTGAAACCTTGTTTGACGACGGGGATTTTGATGCGTGCGCAACGCGCGTCAATAGTGATAACGATAGATTTCCAGATTATCTCGATTCAGACTCAGACAATGATGGAGTGAGCGATGGGGATGAGAGTACAGCCGACTACGATGACGATGGCACGCCAGACTATCGCGACCCAGACAGCGATGATGATGGTGTCGGGGATGGCGAGGACCCATGTCCGCTCAGCCCCATCCCGATACAGGACCCAGATGGGGATGGGTGCGACAACCAGGAAGATTTGGATGACGACAACGATGGAATTGCCGACCGCGACGACCAAGTATGTCCCGAGAGTCCTCGTGGAACTGTGGATCGAGATGGGGATGGTTGTGACGATGGGGTTGAAGATCCGGATGATGACAATGATGGTGTGCTAGATGCCGACGATCTAGAGTGTCCGAATAGCCCGCAACCGTCGTCAGATCATGATGGAGATGGTTGCGCTGACGACACGGAAGACCGAGATGATGACAACGACGAGGTTCCCGATGGTCTGGATAGTTGCCCTCTCGGAATCTCCCCGATACGGGATCATGATGGCGATGGCTGTGACGACCCCCTTGAAGACGTTGATGACGACAACGATGGGATCCCCGATGCCATTGAAGGAGACAGCGATAGCGATGGGGATTCGTTTCCTGCCCGAATCGATCTCGATAGTGATGGGGACGGCATCTGGGATGCCGAGGAAGCGGGCCACGACGGTGAGGATGCGGATGGCGATGGCGTACTCGATTGCAGCTTCGGCCGAAATGGGCTTTGCGACCATCTCGAAATGGAGCCCGGATCGGTCGAAGTAAACTACGACTTAGCGGACTCTGACAACGATTCGGTCCCAGATTTTCTCGACCTGGATAGCGACAATGATGGCCTTCATGATGCCGCTGAAGGTCATGCGGATACTGATGGTGATGGCGTTGCAGATCGCAGGGATTTGGATAGTGACAATGACGGAATTCCCGATCTGATCGAATCGAGTCCGAGCAGAGTCGTAGAGAACAGCAGCGCAATGCTGAACTGCGAGGTTCGTGATGATGGTGTATGTGATGGTCCAGAGAGCGAGGTCCATGGAATGGTAATGCACGCCGGCGCGGATTCAGATGGTGACTTTGTGCCAGATGTTCGTGATTTGGATAGTGACAACGATGGCATTTTCGACGTCATTGAGTCTGGCCACGATGAAGTAGACGATGACCGCAATGGAGTCGTCGATTGTTTATCGGAGTTTGGTGATAACGGGTTGTGCAACGGTCTAGAAGCTGGAGATACTGACAGCGGTGCGCTGGACTATAATGGAGATCATCGCAGTACCGAGATGGATTTGCCGGCGAACACCGATGGTGATTTTACGTTTGATTTTCGCGATCTCGATAGTGATAATGATGGCATCAACGATGTTGTTGAAGGGGGCGTCAACTGCCCAGATGAAGATTCTCACAGCGGAATGTGTGATGGTTTCGATATAGACCAGGATGGAATTGTATCAACGCTGGATGATTTTGTCGGATTTGGTGATAGCGGATACACCGCACCGCGAAATAGTGACGGGGACAAGAAACCGGATGAAAGTCCCATCCAAGATTATCGAGATTTAGATAGCGACAACGACTCCCTAAGCGATCTGATTGAAGGAGGATCGGGTGGTGCAGACATAGACGCCAATGGCGTTGTAGATTTGTCACCGGACCGAGATCGGGATGGGATTCAGGATAGCGTCGACGGTGATGTCTTGCGCTATGGGGATGGGCTTCGCCAACTGCCGCCAGATGCAGATGCGGATCAGCGCCCAGATGCGATTGAGACCGATGCCAATGGAGACGGGATTTCAGATATCCAAGGGGTTGGCAGGGCACATTTGGATCGGGATGGTGATGGTCGCATTGACGACGATCGGGATAGCGATGGTGATGGAATCCTAGATGTGGTCGATGGCAATGTTGGGTTTGGTCATAGGGCCCAGTCAACGCAAACGGATGAAGAGGACCTGACCCCAGGGGAGATCGATGAGACTGATGGCTTGGGGTTGTCGGGTGGAGGGTGTCTAGGGGGGGCTGACGCCGGTGCATCGGATGGTGGCTGGGGCGCGTTGGTTGCTATCGCGTCTCTACTGTTTTGGATCGGATGTCGCCGCCGTTTTGGCTGGCTCGCTCTGGTCTGCGCAATTCCCTTCGGCTGGGGCCCCAATAGTGTCTATGCTCAAGTCAACATCAATGGCGACTATCCAGTAGAGCGTTTTCAGTTGTCGACGACCGGGCGCGGAATCCTAAATGTAACCTCCGCTGAGGTGACATCGCACCTTGGCATCGAGATTGGCTTTTGGGCCGGCTCTGCCAATGACCCTCTTGTTTTTTATCGTACGATGGAGTCGAAGCGCGAGCGGGTCGGGTCCGTCATCAGTCGTCGCCTCGGTGGTGAGCTCGTTGCCGCTGTCGGGTTTTGGGATAACTTCGAGCTTGCCGTTGGGCTCCCGGTTGTATTGTCTCAGGATGAGTCCCCTGGCTCGGTCAATACGGTCGCGTCACCGCGCAGTTTTGGTACCGGTGACGTTCGCCTCATGCCTAAGTTCCAAATTTTTGACCCCGCAAGCGATGGTGTAGGACTCGCCTTTGTCGCCGGCATGACGCTGCCAACGAGTAGCTCGGATGACTTTTTTGGCGATCGCAATGTTTCCTTTGCCCCAGAGCTTGCCGTTTCAGTGGGGCGAGGGCTTCGCGCGAATTTCAATCTTGGCTACCGGGTTCGCGAGAAGAGTCAAGTGCTTGACTTAGTTGTGGACGACGAGTTATTCGCCCGGCTCGGGGTGGCGTGGCGGTTCGTGTCAAAGGCAGAAATAGACCTGTCGTTTGCGATTGCCACCGGTGCCGATGATATTGCTGGTGCATTTAATCGCAACTACAGTGAAGCCATTGGCGGTGTCGTGGTCGACGTTGCGCCCTCGTTTACATTCTTTGCCGCCGGTGGTCTTGGTGCGACTGGGGGATTTGGTACCCCAGACTGGCGGGTGCTCGCGGGAATGCGTGCGCGTTACGCGCCGGATCGACAGGGGCACCCGGCACGCTTGCCAACGGTTCCCGATCCTCCAACGGTCGCGCAGCCAGATCCAGTGTCGGACCAGGACCAGGATGGGATCGCGGATTCTGTGGATCAATGTGTGGAGCAGCCCGAGACCGTCAACCAATTTGAGGACGAAGATGGTTGTCCCGACGAGCTCCTCGATCGGGATGAAGATTCGATCGCTGATGTGAACGATGAGTGCCCAACCCAGCCAGAGGATATTGACTCCTTTGAAGATGAAGATGGTTGTCCAGATCCGGACAATGACGGAGACGGTGTTTTGGATCAGGCTGATCAGTGTTCGGAGGTGCCAGGAGTTATCGAAAATCGTGGTTGTCCGGACGCGGATCGAGATGGCGACACGGTCGCCGATCGCTTGGACAACTGTCCGGATGTGCCTGGCACCGTCGAGAATCGGGGGTGTACGGAAAAGCAGCTGGTTGTGATTACCAAAACCAGGCTGAAAATTCTTGATCGTGTTTACTTTCGTAGCAATCGGGCGGTGATACGGCCGCGATCGTTTGGTTTGCTAAAAAACGTTGCCCAGGTGATCAAGGCACATCCTGAGATCGGCTTGATTCGCGTTGAGGGACATACGGACAATCGCGGCAATGATGGTCATAACCTGGAGCTTTCGCAGCGTCGCGCGGCGGCGGTGATGAGGCGGTTGGTGGTGGAGGGCGTCTCTGCGGATCGGCTCAAGGCGGTGGGGTTTGGAGAGGTGCGTCCGATTGTCGAAAATCAGACGAAACAGGGGCGGGCCACGAACCGCCGCGTTGAGTTTCGAATTGTCAAGGCGGGGAACAAGCCGGTAACGGGAGAGGAGTCTGGTTCGGGGGCAGACGAATAGTCAACAGTTCGATGCTTTTTGGGTTAGGCTTGTCGCGAAAGCATGAGTGTTTCGCGATCGGTGTCGGGAGCACGGGTGGGGATAACGTCGTGCTTCCATGAGAAGGCCTGTCGGTGTCAAGTCTTGGGTATCATATTTTGTAAGTTTTTATCGTATAGAGTCTCTTTTAGATCGATTTGGTTGTTTGGTTTGTAGCGACTCCGACCGCGTTTCTCGCCGATGCTTCCATTCGCACTGTTTGTGCAGCGTGATGTGCTGCTGTGCATGTTGGGGTCCGGCCCATCGTGGAGCTGCCATCTCAAACGCGGCCTTTTGGGGCCAAGCACGGTGGCGCAGTCTCCAAGACAGGGCGGGAAACGTTCGATCGAGTCATCATAGAATTGGTTTGGTTTGGATTAGGCTGCGATTTTGTTGTCCTGGTTTTGTTCTGGGTGCTGGTTTGGAAACGGCTTGTAATCCTCCCCGCTCATCCACAGTCGACACATCACGACAGCAAGTTTTCTCGCGACGGCCACGGCGGCTCGTTTCTTTGCACCTTTGCCGCCCCGTGCGGCGAGAGCCAATCCCCATTGTCTCAGTGCACTGTCCTTGCCAAACGGGCCGATGATGTAGTGGGCCGCTTGGACGAGAAGTTTTCGCATATAGGGGTCCCCGTGTTTGGTAATTCGCAGTTGCGGGTCTTGGTTGCCACTCTGCCGCTGGCGCGTTGTCAGTCCTAGATAGGGGCCGACTGACCTGGCACGCGGAAACCGTTGCGGGTCTTCCAAGGTTAAAATAAAGGTCAAAGCGGTTTGCGCTGCGACGCCGACGATTTGCACTAGAGGCGCCGTTTCTGGATACTTCGTCTCTGCCATCGCCTCGATTTGCTTGTCATAGTGACGAATGTTTTCTGTAAGCGTCGTAATGGACTCCATCATCGGCGTCAGTGTCTCTTTTAAGGACCTGGGGAGCGATTCGATTCGCTTGCCAAAGCATCTTGCTGAGCACGTTGGCATCCGGTATCCGCAAGCTTTGACTTGTCCTCGTACGGAGTTAATCAGTGCGGTACGGCATTCGACCAGTGCTGCCCTTGCACGAATCAACGCGAGATCAGCGTGAATGACATCAGAGCGGTGTTGGATTGGCGCCAGGAGCTGGGGGTCAACACGCCCCAATCTTGCGAGCAGCTCTGCATCGGTTTGATCGTTCTTGTTGTGATTCTCGGCGATCAACCGTACTCGGCGCGGGTTGGCGACAATAGTTTCGTGTTTTAGCTCTTTGAGTAACGTACTCACCCAGCGCGAGTGACCCCCCACCTCTAAGACCACTCGCATGGGTTCGCGCAACCTGAAATAGGTTTGCATCCCTTGCTTCGTCGTCCGGATTCGCGTCTCTTCGAGGACCTCGCCCTCCTCGGAAAGTACGCAAATCACACTATATTTATCGCCTAGATCCATTCCAGCTGTTTTTGTGGCATTCTTATCCATCATGGTCGACCTCCTATAGGACTTCGAGTCCGCTACTAGTATTTGTGAGACGCGATTTTATCGTAAGCTCGTCTAGCGGGGGTCGGCCTTCTCATCCCATCTCAAACATGCTCGCGCAAGTATGTTGGGAGCAAAACGCGCAAGGGACTGAGATGTGCTGCGCGCCTTGGTGTGCGCTGCGTAACTGCGCGCGACGTTATCCCCACCCGCGCTCCCTTTGGCGCGAAAGCATGAGTGTTTCGCGATCGGTATGGTACCGCCGGGGGGTATGGTGTCGTGCTTCCATGAGAAGCATGCTCGCGCAAGTATGTTGGGAGCAGAATACGCTTGCCTCGAGAGTGTGGAGAGGTCATACGGCGAGGTAACTGGCACGGTGGTGCTAGTCTAGTTTTGGGGTGGGTCTCAGGGGCCCGGTAGGGACTGCGTGGGGCAGGTCGTCGCTGATGTTGCGACGGGGTTGGCACACGGTATATATCCGCGTCTGTGATATCTTGGGTCGGCGAAGGTGGGCGCATGCGGTTGCTTCCTCTGGTTGGGTTGGGGGTGGTCCTTGTTGTGCATTCGCTCCAGTTTGATTTTACTTCCGATGATGCGTATATCTCGTTTGTCTATGCGCGCAATCTTGCGGAGCATGGGGCGCTTGTTTTTAATTTGGGCGAGCAAGTAGACGGGTACTCAAATTTCTTGTGGACGGTTCTGCTCGGCGGTTTTGCCTGGCTGGGAGTCGCGCCGCACAAGATGGCACCGCTATTGAGTGCTGGATTTGCGTTGGCAACCTTAGTTGTCGCGTTTTTGACGGTGGAGAAGATTTTGGATCGCCGGACTTGGTTGGCCTATGTTGCGCCGGCGCTTTTGAGTGTTTCTTCGGGGGTTGCTTGCTGGACTTCGGGGGGGCTGGAGACGCAAATGTTTGTCTTCTTTGTTGCGTTGTCGCTGTATTGGTATGCGTTTGGGGCTCGACACAGGTTTTGGTTGTTGGGGCTGGTGTTGGCGATGGCGGCAATGACTCGACCTGAGGGATTGTTGCTTGTTGCGGTGATTGGCGCGCATCGCCTGATCGACCGAGTGTTTGGCGAGCGAAAGTTTGCTTGCCAGGAGTTCTCGGCCCGTGGAGAGTGGCTCGGTTTGGCAATCTTTATCGTGCTGTGGGGTGGCTATTTTGTCTGGCGCTGGTGGTACTATGGATATCCCTTTCCCAATACTTACTATGTAAAAGCCGCAGGACCGACAGTCGGTGAGGGATATCAGACCAAGGTGATCGCACAGGGGGGGTATTATCTGTGGATTTGGCTGAAACAGAGTCCGGTGGTTTGGTTGGGGCCGCTGGTTTTTGTCGGGCTATTGCGGACAGGGCGGGGCTCGGGTGCAAATCGTTTTGGGGCTGTAGCGACTCCATTTGGATTGGGGTATTTGCTCTACGCGATTTGGGTTGGCGGTGATTTTATGGGCCTATCCCGATTTGTGATGCCAGCGTACTACGTCGCCGTGATCGGGGCTTCGCTAGGTCTCTATTGGCTGGCGACGAGATTGGTTGTCCGGTGGCCTGCTTTGCGTATTGCTATGGTCGCTTTTGTGCTTGCTCTATTTATCGCTTCGCAAACGAGACTCACGGCGCAGGCAACGAAGTGGGGGAACTGGGCGAGCGATCGCGGGATTGATACGCCCGCCTATTTGGCAGTTTATGCGCAGGATCGAGCCGCGATCGGCAAGCATATGCGCCAGTGTTTTGATGCAGACGATTTTTCGATTGTCGGTGGCGCTGGGGCGCAAGTGTACTATGGACGAATGCAGGCCATCGATGTATTTGGTCTCGTGTCGCGGGAGATTGCTCACACGGTGCCGCGCTCGCGGGTCCGGCCCGGCCACAACAAATGGGCCCCCGATGCACTACTTCTCAAGCGGGACCCGGAATTTGTATTTTCTTGCTACGCGATTCATGAGGACCCGCATCGTCCCCGGTGGAACTGCGATCCGGACTTTTGGCAACGCAATGGATATGAGCCAGTGACCCTGCATATTGGCTGCACCGAGGCAAGTCACAAAGTCCATAGCCAGAGATGGCAGCCTCGCTCCCCAGAGATGCGACAAATGGGCCGGTACTATTCTTTTTGGAAGCGTCGTGGTCGCACGGAGTTTTTTTGCCCGGGTATTGTTGCGAGTAAACCCGACGCGCACCACTGAGGAGGATGCTATTTGCTTATGCGCCAATAGGGATTGTAAGGGGGGGTTTTTGTGCGTACGAGGGAGCCAGAGATTTGTTGGTAGCCCGTGGACTGGATAGAACGGAAATTGATTTTGTTCGTTGTCCAGCCTGTGATTTCGTAACGTTCGGTAATTAGAACCATCCTGTCGGTCCAGGGAAACGGTCCCAATCGGGCAAGGTGGAGTTCGTATGAGGGTTTCTGCGGTTCATCTGTCGGTAGACAGTCTTTCTTTTTGCAGGGTTTTTGCACTTTGTCTATCGATTGGCAATCCCTGCTCCTGCAGGGAGGGAGTGGTTCCCGGCGGACAATTTTCATGCTCGCGTAGGGGCGAAACGCGCGAATTGCTTCCTTCGAAGAGACGTGATGGACTGGTCTACGTACACGTCGTTTGGTTAGGGTCAGAACCGATACGGACCTTGTGTAATAGTCGAATTTTGCGTTCGCCGAGACGGTATTTGGAATTCCAAGTCCCACTGTCCGGTTAAGTCCCCCTCGATCACCTCGGGATCGTTTGGCTGAGCGGGGTCGACCGGGGCAGGATGACGTTTGTTTTGTGCATCACTAGAACTTGATACGACCATAAGGCCAAACACGGCGGCTGCTACCGATAGATACTTCAGCATTGTTCTACTCCTTTTGATGTGTGTGAACAGATTCCCAACACACACAGCAAGGGGTGTGCCGACCTGGTCTGTTCGAGTGAATTTAGGGTCTTGAAGCAGATCCAGTGTCCGGTTGGGGCACGGTGGTTGTCACATTCGTGAGACAGTGTCGTGGAATCGCGACATCTAAGAAGGCTGTTTAGTAAGATTTGTAACTAAAATTACTGTAGTCTTATGAATGGAAACGTGGGTTGGCTGTATAGGATCTGCCTGCTATCCTACCGATCCGATGTCTGCGGCGCCGAAACCTCAAAACCAGCTGCCCGATCGCCCGGTGACTGCGACCCAGATTCTGGAAAACCAAGGGCAAACTATGCTGCACCTTCCATCTGTGCAGTTGGTGGTGGATATGGGGCCGGACAAAGGACGTGCATGTGCGATTGAGACCCTATCGCTGCGTATCGGCACGGCTCCCGGAAATGAACTGGTGCTCACGGACCCAGCGGTTTCTGCCTATCACTGTGAGATCGTGTTTGGCGAGCAGGGGGCGCTATTGCGAAACTTGCGCAGTACCAACGGTACCTATGTTGATGGTGCGCGGATCGAGTCGGTGTATTTGGATGGAACCGCTGAGATTCGAGTTGGCAATACGGTTTTGACCTTTCTCGTCACTGCAGAAACAAAGGAGTTTTCTCTGACGCGGCGCACCACGTTTGGCGACATGTTAGGACACAGTGTTCCAATGCGCTTGGCGTTTTCGGTCCTAGAGCGGGCGGCTAAGTCGGATATTACCTTGTTGATCGGTGGCGAGTCGGGTACTGGCAAAGAGCTCGCCGCCCAGGCCGTGCATGAATCGTCGCAGCGTGCGGGACAAGAGTATGTCGTCTTTGACTGCGCGGCGGCGTCTCCGACATTGATTGAGGCCCAGCTGTTTGGTCACCTTCGCGGTGCCTTTACCGGTGCCACCGAGGATCGTGCGGGCGCATTTGAGGAGGCCGATGGTGGGACCCTCGTCCTGGACGAAATCGGCGAATTGCCATTGAGCCTGCAGCCGAAATTACTGCGCGCCATCGAAAGCAAAACCATTCGGCGTGTCGGAAGTCAGGTTGTGCAGCCCATCGACTTTCGTTTGATCGCGTGCACAAACAGAAACCTGCGTGAAGAGGTCCGGATAGGCAACTTCCGTGAAGATCTGTTTTATCGATTGTCCGTTTTGGAAGTAAAGCTTCCACCCTTGCGGGATCGCAAAGAAGAAATCCCCCGACTCGTGCGCATGTTTTTAAATGAATTGGGGCCCAACTTGCGAGATGTGCCCAAGGCGTTTATGGAGTTACTTCTCCATCACTCCTGGCCCGGGAACGTACGCGAGCTGCGCAATGCCATTGCGCGTTTTGCAGTGATGCCGGACATAGAGCCCCAAACGTTTTGTTTGGGTACCCCGGCTGGGTTATCCACCACCCAGCTTGCCGAGAACCTAACCCACTTATCCTATCAAGAGGCGAAGCGGCGCTGGGATGATCAGTTTGAGGAGCAGTACTTCACCCAGCTTCTAGATCGGCATGATGGAAACGTTTCGCAGGCTTGCCGGGCAGCGAAGGTATCACGTCAGACTTACTATCGGATCACCGAGAAATATCGTTCGCGGGAGTAGAGGGCGATGTACCAAAGCGAGACAGCTCAAGCTCCTGGGCAGCAGGAGTCTTCAACAGCAGCAAACGCGGGTTTGCAGTGGGCGGGTCAATGTTTTGGTGGGTATGAGATCTGTCGACGCATTGCAGTCGGCGGCATGGCGGAAGTGTTTCAGGCAAAGAGGGTTGCCAGTGGTGAGATCTGCGCGCTCAAGATTCCCTTGCCCCAGTATGTGACCCAGCCTGGGTTCGTTAAGATGTTTGTCAACGAGGCAAAGATCCAAACAACCCTGCGACATCCTGGGCTGGTTCGCGTCGTCGATTCGGGAATGGTGGACAATATTCCCTTTATCGCCTCTGAATTGGTTGCCGGGGTGACGGTCGAAGATTTGATTCGCGCGGAAGCGCCAGGTGGAATTTCGATCGCAGAAACATTTCATCTTGTTACTGGACTCTTAAACGTATTGCGCCACGTGCACGCCGCCACAGACGATAAGGGAACTCTCCTACGCATTGTCCATCGCGATGTGACGCCGCAAAATATTCTTGTCTCGGGCTGTGGAGAAGTCAAATTGTGCGACTTTGGCATCGCAAAGTCAGTGTTTCACGATACGCGGACAGGAACCGGTGTGATCAAGGGGAAGCTTCTATACCTTGCCCCCGAACAGATCACTGGGTCGCGAGTGGATGCTCGGTCTGATTTGTATTCTGCTTGTGTAATTTGTTGGGAGTTAATCGCCGGGCGGCGCTACGTCGACGAGAGTACCGAACCTAAATTACTGCGGGCGTTAGAACAGCCAGTGTATCGGCCGCCTTCTCAGTTTTGTGAGGAGTCTCGCTTTGATGAAGTATTGCGATGCGCACTAGAGCGGTTCCCAGAGCAGCGTTATCAAACTGCAGAGCAATTACTTGAAGCGCTGTCGGATGCCTATTCGACTCCTCAAAAGGGCACACTTGGTCGCGACATGCTTGCTCAGCGGGTTGTCAAAAACCCAACGTATACACCAATAGAGCAGGGTGCGGTGTTTGCGGGGCCATCGCAGCGTAGAGCAAAGCGCGGCAGCCTGATGGTTTTGATGATTGCATTGGTTGTGGTTTCTGTGGGGGTGATCGGCGGCGGTTGGATGACGCGATCTCACAAACAGGGGGCGTCGCAGGGACCGGTAGACATCGCGTCGGCTACTACCAAAGAGAGTCTTGTCGTGGAGCGGCAGGAACCGCTAGCCATCGCGTCACAGGGTAAACAGGATCTCACCGTGAAGGCATCACAACCTGTTGCCGTGTTGCAGACACCGTTACCGACGTTGACACTGTCGTCCATGCAACCAAAGGTTGCGGTATCCGGTCTAGAGCCTCGAGCGCAGGAGCCAGCCGCTCATCGGACTTCTCTGACAGCGTCCAAACCGGCAGGTGGCCTCAAGAAACGTATTTTGCCAAATCGGCAGTCTAATCGCAAGCTCGCGAAGCAAGAGCGCGTTTCTGCGCGAACCCGTCGCCCGAGCGTCACTGTCTCCAGACAAGCGAGTCCGAGGCAAGCGCAAACCAGCACATTCTCTGGTAGCAAAACATCCGCTGGTAGCAAAACATCCGCTGGTGGCGAAGCATCCGCTGGTGGCGAAGCATCGAAAGCCAGTCCTGGCGGCGTTAGTGCCGCTTCTGTGAAAGCAAAGCTCGATCGCGTCAACCGCTTGATTCGCAAAGTACAAAAGCAGCAGGGGCGCAACGTCGCGGCATTGCGTCCCAATGTCGTCGCCGCTCTGCGAAGCTATATGGATGGACGCTACGAGGTTGCCGATCGCAAGCTCAATCGTTTGCTTGCCCAGTTAAAGAGATTTTAGGGGAGCTCGCAGACACCAGTGTCGACGTTGCATATTCCTTTGATACAGCCGTTCTCTGGGAGATAGTTTCGACAATCGACATCACAAACAAACTGATTGGGATTGCAAAAGAATCCATCGGGGCATACGGTTCCGTTGCACGATCCGGGGACACACTGCTGATTTTCGTCCCGTAAGAGCCGGGGAGGGGTAGCGCATAGGATGGTTTTCAACACCGATTTGAGCCGGCAGGGGATGGAAAATTTAGCGAAGAAGGGTTGGTTGCCCTCGATGGCGCTCAATTGATCCAATGGCTGTGAACCGTCGCTGATCGCATCTTGGTCAATCGAAAATTCATACAGGATACGATGCGGGAATTCGTCACTATTTTGGTCGTCATTTGCGATCTCGACAAATCCTGGATTTTCGATCCGAACATAGCGCCCATCGGGGTCGAGAACAAAGCGGGTGTCCTTTTTCATGGGCTTAAACCGAATCGCCTCCGGGTCTTGGATTTGAACCGGTTTGGAAAACATCACGAGAATGGAGGTCAGGTAGCAATGCTGCAGCGCGTCAGTGTGTGTGGGAATGACATGGGTAACCTTGGGGGGTAACCGTTGTGGGTGGATGTTAAATGAGACGGACCGTTTTGCATCGCTGACGAAAGAAAGGTCTGTGGCATTCCCTTGGGCAAAGACTTTCCCCCCCTTTTTTCCAACAAAGATGGCATTTAGTAGAACATCCACTGGGAGGCGCCCTTGCGCAATCCGAATTGTTGGCAGCTTTTGGGTTTGCGGGGGAATGGGCACATCCATTTGCAATTCCAGGGCGCTGTCTTGATCGACATTTGCGATCCGAAGGTCTTGGCTTGGGGATTCAAAATCTTCCGGGTAGAGGCCTTCTTCGCTGTCTAGCGTGGTCTGTATGTAATCGAGTGTTGCGAGGACTTGTTGCTCTGTGTTTTGATTGGGGTCGACGACCAATTGGATATCGATGGCCATAGACGAATCGCCACTGTCGCAGCCGAGCCATGCCACTGCGAGCATGGTCGCAAATATGTTCTGATACAGGTTGTTTCGGGAAGTCATTGTGATTAGGGAGGTGTAATGATCACGTCTGGGGTTTTTTCGTTATCTTTGGTAACCAGGACCCAGGCTAGGGTCGCGGATACGGCAACGCTGACCGCGCCAAGCCATACCCATCTTTGGCGATACCAGGTCTTGGGTCGCTTTTTGGTTGGTGCGATGATTTCGCCAAACTCACCGACAAATCCCTGAATCGAGCGGCTCACTTGCGCCTGTCCCATGGGGTGCAGTGTTTCTTGACGGATTTGGTCTGCACCGACATCGCGGGTATCTAGGAGTCGCATCCGCAGGACGGCTGTATCTCCGAGTTCTGCGATATCGGTCGCGACAAGGTAGCGAATATTCTGTTTTCGACCGAGCTGGCGGAGGCAAGATGTCTCACCGATGCAGGAACTGCTATTTGTGAGTGGAATCACGTCGATGTTTTGGTGTTGTTCAAAGCGGTCACGAACCTGCTTGGTGATGCTCACCGCCTGTGAGTCCGCAACTTGTTGAGAGGGGCGTGTGTGCCAAAGCGTTGGTAATATGGCCAGCCTGATATGATGTTGAAGTGTAGAGCGTACTGGCTGTCTGGTTGTCATACAAGCAGAAACGAGCGAGTAAGCGCATACCGCGACAGTCAAACGAGACACCATCGAATATAGCGCGCACTGGCTCTGTTGGGTATTGGAAAAGAAACCCTTGAAAACAGGTCGATTGCTCATTTTTTTGTGAGGTTCGCAGCCAAAATTGCAGGGTGTTTTTACACCCGTGGCTTGCCAAGGGCCAGCTAAACTGGTTCTAACTGTTTCGCCAAAATGTAACCCTTGTAGGCGCGAATATCAGGTCTTTCTGGTTGTTTGTGCGGCACCAGGAAGATCTGCTCATACGGCTATTGCGTGCAAACCCGCGTTGCGAACAATAAGAACAGCCGAAATTCTATTTTTTGCCCTTTACGCTCCACGATTGGGTGCATACGGGTTTTTTGCCTTGGTAAAAGTTGGCAATAAAGATGAACTGAAGAGTTCCCTTGCCGGCCCGGCCGGCAACCCCAAAGCCGCCCTCAAGGCCGCGGATCGAAATGGGACCCTTTTTTGCTTTTGCACGGACCTTGCCACCCTTGCTCACCGAGCCGGCCATAACCGGTACCATTGGGATCTTGACGTCGACTTTTTTCCCGCGCTTTCTAATGGTAATCGTCGCTTTGCTAAAACTCATGCCGGTGTCGTTGCAGTTGTTTGACACTTCTTGAAATGTCGCTTTATACGAGCCGGCGACGTCGTGCGAGTCATCAACCTGTGAAGAATCTGCCCAAGCCGTCTGGGGAATTGCCGGGATTGTGAATGCGAGCAGTACAAAAAGGGTGCGGGTGGCCATGGTTTTCTCTTTCTTCTTCTGATTTAGACCAGAATGCCACAGGAGACATTCAATGTTTACAAGAAACTATTTTGTTTCGGATAGATAGCCCTTTCTGCCGGTTCGGAGGCTACTTTACCGCTTCGTTTCGGTACAGCGATAGGGTTTTCGTAGAACGTACAGCGTCATTCTCCCTCGCGACGACGGTAACTCGATTGCTACCGGGCCAGAGGGGGATTTTGGCAACGAAATTGATGGTGTTGGGATTTCTACCGGCACGATTGGATTTATAGAAGACTTTGCGATTGGAAATCTTGGCAGTCCGGTTGGATACAAAGACATAGACATCTGCGACACGGGTTTCGTCGGTCGCTTTTCCGGCCAATTGATAGGTGGATTTGCTCGTCTCGTAGCTTGGGATCTGAAGCGCCAGAGCGGGCGGTGTCACCTGCCAGTTGGGCGTGATCGATAGGTGTTTGGGGCGCCGTCTTGTCCGTTTTACTTGGTTTGCTCGGATAAAGCCCGGTCGTTTGGAGCCAAGTCCAATCCGAAACCAGGGGCCTTGGCGTGCGTCGGTCCGAAATACCGCACCTCTTGAGGTCCAGGCGATAATTCCCGCGTCGTCAGCTGCACCTTCAAAAATCGGACTGCGATCTTTGCGAATTTGGATCGCACCAAATTCGCGAACGGGTTTGGCCGCGTCACTACGCACTGGATATTTCAGTTTTTCGTTAACTGCCTCGTGCAGGACTGAGTCATAGACGGTAAGTTCAACGACTAAGGTGTTCTCACGGAGTGCATCGCTAATATGAAACTCAAATTCTACGGTTTTGGTCTCCCCAGCCTTTAGGGCGCCCAACTCGAAACGTCCTTTTTTTGACAATGACTCCTGCTCCCGAAGCATTGCGGAGCAGCGCTGTGGTGTCTTCGGCCACGCCCAGGCCATTATTGCGAATCGTTACCCGTAGGCGATGGTTTTCATTTTTTTGGATCAGCCCATCCCCGTTGCTGTCGTCAATGAGTTGATGGCTGTAGGCAAAAATCGGTTGTTTGGCCGCTTCGATTTGCAGCTTTACCGGCTGTACTTTTACTTTGGCACCGTGCGCCTCCCGGAACTCAAATCGCAGTGCGTCGAGGCGATCAATGCTGTCTTTGGGGATTTTCGCATAGGAGGTCCACACCCGGGTTTGACCAGGATCGATGCGACCAAAGACCAGCTCGGTATCGTTGAAACTTCCGTCATCCGATTGGACCCTCGCATGGACTTGATAAGCGGAGCCTTGCCCCGAGTTGGTTACCGTGCCGACGATTTGAACCTGTTGGCCCGCTTTAGCTGTGCCTTGCGGAACGAGTTTGATGTTCGCTTGAAGCTGTGCTTTTGATGGTACTGGCCGGCTCGGTTTGGTCCAGTCAACACCGAGCTTGTGCAGGACCGTCGCCAGTTTTTGGTCCTCACTGGTCTGGAGTGTATCGAGCAGTTTTTTAGATGCTTTAAGCACGGCGCTACGGTTTGCGTTTTGGCCCAATGCGGCTAAGTCTCGCGCGAGGCGGATTTCAAAGTCCTCGACAACCTCGTCGTCTGGGGGCTCATCAGGGCCAAAGGGATCCTCGTCGTCATCGTCAGTTAAGGTATCCTTCTTTTTGGGCTCGTATAGAAAGCTTAGTTTGTAAGCGGGTTTTTCATTGCTGCTTGCATAACGCGACGTCAGATGCGCGCTCAGGTCACTCTCACGGTAGGTCCGACTCGGCTGCAGCAAACGTACTTGTTCGCTTGGCTTTGTTACTTGCTTAGGAACGAACATACGACCCAGCTGTATATCAGGGGTGATTCCGATCGATTGAATCGATTTGTCCCCAGGGGTTAGGTACTGGGCGATCGTGAGTTTGAGCTTGGAGCCATCGTCGTTGTCATAAAGGATCTGGACAGAGCCTTTGCCGAAAGTGCTTGTGCCGACGATGATCGCCCGGTTTAGGTTTTTTAGCGCGCCGGCGACGATCTCAGATGCGGACGCAGAACTGCCGTTGACCAACACGACGACGGGCGACCGTGTATCTGTACGTGGGCCCTTGGCCCGCCTCGGTTCGCGCTCTCGTCCACCGACAGTGGTGACGATCGTCCCTTGATCGACAAACATGTCCGCAATGCGAATCGCCTGCTCAAGTAGTCCACCGGGATTCCAGCGTAGGTCTAGGACCCAACCTTTGGCCCCTTGGCTGCGGAGCTTGGCCATCGCTTTGCGAATCTCGCGTGTGGTTTGACCGGAGAATTGCTTGACAGCCAAGTAGCCGACCTTTTTATCAAGCATCTTGCTCACGACCGATTCGACCTGGATTCGTGCACGGGTGATGTTAAACCGGAGTAGATCTTTATGGTTTTTTCTGCGGATCCAAAGTGTGACCGAAGTTCCCTCTTTTCCGCGCATGCGATCGACAGCCTCTTGTAGCGTCAGATTTTCGGTGACCTCTTGGTTGATCTTGACAATATGATCGGCTCGCTTGACACCCGCCCGGTAGGCGGGAGTCCCCTTCATTGGGCGTACGATCGTGAGCTTGCGTTTGAGCATACGAATCACGATGCCAAGTCCGCCGAAATGGCCATTGGTGCTGACGTTCATTTCGCGGGCGATCTCTGGGTCGAGCAGGGTCGAGTGCGGGTCTAGGGTATGCAACATCCCATTGATCGCCGCGTACTCAACTTTTGCTAGGTTGGCTCCGGGGTTCATGTTTGCTTCGATAAAGCGAAACATTTTTTTTAGTTTCCCCGAGAGGCGCCACGGCGAGTCGACTTCTTTGGCGGAGAAGGTTTGGCGTTTGTCGTTGACGACCACGACCACCTGATTCTTTTTCTCGTCTGTCTCTACCAGGACTTCTGGGATATTAAACTGGACGGAGTCAAGTGCGGCGTAAAGCATCTTTCGCGGGTCGATGCGTGCGGGGTCGACGTAGGAATCACGAATCCGAACAAGCGTAAGGTTAAATACTTTGAGCGCAGTAAGGTTATGTTTTGCAATGGTGGAAGCTTTCGTCCCTGGGGCCGCCCGGCTTTCCTTTTGTCCCATTCCAAATGGGATTAATCCCTCTGGTGAGGGGCGCAGGATGGTTAACATCAGAGCGGCGACTGCGGCCGCGGTTATCCACACGCCGGTTGGGGAAAATCTACGCATTTTCCTAATTATAGGCCCGCGCGCACCACAGGGCCACCACTGCGTGCGGTGCATCGCAATTGGATGACTGCTGAATGTCCCTCCGAAGGCCGAAATACGTGAATCTCGACCCCATCAGCAGAAAAAAACGCGTGAATCTCAGTCTTTGGTGACCTCGGTCGAAGTCGTGTCGATTGAGATGTGCCCGGAGATGCGCAAACGTGAGGCTATCTCGTACAACTGTTTGGCCCGCCTGTGGCCCTGCGGCAGTTTGTTTCGCAACGCGGTTAAGTCGCTGATAAGTGATGCAATCCCCGGAGCCGCAGCGTCAAAAAGGGGTTGCAGTTGCTCGCGAACGCGACGCGCCAAGGCGGGGGCGAGGGCATCGGTGGAGATCGCGAGTCGCAGCGGTCCAAGGCCGATTAGGGCAGGCATCGCAAAGTCCGATATTTGCGGTTGATCGTGCGCATAGCACAAGCCCACTCCGTAATCGCGGGCATCTTGGACAATCTGGGCATCTCGCTGCGCGTCGCCAGTTTGCGCGATCACCATGGTTGTGTCTTTCAGTAGAGCCTGGTGATAGTCGGCGATTTGAACTTCCACGACCTTGGCTCTAGCCTGTTTTAGACGCTTGGCTCGCTCGATGCCGCTATCCCCGTCGACGATAACAAGCACCGTCTTGTTGGCGAGGTACAGAGATATCGGTAAGGTGGGCCGGCGCATTTTGGGAATATGGGTATAATTGCAAACGACATGGTCGACAAGAAACAGCAGACGCCAAATGTAGAAGACGAGGCCACCGACGAGCCGGATGACACTCAGTTGGTCGCTGAAGTCGCTACAGAAACCGGCGACGACGCAGGGATTTCGTCAGGAGATGAGAGTCTTCAACCTGCGGCGCCGAAGCGCAATACCGGGCTTGCGCGAAGAGATCCGCTGACGATTTACATCAATGAGACAAAACGACACCCGCTTTTGACGCGTGACGAAGAGCATCGTCTGGCGGTAAGCTATGTAGAAGAGGGCGATCTGTCGGCGGCGCGCAAGCTTGTCGAATCTAATTTGCGGTTGGTGGTAAAAATTGCTTACCAGTATCGGCGCGCTCATCGCAATCTCCTCGACTTGATTCAGGAGGGCAATATTGGCCTCCTGCAGGCTGTCAGAAAATATGATCCATACCGTGGTGTGAAGTTATCGACCTACGCCGCTTGGTGGATTCGCGCATACATTCTCAAGTACGTGCTCAGCAACTGGCGGCTGGTAAAGATCGGCACGACCCAGGCACAACGGAAGCTGTTTTTTAATCTTAAGAAGGAAAGAGACCGCCTTGAGCAGATGGGGGTTGTTCCGGATAGCAAGTTGCTCGCCAAGAGCCTCGATGTCAGCGAGAGTGAAGTGATCGAGATGGAAAAGCGTCTTGCGGCCCCAGATGCGTCGCTCAATGCTCCGATTGGAAACGACGAGTCTGGGGCTCGGACTCGGATGGATATGTTGTCCGACGAGCAAGGGAGTAGACCAGATGTCGAAGTCGAGCAGTCCCAGTTTCATATTCTTTTGCGCGAAAAGTTGGACGCGTTTGCAGAGACACTGGATGGGCGAGAAGAGACGATCTTTCGCGATCGATGGTTAACGGATACCCCCCTTACCTTGCGTGAGATTGGTGAGCGCTATGGGGTCAGCCGAGAGCGAGCTCGTCAGTTAGAAAAGCGACTGCTTGGCCGGGTGCGCACCTACCTAGAAACAGAATTGGGTGCTGCCGTTGATATTGACGAGATGACCCGAGACTAACCCAAGATGAGCGAATCTGGGGTGCTTTACGTTGTTGCGACGCCAATCGGAAACCTCGAGGACATCACGCTTCGGGCGACTCGGACATTGCAGAGCGTCGATGTCATTGCAGCCGAGGACACCCGATCGGCGCAGCGATTGTTATCGCATTTGAAAATCCCTCGCCCCGAGCTCGTGTCGTTGTTTCAGGGTAACGAGGCGTCCCGGACCCAATTGCTGATCAACAAGCTTAGTCATGGCGACGAGGTTGCGATCATCTGTGAATCTGGAACGCCGGGGATTTCTGATCCCGGGGAGAGATTAATAAAAGCTGTAACCGATGCTGGGATTCGTGTCGAAGTGATTCCAGGCCCGGTCGCAGCCATTACCGCGCTTGTGGGAAGCGGTCTGCCCACCGATCGCTTCTTATTTCTCGGTTTTGCTCCCCGGGAGTCGGGGGCGCGGCGTCAACTCTTTGGGTCGTTACGCGGTGACCCCTCGACAGTTATCCTTTACGAATCCGCTGACAGGGTCGCAGATACGGCTTTTGATTTGGCAGATGCATGGGGTGATACGCGATCGTGTGTGCTCGCGCGGGAGCTTACGAGGGTCCACGAAGAATATATTCGCATGACGCTGGGACAGCTCGCGGAGCACTGCAAACAGCATCCACCTCGCGGTCAGTGCACCTTGGTTGTGGCCGGCGCCGCACCAGACTCGGCGGATAACGTGATTGACGTCGAGGCCGAGATGAGTGCGTTATTGCGAAGCGGCTTGGGCCCCAAAGACGCAGCCCAAAGACTGGTCGTGCGCACGGGGAAGCCGCGCCGCCAGTTGTATCAATTGGCGTTGTCTCTGATGCGGACCATGGAATAGCCACTACACAACACGGTAGAAGCCCCACAGTCGCTGTGATATTATTTCGGCAAATTCGTGCAGATCACCATTACAAAGCGTATCAATGCACCAATTGGATGCGTATTCGATCACGTTGCAGATCCGAAAAAGTACGCCAAAGCTGTCGGAGCCAAGTCGATTCACTTTATCTCCAAAAAACGTGCAGGAGCCGGCACTCAATTTCGTATGACTCAATCGGTTCGCTACGGCCTTCACTCGACACGGGTTACTTCCGAACTAGCGATTCGAGAGTGCCTAACAAACGAGCTTGTTTGTATTATCGAGTATGGAACCAGTGGACCAACCTCGGAGACACGCTTTGATATGAAGGAGATCTGTGCGGGAACTAGCCTGAAGCTAACACAGACATTCTATGCCCGGGACTTTGTAGATCGATTCAAGAATTGGTTTATCAAAGGCGGATTGGAGAGACAGCTTCAAGAAGAGATAAAGTTACTGGCATTGTACTGCCAGGCGTACTGCTAACAGGGGAGTTGGAGAGACGCGGGGCCCGGTTCATGCGGCTCCTCGAAAACATTGGTGGGGAGTAGGGCAAAGTTTCGGAGATAAGCTCTAGCAACTGCGGTATTTTTCTCGGGTTGTCTCGATTTCGCCGTTTCATGCATCGAAAATGGGCAGATTCAGGTACAATGCCGCTACATTCTAGCTGCTAAGGAGGTGATATCGTGCACCAAACAGTCAGCACAATACTTGCGGATAAAGGATGTCGTGTCGAGGCGATCGAGCCGACCGCGACAGTGTCAGATGCGGTGCAAAAGATGAATGAGCACCGGATTGGGTCGCTCTTGGTCATGGAAGAGGGGCGACCGGTAGGGATTATCACGGAGCGAGATATTCTGACACGAATTGTCGCGCCACGGTTAGATCCCCTAACGGTGAACGTCGAAGCTGTGATGACAAAGGAGTTAGTGGCAATACGGACAACGACGACGGTCGCTGAAGCCATGATGGTGGTGACCGAGAAACGGTGCCGTCACCTGCCGGTGTTAGACAAAGGAGAGCTCGCTGGTTTGGTTTCGATCGGTGACCTTACGAGGTCGCTGATACGCCACCAACAGGATGAGATTCACGATTTGGTCAGTTATATTACCAGTTAGTTCGTGTCCGAATAGACGAGGAGCCCCAAGAACCGCAATAATATTTGGGCTGTGTGGGGATTCTTTCTAGGGGAGCAAGGGAGGCACTGCTATCTTTGAATGTTGGATTCTGTGTCTAACGCTCTGTCGATGATCTTATTGAGCGCGGCAACTCGATCAGGATCCTCTAGCACTTCTGCGAACTGCTCGACCAAGAGTCTGACGCGATCGAGATTTACAGTTGCGTGGTGGCGGCTTACGAGACGCTCAATATCAGAACGATCTCGATCGCGAAAGGCGACTGCCTTAAATATAATGAGGTCTTCAGCCGAGGCAACGCGAATTTGTACGTCGCCGATGTTTTCTGTTGTGGCCCGGGACAAGGCTTCTTGTTCGAAGGGTAACCATGCCAGACTCAAATCGATAGGCATTTGGGAGGGATTGTGAATGAGGAGCAATACCTGGTGCTGTTTGGCAAATGTATCCGCATCGTCAATGCGTGGGGAAATGGCGTGGGTTTTCAGGCACTCAACCAGGGCGTCGATAGCAATGTCGGGCCCCCATATGGTTGCATCAATGTCCTGGGTCAATCTGGGAACGCCACGCACGATGACTGCCAAACCCCCAATGACCATTGATGGTGCTTGTAGTTTGTTAAGAGCGTTTGACAACGCGTCGATAGCCGACAGCAGCGCTGCGTCCGCAGTTTTGCTCAAGCTACCCACTTTCTGCGAAGCAGCACCCACGCACGGTAGCGCTTAGATTCTTCCCGTGTTGTTACAATATCAGATTTTGGAGGCCAGCCATGCAATCGTGCAGAAAAAGCAATCAGCGCAAGTGCAGCTTGCACGGAGGATTCTACAGTATGGGGAGCTTGTTTTTGCTCTAAGCGTTCTCGTTTCTCCGCTGCACGGCGTGAGCTAAGCCAGCGGAGCATTTCTGTTTTTGTAGTACTCACAATCGGTCACCTCACTCTTCGTATGAGAGTTCTTTGTACGAGAGGGAGTAGGTATTCTGCCTTTTTTGCTTGCGACGACAACATATCTACTCGATCCAATCTACGAGTTTGAGTTTGGCGATTCCTGAAAACTCTCGTCGATTATGTGTGACTAGTGTAAGCCCGCGTGAAAGTGCCTGTCCACCGATCAAAGTATCAAGTGGGCCAATTGGAGTTTGTGCTCGCTCGAGGGCGGATCGAACTGTTGCGTACAATGCGGCATCCCGCGACGTAAATTCAAGAATGTGTAGCGGTGCAAGAAAATTTTCAAGTAAGCGAGTTGTATGCTGTGGGTGCTGGCTTTTCGCCGCACCAGCGCGCAGTTCGCATTCCGTAATCACACTTAGCGCTATGTCGGCAGGACTTTGCGCTGTCATTGCCGCGCGCACGGAAGCATGCTGCCTGATTGCATAGATGCAGGTGTCAGTGTTTAATAAGTAAGTCATTCTAGCGTTCGGTCGGGTGGTTGCCCGCCCTGACAAGGGCGAGCAAAGTCCTCATCGATGTTTGCAAATGACTCCCAATATCCTTCGGGCCATTCGTGCACTGGTTCCAAAATGACAGCGTTCCCTTGCCTGCGAATGCTAACGACATCCCCGTCAAAGCGAAACTCTTTGGGTAGGCGGACGGCCTGACTTCGGCCTGTCCAAAAGATTTTTGCCAAGGTATCCCGCATTCATTGTCCCCTCAAGATGGTATATATCGTAGTATGTATCATTCGGCTTAATTGTCAATGCTCGTTGAAAACATGGGTTGGCGCAGAGGGGGGCCGTTGGGACAAGAGTGCCATAACTTCCATGTACTATTGCTCTCATCGCCAAGTCGGATCCTATGCTGTAGCGATCTCATCCAACATAGTTGGCGAATTAGACTTCGTTGTTGATCAGTACGTTATTGTTGGCTCGAGAGATCGGGGGCTGAGCTTGCAAAACGCTCAGCAAATGTAAACGCACGAGACGTCGGTCCGTGTTTTCGAAGAGATGACAAGCGATCTGCTACTTCACTCTCTGTCGGCATATGCTCCTTGGGGACCCAATATAAGACGTAGTTCTGCTCCAGAACCTGAGAAAACCAGATCTCCTTCCGTTCCAACGCCAGAGCGTGCAACCTGCTATAGGTAAACGTATGAAGCGTTTCGATAGATTCCCAGATTGATACATTCTGGAGCCACGGTTCCTGATAGACTTGCCCAACATCTGGCAAAGACGGTAGGGCTACAAACCTGGTGCCGTTGCGGCCACAGCATTGATTTCATCCACCAGATTAAAGAAATCCCGCATCGTTGGGCTATCAAAGCAGTCACTAGCTAAGCTAACTGCAATGGGTCGGATCGCGGGTTTTGGAGGTTTGCGATCCAGCGAAGAAGGAACCCACGAGACCGGCGATCTGTCCTCGGTCTCCCTGCCCACGACACCTCGTAATCTATTTGCGAAGAATCAATGTTGTTGGTGCCGAAACTTTTACTTTGTAACCAGCTCCTGGGATAAGTTGTCGCAAGGTGATAGACGAGGGAAGACCTGGCTGGGTGCTATGTCCGTTGCCATCGACGACCAATTCAAGAACGCCGAGGATCTGGCGAAACGCTACGTTGACGTCTGTTGGTTTGCTAAGGACATTGCCGATATCGTTCCAACCTACCTGCAGTGGAAACTCAACTTCATCGGCGTCCAGGGGCATCCCCTTTACGTTGAGGCGTGCTTGTTCCTCTACGTACACCCAATACGCTTTACCATCTTCAACCCCAGTCAATGTGTTTTGGCTGCTTGTCGGCAAAAAACGATATATTGCATCGCCATCGACATGCAAGACTTCGACTAGGTTGTCCCCCAAACTGCCGAACACCCATTCGATTGCGCGACTGGTGGGAGCAACATAAAACGAAACGAAATTCCAGCCCGCTCTGAGTGATATGTTCTGCTCAGTCTTGCTTGGCCCAAGCTTTGTGACAAACAGATCTATCTCGTTTGATACGGGGAGTACTGGTCCACCCAAAGAAAAACAACTGTCTACGGGGTTGCTGTACCAGCCTGCGACCACAAACGTCCCATCCCCACTGACATCCATACTGCGTCCGTGCCCCACGGCAAACGCCGGCGCACTGTATTCATGGGCCCACATTCGTCGTCCATGGATCGTCGCGTACTTTGCGACGAACAAATCGTGGTGAGCGCCGGTGACCAGCACGTTAGAGTCTGCGTCAAACTTCACATCACGACAGCGGTCTCCGAAATCGGAAGGGGTGAATTCACGATCGCTAGCCATCCATAGTGGCGTTCCATTGGCGTCGAATTTCGCTAATAGTAGATCACGCTCATTTGTGTTCAGGGTTATCGATCCGAGGGACAGTTCGCTTCGGAAGTGCCCACATGCAATCACTTGTCCTTGGGAATTTACATCCACAGCGTTGATATAGTTGGCAGCGATTCCGTCAGATACACCGTGTTGTGCCCACAATGCAGAGCCATCGAGTCCATTGAGATTTGCGATATAAACATCTTGGCGGGATTCCGCATTGAGAACCGTTTTGCCAAAAGCGAGTGTGCCTGAAAAATGACCAGCAACAATAACATTGCCATCGTTCGTTGATGAGACTGTTGGTGCATACTGGCTACCATCATCACCGAATCCTTTGAGCCACAGTAAGCCCCCATTGCCTCCCGCCAGCTTGGCAACAAAGATATCATCCCGATTGCCATTGAATGGACCACCGCCAAGGTCAATACTATTGTCAAAATTCCCTGCGACCAGGATGTCCCCAGATGGATCAATGTCCAAACCCTGGGGACGCGGATTGCTTGTTGGGGGACCTGCTGCGAATCCTCGCGCCCAATCCACTGAGCCATCTTTGCCGCGGAGTTTGGCAACAAATATTTGGCCACGGAGCTGATGTCCTCCGAACTCCATCTCCGAAACAAATGCATCTATCATGCCGACAATAACGGGGTTTCCGTAAGCATTAATAGAAAGAGATGCGATCGTGTTGTCATGAGCACTCCCAGCGTGCAAAGACCATAAACACGCCCCGTCTGAACCAGACAGCTTAGCGATTACAATATCTCTTTTTCCTGCTGAGATATAGACATTGCTGCACAAAGTCATTGTCCCCCGAAATTCTCCTGCGACTATGGTGTTTCCATCGTTATCAGTAGCGACTTTTATCTCGCCGTTATCGAAATGACCGCCGAGACGAATCGACCAATGATGAGGGACACTATCCACGGATTGTGATTCGCAAACGTTGTTGTTCTCTACCCAAAAATCGAGCATGACTGCGTCGCTTGTTGCTCCGGTGACGTCAATAGCTTGTGCTGAAACCGAGATATAGCCATCTTCAATGGATGTGCTGTCCCATAGGTATGTGTACGGATGTTCCACAAGTTCGGTCACTTGTCCGTCAGGAAACCTCAGTATTACTTTGGCAATTGGACCCAGCGAGGACTTGGATGTGACCGAGATCAATACCGAGCCACTGACATATTCGTTCGGAGTCGGTGTGATTATCGAAACCGAGGGTTTTGTGATTTGATCCCGAATCCAACCTTCAAACCAAGATACCCGACTGTACAATCCAGGATGGTCGGGAGAATCGCATGTTGCCAGTCCCCAACTTACAATCCCCGCTAGGACGAAACCGTCGCCATTGTTTCGCTGCACAACCAGGGGGCCCCCACTATCGCCGCTACACGAATTGTGGTTGTTTTTGCTGTTTCCGCCAACTGCGATTTGGTCATTGCCGATGGAAACACCGTACGCTTTTTCCGCGACCGATGTTTCCACGATAGGGATCGAAACAGCCTGTAGGATATCTGGAAGAGTTCCATTAGACATAAGTCCCCAACCAGATACGTGAGCCAGGGTGCCGGGTTGCGTCAGCGCTTGCGCCTCGACATCGGTGATCAAGTCGATTGGGGCCACTTCTGCAGACAGTTCCAGTCGTCTATCCAATAGTAGTAGGGCAACGTCGTTGCCGAAGAAACCATCGCGATAGCCTGGAAAAATACGTATGTCGATTATGTCGCGGATTTGACCGTTACTTGCCTGGCTTAACGCTCTCACGCCTGCAACGACTCTCAAATCATCGGGAACGCTATCGACGACACAATATCGACGACACAATGGGCTGCCGTCAAAATCCATCGTTTGTTAATGATTGACCCGCCACAGAAATGAACTCCCCCCGCTGTCTGCAGTGAGATCTGCCATGGATAGTTTTCGATGCTGGTTTTTTTTCCACCGATGATTGGTAGGGCGTCTGACCTGAGTGGATCCGAGCAACCACCCCAACCAAGCAACAATACTGCGCCCATCCATGCAAGAACAAGAAGGAGATATCTTGTTGCAATACAGCTCCTGGAGAAAACTCTTGTGGGCATTCCTAATAATATTGTACACATGTAGACAACTGTGGCTTGCGAGACAGCGGTTGTCATCTATCAGGCAGACGTCGGAGGAGATTGTCTGTATACCCAGTTGTTGATTTTGTATTCTTGACTTTGCCAAGCTCGTTTTCTAGACTGTCCGATGATAGGTCCAAAGTGATCGGATTGGTTCAGGGTGTCTAGGGCATGGTAGTGCTAGCTTGGTTTTTCCTTGGGTGATTCGCGGGTTTCGTGGGTTTTGGGAGACCGGGGACGGCTCCGGGTTCCTTCTTCGCAGGATTGCAACCTCCAAAAACCGCGATCCGTCCCCAGTCTAAAGCGAATTTCTGCAAACCGGTGTGGCACCGCCTGCACGGCTAAGCCGAGGAAATTGGCAAAAAGTAATATCGTGCTAAGTCTTGGCAAGCGTCACATTGGGCTTTGACCACTGTCACACCGCGATCTCCGTAGCGGAGTTCTTCTTGTGTTTGTACAGTCATTCTTTTTTTGCCGCAATTCCCGCAAGATTGACAAGCAGCTGCACTTGCGGGTGTTTCGTCGGTTTTGAGTGTGAGCGGAGTATCCGGCGATTGACCTGGGGCATGGCGCATAGCGCGCAGGAAGCTACGTTTTCGTCCTTCTCCAAACCATCGTCGCGCTCGTGGAACCCCGACCACTAAGCCCGCGACTGCGAAGATGAGAACCACCATCGTGCCCCATGCAACTACGTTACCAGATTCGCGAATGACGTCTTGAGTGATAGAGTACCCGAGTTTATCCAAAGCCCGGTTACGAGCATCCAAGTACTCGGTTATGTGTTCGGCAGCTACGTGATCCTTGAGTGACTCATAAGTGTATTTCAACCTAAGTGTTCGCCGTTCGAAGTGTGCTGAGGTCTCAACACGGAAGGTTTTTGCAGCTACGACATCCTTCTCGTTTTCAAAGAACCACTTGTCGTCGGGAAAGTGCACCACGATGGTGTGTTCCAAACGTACTGGATGGATGACTCTCCAGGGGGTGGTTCGGATCACGGTATCTGGGGTTCTGAGTGCAGTTGCGACGTGCTGCGACCAAAAGTTGTGGTCTCGACTAATCCAGAAATCTGAGATCGTGTATCGTTGCTTCAAGCTTAGGACGTTGCGTTTTTGATCGTCGACAAGTTGCGCTGGGCCTAGCGCGCTGATTTTCGGGTTTTGTCTGGCGAACTCGTTTAGTAGTTGTCGGCCAATTTCGTCGCTAGGGGTTCCATCGAAATGATTTCGAGCAGCATTCGCGTCGCCTCCGGCGTATTGCTTTTCTATATGGAGTTCCACGTTCTCGTCGTAATTCTCTATAAAGTATGTCTCTTGGACTTGAATGCGGTCTCGCTTGTTTTGGGGCGGAATTATCGTGAGCTCATTGATATTGTCCCCGACGAGCAAGGCTCGCTCGTAAGGATATCCCGATCGAGTTCGAAACGATCCTCGAGCTGAAGTATCGGTTGGATCGATCCACTTGAGTTCGTTGTCGTCTTTCAAAGCAACGATCACGTGATCAAAGAGGATCGGTGAAGGAAGATAACGATCGATAGAACGACGGCTACGAGTAGCAACGAGCGCGGGAAACGCTTCATGTCCCATCTCAGTCAGCATGGCAACCAGGAGTTTTGACTTGTCTTTGCAGTCGCCAAACCGGCGTTTTAGCACCAGCGCTGGGGCGTGAGGTTGATGGGAGTGTCGACCCATCTCGAAGCCCATATAGCGAATTTCCTGTTGTACAAAAGAGATCGTTTTCAAAAGGCGAGTTTCGCGACTCTTGTTCTTTTTGAGATTGGAAACGAGGCGATTCAGTGGCGCGGTATCCGATGAATTTACGTCGAAGAGATTTGCAGCCCAAACGGCGACTTCTTTCCATGAACTGTACTCGGAGAGTTGGAGCCAAGGGATACTGTCATGCCAGCTTGGGACCTCCTCGTCGTACGGGATCGCGGGTGATTGTTGCCGGGCCCAGCGGTACTCTCGGACTGAGTCTCGCGTAGTAACGACGGGTTCTATTTGAAGACCATGGTTTTTAAAGTGCAAATTGCGATGCTTTGGCCAGAGAATTCGGTAGCGAAGATCGTGAATCGGTACTCTCCCTCCCATCTGAAAGCTATCGACGAAGCGATCCTTAAAGACCGGGTTTACACCGGTTACTGTAAACTCGTATTCAACGACGTCGCCGACCCGGACGTCCTCCAGGACGACCAACGCGGTGTACCGCCCATTGTAAATCCGCGCTGAAAGCTCGGTTTCCTGCTGGAGCATTTTGATGCTATCTCGTTTTAGTGCGTTGATCATCTCGCTGTTCCGATGGATAACGATGCGGTGGATGCGCAGAGTTTCGTAGTTCGGGTCAACTATGATGGAGATTTCGCTTCTGTTTGCTACGCCGCGAGGGCTTAAGATGCGATAGGCATAGTGGCTGTAACGCTCGAGGTTAACGCCGGTGACGTTGACCTGCTCGTCGACCAAGAGTTGGTAACTACTCAAACTGGCATGATGTTTCTTGATTGGGGCGGAAATATTTGGTGTGACTTCCATAACCCACGCGGGTTTGGGCCCGATGTTGAGAGCATCGTTTGGATAGGCCATGGCGTGCCCTCGGCCAAGGCAAAGCAGAGCAATGAACAACGTGCCATAGCGACACCCTAGTGGAAGCCGCGGTTTACGGATGCGTGTGTATTTTTGGGACACGAAAGACCAATAATAGCAGGAGTTCGTTGGGATGCGTCGCATCTATTTCGTGTGCCAGCTAACTCGGCTCTTCTTTAGGCGATTCGCGGTCGCGCAGGCCGAAGTCTTTCATTTTCATTTGCAGACTTTTTCGACTGATCTTCAGCAGCTTGGCTGCTTGGGTGACGTTGCCGGTGGTCTCGTCCAGGGCTTTTGCGATCAGTTCTCTTTCAACGCGGCTGGTTTCGGCACGAACGATGTCTTTGAGTGAGGTATCGCCCTTAATTTCAAGTTGTTCGCCCGCTTCGCTGCCAGGTGGCTCTGGTGCAAATACTTTCGCGTCGGCTTGGGTGAATTCTTCGGGTAAATCGTCCGGGTCGAGTTCTGCTTTTGCGCAGAACAAAATGGTTCGCTCGAGCACGTTTTCGAGTTCGCGAATGTTCCCTGGCCAGTGGTGTTGCTGTAGTTTGCTGAGTGCATCTGGAGAAATCGACTTTACATCCTTTTTTAGACGCTGATTAAATTTTGCGATGATGTGGTTTACCAAGAGGGGGATGTCGCTACGTCGCTCGCGCAGTGGGGGGATCTGTAGTGGTACGACGTTGAGGCGATAGAATAGGTCGTCGCGGAAGTTTCCCGCTTGAATTTCTTGCTCGAGGTCGCGATTGGTCGCGGTGATGAGACGGACATCTACCTTGAGTGTTTTGACACCGCCGACGCGTTCAAATTCGGATTCTTGAATCGCGCGGAGTAGTTTTACCTGCATTTCCACGGGGATTTCGCCGATCTCATCGAGAAACAAGGTTCCCCCATCGGCTAACTCAAAGCGCCCTGGCTTGGCTGTTGCCGCTCCGGTGAATGCACCTTTTTCGTAGCCGAACAACTCAGATTCCATTAGATTTTTGGGGATCGCGGCACAGTTGATTTTTATAAACGGCTGTTTGCATCGGCTCGAATTTTCGTGCAGCGCTTTCGCAACAAGTTCTTTTCCCGTTCCAGATTCTCCGGTGATGAGTACCGTTGATGGTGTATCGGCGACTTTCTCAATGATGTCGTAGATCGCGTTCATCTGGGGGGAAGTTCCGATTAACCCGTATCGCCCAAGGCTTTGTGGTTCGCCTGTATCCAGACGAGTCTGTGGTAGCTTGCGGTTTTCCGCTGCCTGTTTGACGGCTTTTTCGACGACGAGGCGGATCTGATGTTGTTCGAAGGGTTTTTCGACGTAGTCAAACGCGCCGGCTTTGACTGCTTGAACCGCATTATGAACACTGCCAAAGGCTGTGATCATGATCACGGGGACATTGGGGACCTGTGTTGACGCCTGGCGCAAAACTTCCATCCCATCGACTTTGGGCATCTTCAAGTCCGTGATGACAACATCGATGGAGTCACGATTGGCATCGAGGAACGCGAGTGCTTCGGCCCCATCTGCTGCCGACAAGACGTCGTAGCCTTCTCGCTTGAGGATTGCGGTCAAGACTCGTCTGAGGTTGGGTTCGTCGTCAGCGACGAGAATTCGGGCGCTTTGGGCCATAGTCGGCGATTCTAACAGATGCAACGGGTGGAGTTAATTCTCAACTTGACGGGCGGGTCCTTCGTCACGAGGGCCTGGTTGTGCTGGGATGGGCTGTACTCCGGGCTCCGTCTGGGTTCTTTTTTGTTTGCTAGGGGCGGTGCGGGATGGCAGAGAGGGTCCCAACGCGGGGAGGAACACGGAAAAGGTTGATCCCGCTTCAGGTTTAGAGCGGACTTCAATGGTCCCACCATGCATACTGACGATTCGCTGAGAGATCGCCAGCCCAAGGCCGGTTCCGCGTGATTTCGTCGTAAAGAACGGAATAAACAACTTTTTCATTTTGTCTCGGTCGATGCCGACTCCTGTGTCACGAAATCGAACCTCAGAGAATACGCCGTAGCCGAGAATCGATCGCCTCCTTCGTGTGGTGATAATTTCTAGTTTTCCGCCATCTTTTGTCGCGTGAAGCGCGTTGAGGCCGAGGTTCAGGAACACTTGTCGCAGTTGCTCGGCGTCCCCTGATACAGGTGGCAGAAGCTCGTCCAGACGGACGTGAATTTCGATGTTCGCGGCTTCCTCATGCGTCTCGAGCAGTTGCACGGTTCGATGCACGACGTCGTTGAGGTTGAGCTCTTCGTGATGCGTTGGTTCGCTTTTTTCGACACGTGCGTAGTCGAGAAATTGCGTGACGACGTTATTTAGTCGATCGACCTCTTCAACGATGATCTGAAGAAATTCTCCTGCTTCACGGGTGTCGATTGGTTTATCATCTGGGCCGATCAGGAGTTGAGCGGCTCCTTTGATTGCGCCCAGTGGATTGCGGATTTCGTGGGCAAGTCCAGCGGACATTTCTCCAATCGCCGCGAGCCGGTCACGCTCTTTGACACGCTCGAATACTTGGCTGGCTTCGATGGTGCGCGCCGCTTGCGCAGCCAGCTGGCGAAACATATCGATGTCATCGAGGTCAAACGCGCCTTGGACTCGATGGTCAGATAAGGCGAGCAACCCGAGCAGCCATCGCCCGCGCTCGGTCTCAGCGGAACCAAACATCGGGAATACAAGGCTCGCCTGCATTTGCCGGAGCTGTGCGAGGATCGCATTGAGCTGGTCTTCCTCTACCTTGGAGGCTTCATCGGTGGGCTCAAACTCTTGGAGTTTGCGGAGAATGACTTCATCATCGAGATACCCATCCCGCAGCCGTTCGAGGAAGTGTTGATGGGCTGCAGCATCGATTCGCTCTGCGGGCTTTTCCCCGTAGTGGCCGATGAGGTCATAGCCAGCGCCATCTGGATCGAGCAAGTAGATTCCGGCTTCGGTTACGCGGCTGGATTGTTCTAGGGCTTCTATCGCCCGACGTACCATCTCACCAACGTCTACGACGTTGGTGAGCTCCCGTCTGAGCGCCTCAATTCGTCCGCGTAGCTCGTGGCGTTGGCGGACCAGCCAGCGATTAATCCCATTTTCGAGCAAATTACGGACGGGTTCGAAAAGAATCAGAATAACGAAAGAGGCAACTAGTGCTGTTAGTAGAAACAATCCCTCTTGGCCGCCCCCTACCCAAGTGAGCAGGAGTCCGTAGACAGCCCATAGCAATACGACGAGCGTTCCCAACACAACCATCTTGCCCAGGAGCTCGTTGATGTCGATGAGTCGGTAGCGGAACAGAGTCTGGGATAGAAAGTAAAGATACAGGATAGAAAGGACGTTTCCCACGGTTGGCCACGCCACGCCAAGAGTCGGGAGTACATCCGTAAATGCCAGCGTCGTGGCGACAAACCCACCAACCATCAGGTAGCGAAGGCGAGTCCGCTCGACCCGCTTTACCGTGTTGCGATATTGAATATAGAGATCAAGGACGCAACGATATAGGCCACCGAATACATAAATCCCAAATGGGATTTGAAACCAACGCTCGGTATGGATTTCGTGAAAAATAACCGAGTAGATCAGCGCCAAATAGGCGCCAATCGTCCAAAACAATGTGACCCTGGGCGGGCGCCGGGGGCCTCCAATCGATGGTTGGGCAAGAAACTCGCGGAAAAACGCGAGTGCGGTAGGGGGGATCGTTGCGGCCGGCCACAATGCCAGCCATTGGGCGAGTGGTTTTGCGGTGGCCATTGCGATGAAATTGCACAGATGCCAGGCGGCAACCATAAAGGTAAAGGCAGCAAAGGAGGTGTATGTACGCCGCGTTCGGTCGCGCAATAACACCGAAGCGCCAATCGCAAGAATTACTAGGGCTGCAAGGAGTGCAGAAAGGGCGTGAACGTTCACTCAATTGCTAGGCTACCGCAAATCCGGCGAAGATAGAGGGTTTATGGTGAATTCTATGTGACTCGTGCTAAGTTTTTCCGATGCGTCCCAATGCTTCCGAGCGTCTTCGTCGGTTACCCAAGATCGACGAATTGCTAAATCATGACGCGTTTTGCGGGCTCGATGCACCGCGATGGGCGTTGCTTGAGGCGATCCGTGCCTCGGTAGGTGAAGCGCGGACAGCGATTCTCGCCGGCGGTGGCGGCTCCGCGGATGTCGATTTGGAGGCGATTAAGCAGCGGGCGAAGCGGCTTGCGCGTCCTTCTCTCCGCAATGTGATCAATGCAACGGGGGTGGTATTGCACACCAATTTGGGGCGCGCACCCCTGGCCTCCCGGGTGCTGGAGCGGGTGGTGGAGCTTTGCCGTGGGTACTGCAACCTGGAGTATTCTATTGATGATGGTGCGCGTGGTACGCGTCATTCTCATCTTTCCTCTCATCTCTGTGCGCTGACCGGGGCCCAGGACGGGCTCTGCGTCAATAATAATGCTGGCGCCGTGATGCTTGGGCTGGCGGCGCTGGCCTGTGATCAAGAAGTTGTTGTGTCACGTGGGGAGTTAGTCGAAATCGGTGGTTCGTTTCGGATCCCAGATATCATGCGTTGGTCAGGTGCCCGTCTGGTGGAGGTGGGAACGACCAATCGGACGAAACAAGCAGACTATCGCAATGCGATCGGTTCCCAAACGGGGTTGCTCTTAAAAGTGCACCGGTCGAACTTTGCAATGGTTGGATTCACAGCCGAAGTGTCCCCCAAACAGATCGCTGCGCTTGGGAGAGAGCAGCAGGTTTCGACAATGATGGATCTTGGATCGGGGGCGCTTTTGCCACGGCACCAGCTGCAAAAGATGGGACTGGTTGATGAGCTATCAGTAAGGGAAGTGTTGGACGCTGGTGTTGACGTCGTGTGTTTCTCAGGGGATAAGCTCTTAGGCGGACCACAAGCTGGGTTGATCGTCGGGAGTCATAGACACATTGCCAAGATGCGGGCGCATCCACTGATGCGGGTGCTCAGACCCGATCGATTGACGATCGCGGCTGTAGAGGCGACTCTGCAAATATATCGCGAGCTGCGTTATGATGAGATTCCAATCCTGGCGATGCTTCAGATTTCCTCGGCCGAGCTGCGTCGGCGAGCGCAAGGGCTGTGCGAAAGCATCGGAAATGTGTCCCACTGGGCTCATGTCGAGGTGGGCGAGTGTCAGTCAACGGTAGGTGGCGGGGCTATGCCCGGTGTTGAGTTATCCTCGTGGGCTGTTGTAGTACGCCCGGCTATGCAGTCTTCAAAGGACATTCATAAATTACTTCGTGAGGCACCACAGCCAGTAATTTCCCGGATCATTGACGGTGCAGTTGTGCTGGACATGAGGACAGTCACTGAAACAGATATAGAAGCGATGAGCGCGATCATTCGCGATCTTGCACGGAAATAATCGGTGTAAGTATCCAATAACTGGTTAGGGGAGCGGTGGCGCTGGGACTTGGGGGACACACCTACTTCGTTTAAACCGATGGGTTTGTGAGAATTTCACCCTGGCACTCAAAGCGGTTACGAGTTAGGTTTGCCGCTGTGTCCGAGAAGACAGTACCCCGAGTTGTAGCGATTGCGGGGGGGAAGGGCGGAACCGGCAAAAGTCTATTGGCGGCAAATGTTGGGATCTATCTCGCCACTCTTGGTAAACGAGTGGTCTTAGTAGATGCAGCTCTTGGGGCTGCCAACCTGCATGTTTTTCTCGGGACCCTGCATCCTCAGCGGTCGTTTAGCGAGGCGTTTGCAGCTGGGGTTTTGCTTGAGGAACTCGCCGAACAGACGCCAGTTCCCGGGCTACAGTTAATTGCCGGAGAGCGTGATCCCGTATGGCTTGCCGGGGACGATAAGTACGATAGTTCTGACATTTTTAACCAGCTTGGAGAGCTGGATGCGGATGTTGTCGTTGTCGATGCCGGATCGGGGACAAGCGGATTCGTTCTCGATCTATTTTTAGCTGCAGACCTCGGTTTGCTCGTCACCACACCGGATCCGGCGGCTGTCGAACTTTGCTATCGGTTTGTTCGTACCGCATTTTTGCGACAGCTAGAAAACGTGGGTTTGCTAGAAGACGCCGTGGTCCCCGCGGATGAACAGCAACAATTTGAAGGTGGGATGATGTCTCCCTTAGACATTTATCAGCTTGCCGCAGAGCGGGACAGTGAGCTAGCAGAGCGCATTCACCGCCAAATCTCGGGATTGCGCCATCATCTTGTCATTAGCTGCGTTCGGTCCAAAGCGGATATGGGCCTGGGGACATCGATGGCGGCTGCGGGACAAAGGCGTATGGGGGTACCCATTACCTACCTCGGGTATGCAGAGTATGATGAGGCAGCCTGGGTATCGCTGCGTAGGCGACGTCCACTGTTGGTGGAGTATCCGGAGTCACGCGTCAGCAAATGCGTTGAGAAGATCGCGCGAAGCATTCTCGCTCGCGATAGTGATCGTCGCGCCGTCGATATCTCCGCAGGTGAGAGCTACTATGAGCTGTTTGAGGTCGCCCCCACCGCGAGCTTTGAGGATATTCGCCGTGCGAATCGCCGGATTCGCGAGATGTACTCTCCTGAGTCGATTGTCATGAGCGGGCTCTACACAAAAGAACGTCTGGACAAAGTACGCTCGACCTTGGATGGGGCATACCAGACGCTCATGGATGCAAATCGCCGGAAGGAGTACGATCAATATCTATTTCCCGATGGGGTTCCCGTTCAACCGGGAATAGAGCCCGGTGCTGCCCCATCGACACCACCGTCAGAAACAGAGCGTCCTCCGATGCCAGACTTGGGGGCGAGCACGGAGTACACGGGGGAGTTGCTACAGCAGATTCGCCAAGCCCAGGGCGTTGCACTGCGCGAGATCGCCGAGCGCTCAAAGATTGGCATGACCTATCTGTGCGCGATTGAGGGGGAACGTTTCGCGAAGTTGCCAGCTGCGGTGTATGTTCGTGGTTTTCTTGCCGAGTACAGCAAAATTATCGGTCTCAACGGTCAGCAAGTGGTGGACAGTTACCTACGGCGCTATCGGGCCGCCAGAAGCTCACTGTCAGAGGACAGCTAGCGGCACCAGGCAAAACCGCGCTGGGGCTTGCCTGCGGTCAAAAACTGGCCAGTTTTATGGCTCGTATATGCTGGATGTCATGAGCTTGACCACGGTAGTCACTAGCCCTTACGATAGTAGAAATGGCTAATAAAATCGATAATCCTAAGCGAGCTCGGCAGCTTGCTCGCGCGATTGCCTCCGACTTAACGCTCTACCACGAGGCCAAGATCCTAGAGGGGCTCGCAAACGATACCCTATTTGAAGTCATGGCTGAAGAGATCCAAGAGGGGCGCGATCTGTTTCAAAATCGAGTCCTCCCCGAAATTTACGAGCAGAATATATACGATCGCGCGGTGGTAGATGTATTGGTCAAATCCAAGGGGCACGTGAAATCAAAGATTTGGTAAGGCGCTGGTAAAGTCCTACACCTATACGGGGCTCGATGCTTCTGGTCTCCAAGAGGCCGGTTCCGACACGATCCCGTCGCGACAGCGAGTGGATGTGTTTGTCTCAGCGAGTGAGCCAGCAATTACGCGATCACAGATCAAGCGGCTCATCGATGAGGGGCTCGTCGTTGTCAACGGAAAGACGACTCGGCCCGGTGCCAAGTTGGTAGCGGGTGACATTGTCGAGGTCCGCTTGCCGCCGCCTGCTCCGGTGAAAATCGAGCCGCAAGCAATTCCCCTGGATGTTTTATACGAGGATGCGCACCTGATTGTCGTCAACAAACCCGCTGGGCTCGTTGTTCACCCTTCTCCGGGACATGCAGACGGCACTCTGGTAAACGCTTTGCTCGGTCATAGCTCGCGCTTCTCTGAGGTTGGTGAACCATCCCGTCCTGGCATTGTTCATCGACTGGACAAAGATACTTCGGGGGTAATGGTAGCGGCGAAAGACTCGCAGACCTATGAGGGGCTCGTAGCGGTTTTTTCTGAGCGGGAGCTAACGCGGGAGTATTGGGCTGTCGTTGCACCGGCGCCGTCCTATGCGAAAAAAACGTTTGACACCCTTCATGGGCGACACCCGGTGAAGCGAAAACAGTTTTCGACCCGAGTAGAACAGGGGAAGCGAGCGATTACGCACTGCGAGGTTGTGGAGCGTTTCGGCGATGCCGCAGCGCTACTTCGCTGTCGACTTGGCACGGGGCGGACCCATCAAATCCGAGTGCACCTTGCCGACGATCACATGGCGCTGATCGGTGATCCAGTGTATCGCCGCAGATACAAGGTCGCTTGGATCGGCGACCTAGGGAAACAGCTTGGCAGGCAGGCATTGCACGCTGCGACACTTGGATTCACCCACCCCGTAACGGGGATTCCGATTCGCTGCGAAACGCCGCTGCCTGAGGATCTTGAGTTTCTGCTAGACGGGTTACGAAAAGGAATCGCGAGTCAGAAGATTTAGGGTTGTAAGTGAACGGGCTCGTGCGGGGCAGCAGGATTGGGAGCGTCCGGCGGTGGGTGTGGTCTGGGCTCAGGTCCTCGCGCGCGGTAGTTGGTTGCAGAAGACGCAAGAGGTTGGGGGTTTTGCGATGGTTGGAGCTGCGCTGCGGATTCACC
>CBDCWZ010000123.1:0-41349 GCA_965223575.1 Kofleriaceae bacterium
CAACTTCTGAGATACACACAGACACGGGCTTACTATCCCCGGATTTGGCGAATCGCAGCAGCTGTTGAATTAACTCGGCACCGTTTTGTGCGGCGCTCTTCACGGCACCAATCGATTCGCACACCTCTTTGTCTCCGAGCACTGATGGTCGGTCTTCAATCAGGCCAACATGCCCCAATACGCTGGTTAAAAGGTTGCCAAAATCGTGCACAACGCTGGCCGCCAGTCGCCCCATCGCTTCCATTTTTTGCGATTGAAGAAGTTGTTCGTGAAGTTGATCACTCTGGCTAAAAAGAAAGTTTGCGCTTGTCCCGATCTGAATGCGATCTCCGAAATTGAGAACTTTACGCGATATGGCGACGCCATTGACGAGGGTTCCGTTTTTACTATCGAGATCTTCTAGGATAAAGTTGTCCGTGTCGTTGATATAGATCCGCGCGTGCCGACGGGAGACATCAAGTTGTGGCGTCCAAACCGAGCACTTTGGATCTCGTCCTATAATGAGCTCGTGCTTTAGGGGAAACGTGCGCCCAGGGAGTTGTCCATCAGAGCGATGAGTCGGGCTTGGCTTTTGGCGACTTGGGGGAGGGGATCTGCTGGAATCCCCACTTTTAGCTTGCTGGCGTCGAGCGTTTGACGAATCCACTCTTTGGATGAGTTGAGCGGGGAGTGCTCAACTTGTGGAGAGTCGCCTAACGCACCTTGGACGTTGTTTTCGGTGGCTTATCCGAGGCAGACATACGCTACAGTATTAGCGTACCATGGTGTCGGGGCCCAACCGAGCAGCTGCCCGACGTTTTGAATAGAAGCGGATTGGGGCTCGGCTGAATGAGATTCCGGCGAATTGGTTGGATCAACTGCGAGGATCTCTGTTGATAGCTGGTGTGAGCAGAGGTAGGGTTTGTGCACTCATGCCAGAACCTACGCTCACTGATCTAGCGATTTAATACTATCCGAACTCTCTCAATCGATGCGATTGAGGGGCCAAATCGGGGCATCCCGGTCTTCCGCTAGGTGCTGCGCCCATGGCGTATGTCCTATGGCAACAGCACCTACGTCATAACCCTGGCAGCCCCAACTGGGTGGATCGGGATCGCTTTGTCCTATCGGCAGGACATGGCAGCATGCTTTTGTATGCGTTGCTCCACCTAACAGGTTATAACCTGAGTCTTGAAGATCTGCGGGGTTTCGTACTTGGGGCAGCAAAACGCCTGGGCACCCTGAGACTTTCGTGACCAAAGGGGTGGAAGCAACGACAGGACCGCTTGGACAGGGGGCGGCAAACGCGGTCGGTATGGCAATGGCCGAGGCGTTTTTGGCCGCTCGTTTTAATCGGCCGGGATACAATATTGTTGACCACTATACATACGCGCTTGTCAGTGACGGAGACATTATGGAGGGGGTTGCCGCGGAAGCGGCATCACTTGCCGGTCATCTCGGACTGGGCAAGCTCGTATATCTATATGATGCCAATGATGTAACTCTGGATGGCCCAGCGTCATTGACGTTTTCTCGTGAGAATGTTGCCGCCCGCTATGAAGCATACGGTTGGCACGTTCAAACGGTCGAGGACGGCGACAGCGATTTGGCCGCTATTGACCAGGCGATCGCGACTGCGAAGGCCGAGCTGGAGAAACCGTCTTTGATCGTCATCAAAACCACAATTGGCTTTGGTCTCCGAAAAAGGCTGGGACTTGTGGAGCCCATGGAGCTCCGCTGGGAGAGCAGGAAGTCGCGGATACGAAGCGCGCATTACACTGGCCGACCACAGAGTCATTCCATATCCCAGAGCGGGCCCGCGAACATTTTTTGCAGGCGGTTGAAAATGGTCGGGCGCTGCAGCAGCGTTGGCAGGAAAAGTTTTCTGAATATTCTCGTAAATTTTCTGAGGATGCTGCGGCGTTCGAAAGGTGGAACCAGGGCGAACTTCCCACAGGATGGCAGAATGAATTGCCAACATGGAAAGCCGGTGAGTCCCTGGCCACGCGAGCCGCATCAGGAAAAATTTTGAATGCGATTGCTGCCAAAGTTCCGTGGCTATTGGGGGGCGATGCAGATCTTGGTGGGTCGACCAAAACGATCCTAGGCAACACAGGGGATTTCTCGATCGAAGATCGAGGTGCACGCAACCTACGATTTGGTGTGCGTGAGCACGCGATGGGAGCGATTTGCAATGGGTTTCAATACCACGGGGGGCTGCGGACGTACTGTGCAACGTTCTTTGTGTTCTCCGATTACATGCGGCCCTCGGTTCGGCTGGCGGCGTTAAATAAGCTTCCCGTGATTTATGTTTGGACCCATGACTCGATTGGTCTCGGTGAAGATGGTCCCACCCACCAACCGGTAGAACACTTAATGTCTTTGCGGGCGATGCCCAATTTGTTGGTAATTCGGCCAGCCGATGCAAATGAGACAAGTGGGGCGTGGCAGATTGCAATGCAGCGGATGGATGGCCCTACGGCATTGGTCCTGTCGAGGCAAAATCTCCCCGTTCATAGCGCAGATTTCGCAATCTGTTGCAGAGGGGATGAAACGCGGCGCGTACATTCTAGCGGAGGCAAAGGGAGACCTGCAGGCGATTCTGCTTGCAACCGGTTCTGAAGTCTCCGTTGCCTTGGCCGCGCAGGACATCCTGCCAACGTGATGGCATTCCGACTCGGGTCGTATCGATGCCGTGCTGGGAGCAGTTTTCAGCGCAAGACGGTGAGTATCAACAAACTGTGCTTCCAGAGCAGATTACGGCACGGGTATCCATTGAGGCTGGTGCTACTCTTGGATGGGAGCGGTGGATCGGCTCGCGCGGCAAAGCGATCGGGATCCGAACGCTTTGGTGCATCCGCACCTGGCGACGTCCTGATGAGGAAATATGGACTTACGGCCGAACGCGTGGCTGATGCCGTCCGCGCGCTTACTGAAAGGTGATTTTCTTTTTGGTGTCTGCGAGTGTGACTTCGCGACCGTTGGACTCAGCGACGAGCTTGATCCGGTATTGTTTGCCAGGAGTGAGGTTGTCATCCTCGGTCATCGTCAATAAGCCTGCCAGTATCTTGATGCCCGGATCAACGCCGATGCGTTTGCTGGCAACATAGGTTTTGCCCAAGTAGAAGTCGAAGCTTAATTGGCTTGCTGGCGGTTTTTCTGTTCATAAAAACAGTGTAGTGGAATGACCATGTAACCAGGCCATCAACCTTTGTATGGTTGACCTTTTTGAGTGCCGCTTTCCGGAACGCTTTTTTGGTCGCATCATCGCTGCCGGAGTTGTGCGGAAGCGCAGTTTTGGTGACGAGAATTGTGCCTTTGAACGCTTTATAAACCGCTAACGTCATTTCGGCGTGCGCAATGCTGCCAATGGTAGCCAGCGCAAACAACGCTATCAGCACCTTGGTGATCTTGTTTTTCCAAAATAGATGCATTTTTCTCTTCAGACCATTTCTTTTGCAGGACGGAACGCTGTTCGGCTTATTACTACAAAGCTTAGCAACCAATTCACTTGTGGTCATTATGGAAAAAAATAGTAATAAACAGTACGGATATTACGGTGGGACTTGTTTGCTTCCTAATGCTGGCTTTCCCGAGGTGGTTTTTTCGGTCGATTCTTCACCACTCTGGCGCACCACAATGCGCCGTGGGGAGTTCTCAACCGGTGGTGGGGAGACAGGATTGTCAGCGGCAGTTTGTTCCGTAGATGCATCCTGCGCAACGGCGCTTGTATCAACTGTGGTGCGCTTTTTTTTGCGCCTAGGACGACGCCGTTTCCGATCTGGTTTCGTCTGGTTTGGATCTGCGGTAACCGCAGGCCCCTTGCGGGTTTCGATTTTCGGCTCAGGTCTGCGTTTTGGGCGCTTTTTCTTTTTGGGACGATCGCTTGGTTGTTTTTCGTCTCGGCTTGCGCGGGTAAAAAGCCAACCCTCGCCTGAGGAAGGTAGTTTGGTGTTGGGTTTGCCGCGGCGGGGGGAAGGTCTTGGTTTCTCCTTGGCTCGGCTTTGTTGTTTGCGTTGGTGGTCTTGTTGTTGGTTGTTTTGGGGGACAGTCTTGCGATGGGGGGGCTTCGGTTTTGCAATCAGCTTATCAATCACGTAATGAAAGCCATCTTGCGTTTTTGCGCCTTTTGGGGCCGTGTCACCATCAAATACACGCACGAGTCTGACAGCGCTAAGATTGTTTGGAGACACCTCAAGTGCTCCGAGGAGCAATAGGGCCCGCTCTTTGGGGATCTCAAACTTGGTGGCGATGGCCGCTGCGATTTCTTCGCGCGGCTCCGTTTGACGGGCAAGCCGCACTTGCCCTGCCTCACGTAGTACAACACCAGAGAACTGGGTAATGGTTTTCATATGAGTCGGAGAATCCCCTATGGTGCGACAAGCAGATCGCCGCAGCTCGGACCAAACCAGAATGTTTGTGTTGCATCTGCTGCGGACGAAGTACTGATAACAGAAATAACGCCCCCGGTTGGGCACCCGGAACTGTCTAGTGTTAGCTCTTCAATTCGCGCAAGGGTGTCGTAAGATTCATCGCCTTGCTTGGAGCTCCAAATAACGCTGACCTCGAGCGTTCCGTTGAGAGTCCTCAACCCATGTGGAATTCTCAACCTATGTGGAGTCCTTCCCTCTAATGTCGCTTGTACAGTCGAGACACCGTTTTCATGTGGCTCGGCGATAATATGAACGAGATTGGCACTTAGCCGGCCTGGTGGAAACGATAAACTGCCGTCAAGGTTGTGATTGCCGAGTTGGCAATCCGTAAACGTAGCACTTTCGGCAGTGGTGACGAGGCAATCCGGCAAGTCCAGTTGGGTCTGAAAGTTGTGGCTAGCGAGAATGCTTGTCGCGGGAAGACCGTTTGTCGCCTCAAGAAGCTCAGCGGTGTCGTCGGGGTGGGCTGCAAGGCTTTGAAGTGAACGAATCTGGTCGACAAGTATGTCTGCTGTATTGCGATCTGCGCTGGTGGGCAGACGGGAGTTTGGTACCTCCGTGCAAGCAGTTGCTAAATAGCTGAAAACAAAGAATGTTGTGAGTCGCAACACCAGAATGCCCTAAATAGAGACCCAAGAATAGCACAGATACTGCTAACCCTGTTTCTATGTTCGACTGGATAGGGGCCTTACGGATCCGTCATCATCACCCTACGAGGGTGATTTTATCGCTTTCCCCTATGACTCCCATTCTTGGTTGGGTGGCGATGGTGGTCGGCCTCGGCGCTACTTGGTGGGCTGCGGAGAGTATGTGGATAGCCACGATTCCAGTCGGTTTCGCTGCGTTTGGCCTCGTCCTAGCTGGTTGGCGTCGAGAGTTTGATTTTGATCGGGATGCTGGGGTGATGCGCTATCAACACCGACTATTTGGAATCGGAACCACACAGGTGGTTCCGCTGTTTCATATTCGGGCGGTGGTGGTCGCCTTGCGTGGGGCAAAAAACCGTACACAATTCAGGAGGTTAGCGGTGGGGGACTATGTAGCCTACATTGAGAGAAGGGTCGGTGAGCCAATCTATCTCGATGAGTCACGTCGATGTGCACATTTACTCGCAATGGCAGAGGCGGTCTCTGAGGTGACAGAGCTACGTCTTGAGTACGACGCCATGTCGCAGGTGTAGGGGGGTTATTCTAGAATCGCTTTGTTGTGTTGTTGGCGGACCTTCGCGATCATTCCAAGTTCGCCTCGTAGGGTCGGATGATCGTCCATTAATGTTTCAAAATCTTGTGCGGGGAGTCGCAATAGCCAAACTCGCTCGTCGGCTCGTACGGTGGCTGAGGCATGGGCCATTTTTAGCAAGGCCATTTCGCCGAAGACGTCTCCTGGTCCCAGTCTACCAAGTAAACTTTTTTCGTCGACGCCTGTTGCCCAGACGCTGAGGTGGCCAGCGAGGACTAGGTAGAGGCCATTCGAAGGCTCGCTTTGTTTAATGACGACTTGATTCGCTGGCAGATCACAAACGCGAAATCGGGATGTGATTGAGCGCCTTTGTTCCACGGTAAGGTGGGAAAGGAACGGGGATGTTGCGATCAAATTGTCAACCATTCGTTCGCGAAAGAAACGAATCAAGACCTTCAGGACTCTCGCATCCCGCCGAATTAGCTCCCGTACAGTTTGCTGGGAGATTTCGAGTAATGTTGAGTCTCGCTCCGCACGTACTGTGGCGGTTCGTGGTGGTCCTCCAAGTAGAGCCATTTCACCAAAGAGTGATCCCGTCTTCAGCAGTGCGGCAATCCGCTGCCGATCTCCCTCTATTCGTATTACCTCGACAATGCCATCGACAACGAGGTATAGACTTGCACCGACATCGCCCTGAGAGAACACAATGTCTCCTGCTGCGAGGTGAATGGGTTTTGCCACTTGTGCTAAGTGGTTTACGAGGTCTTCTCCGAGCTGTTGGAGTAGTGGACTGGAAGATGCACACGCCTGAACAATGCGCACGTTCGACGGAGGTGGCGGAGGACGAGCTGGTGGGTTCGTTGGCGGGAGTGACGAAGGTTGGGTTGGTACCCGGGCTTGTGGTGGGTCGCTAGAGACTTTTTGGGTGGATTGAGCGTCTTTCGGCGCTGGTAGGGAGTCTGCTTGGTCTGGTGGGGCTGGTTGAGAGTCTTTTTGAGCGGTCCGGGGGGCATCATCGTTGTTGGGGGAATCATCGTCGAGCTGAGGGGGACCGGGGACTTGCGCAATTGGTTGGCTCGTTACGAGTCGCCGCAGCGATGTCCTTCGCTCGATCACGCGACGGACATTATTGGCACCATCGTGGCTGGGATCGATTGCTAGGACCTGTTCGCATAGGGGACCGGCTTCGTCGGCTGCACCAACTTGGGCGTACAAATCAGCGGCGCGAAACAGAGCATCAAGTCCCTCGGTTGTGTTTTGATTTGCGAGAAACAAGGCCCCTAACTCTTGCCATGACAGGGGATCCCTAGGGGCGTGGTCGCAGGCTTTTTGGTAGTACTTGAGCGCCGCACGGAACTTTCCTTTGTCTGCGTTTGCGCGCGCTTTGGTTAGCAGTTTAGTAAGCTTGCGGTCCATCCCCAAGAGGTATTGTACCCTCAAACCTGTCTTCCTTGCGGTACGCTGCGAGTCTAAACAGCGCTACTTTGCTGTTGCGCTGGGTTTCTGATGTACGGATAGCCTGTCGCTCGCTATATAACGGATACAATGTGGGGAACTAGGAGTCGCTAGTGGGAGCTGGTGTTTGGCTCACCCTTGGTTTCGAGCGGCGGCGTCTTCTGCGTTTGCGTTTTGTTCCCTCAGGGCGGCCTCCATTTGTTTTTCCCGGCTGCGGGCCGCTGGGAGAAAAAAAGCTGATGGGGCCTTCGGGAAGGCCGGGATTCCGAGAGGCGCTGTTGGGACTATTGCGCTTTTTGCGTCGTCGTCGTCGTCGTCGTTTTTCGTCTCCAGTACCGGGTGCGCCATTTCCGGCTGCTCCGTTTGCTTGGGGCGTGTGTGGGCGAGCAGCTGTTTTGGTTGCGCTATTCCCTGTGCCTCGTAAAGGACTCTGTTGTCCATTTCGCTTGTCATTTCCTGCAGAGCGAGATTTGCGCTTCTTGGGTTTCCGAGCGACAACATCGTTTGGCGTGGCTGATGCAACCGGGCGCATGTTAATGCGCATTGGGCCGCGTACATACTCCACCAATGGTCCTCCACTCGCCGCGGCCTCCGAACGCTTGTTGCCTTTGGTACTGCCGTTGGTTTTTGCAAGTACAGGACTTGAGAATGCCGACTTTGGTGGGATGACGCTGCGCTTTTTTCTTCGCCGCCGCCGTCGTTTGCGTTTCTTTTCAGGAGGCAACTCCTCGGAAGCGGCCCGTTTGGGGTTGCTCTGTTCCCGCGCTCGCTTGCGTGCCAATATCGTGATTTCAGAGTCACTCAGATCAATGCCTTCTTCGGCAAGCGCCGCCGCGGTTTTGTCAATGATTTCGATGTTGAGATCGTCGTCCTCTTCGTCAAAATCCTCTTCAAAGCTGTCTTCGGGGTCTAACTCTTCTGAGTAGTCCTGCTCAGTATCGAGATTCGGAGGTGTTGCTGTCTCTTTTTCTTGATCATCGATCCGGACTACGCGATGGCGAATGACCCGCGCGGTACGTGCATCTTGCTCCTCGATACCGTCCTCGCTATCGAGTTGCCAGGTTACGGTTGCTTCCAGCTGTCTCGCGTTTTGCGCTGCCGCCTCGGCGGCCTCCTTGGATCGCAGACAATTGTCGCATCGTCCACATTCCTGTGGGTTATCCTCGCCCAGATAACGAAGAACGACCTGGTTGCGGCACCCGGGGGCCCGGACGTATTCGAGCAGCGAGTCGAGTCGTTGCCGATCGGCAATACGTCTCGCTTCATACTGTTTGGCTTTTTCGTTTAAGAGTTTTTCATCTGGAGTGGGAACCGATAGCGAAAAGGTGTTGTCTTCGTGCTCGGTGATGAAACTTTCGTCTTTTAATAGCGAAAGTACCGTTCGTGTTCGTTGACTGCCAACGCGGGCACTCAACGCCAAGTTCGCAATCGTAGGAGGAGACTCCTCGTGGCTCGTCCATGCCTTTAGTGTGTTGTATATCGCCCTGACTTGACGTCTAGTGGGATAGGTGCCAGTAAGAAAATACTCTTGGATGGCGATATCGTCCGGGGAGAACAAAAGGACACATCTCGCCGGCTTGCCATCGCGTCCGCCACGGCCGGCTTCTTGTGCATAAGCCTCAAGAGAACCCGGGACATGATAGTGAAGTACGTAGCGAATATCCGCTTTGTCGACTCCGAGACCAAATGCGTTTGTTGCGATCATGACAAGGCCGGAGCGAGCGGCCATAAATCGTTGTTGATTCTCTGTACGTTCTTTTTTCGTTAGGCGGCCGTGATATTTTACGACTGGGATTCCATAGCGGCTGAGCTTCTCGTGGAGGCTGTTGACCATCCTTACTGTGGCGCAGTAAACAATCCCTGGCTTGGGAAGCTTTTTTAGCAGAGTTGTTAGTGTTTTTGTTTTTTCGTCGTCACCAGGGAGTGCGATTACTTCATAGTGAAGGTTTGGGCGGTCAAAGGTTGTTGTTACGACTTTTGCTTTGAGTGCTCCAAGTTGATGGAGAATGTCGTCCCGGACATGAGGCGGGGCAGTCGCCGTTGTTGCGAGAACTGGTGGCCGGCCAAGATCTTCTAAGGCCTTTCTTGTCACCAAGTAAGAGGGACGGAAGTCATGTCCCCATTGAGATACGCAATGTGCTTCATCGACAACAAAAAGAGACACTCCCACTGTCCCTGCTCCTTCGCGCAGCATCTCGCGGAAGGTTTCGTCTGCCATTCGTTCGGGAGTCGTGAGCAAGAGCTTGCCACCAGGTGCTTTTGCCAAGGCTTCCATTGCTCGACGCTGCCGGATCGTGAGCGTCGAGTCAATGCGGCATACGGTCACGCCTTTCTCTCTCATCTTGTCGATTTGATCTTTGATGAGGGCGATGAGAGGCGATACCACGACCGTAATCCCTGGCAGGACGAGGGATGGTAGCTGGTAGAGCAAGGACTTGCCACTCCCTGTAGGCATAACTGCAAGTACATCTCTTTTTTTGAGGATGTGTTCTAGAGCTTCTTTTTGACCAGGACGTAATTGCTCGATTCCAAGAACCTCTTGTCCAATGGCCACAAGTTTTCGCAGGGCAAGCGAACCCTCAATGTTTGGGAGATTACGTTTGGGAGTCATTCGTTTCGGACTTGCAGGTGGCACGCTTGTTTTTGCTGTTGTGCTTTTCTTCGCTGAAATTGTTTTTTTCCTGCTGGTTGCAGTTTTCTTGTTGGCTGCAGTTTTCTTGTTGGCTGCGGCTTTCTTGTTGGCTGCGGCTTTCCTGTTGGCTGCGGCTTTCTTGTTGGCTGCGGCTTTCTTGTTGGCTGCAGTTTTCTTAGTGGCTGCAGTTTTCTTAGTGGCTGCAGTTTTCTTAGTGGCTGCAGTTTTCTTGTTGGCTGCGGCTTTCTTGTTGGCTGCGGCTTTCTTGTTGGCTGCGGCTTTCTTGTTGGCTGCGGCTTTCTTGTTGGCTGCGGCTTTCTTGTTGGCTGCAGTTTTCTTAGTGGCTGCAGTTTTCTTGTTGGCTGCGGCTTTCTTGTTGGCTGCGGCTTTCTTGTTGGCTGCGGCTTTCTTGTTGGCTGCGGCTTTCTTGTTGGCTGCGGCTTTCTTGTTGGCTGCGGCTTTCTTGTTGGCTGCGGCTTTCTTGTTGGCTGCAATTTTCTTAGTGGCTGCAGTTTTCTTAGTGGCTGCGGCTTTCTTGTTGGCTGCAATTTTCTTAGTGGCTGCAGTTTTCTTAGTGGCTGCGGCTTTCTTGTTGGCTGCAATTTTCTTAGTGGCTGCAGTTTTCTTAGTGGCTGCAGTTTTCTTAGTGGCTGCAGTTTTCTTGTTGGCTGCAGTTTTCTTGTTGGTTGCGGTCTTCTTGCTGGCCGTCACCTTTTTTGCAGGGGGGGTCGCTCGTGACCGCGTTAGCGCGGTGCTGGCTTTCTTAGTGGGCGATCGTTTCGTTCGTGATTGCATTGCTTAGGATTGGTGCTGGGCGATTCCCGACTACAGACACCCCCGCGATAAAAAGGATGCGTCGTCGTACAAGTGGGATGTTGAACAAGTCGTCGTAACCGTCATTGCATTAGAATGGAGCGACATGGGAACTTCGTTGCTTTGTGTAGCAACCTAACCAGTAGAGTCAAAAGCAGAACCCACTAGCCGCTAAGAGAACCGTGGTGCCCCGCTGTGGCCCCAGACACGCTACCATTGTCGTACGCCTTCAGATACTTTACCACACATATACCATATTCTTGTTTAAAAGTAGCTGAGTGAAGGACCGAATAAACAATCTGCCGCTTAGCGGTAGTGTAGGGGCTAGCGCCGGTTGATAGGTGGTCCCAAGCGCATAGGCCCTAGTGGGAATCTAGAAATGTTTATCCATTTACGCAAGGCTGTTCTCCAGTTTCTCGCCCTTAGAGTGTAAGAGTTTGATACTATTTGAGAAAAAGTCATTCAAGAGAATCCTCATAGAGGATTCCGCAAGAAATACCACCTCGGATCCGACAAAGCGATCATCTTTGGCTCAACCATGAAGATCGAGCCTGTTAAACTAAAAGAAGTATGAGCAAGCTGGAACAACTTCTAAAACGCGCGCGTGCATATGCGGCGAAGCGGCGGGTTCGACCAGCAATGGAGGCTTACGCAGAGGTTTGTAAGTCCAAACCTCGTGATCCCGACATCTGGATCGAGTGTGGTGAGAGTGGTGAATCGCTAGGAGATCCCTCCTTTGCTGCTATGGCTTTTTTTGGCGCAGCCGATCTGCGCGCACAGCGGGGGGAGGGGGAGGAAGCGATATCATTGTGCCAGCAAGTGCTGCAACTTGATCCCACCCATGAGGGTGCAAGACGGCTGACCCGAATGTTAGAGGGGCGGCGAAAAAGGGTAAGCACGCAACCGAGAAGAGCGCGAGACAAAGGGGCGGATGACGACATACCGGCACAACCCGAATCTAGACCGGCGAAACTTTCCCCCGATCGAATCCGGCGCAGGAATCTCCGTCGAGCGGAAGGCGCGAGGAGGACGCATAGTAGACCTACGCAACCGACGAGTAACGACCCGATCGGCGGAGAGAACCAGCCAGATTCGGTCGGGGGAAAGTTTCGCCGGTCTAGCTCCCAAGCTGATCTCTCTGGGCCAGAAATAGCCTCAGTCGCATCAGAATCGACATCCAAGAGGAAGACAAATTCATCAGCCTTTGATGGGATGACCCTAGGAGAACCAGATTGTGTTACAGATTTTCCGCTTGATGATGAAGATCAGCTAAGGGTTGTCGAGGCTGTCGCAGCGAATATTTCATCCAGTCCACTGTTGAGTGAACTCGATAGTGATCTTGTCCGCTATCTTGTTGAGTGCGCATCTGTCGCATATGCACCGACTGGGAAGGTTGTTGTTCGGGAGGGAGAGTCGGGAACAAGTCTATATATCGTGCTTCAGGGGAGCGTCCGTGTGGAGCGCAACGATCCAAAGACTGCAGGGCACGAAACGCTGACGACTCTGAAACGAGGCTCATTTTTTGGTGAAATGGCATTGTTGACGGATGCTCCACGGATCGCCACGGTGCGGTGTGCTGAGCCAACAACGCTACTCGAGGTGACACGGGAGGCGGTGCGGGAGCTGATCCGTCGGGACAGTCGTGTCCTCAAACTGTTGATGCGATTTTTTCGTTCACGGATGGTCACGAACCTCGTCGCATCGTCTGAGTTGTTCGCGCCCTTCAGTCCTTCCGAGTGTCGTCAGCTTACGACCAAGTTTCAACTTCGTGAGTTGCCACCAGGATACCTTGTTGTTGAGCAGGGGCAACCTGCCGATGGGCTCTACTTAGTACTTGTGGGAATCTTGCATGCTTTCTCCACAATATCGGGTCGGCGTCAGCAGTTAGGATCGCTATTCCCCGGTGACGTTTTTGCAGAGACGTCCTTGCTAGATGGTAGGTCCGCAGAGGCGACTATTACCACCGACGATAGGGTGTGGTTGCTTCGGTTGCCGCGCGAAGACTTTCATAACTGGATCACAGAGTATCCTCGTCTGCGCAAGCAATTGGATGAGATTGTTCTAACGCGGAGCCGGGATGGCAGGGGCGATAAGCCAGTGTCGATGTCACCGATATGATTGGAGAATGGCTAGAAGCCATCTCAAAAATAGCGAGGAGCCCCAGATGCAAGGACGAGTGAGAACCGGAACGGAACGTATTAGTATACTTGAGTACCGGAAGCGGAGCGAGGACACAGCAGATGGGTGCCCGCAGCATTTTTGAGATGGCTTCTAAAGTGATGAAGACCGGAGCAGAGCGTATTGGGGTATTTGTGAGGCTGATAAACAGAATTTGACGAAGGAAGACGGTGGCTTTACGAATGGAGGAAGAGGCCGATCTTTTTGTCAAGGCACTGTTGTGCGCCACCATAGAGTAGCTTCCAGATGTGTTGCAGCTGGGCGTTTTTCAATTCAGCCTGATCAAAACCACTGTCGTCGCTGAACACGGGTTCGTCGGGCTCGAAATTGTCGTTGTCAAACTGTTCTTCGTCTAGCTCATCTTCGCTGCCTTCGTCGACGTCAATGTCCTCTTTTAGCTCCTCAAGGGCGTTGAGCAAGGTGGCAGCGGAGCCAACGCGGAGGCCTTCGATTTCAAATGTATCTTCAAACTCGGTTGGAAGGTATAAGTCAGAAGCGGCGCTGTTCGCGTCCAATAAGTCCAACACTTCAGCGAGAGCACCGTCTTCAATGTCGCGGGACAAGACGATCGATTCGCCTTCATCGTCGATTTCTAGTGGGCCCGCCTCAAGTTCATCCAGCTTCGACTGGAGTAGGGTTAATTCGGGTTCCTCTAAATGGTCGCCTAGGGGGCTTAGTTCCAAGATTGCCATACGGTGGGGATTAAATTCCAATGGAAGTCGTCTTGTCAATTCATGCGGTCTGGAGTAGGTGGGCAAGTTAAGGTTGTATGAGCGATTCCGGGTCGTTGCGGCGAATGCAAATGGCAATCAGAATCAGTGCCGGGATGGCAATTACGATGGTCGATATAAAGAAGCTGATCCATCCATAGCCGTCTGCAAACGCGGCGCCAACCGGAGTGAAAACGCGCCCGAGAAGCGATGACGCACTGGTGAGTAGGGCGTATTGGGTAGCGCTAAAACGGCGATTACACAAAGACATGAGATATGCGACAAACGCGGCAGTTCCCAGTCCATTGCACAGGTTGTCGATGCCGATCGCTGTCAACAGCCACATTTTACTGTACCCTACGAGGGCGAGACCGAGGTAGCCGATATTCCCGAGGGACTGCGCGATACCAAAGATTAGGAGTCCACGACGAATACCGATCTTGTCGGCAATGGTACCGGCAATGGCGCAGCCAATGATGGTTGCCGCCATGCCGAGTCCCTTATGAACAAGACCGATTTCAGTAAGAGAGAAATCCAGTTGAATCAAAAACGGAGAGATCAAATGGGCGGCGAGTGAGTCTCCGAGTTTGTATAGGGCGACGATCGCGATCGTCATTCCGATTCCTTTGCGCGCAAACAGATCGCGTATCGGGACAATCACCGAAGCGCGCAGGGTCGCAGGAATCGGGGGCGAGGGAGGTTGCGGGGCCATCCAAGTTGCAATCATGCTCATTGCCATGAATCCGGCGAGGAGCCAATAGGTAAGGGTCCAGGATAGATGATCGGCGACGAGTAATGCCCCCGCGCCGGCGATAATCATCGCGTAGCGATATCCCGCGACGTAGGTCGCCGTGCCGCGGCCGCGCTCTGTGTCTTTGAGTATGTCGGTGCGGTAGGCATCGACGACAATATCTTGGCTCGCGGATAAGAAGGCGATAAGCAGCGCGAAGATGGCAACTGTCTGTGGTGCGGATACAACATTGAGTGCACCGAGACCAAAGATGGTGAGACACAAAAGGAGCTGTGTTGCGAACATCCAGGATTTCCGCCTCCCAATCCGAAACAACTGATAGCGGTCAAGCAAAGGGGCCCATAGGAATTTGAAGTTGTAGGGCAGAGCGACGAACGCGAATAGTCCAATCGTCTTGATCGAGATCCCTTCGGAGGCGAGCCAGGCGGTTAGCGTCGAGCTCGTGAGGAGCAAAGGCAACCCGGAGGCGAATCCGAGCGGTGCCTGAATCCCAATTCTCAACCGGCTATCTCGCATTTTTATCAGTTTTGTTTTCAGGAAGGGCTACCCTGTGCTGGGGAGAGAGGGCGAACTGTGATCGGATGCGTAAATTGGATTCTTGTACGGTACAACGGATAGCCTGTGTGACAACTTTGTGGAGGAATTCGGCAGAATTTTCCGAATCACGGCATACCGTTGGAAACAGGAGGGGGGAGACCGGTATAGTATTGGAGTGAACGACGGCAGCCAATTACTGGATCCAGACCTCATTCGGGATCGGGTCGCGGGTGCGCGACTGGCGATGCGCGACATCCTTCACAGCAGCAGCGATGGTCTGGAGGCGTGCAAAGGGCTGTCGGATTTTTATGATCAGTTAATCGAAAGCTTGTTTGCTGAGGTGGTTGATAGAACGGAAGGGGCGTCTGATTCCGGGCTAACTTTGATTGCCACTGGGGGGTGGGGTCGGCAAGAGCTTTGTCCCTACTCGGATATTGACTTTATTTTGCTGGGCGACGACCAGTCGATTTCCGTCGCGAAACAAGTCGCAGACACGCTATTGTATCCTCTTTGGGATGCTGGTGTAAACGTTGGTCATGCTGTCCGCACCGTCAATGAGACAAACAAGCTGGCGGGGGATGATATCGCAACAACTTCAGCGCTGCTAGATGCTCGTCATATCGCCGGGATCCAAGGTCCAGTGGAGCGATTGCGCGAGCAGACGCGCCGGGCGATTGCCCCTGGCCAGGACGCCAACGCATTTGTCGCTAAACTCGGCGCGGGGATGAGAGATAGGCATCAGCGCTTTGATCAAACGGTGTATCTATTAGAGCCAAATTTGAAGCGTGGACGCGGAGCGCTGCGAGATCTGGCAACTGCGCAGTGGGTTGCGCATGCCCGTTGGGGGACTCCTTCGTTTCGTGCGCTCATGGCCAAGGGACATATTTCTTCGCGACAGTTGGCAATCCTTGAGGACGCACGGTCGTTTTTGCTGCGAATTCGCAGTCTACTTCAGTTTCAGGTCGAGAGACCCACTGACCAACTTACTTTTGAGATTCAAGAAGCGATCGCCCCTGACTTGTATCCGAACGCAAAGCTCGCTGCTGGCGATATCCGTCCTGCAGTTGCGCCAGCGGTAGAGGCGTTGATGCGGCACTACTATCTCCATGCAAGGGGGGCTGTTCAGGTTACAGATTTCATTTTGGAGAGGGCGAAGGTCGCTTCGCGCAGGAAACCACGCATTCGGCGCATCGATTCGACGTTTTTGATCTTCAACGGAAAAATAGGTGTGCATGATCCGCAGGTGTTTCGCGACAAACCTGCCGAAATGGTCAGAGTGTTCCGTGTGGCGGTCACACATGAGGTTCCCATTTATGGCCATACTCGGCAACTCATCGCTGATACTGTTGCGACACACGGAGATACGCTTACGCGAGATCCTATCGCAGCAAAACTATTCCTCGATGCATTGGTCGATCCGCAGGACGCTTCTGACGATGCTCTGGTTCCCGCGTTGTTGGAAGAGATGCACCAACTCGGAGTTCTCAATGCTGTGTTGCCCGAATTTGCCCCCTGCACGTGCCGAGTCCAACATGATCTGTATCATGTATATACTGTCGATCAGCACCAGCTCTATACAGTTGCGATGCTGAAGCGCATTGCGAGGGGCGAGTTGCAAAAACAATTCCCTACGGCGACCGAAGCCTATGAGCTTGTGGAGCGATATTCGCCGCTGTATCTTGCGACTTTGCTCCATGACGTCGGGAAGCCGCTCGGAAAAGGTCATGCTGAGAAGGGGGCGCGGATTGTTGGTGTGGTAGGTCGAAGATTGCGGTTGTCCGAACAGGAAGTGAGTACTGCTGCGTTTCTTGTTCGGCAGCATCTGACGATGTCCCATCTTTCCCAGCGTCGTGATTTGTCTGATGTTGAAGTGATTCAGAAATTTGCCGAGCGTGTCGGAACCCTGCAGCAGCTGGCTCAGCTGTATCTCTTAACGCTATGTGATACCGCGATGACCGCACCCGGGAACCTAAACCCATGGAAGCAGTCCTTATTGCGGGAGTTGTATCTACGGACGCGCGACTTTTTAGGCGGAAGCAGCAGCAAAGCCAATGCAGATCCCGTGGATGAATTGGCAAGTCACAGGAGCCGCATTATCACTCTGGCGGTTGCCGGTGTTGGAGACCGTCCAGCGGTCAGCCAAGCGGAGACAAAGCGATTTCTCAGCCATGTCGACCGAGGATTTTTGAGTTCATTGAGCGCTAGACAAGTGGCACGGCATGTGGCTCTCGCACAAGAATATGAGATCGGAGATGCATCCTTTGCGATGCAAGTCGGTTATTACCCGCTAAAAGGGCATAGCGAGGTGGCGATTGTCGCAGCTGATGTTCCCATGCTTCTTGCTGCGATCGCCGCGGCCTTTGCGGTCAATCGCGTTCACGTGCTTGGAGCGGTTGGGTCTCGGAGCGCGTTTGGCGAGGCTGCAAGGCCCCTTGCTTGTGATCTGTTTTACGTCCGGAATGCGGTTGGCAAGGCGATCCCTACAGACGACTCACGTTGGAAGCGAATCGAATCAGATTTGACAGCGTTACTATCGGGGCCGCTAAGCCGAGAACGAATTTTTGAGCTGGTTTCGCAAAGACAGCCGTCACGAGATCCTGCGCCACGGGTAACGCCCGAAGTGCCGACAGAGATTCGGTTTGATAACGATGCCTCAAGTGACTACACGATTGCTGAGGTATTTACCAGAGACAAGATCGGGGTTCTGTATACCATTACGGATTCGCTCGCGGCTTTGGAACTCGACGTATCTCTCGTCAAGCTTTCAACTGAGGGAGAAAAAGTCGCCGATGTGTTTTACTTGAGTCGTGCAGGGAAAAAAATCGAAAATTCGCAGGCGCTGGCGCATATCGCCCAATCCATCGCGCAGCGGCTAGAAGAGTTGGGGGATGCATGAGTGCAGTCGATTCGCCACCTGGAGTGGCATTTACTGGGCGCTTGGTCGGAGAATTTGGTGCGCGGACAAAAAGTCGCCGTCTGGCGCGTCGGGTGTTTTCACTGGTACTGCTCGCAAGCTGTCTGACACTGGTTCTTGTTGCCCGGAAATTTCATGCGACGCTATCTGCAACCTTAGTGGTGTTTGCTGTAGCCAGTGCTTGCGTCGCCGGGGTTGGACTGGCGGTGCGTAGAGCGCGGCTCACAATCGACAGCAATGGTGTTCGTTGGGGGTGGCGAATCGGCGGCTTTCGTATGAGGCTGCAACGTATCAAACAGGTAACGATGTACCAAAATGCAATTGCACTGGAGCCGCACCGCGGGTCGATTTGGTATCTGTCGCGGAGGGATTGGGAAGATTTCGATGATTTTGGGGAAGCGTTGGCGACGGCTGCAATCCCGTGCAAGACCGGGAAGGGGGCGGCGCCGATTCGGGCGAGGTTGCAGAGCTACGGTCTTGCTCTTGATTTATTACTGGTGGGAGACGTCCTACTCGCGATCGCCACGGCAATTATCGCTGCGTTGCGCTGACCCTATCTGCTCAAAACCATTGGAAACGTGGGCGAGTCCGGCGGTCCATCCTGATGCAATCCTAGAGAGATCCCCGAATCAACCAGAATTGGAGGTTCCCAGTTGGCTGATCTGCTGTTCTGAGCTAGACTCGCCAGCTTCTTATGAGGCAACTGACTTCGCCAGGTTGGCACGTTGTGAGCCTCTGGAGGAGCTATGGTAGAAAAAAACAAACTTCGAGAAGCATTGACATTCGACGATGTATTACTTGTCCCGTCGGCAAGTGAGGTGTTGCCGCGAGAAGTGAGCGTTTCGACTCGCTTCACCACGGATATTCAACTACAGATTCCGTTAGTTAGTGCTGCCATGGATACTGTGACCGAGTCTGCCACCGCGATATTGATGGCGCGGGAGGGAGGGATCGGCATTATTCATAAAAATATGACGCCTGAGGAACAAGCCTTAGAAGTGTCCCGGGTAAAGAAAGCCGAATCCGGTATGGTTGTGGATCCGGTTACGATTCAACCCGAGAAACGCCTCGAAGAGGCCCGCCAGTTGATGCGCTCTTATCGTATTTCTGGGCTTCCAGTTGTCGATGCTGCAGGCAAACCGATCGGGATCCTAACCAACCGCGACTTGCGATTTGAGCCAAACCTAGACCAACAGGTAGGCGATGTCATGACGAGAGATTTAGTTACGGTTGTCGATGGCGTAACCCTTGAGGAGTCCAAGGCCCTTCTGCACAAAAACCGTATCGAAAAACTACTCGTAATTGATGAGATAGGTCGGCTCAAAGGACTGATTACCATCAAGGATATCGAACAGGCGGAACAACACCCGGGTGCTGCAAAAGATCGTCTGGGTCGTCTTCGTGTGGGAGCAGCTGTAGGGGTTGGTGGAGATCGCGAGCAGCGAATTGCCGCCTTAGTTTCAGCGGGGTGCGATGTGATCGTAATCGATACTGCGCATGGGCACGCCACTGGAGTCATCCAAACTGTCGCAGCAACACGTCGCGAGTTTCCCGATGTGCAGTTGATCGCCGGGAACGTCGCGACCGCAGAGGCCACCAAGGCATTGATTGATGCTGGTGTCAACGCGGTCAAGGTTGGTGTAGGACCGGGATCGATCTGCACCACGCGGGTGGTTGCGGGCGTCGGGATGCCGCAACTGACAGCAATTTCGGATTGTGTGGCCGCCGCTTCGAGTTCTGGGGTTCCGATTATCGCAGACGGGGGGATTAAACATTCGGGGGATATTGCGAAAGCGATGGCGGCTGGTGCGTCCTCGGTAATGGTAGGGTCCCTATTTGCGGGGACCGATGAGTCGCCAGGCGAAATTGTGTTGTATCAAGGTCGAAGCTACAAAATGTATCGTGGGATGGGCTCAATTGGCGCGATGCGAGCCGGATCCCGCGATCGATACTTTCAGGGAGAGGTCCAGTCTGCAAACAAGCTTGTCCCCGAGGGAATCGAAGGGCGAGTTCCCTATAAAGGGCGATTGGCAGACTCTATCTATCAACTTGTTGGTGGTTTACGATCCGCAATGGGGTACGTCGGCGCGGCGAATGTAGACACGCTGCGAAAAAAGGCGAATTTTGTCAGAATTACCTCGCAAGGGCTTCGTGAAAGCCATGTTCATGATGTGATTATCACAAAAGAAGCACCCAACTACCATGTAGAATAAGGAGCCTCAAGGGGCCCAGATGTTGAAGGGATTGAAACTCTATGTCGGTTTCGCGACAAGTCGTAGCTATTGTTGACTTTGGTTCTCAGTACACCCAGCTGATTGCTCGACGTGTTCGTGAGCTTGGCGTGTACTCAGAGATTCACTCGTGCCATGAACCGCTAGAGAAAATTGTCGCGGCGAAGCCAGCTGCACTAATTTTGTCAGGAGGACCTTCTTCCTGTTACGCAGCTTCTGCCCCGAGAATCTCCTCCGAAATATTTGCGTTGAATATTCCAATTCTGGGGATTTGCTACGGTGCGCAGATTACGGCTAAACTTCTGGGAGGGGCTGTGGCTCCCGCCGATAAACACGAATACGGCCGAGCGACAGTTCGGGTTGATAAAGACCAAGGGATTTTTTACGAGTTTGAAGTTGGCACCGAGTTGCAGGTTTGGATGTCTCATGGGGATCGGGTCGAGTCTTTGCCTGAGGGATTCTCCCTCGTGGGGAGCAGCGACAACTCACCAGCAGCAGCTTTCGCCAATAGCGATCGAAAAATTTACTGCGTGCAATTTCATCCAGAGGTAGTTCATACGCCCCGTGGCGTCCAACTAATCAAAAACTTTTTGTTTCATGTTGCCGGCTTGCGCGGAGATTGGAGCATGGCCTCTTTTGTCGATGAAGCGATCGCACGGGTGCGTGAGCAAGTTGGTCCTGAGGGGCGAGTGATGTGCGGACTGTCCGGCGGTGTCGACTCTTCGGTGGTGGCAGCGCTGTTGGCCCGGGCGATTGGGGACAGGCTTACTTGTATTTTCGTTGACAATGGCCTTCTTCGCCACGGCGAGCGCGCGAACGTCGAAGAGGTTTTTCGTGAGCATTTTCACGTTGACCTGCGCGTTGTAGATGCAAGTGAGAGATTTTTGCATGCCCTAAAAGGGGTGACGGATCCTGAGCGCAAACGAAAAATCATCGGCGTCGAATTTATCCGCGTTTTTGAGGAGCAAGCCGAGAGGGTTCACGGAGCGCGGTTTCTGGCCCAGGGGACTCTGTATCCAGATGTGATTGAGTCGGTCTCTCCCAAGGGGCCCTCCGCTGTCATCAAGTCTCATCACAACGTAGGAGGGTTGCCCGACCGCATGGATCTGGAGCTCGTTGAGCCACTGCGCGAGCTATTTAAAGATGAAGTAAGGGAGTTAGGGGTGGCACTCGGTGTCCCCAAAGATATGGTGATGCGCCAACCGTTTCCCGGGCCAGGGTTGGCTGTTCGATGTCTCGGGGATTTAGCGTTGGAGCGACTGGAGACGCTCCGGGCTGCAGATGTTATTGTTGAGCAAGAGATCCGCGCTGCGGGATTGTATGAGTCGATTTGGCAATCCTTTGGGGTCCTTTTACCTGTCAAGACCGTTGGTGTGATGGGGGATCAGCGTACGTATGAAGAGGTGCTCGCAATTCGAGCCGTGTACTCAAAAGATGGTATGACCGCTGACTGGGTCCAGTTGCCCTACGAGGTTCTCGAACAGATGTCTACTCGGATCATCAACGAAGTTCGTGGAATTAATCGCGTGGTTTACGACATTACGTCAAAACCGCCGGGTACTATCGAGTGGGAGTAACGATGATGATCAGGGCGCGGTCGTATCGCAGCATCGGCACGATGTTCGTCATCGCTTTGATTGTTAGCTCGCGCTCGGCCAACGCGAATTCCAAGCGCACAGCCAACGCGAATGCCAAACATGTTATCGCTAAGCCCAGGCCGAGTGTTCTCGTCGATTGGACTCGGGGGGTAATCACGGCAAAAGCCGCAGCGGTGGCGGATTTGTACGCGCCATCGATTGGTATTGCCCGGGTTGGTGCAAATCACCGCGCCCAGGCGGTTGCCCGCACACGCCTCAAGCAAGTTGCTCTGTCTCTGCGCATTGCTGCGGGAGAAACGGTTGCGGATACGATTGGGCGGCGTAAACAGGGCGAATCGGTGCTGGCTGCAGCGATTGACAATGCCAAGCCCAAAGACATCGGCTACTCTTCAGATGGCAGCGTCCAAGTGCAATTGCAACTTCCGCTTGAGACCATTAGACGGAGTCTCATCCCGAGGGTTGTTGTTTCCCCACAAATTGTTGCGTCCTCCGGTCCGAGTGCGTTGGTAATCGATGCTCGAGAGTTTGTTCGCGAGCCGCGTCTGCACCTCTCGGTTGCAGCTGGAAATGTCGAATATGCTGGTCCGACCGTATTTTACTATTCGACTGCGGATGCCAAGAAGGACCCAAGGGCAGGGAAAAAAGTGATGAGTTATGTTGCGCTCGGTTACAAAAAGGGGCGTCTCTTTCTATCGGAGAAGGACGGTAAAGCCGCGAAACTAGCCAGTGCGCCCACAACTGGCCCACTTATCCTTATTGTGATAAGCAAGAAATAATGAACGTTTTTCTTTCGCATCTGAGAGCTGCCTGTGTTCCCGCAATGCTATTATTGTTCCTTGCTGGGTTCGTGCCCGCACCGGCGAAAACGGCCGCTGTTGTTGTTGTGGTTCGTGCAGACCAGGGGGATGCCGGAGCCCTCGAGGCTACAATTACCGCAGCGTTGCGCAAACAGCGCATCGCAGTGGCCGCTGGCTCTGGTTTGGTTTACGCTAGCGGGGCAATAAGGACTCTTAATGACACCCAAGTTGCGCAACTTGCCGCTCGATCGGGGGCAATTGCAGTTGTTGTCGTGGAAGTTGGCGCATCGAAAATGGAGGTGATCCGGGGCACGCCGCTGGTTGGCCTGGTGCGCAGGGTCCAGTGGAGGGTGGTTCGCGTTGACTCAGCGGAACATGTCCAGGATGGCCGGTATCGCATGGCGGGATTTGGGAAAACGGAGGCAGATGCGGCGGCCGAGCTCGGCAAGCAAATCTCTCAAACTCTGTCGCCGGTGGTGGGGCAAGTCTTGCGTGCGCGTTGGCCGACGCAGACGACGCAGTCAACCGATGATGGGTATGTTGCTGTGCACCTCAACGGTGTCAAAAATTGGGCGGTGGTTGCAAACATCTTAAAGCATCTCAAAAAAGCCCTTGGGAGATCTAGCGTGCAGGTTCGGATGCTGGGAGGGCGTGGTGTGGTTGCGCTTCGGGTTCGAGCGCGGGACTCGGAGACAGTTGCCGGAGCCCTCAGTGGGATCAAGGTTTTGCGGAATTCGGCGCGAATACGTGTTCAGCCCGGCGCTGTGTATGTGCGCTGGTCTACGCGTGGTCGCGATGGAGTGTAGTGATTGCCCCATCGCAAGCCCGCATTTTTCAGATTGCAGGTCCTCATCATCGTGAGTCTCATTGGGTGCGCTTCGGCTCCGATACAGCGATCGGTGTCGCCCCCAGATGGTGTTGTAAAGATTACATGCAATGTTCCAAGCGCGGAGGTTTGGGTAGATGAGCGCTATGTCGCAGAGGTTAGTAGCCTGATTGACGGCATCGCAGTCAGTCCTGGTAACCATCGTCTAGAGATTCGCCACGACGATTATCATACATTCTATACAGAGATTGACGTCACACCTCGGGGGCAAGGTCACGTTGTTGCGAACCTTGTCGCGCAGCTGCGCTAATCGGAACCAGCATAGACTCATTCCCTACCATTGGGCGACACCGTCCGTGAAAACACGATTTCATAGCTCTGCTTCAGTCGCTTACCAACGTTGGTAGACCTCCAGCATTTTCTCGCCAAACGTCCAAAAAGTTCCAATTGGCAAGCGGAAGATTTTCCGATTGAAAGAACCAATCGGGATTGTCGATGAGATTCACCGGTGTGCCAGAAGTCGTCGAGCAGTTTGGACACAGAGAGTCTTGATCATAATAGGTGTTTGTTATGCCGGGGCCCGTTCTTCCGTCAATGCGACCGATTTCTGTCCCTGTAGATCCATCTACTGATCCGAGGGAAAAACAAGATTCTAGGGTGCCATTGCTATTCAATCCGGCAATGCCACCAAGTTGGGAGACGCCCGCGATATCCGCCGTTGTGTAGCTGCGGTGCACTTTTGCGAAAGCACTTCTGCCCATTATCCCGCCCACGGCCGTTTGGCCGGAGACTGTTCCGGTCGTGTAGACGTCAAATATATGGGTTTTGATTTGTCCAAATCCGACCAAGGCACCGACTTGATCGCGTCCAACGACATTCGCGTTCTCTACAGCGAGGAATCTTATCGTCGCCTCATCTGTGACTCCAAATAGACCAACGTTGTCTTGGCCTGGTGCGGAGTGAGAGAAGTTGGTCATGCGATGACCGCCCCCGTTAAAGTGGCCTCTAAATGGGATCGCAGTGCTGCCGATGGCAGTATACGAATTTTCGGGAATTGTACTCAGATCGATATCGCGCATGAGTCTGAAATGAAGATACTGATCCCAATATTGGAGATTGTCGCTGAGCGCCAATAGCTGTGCTGCGGAGCAGATCAGATATGGACTTATCACAGTTCCGAGTCCGCCAGCGAAGGGAAGATCGTCTAGATGGGAGTCACAATCTCCCCATGTTTTGTAGTCCCAATACGAAGGATTGGCAGTTACGCTGCCGTCGGGTTGTGCTTGCCAGGCATGGACAAAATCCCAGCTTCGCAGCGGTTCATTGACTGTGGCGTTGCTGCTGTCAAAATAGTCGGGTTGTTCAGATAGGTCAATCCCGGTTGGGCTGAGTCTCGTATTGTTGCACACGGTGGGATCTGGGCCAGTGCAAGTCGCGTTGCTGTTGTAGTAGTTGTTGGCCCCGGCAAGCGTGCCATTTTTGTCACCGATAAAGATACTAACTTGTGTGTTTGCCTTCGTTGTGGTGATGTTTCCCGTTGCATATGAGTTGAATGTTAACGATCCTACATCGTGGCCGGTGAACCCGCCGAGTGCACCTTCACCACTGACATTGACAGAAGCAAAACAATCGTGGATTTGGCCAAATATTGCTCGCCCCAGGAGCCCCCCAGCGAACCGAATGCCACCATCGCCGTGGATATCTCCTTTCGCGTACGAATTCGCGACGGTAGTCAGTCGTGAGATCCCGATAAGCCCTCCGAAGTAGAAGTTACTACCCGCAGCCTGAATGGTGATATTGGCGCCGCTACTGGAAACGGTTCCAAATTCGATTTGTCCGATCAGTCCACCGACGATTGTAACGCCATCGATTTTTCCCTGAACTGTCGAGTTGAAGACACTTCCCTGGTATACCGATCCGACAAGTCCGCCAACATTGCTATTACCAGTAATTGTCACATTGCTTAGGTGGAGGTCACGAATGTGGCTAGTCCGTCCATAGAGGCGGCCAAATAGCCCGATGTGGTCGGCGTCGCCATCCTCGTAACGAAAGTTGGATATTGTTTTTTGGTTTCCGTTAAATTGTCCCGTAAAGGGACTGTTCTGGTTGCCGATGGTGGTGTAATTGGTTTCATCGTAAGCCGACATGTCTAGATCGTTTACGAGAATGTAGTGGGCGTTCCAGTCAGCATCGCTTGTTCCAATGCTAGCAAATTGGGCCGCCGTGCAGATAAGAAATGGTGAGATTGCTGTTCCATCTCCAGAAGCTTTATGGTCTGTGACATCAGGGTTGTCGTCGCAAAAAAGCTGACACGCTTCATCACATGAGCTGCCCGGTTTGGTAATATGGCGCTGAAATCGAAACCGACAAGCGGACAAAAAAAACAGAGTCACGAGCAGCCATGGGATCGCCTTGTGCAGGTTTGTACGAACTTGTGGCAAGCTAACATTGTATTCTGAGTCACTTGTCGAATCTGTGACGGTGTGCACAACTAGAGAGCTGAACACGTAAAGTTGCTTATCGACGGTAAAGGATCGGAATCGTTGGCGAGGCGGACACTGCCAATGCAACCGTCTGTTTCCAGGCGAAAATCAGGCGCAACCAACATAGATTCGCCCGTATTTGGGCATGGGCAGGCGGGGTTGGGTCCCGTCAAGGAGGACAACATAGCCAGCGATTTCGAGGGGTAGCGTCGGAAAGTGAATTTACGTGTTCAGCTCTCTAGCTCGCTTCCCTAGAAACGAACCACATGGGGCGACATGTAAGGCTGTTGGCTTGGTCGGCTTTGGGCAGGGAATGATGAGAGTTAGCGCGGTTTTTTGAACGCTTTGAGCATGGATACACCCACAAGCCGACGGATTCCGGGAACGGTCTCAAATCGCTCTAGAATCGCACGCAGAAATGTTAGACGTCCTTCCCAACTTCCACTGCGTGTTGCGGCGCGTTCAAATTGGGGGGCAACGTATCCTGTCTCGAGCAGAGTTAGTCCACGGTCCTCAAATAGCGCATCGAGTTCTCGCGATAGGAAGACTCGTGCAAGGGAGAACCGGCGATGCAGTGGCGGGATGTAGGGGAGAAGCGGGACTTTGCGCTCCAATACATGTTCGCCAATACGAATACCGTGGTTCTCGATAGGAAATAGGGCCTGGGGCACCGAAACGACGAGAATCCCACCCGGTGCGAGAACACGGACAATTTCATCGGCGGTTGCTGCCACGTTTGCTACGTGTTCGAGTACCTCGAAAGAGGTTGCAAAGTGAAAAGCATTGTCGGCAAACGCAAGCGCTTCTGATGGCATTTCGAGGACTTGGTATCGCGAATCTTCTGCGACCTCACGACGGAATTCCGCTAGTCTGTCCTGTTCCACGTCGATACCGACCACCTGATCAAAATGATTATCGACGTGACGAGTGATAAATCCATTGCCGCACCCGATGTCGAGATAGTTGCGGTGAGCAGGTGCTTGGTCAACATATTGAATCGCAAATCCAGCCAGCTTTTGCGCGGTCCGGGACGCTGTGGTTGGTGCGGTACTGCCAAGGTGGGGGCGAGAACGAATTTCCATATCGACCCCACGATTGTACATGACTGGAGCCTGTATTTGATCGGTTTTGCAAGAGGTAATCTTTTTGAGTTTTGTGTGACTCTGTAAGCACAGCTGGGATTAAGACAGCCGGGATGGCCCCCAACCCATTACTGGCGTGTCTACCCTATCTACGTTAGGCTCCTAGTAGTGATCAGTCCGAATAGAGATGACGTTTCTCGTGTTCTTTGCTCGAGTCACGGCCGAGAGCACGTACTAAAAGTACCAATTCGACGCCCCCAACGATCAAGCCGGAACCAACTATGCGGGTTCGGCACAGGCGTAAGACACAATCCCCTGTCAGAAGGAACAGTCCAATGAAGAATTTGCATCTTGGCTGCTTTAACCAACCCATACCAGGCTGGATCAATACAGATATTACGCCCCATCTTTTTGTTGCACGGCTGCCTGGAGCTGCGCGGCTGATTCGAAAACTTGGGAAAATGACAGAGGAGCGTTATCAGCAACACCTTCTTGGTGTTTTCGATGACATAAAGTACGTCAATCTAGGGCGGCGGTTTCCTTTCGACGACAATAGCTTTGAAAACGTATTTTCTGCCCACGTACTGGAACATTTGCATCCTCCACAGGCCATCAATTGCGTTAAGGAAGTATACCGAGTCATTAAGTCGGGAGGGGTATTTCGAGTGTCGGTTCCCGATCTCGATCTCGCAATTCGCGACTACGATCCCAAAAATCCTGATAAGCTGCTTCAGATCATGTACACAGAGTATCAATCCAAGGATAAGAATCGACACCATTGGATGTACAATGAGCACAACCTTGGTCAGCTGTTGCGCGATGCTGGATTTCACGAAGTCGAGCGCTGTGAGTACCGGCAGGGGCGGTGCGTAGACGTCGAGCAGATCGACAATCGTCCAGATGTCAGCTTGTTTATGGAGGCGTTGAAGTAGGCGGTGGTCGTTTGAGGTAGATGGTCGACGACCATCGAGTGTAGACTGCTTCGCCCTGCAGGTGCGTTTCGTTCACTTCAGCTTGACCACAATACCGTGCCCGTTTAAGTTGTGGATGACTATACGGTCTGATCTTCCTCGCATCGATTCGACGAAGCGGGTGATACCCACGGGTCCTTTTTGAGCATAGTCGTCGAATACTAGCACTCCACCTACGCTCGTGCGCGGCCACACCCAGTCGACGATATCTCGAGCCGCATCATGGATATCAACATCGATGTGGCAAAGTCGAATATGTGGCGAGTTTACCTTTCCTCCTGTCTCATCTGGAAAGATACCTTCGAGTACCTGGGCATTGTTTAGGCCGAGTTTTTCGTACAAGGAGCGGACATTCTCGGAGGTGCAATCGTTGTACATGCCGTCGATGTAGTCACCATCGTATGCACCGACCTTGACGAGTCCGCAGAAAGTATCGCAAACGTACACTGGGGCTGAGATTCCTAGCAACTGCGCTCGCCGAGCCAGAATCGCTCCCGTACCACCGCGCCATGATCCAACTTCTAAGATCGCACCTTCGATATCGACCACTTCGCCGAGTAATTGCCAGAGCTCATAGCAGCGATAGACATCGACCATAGTAACGTCTGCTGCATGATGATGAATTTCCTGGAAGTCTTTGTCTGCCTTCCATGGTGCGTAGGTGGCGGTTGGCGCTACTGTCTCTTGGGGAAAGGAGTTCCATGTTGGTCGTCGGCGAATCACCAAACTAATCCCTGCTCGCTCAGCAATGCGATTGAGCCCCGCCAGCGCTTGTTGCTTTAGCGACTTCCTCGGATGAGACGGAGACGAGAACGGGAATTGGTCAGACACCTGGGCACCTCCAAATTAGGAATGAGACACTGTCGCCAAATGCGTCAAGCTCTTAGCGTAACATCCTCAGACCAACCGGGCTAGGGGGTGTCCCGATTGTGCCAGTGCCTCCAGATAAGCACATGGAATTGTAGGGAAGGCGTGAGGAGAGAGCATAGTTGTTCTACGTGACCGACGAGCAACGCACCCTGCGGTTTCAGGGGGTTATCTGGTGGTACATTCATAATCGGGACACCCCCTAGTTGAAACCGAGAATTCCGTGGCGTTGCCCTTGGCTGAAGAAGGTATCTCGTCGCGGGGCAGGGGAATCTTTGACCTTCAACACGAGTGTTCCTCTTCCCGGCCGTTTCGCTCTTGCAGTGTGGTTGCCGGGATGTAGGACAATGGGAGTGTTTCGCGAAACCGAGGTTCCATCGACAGTCATTGAAAAATCAGGGGACTCGGGACTAGGGATCCAGATATAGGTTCCGGCAACGAAAATGGGGAATCGTGTTTCCTTTTTCCGGCTCATGTCAAAAGAGTGACCTGGAATCAACACCGCCTCGCGATAGTGGACATAGTTGTCGCGCCAAAATCGCGACGCTATGTGAGGCAGCTGCCACATCCGTTGTGACGCGACAATAAATTTCACTGGACGATCGCGAAATTCAATTAGAAAACGGCGGGTTTTGTCGCGCGAGTTGTCCCCATAGAAGTCTTTGGTAATGTGAATACCGGAACGAGCGCGGAACGGCGCGGGATCTCGGCGACAAAATAGTCCCCCTTCAAAGTGAAATCCGCGGTCATCGGGTGAAAAGTTGTTGTTCACAAAGGACAAGCTGTCCCGTTGTATTGCCTGGGTATCGGTCATCCGGTCTGCAAGGGCCCTGAGAGCAGGGAAAACGCTTGCGGCGACAATGACGACCATTACAAACCAGCGAATCCGTCGGTTTGTAAACAACTCCAACATGGGGTTCCAAGCGACCGCAAATGCGATCGATGGGAACAGGCCAATCGTAATCCAGAAGTACGCAAATGCCGAGGCATGGAACCAGACGATAGCGCCGCACAGTCCAAAGACCGCCCACGCGACCCAGATTTGTCGATCGATGGCTTTGACAATCGCTCCTCGGATAGTTGCACAAACCAGTAATACGGCCATTACCCCGTGGGGGATCAGGGTTGGTGCCATGTTTTTATACAGGGTAAATCCATGCCGCTCGCGGTAGTAGTTGCGGATGTCAAAGTGCAGGCCAATCGGTCGGTGCTGCAGTTCGAATGCCAGTGCGATCAGTGCTTTGTATCCAACGACGATCACGATCGAGCCAATCGCGAACAGAAGGATTCTCTGGAGCTCTCGGCGCCATTGCCATTCGGCGTCGACAAAATGGTCGCTCAGAGTAAGTAAGCCGATCAATGCGCCCGCGTAGATGGCCTTTTGTGATGAAAGGTATCCCAGCCCGAGGAGAACGCCAGCGAGCAATGCCAAACGAGGTCGCTTTCGCGACAGCAGCAAAACCACGCCCGCCCAAAGAGCGCCGGCCATGGCTATCTGATCGGTCCGCACTTGGACGGACCATCGGACAAATAGCGGTGCGAATATGAATAGGCCGGTGGCGACAAGTGGTGCGACCCATGGGGATGTTTGCCGCTGACACAGATAGCGGAGCAAACATAGGAGTCCAGCGACCTGCAATATGGTAAACAACACCCAAACCAGGCGAATTTGTCGAATTGCGGTGACTGAATCTACGCAGTCCTTGGCAAAGGGGAGCATCAGGAGGGTAGTGAGTCCAGGGCGGCCCCCGGTATGGAGAATTCCTGTCGATAGAGTACGCTCGGCTCGCCACCCGAGGGCAAACTCGTCCCAATTGACTGCTTCGGTATAGACAGCGAAAAACTGCAGCCCAACGAGGACAAGTGCTCCTAGCAAGACCGCAATGGTAGGAAGTCGTTTGCTCACCATCCGTCACCTAGGCGATGCTCGAGAGTGTGAGTTATTGTGACCGTTGTGGCGCAGTGGCAGGGCATGGGTCCGTGCTCAAGCATGCGCGCGCAAGTTGGTTGGGAGCAGATCGCGCAAGAGACCGAGGTAGGCGATGTTCGGCGGTGTGCGCTGCGAACTGCGCGCGGACCCATGCCCTGCCACTGCGCCTGCTCTCGAGAACGTCGAGGAGATATTGAGTCAGAGGTAGCGGCACTAGTTTGTGTGATCTCCTCAAATGTTTCGAGTTTCGGTGCAGCGTCTGGGACCTGGGTCCGCGCGCAGTTCGCAGCGCACTCCTTATTGCTACGCATATCTCTGGTCTCTTGCGTGTTTTGCTCCCAGCGAACTTGCGCGCGCATGCTTGAGCACGGACCCAGGTCCCAGATGCTGTGCCACACCGTTCGCGAAAACTCGTTTTTGGGGACAAAGACTAGGGAACGTTGCGAGTTTGCACATAGGGCAGCATATGGAATCATAGCTGTGAAAAACGGTGGGTGGAAGTGGTTCGGCTGTTGTTCTAGATATTCTGAGAATGCACCCGTGCAAGGAGCGCGGCGGCCATTGTATTCGCGAGGACTATGCCAAATATCACGCCAGGTAAGAGATAGATGTGGGCAAAAAGGATACCGCCGGTCATTGTGAAGATTGCTCCACAAAGACTTGCAAAAAACACTCTTCGGGGATGGTTGTGGGCTAGTTGTAGACTCCGAAGCACATGGACAACCCCTGTAACCACGGCGAGGGAACCAAACCAAGGTAACAGGGGGGCGATGGCCGCATACTCGGGGCCATATACAATGTCCGTGATCCAGTGGCGCGCGAGGGCAATAATCAACCAATACCCCAACGATAAGACACTCAGGAGCGCTAGGAATGCGGAGACTTGGAGTGGTTTGCCGGCCCGCAGTCGAGTGGAAAAGGTGGTTACAAGCAGGGTTCCCAAGGTTGCGTTGACCTGCAAGATTGGCATCAATAGAGTAACCGCAGCCCGCAGCAGGCCATTGGCAATTAACCCTGCGCTGCCAAAAAGGGGAAGTACAAGGTAGTATATATTTCCAGGAACCCAGCTTACAAATGCGGACGGGATCGCCCAACGCGCAAATTGCCAATGTGTCACTGCAACTGTGCGTAGCGTCGGAAACGGTTGAGATTTTTTGTTGGTCAGATGGCGGGTCAGTCTCCACAATAGTATCCCTGAAAGAAGCGCAGCCGCCGTTCCAAGTATGATGTATGCTGTTGCCCCACTGAGTGGAGATATCCGATTCAAAGTCACTAACGCGGAAGTAACCACAAGCAAATATATGGCGCCTGCCGCCGCTGCTAGGACAACCTGGAGTTGTGCATAGCATAGTCGCCGCAGGAGTGACAGCAGTAGGAGCATTGGAACGGCGACTGCGAGTCCGCCAAATGTGGTGGCGAAGGAGTGAAAGCCAGAAACGGCCATGCCCGCAGCGATCAACGCAAGAACCAGCGACAAGCAGCCTGTGACGATAAAATGGCCAGAGACCAAGATGCGGACGTAACTTCGTGGATGATCTTGATGCTTTGGATAGAACACCAACATTGGCTCCGCAAACAGCGCCCGATGAGCGAGCTCTACCAAAACCAGTATCGAAAAGGTTGCTGCAAACTCACCGTATCCTGCCCCACCCAACGAACGCGCCAAGACGATGTTTGTTGTTAGGTTTGTTGCTGAAAAAAAACCCTGCTCGGTGATCGCCCAGGCGCCAGAACGCGCCCATTTGGTCAATCCTCGTAGTCTCGCGCTACTGAACATTCCGCATTTGCTTTTGAGGGGGAGCGCAGGGGGGCGCCAACCTGTGGGGAGTCCTCAACCGGTGAGAAGCTATGCAAAAGCAAATTTTGCAAAAGTTCGAGGGTGAGATACAGAGACGATAATCTGGATTCATAGCGATTGCGAGAAAAGTGAAGGAGCGATTGGGCCAGCAATCCTTTTTGCACGTTTGGGTGTGCACAATTCTCGCACCTACAATTGTGATTGCGGCAACGGAACCCCTTTGTGAATCTGGCTGGGAGAGCAATCACAGAGTACAATGCTCTACACCACGATGCGTAACTGGATTCTGCCCCCACACTTGCAGTACCTATGGCGAATCGCGAGGGGCAATGAGCCGCGGGCCCATATCATGCGATTTGCTCGTGAGGTGGTCGCCTGGGCGGTTCCGACAGAGGTGCAATCTTTTTTACTATCGAGAATGCACGACATTCGGGGGGTCGATGTTTCTCGCACTGCAAAGCTCGCCAATCGTCATCAGGGGGAGGGGCGATGTTTTGTCATCGGCAGTGGGCCCTCTTTAAAGGGGATGGATCTCAGTCCTTTAGTCCACGAATATACCATCGCTCACAATAGTTTTTATAAGCATCCGGATGCTGAGCAGATTGGGCTCAACTATCTTTGCATTGCAGATGAGTCATTTTTTGAAGATCATGAGCGATCCGTAGCATGGCATCAGATTATTGAATCCAAGCTTCCCGACGTAGAGTTGATGTTTCATGGGGCTGCAAAATCACTGATTCGCAAACATGGACTCTACGCAAACCATTCCATTTACTACTATCGTCACGGCGTAACCGTTCACTACCCAGAGTTAGTCCATTTTGACTTTACAAAACCGCGCAACGTTGGTCACACGGTCGGGTCGACGGTAGGGATTCCGCTCGCAGTATATCTCGGATTTAAGAACATCTATTTGATCGGGTTTGACGCAAACTGGCTGGATGACTACGGGGGCAGTTATCATTTTTATGATGCGCACGACCAGTGGCCGGAGTTTGATTCGCTGCAAACCGACTATCGTCAACCTCGTTACCAGGATCAGCTCATCTTTGCCCAGCGGGAATATCACAGTCACTATTTGCTCGCTGAGGCAACTGCCAAGCTTGGGGTTCAGATTTACAATGCTACCGGAGCCGGGCACCTCGATATGTACCCCCGCGTCAACTACAAGGAGCTGTTCTAGATGTCTATGACTGCTCGCGTGCGCTCGATTCTAAACTCAAACACCGTGCGCAAAATCGCTTTGCCATTGCGAACGGCAAATCCGCGCCTTTATAAGACCCTGAATGGATTGCGTCAGCGAATTTTAACAGGTTCCAGCGGAATGGCGGCGTATCAAGCCAATGCGATCGCACGATTTGAGGCTGTCGCGGACCTTGCGGGCAAGCGGGTACTTGAGATCGGAACAGATCTAGAAATGGGGGTGTTGCGCCAATTACATCAGCGAGGGATGTCCGAGGGCGTCGGGGTAAACAACGATGCCGAATTTTGGCAGCAGCACGACAGTCCCATTGTTGCGAAACAAGGACAACTCCGGCTTGTAGACGGGGATGTCCGCCATCTTTCGTTTGCCGACAACTCGTTTGACTACGTGTTTAGCGTGGCTACACTCGAGCATATCTTGCAACTGCCGGTCGCACTTGCGGAGATGTACCGGGTACTCAAGCCCGATGGTATCATGTTTGCTAGCTTCGGTCCGATTTGGTCTTCAGGCAAAGGGCATCATTTGCGGGTCGAAGTTGATGGCGAGGAGGCGAGGCATTTTTTGCCAGAGAGCAATCCCTTGCCGGATTTTAGTCACTTGTTGATGACCCCAGATGAGCTACGTAGCTGTTTACAAGGGCATGCAAGCCCTAAGCTTATCGAACCAATTGTTCAATGGACGTACTTTGACTCAGGCATTAATCGCCTTTTCCATCATCAATATGTCGAGATGTTTGAGTCTTCGAGATTTCAGCTGTTGTCGCTCACGCCCGAGCGAGATCCCGTGGATACGCAACTACAAAAAATCCTGCAGTTTCGGTTTCCAGAGGAGCGGGACTTTGATGTTACAAACACTTCCGTTGTTTTGTTGAAACCCCGATGAACTCCATGCCCAGCCACAATGTCAAAAAAGAAGTATTAGCGGTCATCCCGGCACGGGGGGGCTCTAAGGGGATTCCACGTAAAAACCTGATTCCTTTTCGTGGTGCTCCACTGATCTCGCATACAATCACTCATGCACTGGAGTCGCATGTCGTCAATCGGGTGATTGTATCCACTGACGATGACGAAATTGCTACGGTTGCGAAGGCCTATGGTGCGGAGGTGCCATTTATGCGTCCGGCGGCGTTGGCCGAGGATCATGTATTGGATTTGCCGGTTTTTGAGCATGCGCTCGCCGAGCTAGAGCGAACCGACAATTATGTTCCAGATCTGGTGGTTCACCTGCGCCCAACAGCCCCCTACCGCCAGTCAGCATGGGTGGACAAAGCAGTGGAGATGCTTGCGACATGCGACAATGCCGACTCTGTGCGATCGGTTTCTCCACCTGTTCAGCATCCCTACCGAATGTTCCGTATTGATCCAGAGGGTTTTTTGGCGCCGATCATGGGGCACGAGCACGCTACCCCCTATCTTCTGCGCAGGCAGGATTTGCCGACTATGTATTACTATAATTGCGTAATTGATGTGACGCGGCCACGCACAATTCGTGCACGAGCGTCGATGACGGGTGCCCGAATATTGCCCTATGTCATGAACCCGGACGATGTGATCGATATTGATTCCAAGCGGGATCTCGCAATCGCCAATGCTCTATTTGGAGGTTCTCCGTGAAAATTTTGGTGGTCGGTGCTGGCATGTACGTTACCGGGCGCGGAACGCAAGGGTTGGGTACCGTGATTCCGGCAATTGCTGAGTGGTCCAGGCGCCATACGGATACTGACCTAACCATTTGTGCTACCAGTGAGGCGGGAAGGGAGCCTACGTTGGCGGCGGTGGCGCAGACCAATCAGCGTCTCGGGACCGATTTACAATGTCGCTATGCGATTGCTGAGACCGCTTTGTCCCGTGCGGAGTGTTTTGATTGCGCACTTGTGTCGGTCCCCGATCATCTCCACGCGGCGATTGGGCGTCCATTGCTCAAGGCCGGGTGCCATACGCTGATGGTAAAACCGTTTACAGAGACGATGACGGAGGCAACCGAATTGATCGATCTGCAATCGTCATCGGGGGTCTACGGTGCCGTAGAGTTCCATAAGCGGTTTGATGCTCAGAATCTAATTGTCCGTAGGCATGTTTTGGAAAAGACAATTGGAGAACTCGTCTATGCGACGGTGGAGTTTAGCCAGCGGGTGTGTATCCCAACGGAGATATTTAGGGGGTGGGCAAATCGAACCAACGTTTTTCAATATCTCGGTGTGCACTATGTCGATTTGCTGTACTTTCTGACGGGGTATAAGCCTCTACGCGCGATGGCAGTGGGTACGACAGGGGTTCTTGTGGATCTGGGCGTGGATGCCTTTGATTCTGTTCATGCCACGGTGGTTTGGGAGAAGCCCAATGGGCGGGAATTTATCAGTCAATTTGCGACAAACTGGATCGATCCCAACACGACGACAGCAATGTCTGATCAGCAGTATAAGCTGATTGGTGAACATGGAAGATTTGAGGTGAATCAGCGCGATAGGGGACTTCGCTTAATCGCCGACAACCGCAACGTCGAATCGATTAATCCTTATTTTTCGCAGTATTTGCCGGATCAAGCCAGTACTTTGCGTTTTCATGGCTATGGTCCCGACAGTATTTTGCAATTTCTGGATGATGTTCATGATATCCGTGTGCAAAGAACAAGTGTCCAGGACCTGGAAGGTCATCGGCCAACGTTTCGCGCGGCACTTGTCTCCGTTGCGGTAACACAAGCGGTGAATCAAAGTTTGTCTGACAAGGGAGAGTGGAAACATGTCGATACTTCGACTGGACGGTGACCGGCTCGCAAAGCAAATCGCAGGCGAGTTCGTGGCGGTTGGGACGGCACCCGATGCAATCCCCCATGTTGTTGGATCTATGATGCAAACATCGTTGCGTGGTGTTGATTCTCATGGCGTTAACTTGTTTCCTCACTATCACCGTGCGGTGCAAGCTGGGCGGATCAATCCAAGTCCCAAAATTGTGATCAGGCAGCGGGCACCCTCTGTCGTGACTGTCGATGCCGATCATGCTTTTGGTCACCATGCGGGTAGCGTTGCGATGGCTGCCGCAATCGGATGTGCTGGCGATACGGGGGTAGGGATGGCAAGTGTTGCAAACTCAACTCACTTTGGCGCGGCCAGCTTTTTTGGATTGCAAGCTGCCGCCGGCAACTATGCGGGATTGGCCTTTACAAATGCCGATGCTCTCGTCAAGGCGCACGGCGCTACGATTCCTATCTTTGGCACGAATCCGATTTGTTTTTGTGCCCCCATGGAGCGAGAAGACGCGTTTTGTCTCGATATGGCGACGTCGGCGACCTCATGGAACAAGGTCTTGACGTATCGAAGGACGCAAACCCAGATGCCGGCCGACTGGGCACACGACGCTGATGGGCAGCCGACACGTGATCCCGCATTGGCCCGAATGCTAGAACCCAGCGGCGGTTACAAGGGCTTTGGGCTCGGAATGATGGTTGAGCTACTGTGTGGACTTCTCGCAGATGGGCCGATCTCTCGAGAGCTAAAGCCGATGTTTTCGACACCGCTTTCTGAGCGTCGTCACATTAGTCACTTTTTTGTCGCGATTCGGATAGAGGCATTTGTCGGCCCAGACCGGTTTAAGAGCCGACTGCAAAGCCTCGTGGATGGGATTCGTAACCTTTCAACTGAGACACAACCCGTTATGGTTCCCGGAGATCCTGAAAAGAAGATGAGAGAGGAGCGACTTCGCAAGGGGATTCCCATGGACTCTGAAAAATTTGATGAGTTTGTTGCGATTTCTCGTGAGTTTGAATCGTGCCGGCTGGGATGAGTCAACTTATCGATGTTGTGAACTTTAACGCTGATGCTTCATGCCTTCGGGCGCAGGACTGGTTGCGTGCGCTTGAGGGGGGAGAGTCATCACAGATGTTTCAGTGGCTGGAGCTATTTGTTACCCACAAAAAGAAGGTTTCGATTGGATTGGTTGGTGCCACCGTGGCCGATATGGCTCATCAGAATCCAGAGACGATTGCTCTGGTAAATGCGCATCCAGATATTTTTGAAATTATTCTCAGGCCATTTTCTCATGATATTGGCCTGCTCAGAACGCCGGCAGGGTTTCGCGTCAATGTGACCCTAGGAAAGAAGGTGTTAGAAGATCAATTTGACATCGTAACATCGTTATATCTCCCGCCGGAGTTCATGCTCACAAACGAACAGATCTGTCAGCTATCCAATATGGGGATTCGTGGCGTGTTTATCAATCCCCAGCGATTTGCAAAGCAGGTCAGGCAACGGATTCCGGAGTGTCCCTATTGGCTAGAGGGGATATTAGGGGCGAAAATTCGATGTATCCCTTTTACATCAGAGCTGACGACGGGATATTTGGATTCTTTGCATAGCTTTTGCGGTGCGCGTTGGAATGAGGAGGTTGGTCGCGTGAGCACCAGTCCCGTTACCTCGTGGCGCGACGGGGAAAGTTGGTTGTTTGTCCCCGATGGTTTAGAGCGGGAGCAAGCTTGGCTGAAAAACGAATCGTCCGACTATCAAAGGATTTTTCTTAGGGATGCCTTTGGCGAGGATGCTTTCTTTGACTCCAAACGGTCTGGGGGAGGGTGGCAAAGCTATCCAGTGCATTCGTTTGCAGATTGGCTAAAAGAGTTTCGGATGTTTGGCTATCTGCACCGTCTTCTTAAAGCCGAAGGGAAGATTCAAGAGTTAAGTCGATCAGAGATGCTGTTATGGCTGCAGGCGATCAACTCGGACGTGTTGTCCGCGGTTGAAAAAGAATCCCCTGTTATACGCATTTGCACAAAGTCACAAGACAACGTGGATCTGCCAATTTATCGATCTGAGCGGGGGTGCGAGGGAGAAGAGTATTTGGCGTTGCTCGAGAGATATCACAGCGACCCGGATGTGAATCGCTACCTTGAAACGAGCCAACGAGCACATATGGTCAAATATCGTTGCCGATTGTCCTGGTTAGAAGGCTATGAAGGAGACGCGGTAGGAGAGACAGATAAATGAAAAACGTGAATCTCGGCTGTTTTGATAAGTCGATTCCAGGATGGGTGAATACCGATATTACGCCCCATATCTTTGTTGCAAAGTTGCCCGGCGCAGCGCGGGTGATTCGAACATTGGGAAAAATGACGGAGGAGCGGTATCGACAGCACGAGCGGGGCGTTTTTGATAAAGTGCGCTATGTAAACCTCTCGCGGCCGTTTCCATTTGGCGACAACGAAATCGACAATGTTTTTTCAGCGCATGTTCTTGAGCATCTGTATCGAGATCAGGTCCGAAACTGCGTGAGAGAGGTCTATCGTGTATTAAAGCCTGGCGGTGTGTTTCGGGTATCAGTTCCAGATTTGGATATTGCTGTGCGGAACTACGATCCCAAGGACCCAGATAAGTTGCTTCAGCTCATTTATGAAGCGCAACAAAAGAGCGACAAAAACCGTCACCATTGGATGTACAATGAGCATAGTATGGGCCGATTGCTGCGTGGTGCTGGATTCCGGGAGGTCGTCCGCTGCGAGTATCAACAGGGGCGCTGTCCTGATCTAGACAAGACTGACAACAGGCCGGTCGAGAGTTTGTTTATGGAGGCTGTTAAGTAGTCGCTGTTTTAGAAAGTCAGCTAGACTGCTTTCAGGTTTCACTGAGCGTGTGTGAGGTCAAGGCGCGAGTGAGGAGCCCCCGTAAGCGTACGTTTTGGTAACGTGCGGAGGCGTCCCCCCTTTGATCTACCGGGGGGGCGGGCAAGCCCCCCGAGCGAGCAACGCAGAGATCGCGCACAATCAGTGGAAGATGAAAACAGTCTAGCGCGATCGGTACCTGATCTCGAGTAGAAAGGTTGTGCTCTGTCAATCGTATTTTTAGCGGTGAAATCCGAGAATCCTGGATATTGGGGAGGGGGCAACGTTTTAGGAAATTTGTTCGCAGAATTCGATCCGCCGGGGAACTTTATAAGGGGCGAGGTTTCGAGCGCAGTGGTCGATGATGTCTTCTGGGTGGCATCTTGTTTTGGCAACCACTTTTGCGATGACCATTGATCCGGTCATTGGGTCTGTGACGACCATTGCTTGGGCTTCTTTGACGTTAGGGAACGATTCGAGACATCCTTCCACCTCGCCCAACGCAACGCGCTTGCCATCGACTTTGACAACATCGTCTTCGCGTCCCACGAGTGATAGTCGACCTGATCTATCGACTTTGCCGAGATCGCCGGTGCGAAACCAGCCATCGGCGTCTGTTTCGCCAATGCCAACTAAGGATTTTTTACCATTGGTGCCATTTGTGTTGTTGTCCACGTCTTTGTACGGACCAATGGACTTTGGAGAGAGAGAGGGGCCGCGTACCCATAGCAATCCCTGTTTGCCATTGGCGACTTTTGCACCGGTCGGTGAGGTGATGCGAATCTCCATTCCGCCGATCACTTTGCCGACTGTTGCTGGAGATTTTGCGCTGCGATCGATCCCGACAACCCCAGCTTCGGTAGAGTGATAGCAGGACAAGACTTTCACGCCATATTTGTCGAGATATCCGTCTCCGATTGCTGTATCTAGCTTTGAACCACCGGACAGGAATCTTGGATTTTTCACTTTTAGAATTTTCGCAGTCGGAAGACGAATGAGCTCGGCGTACATTGCAGGTGTGCCGGGAAGAACGTCAATGGTATGATCTCGAAGCAGTTTCGCGACTCGTCTCGCCGAGATCTCCTCCTCTAGGAACATTGTGGCGCCGGTTTGCAGTGTCGGTAGGAGGCCGACGTCCCAGCCATATGCGTGAAATAATGGTACGGCAGTCAAGATCCTGGAATCGCTGGTAATCTCGAGAGCATCAACGACGTTTTTGGTACTTTGCTCGATATTCTCTTGGGTGCGGAGTACCCCTTTGGGATCGCCAAGGGAGTCTGCTGTAAACATGACAGCAAGCGGGGATACCCCAAAGTCGGGCGATGAGCGGCGAAATACGCTACATGTTAGCAGTGTCCCTTGCAGCCGGCGCCGGATTTCTGGGACCTCTTCGGGGTTTTCTGGTTCCTCGGGCTCTTTTCGTGCACCATTGCGAGGACGTCGCGCCGCGGTCGTGCCGTTGGCGGTAATTGCGCCTTCGCTACCTCGGGGCCGCGTCACCAGCGCCCGGAGAGGGGCTGCGGCGAGTATCAACTCGAGCTCTCGACTGCCGGTGGTCGGATCGATGGGAACAATGGTTGCGTTGAGCTTAGATAGGCTGAGAGCAAGGATAACAAAGTCTGGAACGTTGCCGAGCATCAGCCCGACCCACTCCTGTTCTTTGATTCCCATGCTCTTAAACTCTTGAGCGCGCCGATCCACGCGGTGCAAAAGCCCCCGCCAGGACAGGTAGTTATCTCGATACACCAGCGCCTTGCTGTTGCCTTGGGCCTTCGCTGCGCTCTTCAACCAATTGTATAGAAGGGACATAGATTTGCTTGGGGGGAGTCGTCAACCTGTAGAGAATGAGAAGGCAGCGACAAATCCTGCCTCGCGCCTGGACTGTAGCAGGCGGCGTCAACAGGAACAAGCATGAAATCATCCCAACAGCAGCATGCAGAACTGGGAAGAACTGCTATGATTTCAGTCAGATGCTGCGTTCCGCAAGGGTTGTTTATTCGAGCGTGAAGATCGGAGTCGAGCCAAATGCAGTCTTAAACCGCCGACTATAGCCGATCCCGAATCCAAATGCGGCGTTTGTTGTGTCCAAACCCGGTCGTGCCGCAGATCGACCAGTACTTTCCGTTTGTGCGGGAAGATAGCCGTTGATGAGTAGGTTAAAGTTGATTCCGTGTTGGGCACGTTTGCCAAGCAGCCAGGTAACTCCCGCCTCACCAAAAAAGCCGACGGTCGTAAAACTCCCGCTGCCCAATGTGTCGCTGGGGGAAAGTACCGATCCATGGAGTCCTGCAGCGATGTTGATGACCCAGCTCGTCCCCAGTGATACCGGCTCCCAGCGAATCCCCCCGCCAAAGTCAAAGATGTTGATGCTGTCGTCGTTGTCCCCTGACACCTG
>CBDCWZ010000124.1:0-21289 GCA_965223575.1 Kofleriaceae bacterium
ATTGGCGACCACTGTAAAATCCAAAACAATGTTTCGATCTACGAAGGTGTTACGTTAGAGGATTATGTTTTTTGCGGGCCTTCTGCTGTATTTACAAATGTTCGTAATCCCCGAGCAAAGTATCCGAAGGAAAATTCGACAATGTTTGATCGGACTTTAGTGCAAGAGGGGGCGACGTTGGGCGCAAACTGCACGATCGTGTGTGGCATTACGATCGGCCGTCATGCTTTTGTTGCGGCAGGAGCTGTCGTTACAAAGGATGTGAAGGATTTCGCGTTGGTGGCTGGAGTTCCCGCGCGTCGCGTCGGATGGGTCTGTGAATGTGGCGAAAGATTAGTTGAGATCAAGGAAATTGTGTGTCGCAGCTGTTCAAGGAGATATGCGGTCCAAGGAGGATATCTGAGACTCGAGGCGACGTCGTAGGTTCCTTAGCTGAGTTTTGAATCGATTCGACGACATACTGTCGATCTTTATCCGTTAGCACATTGTGGAGCGGAATGGCAATGGAGTATCTATCGCAGTCCCTTGCATTGGGACATAGGTCTGGCTCTGATTTGAATTTGTCGCGGTAGAGCGCGAGCATATGGACAGCATGGGTGCCAGGTCGAGTGCTAATCCCCCGTTTGCTGAGCGTTGCCATGAGCTCATTGCGAGTTACAGAAGATCTTCGTTCGTCGATCAAACAGACGTAGGCCTGCCAGGTGTGCTCGCAGTAGGTGGGGGATTGCGGTGTTATTAACCACGGGATAGAGTTAAGTTCGCTGTTGTAGAATTGAGCGTGCTCGCGGCGTTCCTCAATAAAGTGATCGAGCTTGGAGAGTTGAATCGCTCCCATCGCTCCCTGGAGATCGGTCATTCGATAGTTGAACCCAAGTGTTTCGAAATCCGGGAGTCGGCTCGTGAGAGCAGCATCCGATGAGATTTTTGCCCCATGGTTTCGGAGCTGAATCGCCTGCTTTGCCAGTTCGTTGCTGTTGGTGGTCAGCATCCCACCTTCACCGGTCGTAATCGTTTTGCGCGGGTGGAAGGAAAATACGCCGGCGATTCCTAGCGAGCCTGAAGCTCGGCCTTTGTAGGAAGCACCTGCAGCGCATGCGGCGTCCTCTATAATGGGGATACCGGGAGCTGCTGTTGTGATCGCATCTATGTCCGCGCATAGACCAAAAAGATGGACGACAATGATAGCTTTGGTCGCGGGAGTCACCTTCTCGGTGACGGAGCTCGGGTTGAGATTAAAGGTTTGAGCGTCGATATCGACGAAAATTGGTGTTGCTCCGCAGTAGAGCACGGCGTTGGCGGTAGCAATCCAGGTAAATGCGGGGACGATGACCTCATCTCCGGGGCCGATTCCTAGTCCCAATAGCGCGAGGTGGAGTGCTGTGGTGCCGCTTGTCGTTGCTACGGCGTGCTTAACGTTATGGCGGCGGGCGAATGCCTGTTCAAACGCGGCGACTTGATCACCCTGGGCAATCCAACCGCTTAGAATGGGGGCCCGGAGTGCTTGCCACTCTTCTTCGCCAATGCATGGCGCGGCAATGGGGATCTGTCGGCTCGCGCTCATGCCGACCAGTTAGCTTTCGTCAAAGACCTCTATCACACCAGTAACCTTGCCTTGTGCATTCACGGCAACTAGCGCTTTTAGTTTCATTTGTTGCATTCTTAGGTGGGCTTCTTCTAAGAGTGTTTCTTCGTCGATGGTTACTGGGTTTAGGGTCATAATCTCGTGGACTGGAACCTGTCTCAGATCGGTATGGCGTTGCATCGATCGCCTCAGATCTCCATCTGTCACCAGGCCTACGAGCCGTTCGCCGTTCATGACTAAGGCGAGTCCGAGTCTGCCATGGGTGATCGTCATCAGTGAGTCGCCGACAGAATCGTAGGGCGAGACGATTGGCAGATCCGTATCGCGCATTGCGTCTTTTACCCGGGTGAGCAATCGGCGTCCGAGGCTCCCTCCAGGATGAAAACGGGCAAAGTCCCGTGCCCGAAATCCTCTACGGCGAATGAGCGAAACGGCGAGGGCATCGCCCATCGCGAGAGAGGCGAGAGTTGAGTTGGTCGGGGCAAGGTTGTTGGGACAGGCTTCGCGCTCGACCGAGATATCTAGGGCGAAATCTACGTTTCTTCCCAAGGGCGAGTCCATCTGGCCAACCAGACCAATTACTGGGATGGCGAGTTGTTGAAGATGTGGAATGAGCCTGACAACCTCTTCTGTTTCGCCACTATACGAAATGAGCAAAGCAGTATCCCGACTTGTGACCATGCCAAGATCGCCGTGGTAGGCCTCGACGGAATGGACAAAGAAGCTTGGCGTCCCTGTTGATGCGAGGGTGGAGGCGATTTTTTGAGCGATTAAACCCGATTTCCGAGTCCAAAAACGACGACGTGGCCTTCGGTTTCGAGTAGGACCTCAATGACCTTGGCGTAGGTATCATTGATGCGTCCAGCGAGGTCCGCAACGGAGGCGGCTTGCTGAAAAAACACATCGCGAGCTTCTTGGAGGATAGCGTTTGTCCCGCCGTCTTTGCTGCGGAGTTTGATCACCTTCCGCCTGGCCTGCTGAGGCATTAACCGATTCTCCCGTTAAGATAAAGAACAATATATTAGGGACCTGAGGAACTCTCAGTTACGCGCTTATTACTATCACATTGACCCAACAAAGACATAAGTGTTGCCCAGATGTGGCATGTTTGTCATGGTTGGGGTCATTTGTGTTTTTGGGGCTGTGCACATGATGTGACTGGTGTTCATGTAGGGAGTAAATGTATAGGCAGCCTTACAGCAGGCCCACATAGGCTGCACTCCCAAACGCGTGGCGCAGTAGTACCAAGTTCTCCCTGCGGTTCGGGGCAGTCGCAGCCTCTGGTCATTGGCAGTCCGGTGGATTGGAATGGTGTGCTATAGGACGGGCCGTGGCGAAGCGGCGATACATACGAGCAGATCTGGTGGCGAATGAGCGTTTGGGCCCGAATACATTTGTTTTGAGGTTGGGCGGATGTCAGGAGCTGTCGGCAACGCAGCCGGGGCAATTTGTCATGTTGCGGGCGGATTCTTGGCGGACCGACCCACTGTTGCCCCGCGCGTTCTCCTTACTGCAGGTGTTTCCCAATGGCGAGGTGGAGATACTCGTCAAGGGGACTGGCAAAGCAGCCCAACTGCTCAAGCGGGCCCAGGTTGGCGAGACATTTTCCGTGTTGGGGCCGTTGGGATCTCGGTTTCCGAAGCCGCTACGAACAAGAGAGGATTGGCTTGTTGCTGGAGGTGTTGGCTTGGCGCCCTTGCTCATGCAGGCGATTTCGGCCAAGGCGCTCGGTTGTGCCTCGAAGATTACAATGTACTACGGGGGAAGGTCGAAACACGATCTGGTACTCCAAGAGCGAATTCGAGCAACTGGGGTGCGTCTCGTTTGCGCAACAGAAGATGGATCTGAAGGGAGTACTGGATTTGTGACGGAGGCAATGACTGCCCACCTGTCTGAAATGAGTTCTAAGACGAAAAGGGCCCGCCCCACTCTTTTGGTTTGTGGGCCTGACCCAATGCTCGAGGCAGTATCAAAACTCGCATATCGTCATGATCTCGACGCGTATTTGAGTCTAGAGGGCGAGATGGCCTGTGGAATTGGCGCTTGTTTGGTCTGTGCAGTTCCATGCAAGACTCGACCGTTTCGTTATGCGTGCGCCGATGGACCGGTTTTTCCGCTGGCGGAACTTGCGGGACGCTACGAAGTTGCCGGTCGCGATCAAGAGAAAGGGACGTGATGGACCTCGCCACAAACTTTGGTCGTGTGTCGCTGCGGAATCCTGTATTAACCGCATCGGGAACGTTTGGTTACGCTAAGGAGTTTGCGGATTTTACGGATTTGACAGCACTCGGCGGCGTTGTCACCAAGGGCATCTCGCCAAAACCGCGATTTGGCAATCCGATTCCGCGCACCTGCGAGACCGCCTCTGGGATGATTAATTCGATTGGTCTTGAGAACGTCGGGGTACAAGGATACCGAGAGCAAAAAGCGGCATATTTGAACGGACTCGATACGGTTGTTGTCGTAAACTTTTTTGGTGAGACCTTTGATGAGTATGTGGCATGTGCGGCGGGGCTTGATGCAGTCGGGCGCGATGTCGGTGGTGTTGACGCCTTAGAGATGAATATTAGCTGCCCCAATATCAAGAAGGGCGGCGTGGAGTTTGGCACGGATCCCAAGGTTGCCGGTGCGCTCGTGAAAAGTTGCCGGGAGGTGACGCGTCTACCTCTGTGGGTGAAACTGACTCCCAATATTACCGACGTGGTTGGTCTGGCTCGCGCCGTTGTGGATGCGGGGGCAGACGGATTGTCTATTATCAATACGATTACCGCGATGGGGGTGGATATTCGCTCTCGCAAGTCCCGGATTGCGACGGTGTTTGGTGGTCTGTCCGGGCCGGCGATCAAACCGATTGCGCTGCGTATGGTGTATCAAGTTGCCCGTGAGCGGCTCGGGGTTCCCATTTGTGGAATTGGTGGTATCGCTACAGCGGAAGATATTTGCGAATTTCTCGTCGCGGGTGCGACTGCGGTGCAAGTTGGAACGCAGAATTTTGTCGAGCCGAATTGCGCGGCGCGGCTGGTCTCAGAGTTGGGGGCGTTGGGGCAGTCGTTGGGGGTTGGGGCGATTTCGGAGCTTGTTGGGACGTTGCGGGAGGCTCAGTAGGTAGCGGTGGTCAGCGTGGATCGGTTCGCAGCGTGGTACCGGTCCTCGCTCAGACATCCTTCGCACGTGATGAGTCGTACAGATCGCGCAAGCCACCTTTGGTGGTGCGAGAGACCTGTGGGTGCCAAGAGCGGCGACCAACTTGAATTCCCCCCAAACACAGTGTTTCGGCGCCTTTTTGGATGGGCTCGTTGCTGCGGCTCCTCACAATACTTCAGTATTGTTGTGGTGCTCGCGCCTCACGCATCCAAAATTCACTCGAAACACCGCGTTTGATAGGAAATTCAAATTGGTCTCCGCTTTGTGGAACTCGCGTGGACCGGGACTGCGCATCTGACCTTGGCGACCGCTGGGGTTGTGGCCTTCCTTGGCGATGAGCAGACGGTTTCTAGCCTCCGTTGGGGAGGAGGGATCGGAGGGCAGTGGTGGTTTGGGAGGGGCGGAATCGTTGGGGATTTGGGGAAAAAGGACGATTTTACGTGTTGGAAATAATCCTGAAACATTGCCGGGTTTCAATGGCGGGATGAAACGTGTCGAAGCCATTATCAAGCCGTTTAAGCTAGATGAAGTGAAAGAGAGTCTTTCAGAGATTGGTGTTCATGGCATGACTGTCACTGAGGTCAAGGGGTTTGGTCGTACCGGTGGCAAAAAGGAAGTCTATCGCGGATCGGCTTATGTGGTTGATTTTGTGCCGAAAGTGAAATTGGAAATCATCGTCCCCGATGACGGAGTCCGCCAGGTTGTAACGACGATCACGGAAGCAGCTTGTACTGGGCGGATCGGCGATGGAAAGATCTTTGTGACCGCAGTAGAAGACGTTGTCCGTATCCGGACCGGTGAGACTGGTGAGGATGCGATTTAGTGGGTTTTTTACCCGGGTGAATTCGGGTAGGGTTCATAGCCCAAACAACACGTAGAGGAAAAGCACAAGCTCAAGAAAGGTATCGAAAAAGATGAAGCCAGCCGACGTTATGAAATACGCAAAAGAGAATGGCGCCAAGATGATAGATTGTAAGTTCATCGATTTTCCAGGCTCTTGGCAACACATCACTTATCCCATTGCCCGCCTCGAATCTGGATTGGAAGAGGGATTTGGGTTCGATGGATCGTCCATTCGTGGTTGGCAAGCCATTAATGATTCGGACATGCTCATGCTGCCTGATCCGGCGACGGCGATGATCGATCCATTCCTTCAAGTGCCGACCCTGTCTCTGACCTGTAACATTGTTGAGCCAATTACGCGCGAGCCGTATAAGCGTTGTCCGCGCAGTTTGGCTCATCGGGCAGAAGCCTATCTGCGATCCACGGGAATCGCAGACACGGTGTACATCGGCCCGGAAGCCGAGTTTTTTATCTTTGATAGTGTTCGCTTTGAGCAGAGTCCCAACGAGATGTTTCACCACATTGATTCATCTGAAGGACGTTGGAACACAGGGCGCGAAGAACAAGGTGGCAATAAGGGTTACAAGCCAGCCTACAAAGGTGGGTATTTTCCTGTATCACCGGTAGATACCTTTACTGACTTACGAACGGAGATGGTATTGGCGATGCAGCGGGTTGGCATCGAAATCGAAACCCATCATCATGAGGTCGGAACCGCCGGACAGGCTGAAATCGACATGCGCTTTGATACGTTGACGCGCATGGCGGATCAGTTGATGTGGTACAAATACATTGTAAAGAATGTCGCTCTCAAAGCCGGCAAAACAGCGACGTTTATGCCAAAGCCGCTGTATGGGGATAACGGCAATGGCATGCATACCCATCAATCCTTATGGAAGGCAGAGAAGCCATTGTTTGCTGGGGACCAATATGCTGGTCTATCCGAAATGGCTCTTTACTACATTGGTGGTATTTTGCGACATGCGCGTTCCGTTTGCGCGTTTAGCAATCCCTCAACAAATAGTTACAAGCGGCTGGTGCCCGGCTTTGAAGCTCCAGTAAATCTTGCCTACTCTGCTCGCAATCGGTCAGCAGCGGTGCGCATCCCGATGTACAGTCCTTCACCAAAAGCCAAACGCATCGAGTTTCGATCACCCGATCCCGCAGCAAATCCCTATCTTGCGTTCTCGGCGATGCTTATGGCTGGCCTTGATGGTATCGAAAATAAGATCCACCCCGGGGAGGCTCTTGATAAAGACATTTATTCGCTGTCTCCTGAAGAGCTCAAGGAGGTTCCACATGTCCCGCATTCCCTGGATGAGGCGCTGGAGAGTTTGCGCAAGGATCATGCCTTTCTATTGAAGGGGGATGTTTTTACTGCGGATATCTTGGATACCTGGATCTCCTATAAGCAGGATGCTGAGCTGAGCGAACTAAGGCTGCGGCCCACGCCGACCGAGTTTGCTTTGTATTACGACGTGTAGGCTGGGGCCTATCGTCCCCTGTTTAACATTCATTTTGCGCCCCATGTCGCCCCCTAACACCAATGAAGGGCGTCATGGGGCGTTTTTACGTCGATGTGGTTGCCGTAGGGGCGATGTGGTGAATCGTAGACAGAAACTGCCCACCTAAGTGTTTGCAATTGGTAGCATCGTTGTTCTTCTTCAGTAATTTTTCTATACTCATGGGTAGGCTTTACGCCAAGTTGGGGACCCTGCAGAAGTGAATGCACGTATGCTACGGGAGCGCGTTTCTACCGACGCGGCCCGGTTAGAGGGCCTTTTTACAGAGGCAGCGGGTTGGTGCGCGCGCCGTCAGCTTCCAAAGCCGCTTCGCCGTCCGATGTATACTGCTTTTGCACGCTGGGTGGGGGCGCGAATAGACGAAGCGGAGCTTCCGCTTGAGGATTACCCTTCATTTTGTAGTTTTTTTGCTCGGTCGCTTCGTCCAGGTGTCCGAGCGGTTGACCCTGATGAAGCAACACTTTGTTCTCCTTGCGACGGCATTGTTGTTGCCTTGGGAACTGCTAAACAGGGAACCATCGTGCAAGCCAAGGGGAACAGCTACCGATTGGACGAACTGATTGCGAATCAACAATGGGCATCTCGGCTTGATAGTGGGAGTTATATAACCATTTATCTCGCACCCAAAGATTATCATCGCGTCCATGCACCTTATGCTGGGGAACTTACGGGGTATCAGCATATTCCTGGATCCCTGCTACCTGTTTCGCCGAGATTTCGTCGCCGGGTGCCGGGACTTTTTGCCAAAAATGAGCGTGTTGTGTTGCGTTTGGAAACTGCCTTTGGACCCGTTGCCGTTGTCATGGTCGCGGCTCTTGGTGTTGGCAATGTAGTGTTGTCACAAGGTGACCTTGAGAGCCGCCATTTGCGAAGCGAGGGAGCAAACACGCAGGTTGACTATTCCACCCCGATCCGTCTCGACAAAGGGGATGATTTGGCGGCGTTTCACGTCGGCTCCACGGTTGTCGCGGTGTTTCCCCCAAATGCTGTCGAGATCGACACGAGCATTGTCGTGGGAACTCCTGTTCGATTTGGCCAACGAGTTGCTCAACGAAGACAACGCGGGGCGACGTGAGCAAAGAATCGGATGCCAAGGCAGACGTCGCACTCAGACGTCGAAAGCGTCGGATGAGCGGCCTACGAGTACCATCTGACGATGTCCCTCGCCAAGAAGTAAAACCGGAGGAAACGCCGGTTTTGTCTCCTAGACTCAATAGCGAGCGTGCGCCAACCGAGAAAGAGGATGAGCATCCGGATTTTGATCCCGCGCACCGTCTCAATGTTGGTGATTTGGAGGAGGATACGACGCAGGTGATTCCGATTGCCGAGTTGGATAGTCTTGTCACCGAGTCTCTACCAGTTGTAGGTACTGATTCTGTTCCCTTGGCCGTCGATCACCGTAGGGCAACAACGGAGTCACTCACCGAAATCGATATTGAGGAAGTGGAGTCCGACTATGATTATGAGGTTACGGTCACGGTCGGATCCGGAGAGTCCCAAACCGTGAGACAGCTCTCGCCAGAATCGGAGCCCGCGGTTGCCCGAGGCAGCGCTCCAGTCATTGAAGCGCACTCCCCACAGGTTGAGGACTCTCAAAGGAATAAGCCAACGACTACGATCTTATCTGCAAACCAAGCAAGAAACGGTTCTTCCGGGCCGCCGCCTGCTCCGCAGCCGAAACAGTGGTTTGAAGAAATATTTAACGAGGACTATCTGAAGACGCTGCCGTTTCTGACGCCGCGGGTTACACAAACCGAGGCTGCTTTTGTGGAGGAGTCTCTCAATCTTCCTTTGGGGACACAGCTTCTCGATCTCGGGTGTGGTTATGGTCGTCATGCGATGGAACTCGCTGGCCGGGGATATCACGTCGTCGGTTTAGATCTTGCGTTACCATTACTCCAGCGCGGTGCGGAGGAAGCGCAGCGGCGAGGATTGACGATTAGTTTTGTGCATCAGGATATGCGCAATCTGGCGTTTGATGCTCAGTTTGATGGCGCATATTGTTTGTTTTCAACATTTGGGTATTTTGATGACGAGACCAACGAATCGGTTGCGCGGAAGATCGCAGCGGTGCTTAGGCCTGGTGCTCGCTTTGTCATTGAGGTGCTAAATCGAGATTACCTTATCACAGACCTTCCGGCACGTGTCTGGTGGGAGGGCGATGGTTGTGTTGTGTTGGAAGAGGTGCAATTCGATTTTTGTAATTCTCGAATCGTCTCAAACCGATCGGTCGTGTTCGATGATGGTCGACAGTTAGAGGCTGAGATTTCTTTGCGAGTCTACTCGCTGCACGAGCTCAATCGCTTGCTCTCAGTTGCCGGTTTTCGCGTCCTGGAAATCTCTGGCAGTGTCGCCACTCGTGGAAAGTTTTTTGGGAGTCAGTCTCGAGATATTATTGTTGTTGCCGAGCGGCAGTAGGCCGCGAAACGGCTTCCATCGTGCGGCGAGGCGACGATTTACTCAGACTGGTGGAATAGATTGCGTTTGCCGTTTGTATTGAGTCTATGAGGCGATTGCGTGATCTTTGTAGGTGCCTGAAAACACTAGGAAAGATTTTTTCAAAAAATATTCTGAAATCAGCAACCTTTTGTTGCCACGCTGCGTCTTAGAGAAGAGGGGACGCATTGACCAGAAAGCAAGATAGCGGTGGGCTCGGGCTGTATTTTCGAGATATCTCGGGAAGTGATCTGCTAACCCGTGAGCAGGAGCGTACTATCTGTCAGGAGATAGAGGCCCTCGAGACAGGTTTATGGCGCGAAGTTTTTTCCTACGCGCGCTTTGTCAGCCATTTGGTTCGATTTATTGAGGCGTGTTTGGATAATTCGATTGCTGAGTTCAAGAAATTGCGTGCCTCCGCGGCAAAAATATCTAAGATCGCGACAACCCCAAAGCAGCTTGCACTGCCAAGTGATGTCGCACTTCATAAACGATTTGATAGCTGTTGCGCAAAAGCTGCTGCGACCATGCGACTCATCGATGGTGATAAAAAGTATATTGCCCTTGTGGTTCGGGAGTTAACCCGTGTGGCGGAGGCAAGCGAGACGGGACCTCAACCGGGAGTGGATGATCTCCAGGGATTTCGAACCTACGTCGCGAATATTCAAACGATGCGGGAGCAGGTTACGCGGGCGCGAAACCAGTTTGTTCAGGCTAATCTACGCTTGGTTGTGTCTATTGCGCGGCAATACAATCACGCTGGCCTCGCACTGGTTGATCTGATTCAGGAGGGAAATCTGGGACTGATTAAGGCTGTAGAGCGTTTTGACTATCGGCGGGGATTTCGATTTTCCACTTATGCGACTTGGTGGATTCGCCATGCGGTTACCCGTGCGATTGCCGATCGTGGTAGGGAGGTTCGTGTTCCCGTTCATATGTTAGATAGTCACCACAAATTAATGAAGGCGCGGAGGCTGCTGACAACAAAACTCGGTCGGCGTCCTAGCGACGAAGAGGTATCGAAGCAAACGGGTGTCAGCGTTGCAAAAATAAAACGCATGGGTGGGTATTTGTTTGAATCGGGGCAGTCCTTGGATGCACCGACGCGGGACAGCAGCAATCAAACCTACGGCGAACGTTTTATCGATCCTGCCTCGGAGCTGGATTCGCCCGTGGATAAGATTGACGCGAAAAGTCTAAACCGCGAGTTACATCTTTTACTCGAGCGAAATCTAATGCCTATCGAAGCTGCGATTTTGCGCCAGAGGTTTGGGATCGACGATGACTGCCAGCGAACACTCAAGCAAATTGGTGATGCATTGAATCTGTCGCGGGAACGGATCCGTCAGCTACAAGAAAGAGCTCTTGCCAAGATGCGACGACTCTTGATCGAGGAGCACCTCGTCGCCGAGGCCTAGTACCTCGGCACACGGACAATCAGAACAATCAAGATTTGTGTGCCGAGGTACTAGGGGGTGTCCCGATTATGAATGTACCACCAGATACCCCCCTGAAACCGCAGGGAGCGTTGCTCGTTGGTCACGTAGAACAACTATGCTCCCTCCTCGCGCCTTCCCTGCAATTCCATGTGATTATCTGGAGGCACTGGCATAATCGGGACACCCCCTAGCCCGGGCAAAATCACGCTCTGCGCACGCCCTCACCAAAAGGCTTTGGCCCTACACAAAAATTTTCGATCTTGCAAATACAACCAGTATTCGCTGCAATCGAAAATCTCCGTGTAAAACCAATTCCTTTGGTGATCTTCGCACGCATCCATGATTTTTCCGGGCTAGCATTGTCATCCTGTTTTTTAGTGATTTTGCGGAGATGGATATGTGTGCATCGGACGGTTTGTTGCCACGCGACCTAACCCGAGCTATCCTTTATAGGTGACGTTATTGGTTCGATTGCTCACTATTGGTGGGCTACTCTTTTGCTTTACGGGATGCAAATCGGATGGGATTCTTCGAATCACTCACATCTCGCCAAAGGACGGGCCTTATACAGGAAGTGATCCTGTAACGATACATGGCAGCGGCTTTCAAAAAGGCGCGACTCGAGGCGTAAAAGTCTACTTTGAAGTGGATGGAAAATCGAAGTCTGCATCCGTATTGCGATTTGATGGCAGCACGCGAATCATTGTTGATCCTCCAGGTGGTCAGATTGGCGAGGTCGCTGACTTGCTAGTGATCTTCGAAGATGGACGAAGTTTGAGCTTGCCAAAAGCGTATACATACACTGACCCAAGTGCTGGATATGGGATCGACGAGATGGTCGGGAAACAATAGCGTTTCTACTTTGCGACATCGACTCGGAACAACTGCTGGCCTAGCAGGACGTAGGCATCTGCGGTGAGTCGGCGTTCTTTTTCTAGTTTGACGAAGGTTCCGTTCGAACTTCCTAAATCCGTTACGTAGACTTGTCCGCCTCGGGTGAAAACGCGAGAGTGGAGTCCGGATACGTAGCCGTCATCAGGAAAGTTGATATCGCCGCGCTCGCGGCCAATGGTTACGCTATCGCCAAGCAGAGGGTAGGCAAACCCGTCCACGCCGTCGCCGATAATAACAGTGAGTTTTCCCCAGTACCCGGGATTGGGGCTGCCCATCACCTCCGTGCCATCTGCGATCGTCTTGGGCTCTGCAAGTGTATTGAAGCGGAGTAGTTCTTGCCCAATGCGGATGACTTGCCCCGGTGTGAGGAGTTCTTCGGACGTAAGCCGAAGAAAGATCCCGTTTAGACTATCTAGGTCACGGACTAGTATTCCTTCGGCGTCGAGGACAATTTCGGCGTGTGTCGGGGACAGATATCCGTCGTTTTCAAATAGGGCGCCATAATCACGGCCGATTGTGTTTGACCCCTCTGTCAGGTTGTGCTGATCTCCTTCGGAGCCGTCTGGCCGGATCAGAGTCATGGTTGCGGTTCGCTGGCTTGGGGCGGGCTGAGCTGGCGCGGGTTCGGGCTCGGGCATTTTCGCACCACAAGAACCGCAGAACTTAAATTGCTCTGGAACGGTTGTACCGCAAGCCTGACAGGTCTTGGATTGTTCACTTGGGGCTGGATCACTCGCCAGAGGAGCTGTCGCTGCTTGCGCTGCGGCGGAAACCTCAGCGGGCGGGGCATGCGCTTTTGCCGCAGGGGTTGCCCCAGCATCCGTTGGGGCAGCAGCTGGGGCAGCAACGGATGCAGCTGGGGCAGCAACGGATGCAGCTGGGGCAGCCGGTGACGCTGCTTGTGTTGCACCATCTGCCACGGTCCCGATTGCGGCGTCAGCCAGAGAGCTCGCCACGGACACACCTGGCATGCCACCGGGAGGCGTAGGAGATCGCCCTCCTTGGCCAACATCAGCCACCATCGTGTTCATTGTGCCAACATTTTGTTCATTTGCAGGGGCTGCACTTGTCAATTGCGTACCGCATCCCTGACAGAAGATGAAATGATCCTGGTTGTCTTTCCCACACTGATTGCAGATAATCATGGTCAGCCTCAATATGATTTAGAGCGCAACAATCCTACACGATTTCCACGCGAAGAAGTTGCTGACCCAAAAAAACATAGTCGCCGTGGGCCAATTGCTTCTCTTTATTGATACACACAAAGGTACCATTTTTCGAATCGAGATCTGCAAGTCTGAGAATGCCTGATTTGTAGGTAATTTCGGCATGTCGCCCAGAAATAAACGGGTCATCAGGAAAATTAATAGTGTTTCCCGAGCGACCTATAACAGCAGAGTCGGTGTCCACAGCGTAGATGAAGCCGGTATCTCCTCCCCGTAGCAACTGGACCACCTTCATTGTAAGAGCCTGATTGGGACTTGAGAACGCATAGGTTCCATCGGGCCGGGCGCTTGTGTACTCTGCTTCTACCGGACGCTCTACCGCCAGGAGCTGCTCGCCAATCAGGAATTTATCCCCAAATTGGATTTCCACGGTTCCCTGAATGCGAATAAATACGCCATTCACCGAATCTTGGTCGCAAACAAATAGTTTCCTGTCTCGATAGATAAAATTCGCATGTTCGGGGGATAGGTAGGGATCTTGGGGGAATGCGAGAGGAACATCGCCACTGCCGGCAATGTGGTCCTCGCCGGCGAGTGAATACGATAAGCCGTCTACACCGTCTCCTCGGATGAGCACCAACTTGGGCCGCGCTTTTTGCATAGCGCTAAACAGCATTGTCGTCTTCGGTGTCCCTTTTCCCGGGCTCTCCCTCAGTTTTGAAAGGTCTGTCTGCTGAGACGAAATGATTGCACAGCCACACGATGAACAGAAGCGATGCGTTTCTTCGATGGGGTCGCCACAAGCGGGACACGTAGCCCCAGTTGTGTGTCCGTCTTTAGTCTCCGCCCGCGATTTAGTCTCCGCCCGCGCCTGTTGGCTAGGTTTCGGGTGGTGATTTGGTTCAAGCGCCAAGGTACTATCGCATTGAGAGCACGAGGGTGCCCCCATGGGATTGAAAGTGCGGCACGAGTCGCAGACTAGGCCAACGTCCATAGAGAAAAAAAGTTTACCGCGCGTGCTCGCACGCGTCAATTCAACGGCAGCCCAGGGAGGGTATATGGTCTCGTCCCACTGGGGCCCACAGGCCGAACCCGTGAACCATCCCGCACAGCGACATTGTGGGGTTCTGAGGACCCTACTCGCATATAGAAATACGTCAATGGGACTTGGTAGAGCTGGGTTGGGATGAGCTCTATTTGGTGCCTTGTGCCGCTGCCGCTCGAATTTTTGCCGAGCGATGATGCTTTTTTATCTGCTTGAGCCTGGACACGGCCCTTGGATCTGCGATCTGAACGAGGCTTCGCACCGCAGCGAGTTGCACGGCTTCGCTGCGGTCATAGGTCGTTTTCAGGAGCCCGGGGACCGATGTCGCTTTTCCGAGTTGGCCCAATGCAATGGCTGCCTGTTCGCGTACCCAGCCATTTGGGTCTGCTAGCGCTTCCAGGACTGGTTCGTCGCGACCGATGTCCCGCAAGGTTCCCAGCGCTCGTACGGCTGCGCGGCGCTCTCGCCAGTCTCGCGCTTTACGTTTGGCTTCTAAGGTTGTTTGTAATTCTGAGACCGGGCGGCGTGAGAGAGCAAGTCGCTCGGCGGTGGCCCCGATCGCGGCAAGGCGGACAGATAGTTTGGTGTCCTTAAGGGAGCGCGCGAGGACTTCATCAACCTGGCGAACTGGCAATCGTGCAGCCACGACGACGGATAGACTACGAATTTCTGGGTCCGTGTGGGAGGTGAGCTTGAGAATATGTGGGGAGATCTCGGTGGCAATGCGATGAATCGCTGCGTTGACGGGCTTCGTTTGGCTGGTTTGTTGCGAGTGTTTGGTGATTGGCCCCAGACTGATTGTGTTAGCACGATTGTTTGAAGTGTTTGAGTTGTTTGGACGATTTGCGTTGTTTAGGTCGCCCAGGATGTTGAGCATTACGTCTCGATGTCGGCCCAGTGCGCCGAGTATGGAGGCGGTAATTTCTTTCTCGTAGTCGACAATGAGCCCGGCATCGAGTTTGGTGCGCGGCAGTGGTCCGGGGAGTTGTGCAACGGCAGCGGCGGCGTTGAATGTACCGTTGTGCGTGGGATACTCCCGCAGGAGATTATCAAGTCCAGCCCGACGACGGGGCGCCCTCAATTTATTAGAGGTTTTCAACGTGTTAAGAGCGGGCTCAGTGAGCTGCCCTAGCGCCCACACTGCCGCTTTCCGCACTTCTTTGTGCGGCCGAAAAACGGTTTGCACGAGTTTTGGTACCATGCGTTTGTCGCCAACCATTCCCAGGCTCCAGGCTGCGAGTTTTTGTACGTTGTTGCTTCCTTGCTCCAGTGCCAATGCAAGTTGCGGCGTGGCGCTCTCGGCTTTTAGCAATCCGAGCCCAAAGGTGCAGGCGCTGCGGGTATTTTCATGTCGAGAGGTGTCTAATGCTACCTTCGCCATCACGGTTGACACTCTTTGTTCACCGATTTGAGCCAGCCCGAGACATGCCAGTGTTTGCACGTTCTGATCAGAATCGCTCAGGTGCGAAAGCAGGCTGGGAATCGCGAGCGCACTTTTGGTGAGTCCCAGAGCAAACACCGAGGCTTGTCGCACTGCGATGCTCCGATGCTTGCTAAGTGTGGCGAGTTCGGGAATGATTTTTGGTTCACCGAGTCGACCTGCAGCTACAATTGCGTGAATACGAACATCGCGATTGAGTTGGGTTCCTATTTGAGTGGGGTTGCGGGTTTTGGTCTGCAGGGAACGCTTCCCAAAGCGGACTAAGGGGACGGCTGCACCTCGATGGTGGAGGTGTCCCAAAACAAATACCGCAATCCGTTGCTGCGACGGGTCTTGTTTGTCGTTGAGTGCTTCCAGTAGCGGCTTGAGTGCGTTATTGCTAATCTTGGCGAGCTCTTTCTCCGCTTTTTTGGATTGCGCAGCATTGCCGTTGTTTTTCCTCGCGACGATTGCAGGAACATGTCTCTCATAAAGCTCGACGAGAATTTTGCGATAGGCAACTTTGTGTGGAAAGCGGAATGCAAGTGGAGCAAGAACACGCTCGAGTTGGTCAAGGGTTTGCGATATTTCTTCTAGGTTGATAGCTTCTCGGCCCGCACGATGCAACATGTCTTCGTCCCGCGCTCGTTTTAAGACCTCGTGATACAGGCGCGCTGCTTTTTTCGTTTCTTTGCCCTTGTATAGGCGAGCGAGGGTAAAATAGATGTCCAGGCTGCGCGGGTTGAGTGCGATCGCCTTTTCATAAGCTTCAATGGCTTGTTTGTGGCGTTGCATCGCTTCATAACGTTGGCCTAGCTGTCTGTAGCCGGTCGCATCTTGAGGGCCAGTCTCGAGAGCTTTGTGGGCAAAGCGAAGCGCGTCTTCATGCTGGTTCGCTTCGGTCTTAATTTCTGCGATTTGGGTATAGTAGTGACGCTTCGACCCAGGATCTTTGGGTCCCAGTTTTTGTATGAGTCCTTGCAACAAAGCGACAGCTTTGTCGTATTGGCGCTGGCTTCGATAGACTTTCACAAGCTGCTCGACACTTCCGATATCGCTCGGGTTTATCGATAAGATCCGCTCGAGTATGGTGCGCGCTTGTGGAAACGATCTTTGTCGGAGATGGGCTTCTACCAGAAAGTAACCCGCGTCTAGGTCTGGAGGATTTTTGCCAAACTGGGTTTGCCATTTGGCCATTTGCCGGCGGAGGGGGCCTGTTCCGGTTCGCAATAGCAACCCGACAATACGGCGTTGAGATTCTCGGTTGATGCCTCGTGTGGACGGGTTGTTTTTCGTTAGTTCAAATACTTGTTTCCAGTCGGTGATGGCTTCAGGCCATTTTTGTAGTCGAGCCAGTACCCGAGCCCGGCCGATATACCAATCTGTTTTTTTGGGCTGCATCGCGATGGATTTTGCGTACATCGCGTTGGCCCTCTTGAGCATGTCGTGCTCGGCGTATGTCTGTGCCAGGCGTCCATAGGCGGCAGCCGACCTTGTATGTAGGAGTCGCTTCCAAGTCGCGATTGCTTTGCTCTGGTTCCCGTGGATGTAGTAGTGTTCGCCGAGATTGACCCAATGCGATGGCTCTTTGGGTTCGATCCTGGTGAGCCTCGTATAGGACTTGAGCGCAAGCTCATGTCGACCCCATCGCGTGTATAACTCTGCTGTGTTGGTTTGTACGCCGGCATCATTTGGGAATCGTTTCGACAGTTTTTGGAGCACCGCGAGAGCTTTTTTTTCGCTCCCCCTTTCTTTATATCGTTTTGCGAGTTGCAGCTGAAATCGTGGCTCGCCAGGGGCGATTTTGACGAGTTTTTCGTACTGGGTGAGAGCTTCGCTTTCACGCCCCGCATTGTCTAGAAGTGCGATGAGTTGGCGTCTCGTGGCGAGTTCGTAGGGGGCTTTATTTGTTGCTGTTTGGTAGGCTTGCATTGCTCGCTCCTGATCGCCTGTTTCGTCATACAATCTGGCCAGGGTGTCCCATTCGAAGTGACCTCTTTTATTTTGGTTCGCCCAACGTTTTTCTAACTTGGTAATCAGGGCGGGGAGTTCTCTTCGCCGTCGATAGACTTCGATGAGCCTGTTGGTCATCTCCCGTTGCAGATACTGGTTTTTCCCTGCGAGAGAGATGGCGCGGCGATACTCTTTGATTGCCGCTGCGTCGTCGCCTTTGGCTTCATGAATGACCCCGAGGCGTGATGCGATCTCGACAGAACGGGTTACATCCTTACCGACGAGAGAGGATGTTTCCTTGAGGGTTTTGATCGCGTCTGGGTACCGTTTATGACGCGTGAGTGCATCAGCGAGAGCCATGCGTGCTCTCAGGTCTTTGGGGGCAAGGGCGATATACCGCTCGAAATATCCCTTTGCGCCCACGATATCGTCTGCTGCCAGAGCAAATTCCGCAACCTCACGAAGGAGCAGCTTTTTTTGTTTTGCTGAAACCGCCAAAGGAATGGCACGGTCATAGTACTTGCGCGCCAGAACTGGTTTGTTGTTTTTTTTGAACAAGTCGCCCAGGGCGATTAACGCTACGAGATTTTTGGAGTCGATTGTAAGAGCGGTTTGGTAGGTTTGCTCCGCCGCGGCGAATTTACGCTGTTTTGCTTGTAGGTGACCCAGAACAATCGCCAAGTCTATCCGCTTTGGCGCCTTTTTTAGCGCCTTTTCATATTCGCGGAGCAGTAGAGAAATCGTTCGGTATCGTTTGTAAAGCTGGGTAAGTTTACGAAGTGCCGATGTGTCCGAGGGGTTGCGGCGAAGGATTGCCTTGTAACGGGCAACGACTCTCCGATCAAAGGGGCTCCGCTTGACGTCCCAGTCCCCCTGCGCATTTGCGACTCGTGTTTGGCTGGCCACCACACATATCGGCATGGCGAGAAGCAAGCAAAATCCCCAATGAGCGAGCGAGGATTTGCAACTATGCGACCGTTTGCGCACTAGTGATCCCTTCATGAATCTCTAAGCGTAGCCTGGATATGCTGATTGGAAAGGATCTTGTCGTATAATTGTAGGTGTTGTACCGCTGCGGTGGTCCAAGAAAGGTCAAAATTTATGATCCGCTGATACAGTCGCCTGAATGTGTTTTGATTGCTATAGGTCAAAAGCGCGCGTCGTATCGCTTGCGCCATACTTTGGCTATCTTCTGGATGAAACAGGAATCCACTTCCTGATTCACTGCGATTGTCAAAATCGACGAGCCGATCAGAGAAAACGCCGGATCGAGGAGCGATTGGGATTGCTCCACAATGCAGGCAGGACAATTGATTTGGATCAGACTGAGGTGGCGCATGCAAAAACAGAGCAAAATCTGCTGCTGTCACGACCCGCTGGACAATGGCGCGATCCGCTGCAACAGTAAATGCGATTTGCGCTGGATGGGCATTTGCGCTTGCTTCCAGGAGTCGAACCGTATCTGCTGGCTCCTCCCGGTCAGCAAGAAACACAAATTGAGCTCGGTTTTGGAGCATTGCATTGATGGTTTCGGTGCTAAGAATCTTGTTGTGAAATGGACCGATGACGCTGATGAGCGCAGTCGAATCCGTACGGGTCAATCCTAACTGGCGTTGGAGAGTATTGCGATAGACTTTCTTTTCTGCGCTTACGTGCTCAATCTGTTTGTCCGCAGACATTCGAGGTCGTTTCGAAACGGGTAGGAGGTGAGAATCGATTCCGGGGGCAATGCTGAAGAGTTTGGCAGAAGCGGCGGCATCGGGTCGGGCTTTCGCCAGCTTCTCTTTCAGTCTCGGTGATTGCGAAACGAGTTTGTCTGCCAGAGCGATGCTCATTGCACGCACGTCACCCTGGTACTCTTCGTGAATGGCCTGCGGGAGGTTGAGCAGGTCTTGAAGACTGTGGTCTAGGATTGCTGTTGATTGCAAATCGTCCAAAGGGCACACCGTTCCAGGTGCTGGCATTTCTGGAAAAAGTGTCTTCGCAAGTACGACGGCGATTTCGGCACCGTAGTCGGCCTGAACAATGGTCGGCCACTGTTTGCTATTTTTGGCGTAGTGAAGGGCAGCCAGGGGGAGTAATACCGACAGGGGGATGGTGGTAACTCCCGGTTTCTTTCCAACCACGATGAGTGGAATTTGGCCGTCAGGCAGGATGCCCTCGTACTGGGTCAGCTCTAAGCTGTTGGCACCCAGGTGGATGGTGAGGGGAGCGAGGCGTTTCGCGAGGCCAAACTGTTCTGGGTGACAGCTGGCGGTTTGCCAGGTTACAACGGTCGGGGCATGGCCCAGAGTGGTGAGTGCTCGGCAAAGCCCGTGTGTCCTCCGGGCGTTGGGGCTACTGCCGTTGACGCGAAATATGGAGGGAGAAATGAATAAAATGTGACCAGGTTGCGGCATAGAATGGTTTGCACTGAGCGTGCCGAAATGTTAGCAGAAAGGCGATGCCAATTTATGAGTATCGATGCAAGGGTTGTAACCAAGTCGTCGAATATATGCAGAGCATGTCTGAGCCCGCTAAGACTGTCTGTGAGGCCTGCGCGGGAGAGCTAGAGCGGATCATCTCTCAGTCTGCCTTTCACCTCAAGGGGGGAGGCTGGTACAAGGATCTGTACTCTTCCACCAAGGAGTCCGGTGGCTCGAAGAGTAACGGTACGTCCGCCAGTGAGGGTTCCAGTAGTACTGGTAGTACCAAGGAGACCAAGCCAGAATCGACGGGATCATCCTCTGAATCCAGTTCGTCTTCTGGTTCTGAAAAGGCTGCCAGTTCTCCCGGATCGGAATCGGCGTCATCTTCCTCTGGGACCAAGTCAAAATAGTCCTTCACGCCCCGCCGATATAGCTTGGTTTTCCCAATGCTTTGACCAGCGACCGCTGAAAGTCCGAAAAGGGCGGCGGGTTGGGTTGTACCTCGTCGGCACCGAGATCGAGCAACTTCTGATTGAGCTCAGTCTGTGTTGTCAGTGCGACAACCGGAATACTTCGTGAGTGTTTGGCAAATTCGATGGCTGCAATGCTTTGTGGCGTGTCGAAATCGATGTCTACAACAAATAGATCTACGGCTTCATCCATGATCGATCTGGCAAGTTGTGGATCGGGAACAGTGACAATTTCGACGTTTCCGAAGATAGAGCGAATCATGCGCGTGATCGTTGATCGGTTATGCGAGTCCTGACTGAGCAAAAGCACACTAATCCCCGGAAACTCTGAGACTAGTCGATCGATCAGAGAGCCGAGAGCGTCGTTTACATCGACAAATTCGACGCCGATTCCGGTCGGGCCGGCATCGGTTGACTGTTCTCGCCGCCAAACGACTTTACCGCGGACAGTGACCGGATCACCGTTTGGGACAGAGAATTCCAGTGTGACCGCTGCGCCCTCTGGGGCGTTAGCATCTGTTTCTAGAAAAAGACCACCACGAGACAGGTTAATGGAGTACGCGACGAGAAAAGATGATGTTGTGCGGAATTTAACTTCTACAGCGTATGGAACTCGCTGATGTTCTCGTTCGTCCATCTTAGTGTAGTATCGCCTGCGAAGGCAGTGAAGAAAAAGGGTACGAGTCGCGATTTAGCAAATATCCAGTTCTCTCAGAAACGTCACCTGGTACTGTTGATCCCCCGCACCGTATTCACACGATTTGTCGTATGCTGTGGGGAGTCGTAGTATGAGTACACTACTTGATTAATTGCTCGAGTAGCCTGTCGAGGTGATCGAGGTCTGCGTAGCGGATCTCAATGCGTCCCCCTTTGCCGCGTTTGTTTTCTCGTACCGAGGTTTGAGAACCGAGGGATTGTGTGAGGCGATTTTCGAGGTCGCGCACGGCGGGGGTTTTGACAGGCTTT
>CBDCWZ010000125.1:0-43215 GCA_965223575.1 Kofleriaceae bacterium
CACCCGATCGCGGGATGATTGTCTACAGGTTGATGACTCTCCACCGGTTGATGACTCCGTATTGGCGAGAAGGGACACGTCTTCCATTGTAAAACAAAAACACGTTGGACACACTTGCGTGCAGTTGCCACAGGCGAGACATCGGTCGGCAACTTGTTGCCAACGGTGATGGTCGAGATTCGCTACTAACAAACTTGCCAGATTGTTCGTATCCACGCTGCGCCCCATCTGGTGGCGACATGCTTCGATGGCCGCATCACAAGCGGCGACTTGTTGTTGTGAAGCCTGGCTGGTATCGACCTGTTTGAGTAGCCCGGCACCGACATCGCTGCCAACTTCGACGACAAATCCGTCCTCGCGCTCTGTCAAGCAAAGGTCAAAGCCAGGGCCGACTCGTGGTCCGGTATTCATCGAATCGCAAAAACACAACTCTCCCGCGTTCGTGCAATGAACTGCGACGATCAGGCATGTTTCGCGTCGCGTTTTGTAATGTCGGTCCACAAAGGGGCCATCGATAAATACCCGGTCCTGCACACCAATTGCTGCAAGGTCGCAACCGCGAACCCCAATAAAAGCAAATGGCGGGGCTTGATTTTCGGCAGCTGTCCATGTTGGGTGTCTTTGCGTGCCGCGAATGTGCACGAGCGTCTCGCGCGGGGGGAACAGGAAGCGTTTCCACGAATGGGGGCCGACGACAAATCCAAAATAGGCATTATCTTCTCTGCGGCGCAAACGGTAGTGACCGGGGGCCTGATCGTCGGTCCAACCGATTGGGAGATCGCTGGCATCGTTGATGTGGTCATACACGATCGCTGCGTCATCGAGAGTGGGGCCGACCAGTTGGTAGCCCTGTGTGCGAATGCACTGGAGCAGTGCGGCGAAGTTGTCCCGATCGATCCAACTATGTGCACTTTTAGCAGTCATTTTGCGTGCAAGTCAGACAGTTGGAGCCAGGTGTCTTGCAGACGCTGTGCGACACACTGAAATACGCTGTGCATAACCTGATATCCGAGCTCGTGGTCGTCGGCGCAAAGGGCCAAAAGCTTTGCTCCGGGGATGACCACGAGAGTCGAGTCTTTGACCGCGTACGCGGCCACATGCCAGCGTTTTTGTGGCAGAAGTGCCGTCCAGCCAAGCACTTCTCCGGCAGAAACTGTGCAAAGGGGAAACGACTTTGTTCCGGATCCCGTAAGGGATAAGGCCACCCGTCCATGCAAAACGGCGCTAAAGTGATCCGCATGTTGCCCTTCGGCAAAGATTTTCTCGCCAGCAGGGACAGACTGACTATGCGTGATCTGGGCGATTTGATTAAGGCGATCGTTATCAAGTTGCGAAAACACAGAAAGCTGGGCCAGTCTTTGTCGCATTCGATGAGAGCATATAAGAGAAACACCGGGGTTTGCTACTAGTCTATCCTCTCGCCATGGCTGATCACTCCCCGGATGCGGATTATTCCCCAGTATTGCGAATTCATCCGATGTGTTGCAAATGGCGCAATTATGATGTGGCGGCAAGAATGTCGACGTACGACAGCATGCCGATTAGGGTTCCGTTTTCGTTGTGCACAACCGGCATCGCGCTGGCGGAGAGCTTGGCAAGGGTTCGTGCTGCCTCCGCACAGCTTTGGCGTGGCGTTGTGGTAATTACTGGACGACTCATGACATGGCTAACGCGTATCGTTGCATTTTTTGCTGGCTTTCCGTCGCGAAAGGCGGTCCTTACATCCCGATCGCTGATGATCCCGATCACTCGATTGGCGGTGTCGATAACGGGAAGGTGGCGGATTTTGTAGGAATGCATGCGGGCAGCAGCGTCCACCAAGAGATCGTCAGTATAAACGGTCTGGGGATTGTAGGTCATGATGTCGGCGACCGTGTACTCCAGTTGCGCCGGGCGGGGCTTGGTGGCCTGACAGCGGAGCACGTCGCTTGTCGTGACGATCCCCGCTAGTTCGCCATCTGCTAGGATCGGAATACATCCAATCTTGTCCTCTGCCATTCGAGTAATGGCAAGGAGTACCGAATCGCTGGGAGCTGCTGTTTCAGGGCAACTGCTCATTGCACATTCCACTTTGTCTGTCGGGTTACTGGCAATGCTTTCTCCGATTTGTGCCTGGTAGTGAAAGATATCTCGTTGGCTCAGGAGGCCGACGAGCTGGCCGCTTTCTACTACCGGCAGATGCCGGAAACCGTTGGCCAGCATGAGCTTCTCGGCATGAACGAGCGTGTCTACCGGTCTGACGGTTATCGGATTTCGCGACATGATCTCATGTAGTTTCATGATTCCCTCGGATGCATTAGTGCGATTCTGGTTTGTTGATGCCGGCGCAGGGTGCGCATAGACGTGCCTCAGGGAGCACTTCCAAGCGGCGGGACGAGATTGGTTCTCCGCATTGGGTGCACAACCCATAGTATCCGTTATGGATTCGATCGATGGCTGCAAGTACCTCCCCAAGTTGGTGGATTTCGTGCTCGCTAATTCGATCCGCGAGTTGGGCCATGTTTTGCCTGGTTGAAAGTTCTTCGCCGTCATCGGGATCTGTTTGAAGGAGCTCATTTTCTTGGTCCTGATTGCTTTTCCAACTGGTCAATAGACGATGGCGTCGATGTTCAAGTGCGATCCGGGCTTTTTCTACATTGAGTTTCATAGGGCACCTTCTTTTTGCATGAAGAGAAGGAAGTCGGATGCCAAATATTCCCTGCATGAAACCTGCCAGAAATGAAGGTCGTTAGAATGCGGAATAACGATCCCCATATTGCGGGAAAGTTCTCAGCTGCGCGTGATTTTTCCGCTCTGTGTGAGACCGACGACTGCATCGTGAACCCGAAGGGCAAAGCCTACATCACCAAGGATTGCCGCGAATCCCGATCGTTTCAGTACGTCCCGAACGGGGCCCTTCACCGAAGCGAGCATGAACTGAATCTGCTTGCTGCGGTAGTCGTCCAAAATCTCATGTAAGGCTGTTTCTGCCGACGCATCAATCTGGTTGATCCCCGAGGCGTCGATCACGACAGCGCGTAGGGGGGGATCCTGCTCCGCCTCTAGTCTTGCTAGGGTTTCTTTGAGGAAGTTGACGTTGCCAAAGTAGAACTGGGAGTCAAGGCGCAGGAGCAACACGCCGGGAATCCTTTGTGCCTCGGGAAAGCGGTTGACATTGCGGTAAACTTCAGTTCCTGGGAGCCTTCCGAGGACGGCAACGTGGGGACGGGTGGTGCGATATACAACCACAACGAGTGATGCGCCGACGCCGACGACGATTCCCTCTTCTATGCCAAGTATCAGCGTGGCAAAGAATGTAGTGCCAAGCATTGCGAGGTCTGAGCGTTTTACCCGCCACAGGGTTTTTACCTCCTGGCTGTCGATCAAGCTAAATACCGCAGTCATCACGATCGCGGCGAGAACTGCTTGGGGGAGAAAATGGAATAGCGGAGTAAGGAGCAAAAGCGTCAGTCCGACGGCCAGGGTCGTCACAATACCCGCGACAGTCGTTTTCGCACCGGCTTGGGCATTCACGGCGGTGCGAGAGAAGCCACCGGTTACAGGAGTCGCTTGGAAAAATGCCCCAAGCGCGTTGGCGAGCCCCAATCCGATCAGCTCTTGATTTGCGTTGACCTCATATCTGTTCTCTCTTGCGTAACGCTTGGCGACTGCGATCGACTCGATAAATCCAATGAATGCGATCGTTAAGGCGATTGGCAGTAACTTGGTTGCTACCTGAAAGTCCAAGCTGGGCAATGCAAACCCAGGAAGTCCCGCTGGGACAGCGCCAACAATTGCGACACCTGCCTTGTCCAATTTTGCCGTCCAGGTAACCAGCGATGCTGCGGTAACGACGAGTAGGGCGCGCGGCCAGCGCGGCAAGTACTGTTTTAAGACAACCAGTGCCGCAATGCTGACGCCGCCGATCAAGACGGTTGGCAGACTGACCTCGCCGACGTGGGAAAATGCGTAAATCGTTATGGTATGCACTTCGCTGCTGCGAGGAATGTCCACACCGATCAAGTGCTTGAGCTGACTAAATCCGATAATCAGGGCCGCAGCGGATGTAAATCCACTGATAACGGGGTGCGACAAGAAGTTTACAAAAAAACCAAGTCGAGCAATCCCCATGGCAAGTTGAAGGATGCCAACCATCACCGCGAGCATAATCGCGTAAGTGATAAACGCATCGGTTCCGGGCGCGGCAATCGAGCCGACACCAGAAGCGACAAGCAATGAGACCATTGCGACGGGGCCAACTGCGAGCTGTCGTGAGCTGCCAAACACTGCGTAGATCAAGATCGGAACCAGCGATGCGTATAGGCCGTAGATTGGAGGCAAACCCGCTAACATCGCGTAGCCCATTCCCTGCGGAATGAGCATCACGGCGGTCGTAAGACCGGCCGCGAGGTCACCGCGAAACTGGCTCCGGTCGTAGTCTCGCAGGGACCCGAGCAGGGGAGTGATCTGCCCCAAGCGGATACTCAAGACGTCGCCTGGGATGTGAAATCGCTGGTTGGTTTCGATCCTCTTGCCAGCGTTATTGTGACCATATGGTGGAGGAACATTCCACATAGCATGGCGCCAACAAACAGCAATACTGTAGACGAAGTCGTACCGATGGATGCCAATGCGGGGCCCGGACAAAATCCCGCGATTCCCCAGCCGATTCCAAACAACGCTGCGCCCGTCAACAGTTTGGCGTCGAGATCCGTTCGGGTTGGAAGGAAGTACTGTGCACCGAATACGGGGAGGCTGCGTCGTAATATCCAGCGGTACAGTGGAAAATACGCCCCAATCGCGCCGATCATAACAAACGCAAGGCTGGGATCCCAATCTCCCGCAAAATCAAGAAATCCGACGACCTTGGCGGGTTGGGTCATTCCGCTAACGGCAAGTCCGATAGCAAACATCGCACCGGCGATAAAGGGAAGCACGATGGCGATCATAGGTTGCCTCCAAACCATTTTTGGATGACAAACACAGTCCCCGCACCGGCACCAATGAAGGTAAGTGTTGCAAGGATGGACCGGGGTGACAGGCGGCTAATGCCACATACACCATGCCCGCTGGTGCAACCATTTCCGAATCGGGTGCCAAACCCGACCAATAATCCGGCTGTGATGATCGCAATTGGCGAACGAACAATGTGGTTGGCAAACAGGTCTGGGTCAAAAAAGGCGGCGATTGCACCCGCGGAGATAAGGCCTAGCAAGAACGCCCAACGCCAGGCAATATCGCCACGTCCTGGGCGGGTCATCAATCCACCAGCGATTCCGCTGATCCCGGCAATTCTTCCGTGAGAAAGCAACAGCAGCGCAGCACTGACACCAATAAGCAGTCCTCCGAGAGTGGAAGCGATGGGCGTAAAATCATTCATTGGAAAACCGGTGAATTATAAGAATTTTGTCAGAGAGTGCATAGGGCATGCCATGGTCCGTTTTGATTGCAGGACCTTATTTGATCTGCAAGACGATCGGCAAGAACGCCACTGGTATGTTGTTTGCACTGGTATGTTGTCTGCAACCGATATGTCGTTTGCAGTATACACGCTGGGAAAGTATCCTCAGACTGGAGTTCCACAAAGGAAGGCATGATGCACATTCAAGCATTTTATGACAAAGGTACTCACACCATGACCTACGTGGTTTGGGACGCTGCGGTGCGGGACGCTGTGGTGATAGATCCTGTGCTTAACTTTGATCCCCTCGCGTCGCAGACGAGTACAGAGTCGGTGGATGAAGTGTCAGCATTTGTTAGCAAAGAGGGGTTGCGGGTTCACTGGATCTTGGAGACCCATGCCCATGCGGACCATTTGTCGGGTGGACAGCTGTTGAAACGCCGTTTCAACGCCAAAATTGCAATTGGTGAAAACATTACGATTGTTCAAGAGACATTCAAGAAGATCTTTGACTTGCCTGATCGTTTTGCTACTGATGGAAGCCAGTTTGACAAACTGATCAAAGATGGCGAATGCTTAACGGTAGGCGCGCTGGAAATTACGGCGATCGCGACACCGGGGCATACCCCTGCCTGTATGTCCTATCAGATTGGCGATGCTGTGTTCACGGGAGACGCATTATTTATGGATGATTACGGTACCGGGCGTACTGACTTTCCGAAAGGGTCTGCCCAAGATTTGTACCGCTCGGTGCATGGACGTCTGTACAGCCTGCCAGACGAAACGCGCGTCTTTGTCGGCCATGACTACCAACCCAACGGACGCGACCTCCGCTACAAAACCACGATTGGCGCGTCAAAGCGCAACAATCCCCAACTCAATATTGAGACCACCGAAGCCGCATTTGTCGAGTTTCGCCGCAAGCGCGATCAGTCATTGCGCCCCCCGCGCCTACTTTATCAAAGTGTACAGGTGAATATCGACGCTGGGAAGTTGCCGGATGCGCATCGCAACGGAACGCGCTATCTTTCGATTCCGCTAAACTCGGTTCGGGATACCGACGAGGTTGGTGAACCGAATAGAAGCTAAGATTCGCAGCGCGACAGAGCCATCGATGCTCACCACGGTGTCGCGACTGTTACTCATTCCGAAACGGTTCGGGTGGGGCGACCGGCACCGTGATGACAAATGTTGTGCCGTTTGAATTGGATGATCGGCATACGATGTCACCATTTTGGGCGCGCAGCATTCGTCGGCAGCGGTTTAGTCCGAGGCCAACGTGCTGACTTTTGGTGGTAAAGAAGGGTTCAAATAGTTTTTCAATATTGTCTTGGGAATGGCCTGGGCCACTGTCGGTAATCGCAATTTCACATTTTGGCGCATCTTTGGGGCCTACTTGGCTGACGAAGATGGATACAGTGCCAACACCATGGGTCGATTCGAGTGCATTGACAAGGACGCAACAGATCGCTTGCTTGAGCAGCACTGGGTCGCCAAAAATCGCAATATCTCGGCGCGGAAGTTGGATGTTTGCATGGGGAAATTGGGTCTGACTTACCGTGGTTGTTGCTTCTTCAAGAAGGAGCCAAGCGGAAACGGTTTGCGGTTTGGGAGCAATGGGGCGACCAAAAGCCCTGATTTCTTCAATGTTTTCGTTTAGCTTTGCAATGCGCTCGAGAATTTCTCTCATGATGGCGTGGTCATCAGCGTGCAGCGTGAGTCGATCGCGAAGGATACATAGAGCTCCACTAATCCCGGCGAGCGGGTTGCGGACGTGGTGGGCGATGATGGCGGCAACTTGGCCGATCTGTGCTGGTTCGGAGGCGAGCGTTTGCTTTGCAATTGGATAGCTCATGCTGGACTCGGTAGCATTCCGTATCGTTGCATGCGGTAGCGGATTTGGTCGCGGTTCATGCCGAGGAGTCGGGCGGCCCGGGTTTGGTTGCCCCGGGTTCGTTCGAGGGCTTGCTCGACGAGGGTTTGCTCTAGTTTGCGTATATCGACGCCGCCTGCTGGAAGCCTCACGACCGTCGCGTCAATAGAGGTTTCTTGGAGAAAACTAAAATCGTCTGGTTTGAGAGTCTCGCAATTTGTCAGTAGAACAGCCCGCTCAATCGCATTGCGCAATTCGCGAACATTGCCCGGCCATGGGTGCGCGCGCAATAGGCGTTGTGCCTCGGGAGCAATTTGATGGATCGTCTTTTTAAACTCACGGTTGAATTTATCGACGAAGTGAGCGGCGAGTAGGTCGATATCGCCATCGCGTTCACGGAGCGGCGGCAAGGGGACTGTGACGACCGCCAAGCGATAATACAGGTCCTCTCGGAAACGTCCCTCAGAAACCGCCTTTTTAAGGTCAACATTCGTCGCGGCAACAACCCGAACATCAGTATGAATTTCGCTCGAGCCGCCCACGCGGCGAAAGGTTTTGTTCTCTAAGAACCGAAGCAACTTGGCTTGCAGTGGTAGTTCCATTTCGCCAATCTCGTCGAGAAACACGGTCCCGCCGTTTGCCTGCTCAAGTAGGCCCTCTTTTTTGGTTTTTGCATCGGTAAACGCGCCACGCTCGTGACCAAATAGCTCACTCTCAAGCAGTGTTGCCGGTAGCGCGGAGCAAGTGATATTGACAAAGGGGTAGTCCTTTCTGTCGCTCAGTGAGTGAACAGCCTGAGCGGCGAGGTCTTTGCCGGTGCCGCTTTCGCCGGTTACGAGGACCGTGGACGCAGGGCTCGCCGCGATCCGCGGCAGTAAGCCCTTGACCTTTTTCATTGCAGGCGACTCGCCAATGATCTGCATTCCCTGTTCTTGGCGAGACTGGAGGTCGCGTAGTTGCCTGCGCAGGCGAGTCGTTTCGAGTGCCCGCTCTACTGTTAGGGTGACTGCGTCGAGATCGAAGGGTTTTGCCACATAGTAGGAAGCACCGGCCCGCATGGCTTCGACTGCATGTTCTACGCTGGAATGCGCCGTAATCATGATTACGGGAATCCCGTTGTCGAGGTGTTGACATGCTTCGAGAACGCGGATCCCATTCATATCGGGGAGCCGATGGTCAAGAAGGACAACGTCGATTCCGCTGCTGAGTTGCTTAAGCGCCTCTTGGCCGTTTTCAGCCTCGATGACCTCGTAACCTTCTTGCTCAAATCGTTCGCGGAGCGTCCAGCGAACCAGGCGTTCGTCATCGACGACAAGGATGGTTACCCCGGTGCCGGATATTGGAACATGTTTGGTGGTGGTCATAATAGGTTGATATACAGCAAGTGCCATGCCGGAATTGAGCGGGATTGTCCTCATCGATGCGAGCATTTTCGCGCAAGATTTGCGTCTAGTCGCATAGCGACCGCGATTGGTGCGTGGCTTTTCCGAGCTGTGGGCTAACCATGAAACCGTGGACGTTGGGGGAGTAGATTGGCGGATGCGAGTTTGTCGTGAATTTGGCTCGGGGATAGCGCGGTCAGATCCTGGTCTTGCTCGATCACCTGGAAAACTGCATCCAACAAATTGGGACGCTGGGAAAATGCGCCCCGGAGAAATCCGAGCATTGCCGGGCCTGCAACCACGACGAGGCGGCAGCCATGCATAGAATGGCATAGAGCCCCGGTTTCTTCGGCCACCTTCGTGGCAAACCGCTTTTCGCTCTCCTGGCGGTGTTTTTGACGGTGATCGTCAACACCGTGCCGAGGGCTGTGTGGATTGGATCGTTTCAGACCAGGGCGCGTTTCGGAAAACGTATCACTGTCTCGCGTTCGGCCGATTGCGTTTGCCAGACTGGATTTGGGAATCAGGCGAAGTTGAAGTGGGTCGGGTGTACTCGGATCGTGATAGGTGAGTAAACTCGCTTTTGCGCCATTGGCGACAAGTACGCAGGTCGGGGTTGGTCTCATGATTGACATGGCCTCGCAATTTTCGTTCCAATGACCGCATGTTCCAATTTCCGCAGGTTTCGCGTGGGGCATGGTCTTTGCTGGGGCATGGTTTTTGCTATTGCGGTTGTTATGAAAGCAGGAGTTGTACTTCGGTGAACCCAGTGAAAAAGCCCCAAAGTCCCTGGGCGATGGCGGCACATGCGGTCGCGGAAGTTGTCGACGTTTCAGCCGCAACAGGGCTCGCGACTGCGGAGGCAAAAAGGCGGCTTGGATCTCTGGGGCCGAATGTGCTCCGCCGGATACAGACTCGAAGCCGGCTCAGGATTCTCCTCGATCAGTTTCGTGGACTGCTCGTGGGGCTACTTGCCGCCGCCACCGTCGTGGCGTTTGTGTTTGGGGAATGGGTGGAAGGTATTGCGATAGCCTGTGTGCTGGTCCTCAATGCTGCCATCGGATTTGTCACGGAGGTGAGGGCGAGAAAGTCGGTTGAAGCTCTGTACAAAATGCGCATGCCCATGGTGCGTGTTCGGCGATCGGGGCAAACCACCAGAATTGCAGCTCGCGACGTAGTGATCGGCGATATTTTGCTGCTTGAGGGCGGTGATGTTGTGATCGCGGATGCTCGCCTGATCCGCGCAAGCCGCTTGCTCGCCAACGAATCGACGTTTACCGGAGAATCTGCTCCGGTATCAAAGCAGACACAGATCCTAGACTCGAATTGCCCGCTGGCGAGCCGTGCAAACATGCTATTTAAGGGGACTTCGTTGACACGGGGCTCATGTGAAGCCGTTGTTGTTGCGACGGGAATGGATACCGAGCTCGGTCACATATCGCGTTTGGTCGAGGAGGCAAAGGAGGAGATTACCCCCCTGGAACGCCGGCTCAACAAGCTGGGGCAGGGGTTGGTTTGGGTGACCTTTGTGATTGCCGCGATTGTCGCGATCGTGGGAATCGCGACCGAAAAGCCGATGTTTTTGGCGTTGGAGACCGCAATTGCCCTGGCGGTAGCGACGGTTCCCGAGGGGCTTCCTATTATCGCTACCTTAGCGCTGGCGCGTGGCATGCACCGCATGGCGGTAAAAAATGCGCTTGTCAACCGCCTATCAGCGGTTGAAACCTTAGGTGCTACGAGCATTCTGTGCGCTGACAAGACAGGAACTTTGACGGTCAATCGGATGACTGTTGAGAAAGTGATTACTTCGGGGACAAGTACTCGTTTTACTGGGCAGGGTCACACTGCTGCAGATGGCGAGTTAGCCGCAGCATTGGAGGTCGCAGCGTTATGTAATAACGCTGCGCTTGGCGGTGACGACGGTGTTGGGGATCCCCTAGAGGTAGCGCTGCTTCGGGCCGCTGAGCAATCGGGAATTCACCAGGCGGGGCTGCGCGACATGCAGCCTGTGCTTCGGGAGCATGCCTTTGATCCCGAGACAAAAATGATGGCAACGGTTCATCGCCAGCACGAGGATGGATTTCGGTTTGCGATCAAAGGAGCACCAGAGGCAGTATTCCGGTGCGCAACCCAGGTGCTTTGCGATGGGCGCGCACAACCGATGGGCCCCTCGGACCACGCCGCGTGGGCAGAGAAGGCACGCGCTTTGGCTAAAGAGGGGTTGCGCGTCATCGCTCTTGGGCAAAAGGTTTCTGTGAGCCAGGATGACGACCCTTATTGCGCAATCACCCTGGTTGGCTTGGTTGGGCTCTTAGACCCGCCACGGGAAGATGTTAGCGATGCGGTTTTGGCGTGTCGAAATGCTGGAATTCGGATTGTGATGATCACCGGGGATCATCCGGAAACCGCGCTCAGCATTGCCAAGCGAGTCGGGATTGCCGAGGACTCTGAGTGTGCGCTGGTGGGGGACGAGATCAGCGATATTGAGTCGTTGTCTGTGGCAGAAAAACAAACGGTTCTCGCTTGCAACGTATTTGCACGCGTGAGCCCAAAGCAAAAACTGGGCCTGATCGCAGCGTACCAGCAAACTGGTGCCATTGTGGCGATGACCGGCGATGGTGTAAACGACGCACCCGCGCTGAGAAAAGCTGATATCGGAGTCGCTATGGGGGCGAGGGGAACCGATGTCGCGCGCGAAGCCGCCGATCTCGTGCTTCGCGACGATAGTTTATCGACGATCGCCTACGCCGTGGGCCAAGGGCGGGTCATTTTTGACAATATCCGCAGCTTTGTCGTCTACTTGCTATCGTGCAACCTCAGCGAGGTGTTGGTTATCGGACTTGCGACGGCAGTCGGTGCGCCGTTGCCCTTGCTGCCGCTGCAGATCTTGTTTCTCAATCTCGTCACCGATGTGTTTCCGGCGTTGGCGTTGGGGGCGGGTGAGGGGGACCCACGTGTCCTGCAGAGAAAACCACGCGATCCGAAGCAAGCGATTATACCCCGACGTCTATGGCGGCAGATTGCATTCCACGGGGGGCTGATTACCACTGCCACTCTCACTTCCTTTGGTCTGGCTCTCGGTTGGCTTGTGATACCAACGAGCGAGGCGGTAACGGTCGCATTTTTAACGCTCGCCTTTGCGCAATTGTGGCATGTCTTGAATATGCGGTCTCGGGGGACGCGGATCCTACGCAATGAGATTACGCAGAACCCATACATTTGGGGGGCATTAGCGTTTTGCACAGGTTTGCTCGCAGCGTCGATTTATTGGCCGCCGCTCGCGGGGGTTCTTCGCCTTGTGCCCCCAAGCTCCAATGCATGGCTGCTGATCGCCATTGCAAGTGTATTTCCTGTGTTCGTGTGGCAGACCGGTGCGCTGCTTCGTGCGATTTGGTCACAAAACGGCGACCAATCTCCGCAATCCAAGGCCGAGACCTCCGGGCTCCGTCTGGCGGCGCAATGAGCAACATCCGGCCAACGCCCAAATCGACCAACTTATTTATGCTCAGACCCTTAGCGGATTTTTGCCCAACAATGCGTGATTTTTTCAGGTGAAGACTTCTCGTCATTGATGCAAACCTTTATGGAACCATAGCCGAGAGATAACTTTTGGCTGGTCCGGCGTTTGCATCCTGATCGATGCACACATGGATGTCGCAGCAATTCAACAAAGGAGGAGATGATGTCACTACAAGATCTAATCCCCTGGCGACGACAGGGGCAGGTAGCGCAACAACCCGCTGAGCCACGATCTTTGGCAGCGATGCAGCGTGAGATGAATCGTTTGTTTGAGTCGTTTTGGCCCAATGGATCTCAGCTTGGCCTAACAGGGTCCGGATTTGGTGACTTTTTTCCTAATGTCGAGCTTTCGGAGTCCAAAAAATTTGTCGATGTTTCGGCTGAGGTTCCTGGCATGGACGAAAAGGATATCAAAGTTACGCTGTCTGAGGACGCCGATATGTTGACGATTGAGGGAGAGAAGCGGACCGAATCTGAGAAGAAATCGGACGAGCGTCGCATCACGGAGCGCTACTATGGACACTTTCGTCGTGTCATTGGGCTGCCGGCGCGCGTCGATGGTGCGCGGATCGAGGCTAAATACAAAAATGGAGTGCTGGACATCCATATGCCCAAGCTTCCCGATTCGGACCAAAAAACACGCGAGATTCGCGTAAGCACAGAGTGACAGCCGGACCATGAACAGGCTAGTAGTACTCGGTGAGCTCCAGCGCTTTCTGCTGGGGCTCGCCCGGCGCATTGAGGCAGAAAGGGTTGACTATGATTTCGCAACAGGCAACTGACGGTATCGACTCGGGGATTCGTTTCATTGATCCTCCTATCGCCGATCCACGTACGATTGCAGCGGAGTTTATAGGAAAGTTTACTGCACAGGACATGCGCGCGTATGTCCGCCGGATCGAGGAGATTGTCGAGAAAAACCAAAAAGCGCTTATTCTCATCGATATGCGCGGCTATTCTGGTTTTGAATTGTCCGCTGTGGCGGAGAAGTTCAAGCATCTCGGTATGCTGTGGAAAGGAACCGAAAAAATGGCTGTCGTTGGCAATCGACGCTGGCTTAAGGCTTATCTCAGGCTCGTCGGTCCTATTCTTCCTCAGCAGCTAAAATACTTCGAACATCGCGAACAGGCCTGGACGTGGCTAACGGGCTCGGAATAGTTCCCGACAGTCATAGGCCAGTAGCGCTCATCGCAAACCCCATCGTCTTGGGACTAGTACTACTTGGTCACTTCCGCGTAGACTGCGGATGCACCAAACGGTCCCTATGCGGTTTACGTCCTCGCTCCCTCGGTCAACGTACATCAAGTACGCCTTGGTCGGTCGCTGTGGGCGCACTCGCATAGGGCCTCGTTTGGCACATTCCTCGCTCCTCCACCGAAGTGACCAAGTAGTACTAGGTTCCTGGTTGCAAAACGGCTAAAAAAAAGTGCAAAAAAACGATAGCCAATCCTTAAGCTGAAGTTCCTAAGCAGATACTGCAAAAACCACTATGGTTTCGAAAAAGATAGCGTCGAAACAGCTGCAGCATTCTGCCTACACCGCAATGGTTTTAAGCAAGTCGAAGGCTTGTTTCTGTTTTTGACTCGGAGTGGTTACGATTTCAAAAAAGTGATCGTGGTTAACGTGGCCAGTGAGTTGGCAGCGGTTTTTGACAATTTGGCTGAGGAGTTTGAGAAGTGTTTGGTAGCTATGGGCTTCGGTCTCGTTGTCGAGGGATTTGGAATGGACCTTTTGGAGTGCCGGATCCGATCTGACTGCCGGCGCGACGGGGTCACGATTCTTTTTTGCTTGCTGATCTTCATCCGCAAACAGCAATGGCCGCCATGCTTCTATCATGTGCCACTGGACATAATAGGCGAGCATGCACAGAAAGATGTGAGCTTGTACGCGTCGCTCCAAGTAGTGACGAATGGGACGGATCTTGAGGTCCATCGTCTTCATGGACCGAAATGCACGCTCGACACGGCTGAGATTCTTGTAGCTTCTCACGGCATCCGCGGCAGAAAGTCTCTTGGCCGAGACACTCGTGCGAATCACATAGACCCCATCGAGAGCAGCTTCTGCTACGGCAGCGGATTCATTGATTCGAAAGTGGAAGGATTCATCATCAATATCTAGGATAAAATGTTTGGCTACCTTGTACTTGTTAATAATCTTTCCCACACGCACACCAATTTGGTCTTTGCCAAGAATTTTGTGTTTCCGTGACGCAGTAGATTTTTTTGTAGAAGTTGCTGCTTTGTCACGTTGAAGCTTAGCTCGCCGCACGCTGGACTGAATCTTCTCAAGTTCCCTTTTGGGTTGCCTCTAACAACGACCGGCGTTTTCGAGCACGCAGCTTGGCCAGCTCGGTATTTCGGCATGCGATCAATCGTTCCTCGGGATAGTCTGGATGAGATAGCTCGAACAGGTCTCTTTCGTCAAAGAGACCGAGTTGAAGATGTTTCTTTTCGACAAGGGTACGAATGGTCTCGGATTTGAGTGCCGTAATCCACTCCACATTGTCTCGTTGTCGGAGAGACTCGTCGATTAATTTTCCTGAGATCATGCCACGATCGCCAACCAAAATCATAGATTCGATGCCAAAGCGATCTTCCATGGCTTTGACCTGAGGCATGAATGTTTTCGTGTCGGCTGTGTTGCCAGGAAAGACAGAAACCGCAATCGGTCGACCGACCTCGTCGGTGAGTACGCCATAGTTCACCTGTAACTTGCCCTTTTTCCCATCGCGGTTATATCCCAGTGCAGCGAGAGGACAGCTTGTTCCCTCGAAGTAGCTTGAGCTCAAGTCGTAGAGCACCTGTCCCCCTTCGCAAAGATGCCGTGCTGCGAGTTTGTTTTCGATCGACCCTTGTCTTTCTAACAACCAGTCCATCGCTGCGTACAGATCGTCCTCGTCTGTCTCCCCCTAGGTTGAGCATTTGCGGCAGTGTCGTCACTTCCCACCACCGAGTATTGGCTAGCTTACTGTTCTTGTTGTTGTCGGGTTCCAGAATCCGTCCCACGATCATTGCCACCACCAAATCCCGTTGTCGGCTCCGCCGTGCGCCGACTAAGGATTCCAACCGCAAGCGTTTGATGGCGCGCATCACGGCCTCGACATGGCCATGATGCCAAGATTCGACTTGTTGAAACGCGGTCTTTGGCGACCAAAGGGGCTCCCCTTTCAGCGACCGACGTAATGCTTCGATGGCTTCCTTTGGCAATTTTGACAGGTTTGCCAGGGTGCGGGTTTTGACCTTGCCATTCTCGCGATATCCTTCCCGCAACAAAATGGCTGGTGGCGAATCACGATTGGGGATCGTGGCGATATACATGCCAACATAGTATATGAATATAACCATAGATCAATGTCTATGATGATAATTGTTTGCAACAATAACAACTATTACATGCCAACAGACTGCGGCGCGAGTCACTTCTTATTACGCACAAAAGCCCTGATTGCGCCGATACTGGCGCAATCAGGGCTTCAACAGCCTAGGAACTTCAGCTTAAGGGAAGCTATCAGGGGCACGCAATAAAATGCGTCAGTAAGACGCAATACTTCACTAGATAGTTCAGATTTTTTCTATGTTCGTGTTGCGTGCTCCGTGCTATCCCGTTGGCATGCTGAACTCAATGGCTCGAACTCTTGTCGTAATAACGGCATTCGCAAATTGCGGTGGGCAGAAGGATCAGACAACTTCTTGCAACGACGGCGAACGAGGAACCCAAGAGACAGGGATTGATTGCGGTGGTAACTGCGGCGGTTGCGCTGCCGACGAAGCATGTATCGTAGACAACGACTGTCTCAGCAACTCCTGCGAGTCGGGACTTTGCATGTCATCGGAGTTGTCTCGCATTGTTACTTCGGATGCGTGGTCCCGCAACGAACAGTTACTCCTTGGTCTATTTAATACCTCGCCATCCAATACTCAAATCGGCTCGTATACAAGTCTTATGAGATTGTCGGACGAGCAACGTGGACAGGTTCTTGCGCAATACAACAACGCCAGCAACGCGGTCATGGTTCTGTCACAGCACGATCGGAGCAAGATCGACTTTGGTAGCGATGGCAAACATATCTTTCGCTATGTCGAATATCGTCGCACCGTTGATGCGAATCCACAAATCGCGACGCTACCACAGATTCGTCAAATCCTCACCGAAGCGAGCTCTGAGGAGCGTCAACTCTTTAGTGGTAATCTCTACGTACGGTACGTAGAAGACTTGACCAATCCCCCCCAGGTGGCACAGGTTGGCCGTGACAAAATGATAGCGAAGTATCCTGCTGAGACAACTCCCTCCCTCGGGCAATGTCGAGTAACCGAGACACTTGCCGACGTTGCTGGAATTATGTCCAATGTTTCGTGTTTGTATAATCACAACAAGGATGGTGACTATCGTGCTGCCATCGGCGAGTATCTCGACAAACACGTCGTCAATGCCGGGACGATTCAAAGTTACCATTTTCCCAGTGTTGGGTCGGATGCTCCGATCATTACCTTGGTTCCGGTGGATCCCAAGTACACCAACGCGCTCAGGGAGTACGACCTTCGATTTAGCGATCTTGAGTTGATCGCTTTGGGTGCTCCGGTCCAGACGGGATTTGCCACCAAAATACTGCAATCAAATCGGTGGTTTTTGCAGCCCAGTCCAGACCTGTCAGGTTTGTTCTTAGTACTAGGAAGTACAGACAGTCCGGGCATCTATTCCTACCAATCGATCTCAGAAATCGTTCGTCTTCTTGCCAGTGCAAAGCGAGGCGACCCAGATCCGTTGCTAGAAGTACTTGTGCTGCTTGGAGAAGATGTAACGGCACTTCGGGATCAGACAGCAACCCCTATGTTTTTTACTACGCCAACAGTGTCCAGCGCTGCTGATTCGTCAGAACCTCTTACGCCTGTGATTCCTGGTGAAGAGTACTACAGAATTGGCTCAAGCCTCACCCTTACACCGATGACCAACCGTGTTGTCTACTGGCATGGATACGCGGAGTGGGACGACGAAGCATCCGAGCGCTTGGAAATCCTGGCCAAGATGTTTCCTGGGCATGTAGTCACCAACAACGCACTGGCCTATTCTCCAGGTCTCCGCGCGGCGGAAGCGCTGGTTCACTGGATGAAAGATCCAACGGTGCAAGTTATGTACGTAGACGGACACAGCTATTTTGACCCCGGACCTCAAGGTGTGGCGTTTCATATGGTCGCCGACCATTGGTCGTGGACTCCGGATACCGCAAGTCGTTTTGACGAATGTGTCGCCCGCAGCGACGAATATGATTTACTATTTCCCGAGTATGCGGCGGCTGATGTGTTTCGTATGCAGTATGTTCCCTACAATACGGAGAATGATGTTCTTGAAGACGATATTGCCCAATGCGGAATCTTGGTCAACATGACCAAACTCACCGCAGCCGTAGCGGAACTGGCGCCACACAAAAAGGCGTTGTTGATGTTGGATACCTGTCGGGCGCATGGTGTTGGTCTTTTCAATTCAACAGTATTCGCCAATGTTGCGGGGGCAAGTGGCTTTGATCTCGTGTGGGTCGATACTCTTGATCTCACTCGGCTACAAAAGTGGGTCACCGAACCTGATCAACTCGCGGTTCTTGAGAACCGCGATCGAATGTATTTAGGTGATTTTGGCGGCGCATTGAGCCACACATTAAGCCGAAATACCCCCGAGTATGCTACCTATACTGCGGCTCGCGATGAAGGCAAAGCCACTGGGAAACTCGCTTTGTGGCGCCAGTTTATCGGGTCAAAACTCATCGAACCATTTCCCCGTATTCGCGGCATTCGCCCTAACGTTCTCGCACTCGAGCTTGAGTTTTCCAGTTTGGTTGAGCGCGCAAACATCCTGGTTCATCGCTATGATGCGGCGGGAGCGCCATTGCCTGCAGATCCCAATGCGATTATTGTAAACATTCCCGAGCAATGCGAAAAATTTCCTGGAAAAATTCCTGGTGTTGTTGATGTAAAATGGGTGAATGAGTTGGAAATGATGACCGTTGACGACGTTGAATACGCGACAACGTTGCACATTATTGGAACCCATGGACAACTTGGCCCCCAACAAGCAGTATGTGATGAGCTCGCCGCATATCCTTCCGCGGCTATGCAGGAAACCAATGATCGCCATCAACGGTTTGCGGCAGAGGTTGAAGAATCCACGGCTTACATTGAAGTATTGGTCCCGGCACTCAAAGCGCCCAATGGGACAAGACTTCATGGCAATCAAACCACTATGTTTGAGAATCGATGGGTGCATGACCGCACACAAGTGGATGTTGTTCGAGATCCCACCTGCACTGATCCGGCATGTGCTGAACTGCATCGATGCACGCGCCCAGATTGGATGACGTGGACCGCCACAGACAGTGAATTTCATGTCAAAGTTCCGTGTTTTCCTCCACCCGCGATCAAATCGATAACATCGAGCCAGCCAGGTGGTGATGAAACGTATCGCGCACTACGCATGGACTTTAGCCAACCAGTTACCGCCCAAGAACCACTCGTCCATATACTCAGTTCATCTCAGCAGCCTCAGTCCGATCCACATCGTGTCGTCGTCAATGTGCCCGATACGTGTAAAGGTGCCGGCCAAACTACGGTGAATTGGGGCGCTTCCGCGGGAAACATTGACGGAATCTCATCGGCACGAGCACTCACCATTGATGGCCCCACACATATACGCCGGTTTCCCAATGCCGAAGAAAGTTGCTTTGCAGACTCGGAAACCGCTCAAGCTGTCTTCGAGGACAAGTTAGCAGACATTGCCTCCACACTTGACCAGCCAAAAATTGTTGTCAATGTCCCTGAGTTGCGAGGACGCGCAGACACGTTTCTTCAACAAGGCTCTTTCTTCTTACCCGATATCGGTGCCTATGAGCACTATACACCTGGTTTTGACGATACATTGCATTGCACGGCGCCGTGGTGGCGGATTCCATTTCTCGATTTTGGTTTCAACGGCCCGATCTCAATGGAAATCCCGTGTGTCGAAGCAGTGTTGCCAGATGGATCCAGTACGGACAAAGCCGCGGCATCGTGCCAGGCGATCAAAAGCTCCTACCCCGATAGCAGCGATGGTCTCTACTGGCTTGACCCAGACGGCGCTGGAAAAATCGGACCATTGCGAGCGCACTGTGACATGACGGTAGAGGGCGGTGGTTGGACAGTCGTAAATCCTGATCCATTTTTTCGTAAATTCGGCCGAGATGACGAACCAGAAAGGTGGCAGAGCCACTTTGGGAGCGTTTTTAGTAGCGTCAGGTCGGTGAAGATGCCCGAAGTGCCGCCCGAGAGAGCGAGCTTTGGGGTTGGTGGGTGTAGAAAAAGTACGTTTGAGTTTTTTTCTCTACTTGCACAACTGGGGCTCAGTCCCGAGCAGGTCCAGTTTCGTCTGAGCTACGGTTGTGAATCTGTCACTCGCCCAGGCGAAAACAAAGTATATCGGATTCGATTGAATGACGCACAGGAAAGAATTTTGTATGAGGCTTCCCCCATTGCGACGGAGAGCTCACCGGACTGTGATGCAAACAAGTTCCAGGGAGCTGTGTATCCCGTTTCTAACTATGGCTGTTTCGCGTACCGAATTTCTCCTTAGGCCGAGCGATGAAACCGTTGAAGACGGTAGCAAAACAGCCGGCCTCCTTTCACAGGCCGGCTGCTTATTCGTGTGTAGTTAGCAGGAGCGCTTTTATTCCGCGCAGGGCTTGCCAGTTTCTGCCAAACAGGCAAGTTGGTCTCTCAGCTCCTCGGGCACGTCTTGGAGCGTGGGAATGTAGGTGGGGGGGGGCCAGAAGGCAAACTTCGCGAAACTGAGGTGTTAGCCGACTTGATTGGATTGCATTGCCGCGTTATGTCCAATCAGGTATGGATGCCTTGTCCTCGGTAGTGGAGACCTTGCTGGGTTACGTATGGGGATTTCCTGCCCAGCTTCCGTGGCTCGTTGTCGTTTTGCTGGGGGCGGGGCTGTATGTCACCGCTCGGCTCGCGTTTATCCAATTGCGTCAAGTGCGCCATGCGATACGCGTGGTCTTGGGGCGCTATGACGATCCAGACGATCCAGGTGATGTCAATCACTTTCAAGCTTTGTCAACAGCGCTATCGGCCACGGTGGGGATCGGTAATATTGCCGGAGTTGCCATTGCGATCCATTTTGGCGGGCCGGGCGCGCTGTTTTGGATGTGGGTAACGGCCTTTTTTGGCATGGCGCTCAAGTTTGCCGAGTGTACGCTTGGTCTCCACTACCGACAGATAGATGAGCGTGGCGATGTCGCCGGTGGACCGATGTACTACATCGAGCAGGGCTTAGGAAAAGCGTGGAAGCCCCTGGCGGTTGTATTTTCGCTGTGCGCGATTATTTTTACCTTCGGCGGCGGAAATATGAATCAAGCCAACACGGTCGCTGAGAGTGCAGCGGCGGACTTTGGTCTCAATCCTCATTTGGTCGGGATTGTCGTCGCAGTTGTCATTGGTGCCGTCATTCTCGGTGGAATTCGCACGATTGCAAAAGTCGCGAGCAAAATCGCGCCGACGATGGCGTTGATTTACATCGCAGCTGGGTTGACGATTTTGTTTGTCAACGCGGCAGAGGTCCCGGGGGCATTTGCAACGATTTTGCACGATGCATTTGCGCCGCGGGCCGGCGTTGGTGGTGCGGTCGCGGGCATCTTTAGTATCACTCTGCTCAGGGGGGTCCAGCGCGGCCTGTTTTCGAACGAGGCGGGACTTGGGAGCGCACCGATCGCCCACGCCGCTGCGAAAACGAAAGAGGCGGTTCGCGAAGGAGCGGTTGCGATGTTGGGGCCGCTGATTGATACGCTGATTATCTGCACCATGACTGGGCTGGTGATTGTTGTCACCGGTGTCTGGGACGTCAAGAAGCAGGCCGAAGTTCCGCTTGCTCACGTTTCTGTCTCCAGCGATGAAGCGGAAGACAAGGCGGCTGTCGCAACGCAAGAGCAAAGCAAAACTTGGCCAGTCAATGAGGGGAAGCCGGCGCAAGTGCAACTGAAAGCCAACCATGGGCCGATTGCAGACCCCGTGATTTATGTCGGCAAGCAGCCTCTGCGTGGATCGATTCGATATCAAAAGGGTGGCGCGCTGGCGGCGTTTTTAGCGGACGGGAGCGAGGTCGATGCGGTCGTCAGGGGGCGCTTGCTCCAGAATGGGGCCGCACTGACCGCATGGGGGTTTGAGACCGGGCTCGCACCGATTTTTCCCCGCGGTAACTATGTGGTGACGATTTGCGTATTCTTATTTGCGATATCAACGATGATATCGTGGTCGTACTATGGCGACCGATGTGTCGCCTATTTATTTGGCATCAGGTACGTCATCGTCTACCGTGCGGTGTATGTTGGATTTGTTTACATTGGAGCAACAACACGGCTAGAAACGGTTTGGAATTTTAGCGACGTTGCCCTTGGACTCATGGCGGTGCCAAACCTCATAGCGGTAACTTTATTAATGCCGACTGTGGTCCGTTTAACGCAGGACTATTTTACGAGGTTTAGTTCGAAAACGTCATGAGCAGCCCCAGATACAAGGCGGAGCGAGAACCGAAGCGCCTCCCCCCCTCCGGTCGACAACGGGGGGCCAAGCCCCCCGTACTTGGCGTACGTGAGCATCGGAAGCGCCTCCCCCCCTCTCGTTTACAACGGGGGGCAACGCCCCCCGACAACACTGCCAGCGCGTCCAATTGTTTTCAGGTGTTGGATGGCCGCGACCACGAAACATCATCTCCTGCACGACCGTGGGTAGATGGGGCGCGCAATAGTTTTCGAACTAAACCTAGGATGCGTGAGCAAATCCCTACGGCCGTCGTGGGAGATCGCCGGGAACCATGAACCAAACGTCGGCAAAACCACAAATGCAAAAACGCGGATTGTGGGGGTCCAAATTAGGCTTCATCCTCGCCGCATCTGGCTCGGCGATTGGGCTTGGGAACATCGTCTTCTTTGGCGCAAATGCCTATCGTTATGGCGGTGGGGCATTTTATGTTCCCTATTTTGTCGCGTTGTTGGCGCTTGGCATTCCGATGATGATCGTCGAGTTTGGCATCGGAAAGACCCAACGGGGTGCGTTTCCGATGGCGTTGCGCAAAACGGCAGGGGCCAAGGGGGAGTTTATTGGTTGGTGGTCATTGCTCAACGCCACGATCATCGCGATGTATTACGTTACGGTGCTAGCCTGGGTGGCCGCGATGATGTTGTCTGCGTTTGGGGAGCTCTATGCAGAGGGGCGGGCTAGTGTCGGAAAGACGTTTGGTGGAATTTTGGAAACATGGTTGCCGGCGATGCTTGCCGTGGCGATCTGGGCGCTCAATTTGCTGTTTTTATCGCGCGGAACAAGAACGATAGAGAAGACAGTAAAAGTATTTGTCCCACTCATGTGGCTGTTTATGCTCGTGTTGGTTGTCCGCGGGTTGACACTGGACACAGGACTGCAGGGCGTTTGGTACCTATTTACGCCTGACTTTTCTGGGATTACCAAGCCGGCCGTGTGGCAGGGTGCCTTTAGTCAGATGTTCTTTTCGCTCAGCCTTGGGCTTGGGACGATGACCGCATATGCGAGCTACCTTCCGAAAAAGGCAGATGTTGTGACCAATAGCAGCATGGTTAGCTTTTTGAATTGCTCATTTGAGTTTATCGCTGGAGTCGCGATCTTTAGCATGTTGTTTGCCTATAGTTTATATCCGGGTGAGAGCACGGGCACCTTGGGGATGAGCCTTGTTGTGATTCCCTCGGGGATCGCGGATTTTCCCGCAGCAAGGGAGCTATTTGCGTTTTTGTTCTTTTTGCTGCTTTTGGTTGCCGGCTTGACGAGTTCGATTTCGATTATTGAGAGTCCAGTGTCGGCGCTGTGCGACAAATTTGGTTGGTCTCGCGGCAAGTCCCTTATGTTTATGGCGAGTTTTGGCGTTGTCGGATCGATTGCCTTTGCGCTGCCACTGATGTTTGATAGTGGGGGCAAGCCGGCTGCCACTTCCGGGTTGCTGTTTCTTGAGCTATTTGACCATTGGTCGTTTGGCTATAGCCTTTTGGTTGTCGGTTTGGTCGAGGCGCTTCTGATTGGCTGGGTGTACGGGATTGGCAAGCTGCGCGATGAAATCAATGTGAACTCGCGGATTCACTTGGGGCCTGGGTTTGATATGTGGATCAAGTATGTTGTGCCGCTGCTATTGTTGGTTGTTTTGACCTTTAACGTATTGAACGAAGTAGGGGTTTCTATCTCTATATTTGGACTCGATGGTGACGGATTTTTTACCGCAGGCGCTGAGAAACTCGACAATGTCGCGTGGTTGCCAAAGGCCGTGTTTGGGTTTTGGTTTATCGCCACGATCGGAGGTGCTATCGTGCTTACAACGCGTCGACGCAAGGAGGCATCCCTATGATCATGACGGGGGGAATCGTGCCGATGATCGCATTGTGCTTGCAGATTACGGTTGCTTCGCCGGTTGTGACTGTGGGAGAGGCCACGGAGATTCATGTATCCGAGAGCGTCGATGAGATTCGCATCGTGAGTCATCCCGAAGCCGTGGTGAAGAAATCCGAGACGGTGTTTCTCCCCGAAGCGGGAGCGACGATGGTGCAATGGGTTCCAAACTACGCGGGGGTAGTAAGTATCGAGGCAGGTGGAGCAAAGAAGGCAGTATCGGTCCGTTACCGAGGCATCCCGATCGCGGGGTTGATTGTATGCTTGATTGCGGCGGGGATCTTGTTTGGCGGGGCGATCATGTCGTTGCGGCGCCTTCTTGATGAGTGAGGGGAGGCGCGAGCAGTGGGATTTGGGCGCCGCCTCGCCCGTGGGCGTGGTATGGGCTCAGGTCCTCGCGCATGGAGGTGGGAGCAAAAGCTGCAAGAGATTGAGTTACATGGCAGCAGGGGCCTGGATGCCCAGCAGGCTCAACCCTGTGCGGAGGACTTCTCGTGTTGCTTCTACCAGAGCGAGTCGAGCCGATCGGGTCGCGGAATCTTCGCATAGGATGCGGAGCCCGGCATCTTGGTTGCCGAGTGTATACCAACGAGAAAAGAGGGCACACAGATCGAGCAGATATCGGCAGAGCAGGTGAGGCTCGTTGGTTTGGACGCAGCGGTGGACAACAATCCCCACGTCGAGGAGCTTGAGGGCAAGTGCCCATTCGCTATCGTGTTGCAGGAGGCTTGGATCGACTGGAGTCGTTTTAGGAGATTCGCCACCGGTTGACGATTCTCTACTGGTTGAGGACTCTGCTTTTGCCAGCAACCGGCAACATCGCGCGTGGGCGTACTGTACATAGGGGCCAGAGTCGCCATCGGTGGAGAGTACGTCTTCCCAGTCAAAATCGACGTCTTTGTCCCGCTGGGAAGCGAGGTTTGCAAATACCACTGCGCCGACTCCGACTTGCTCGGCGGTGCGGGTTAGTGTTTCTTCGTCAAGGCTGGTATTTTCTGGGCGCTCGAGCATTCGCTCGCGCGATCGCTCAGATGCTTCTTTGAGGACTTCTTTAAGTAATACAATGTTTCCTGTTCGCGTCCCTGTTTTTTTCCCACCAATACGGACCAAACCGAAGGATACATGCTCGCATCGGCTGGCCCAGTCAAAACCTGCTTTGGCAAGGACGGTGAACAGTTGACGAAAATGGAGCCCCTGACCGCGATCGACGACGTAGAGCGAGCGGGCAAACTGGTATGTATCCCATCGGTATATCGCCGCGGCGAGATCGCGCGTCGCATATAGCGTAGCACCGTCTTGCTTGCGGAGGAGCAGGGGAGGCATGTCGTGATCGTCCAGCGAAACAACCAGGGCACCTTCGCTCACCGAGGATAGCTCGCGCTCGGCAAGTAGATCGAGAACCGGCTGCATCGCGTCGAGGTATGCGCTTTCGCCGCGTACTTCCTCAAAGGATACACCGAGGGTGTCGTAGACAGATTGAAATTCGCCGAGGGAGATGCTGCGAAACTGCTCCCATAAGTTGCGTGCTTGGGGATCCCCATCTTCGAGTTTTTTGAACCAATCCCGTCCAAGCTGCTCGAGGGTCGGGTCTTGTTTCATTTCGCGACGGAAACGCACGTACAGGTCATTGAGTGCATCGACCGTCAAAGGGTCGGGGGCGCCCCATTTTTGGTGGGCCGCGAGCAACATGCCATGGGTTGTTCCCCAATCGCCCAGGTGGTTGATGCCTACCACGTGGTAGCCTAACGCTCGATAGAGGTTGACGAGACTATGCCCGATGACTGTCGAGCGAATGTGGTGATAGGCGAGGTGTTTGGAAATGTTTGGTGAAGAATAGTCGATGCAGATCGGTTGTGGTTGCTCGAGTTTGGGAATTAACGACAACCGGTCTCGCTTGGCCCCGTCAAGAAGATGGGAAAAAAGCGGGCTGCGCCGGGCGCGAAAGTTGACGAAGGGGCCGGCTGCGCTCGCCGATTCTAAGAAGTCATTGGCGACAAACTGCTCGGCGACCTGCACCGCGAGTTTAGCTGGTGCGGTTTTGTGGGGCTTGGCGGCAGGAAAGCAACCGACAGCAAAATCGCCCAGCGCAGGCTTCGGCGGTGCTCCGACAATAAATTGCTGTGGATTCATTTCCAGAGCTTTGGCGACAGCCTGGGCTGCGGCTTGGGCAAAGGGATGGTAGGGAGAGGGCATTAGAGATGTTTACGTGACAGGTTTTGGTTGTGTAGTCAAGATGGGTCCAGGGTGAGGAAACCGGCACAGTTTTAAGGAGTTAAGTTGACATTTTCCTGACGGGCATGATACCTGACGCTATCAGGGTGGGGTATTATCGACTATACGCAATGGCCTACCAACCAGAGGACCAACGTCGATGAGTAAGATCGTTTTGTGCGCAGATGACAGCGTTACGATGCAAACCGTGGCAGAGATGACGCTTCGCGCTTCGCCATATACCTTTGAAGGCGCTACAAGTGCCCAACAGGCTTTAGAAAAAGCGCGGGCCAATAAGCCCGCCGTAATCTTGGCCGATGCGGTAATGCCGGGCAAAACTGGGTATGAGCTGTGCGCTGAAGTGAAATCAGATCCGCAACTCAAGGATATCCCGGTATTGGTCGTATGTGGGAATTCGGAAGCCTACGATGCCGTTCGGGGGAGCGAGGCTGGAGCAGCCGGGCATATCATTAAGCCATGGGACTCTCAGGTATTGATCGATAAATTGGGAGAAATTTTGAGCGGGAAGTCGGAAGCTGCGGCCAAGCCTGCGGCTGCGCCCTCGGCTTCTGCTGTAGCTGCAGCGGCGAGTGCTTCTACCCGGAGACCCAAAGATGCTCGCAACAAATCGACCATCATGGGGATGCCGGCGGTATCACTTCCGGGGGGCGTTGCTCCGACCGTAAAGCCACCAGCGCAACAAGCACGAAAAGCGCAGCCTGCGCCCCGCTCACCGGCAAAAGCACCTGCCAAGGCACCAGAACCAGCTCGACCCACCGCGAAACAGCCAAGCACCAAATCCGCGCCAGTGCCAGCATCGAAGCCCGCACCAACCGCGGCTAAAGCAGATCGGCCGACAATTGAGACTCCAGCGCCCGTTTTCGAATCTGGGGCTAGGGCAAGCGCTGGTTCAGATCCGGCAAGAGCGCCGATGATTCAGGCAGAGGCGAAACGGACGCCATCGTCGCCGGCGGGAGCTGGACGAAAAGTGCGTCCCGCGTCGATTCCTGTCGCTGCAGCGAAGGTCGCCGAGGAGGCTGGGTTAGATCCCAACGGGCCAGAGATGGGCACACTGCTCAAGTTAAGTCAGGCAGTGGTCGAGCGGGTGGTTTGGGAGATCGTGCCAGATCTCGCCGAGACGATTATTCGCGAGCACGTCCAGCGCCTATCTGCTAAGCAGTAGAGGGAGCGTGGTCCCACACTCACATCGGTAGACTTTTTTCGATCGTACTGAGGTTGCGTGAGGTCGAGGCGCGAGCGAGGAGGCCGCATCCTCCCTCTTTGTCCACAACGGGGGGCCAAGCCCCCCGTACTTCAGGACGTGCACAGGCACCGGAGTGAGCAACGAAGAGATCGCGCGATATTCAGTACGAGATGGAGAGGGTCTGAGCTATGCTCCGCGCCATGGATGAGTTGCCCAAACACTACGATCCGACAAGCGTCGAATCGAAATGGCTCGAGTACTGGCTCGAGCGCGGATACTTTCACGCGGATGAGGCCGCCTCTGGACCGATGTTTTCGATCACCCAACCTCCGCCCAACGTTACCGGGTCCCTCCACATGGGACATGCTTTGGGGGGGACTGTCCAGGATATCTTAATCCGTTGGCAGCGAATGAAGGGCAAGAACGCAATGTGGATGCCCGGCACCGACCATGCGGGGATTGCAACACAGATGCTTGTCGAACGGGATCTCAAGCGTCGCGAGGGCAAGTCCCGTCATGATATTGGGCGCGACAAGTTTCTCGAACTGACTTGGAAATGGAAACAGCGTTACGGTGGGCGTATCCACGAGCAACATCGGTTGATGGGATTTTCGCTCGATTGGGAGCGCGAGCGGTTTACAATGGACGAGCGCTCGTCTGCGGCCGTGCGCGAAGCGTTTGTCCAGATGTATGAGCAAGGACTGATTTATCGCGCCCATCGCCTCGTCAATTGGTGCAAAGACTGCGTGACCGCGCTGTCTGATTTGGAGGTCAACAACGTCGATGAGAAGGGGTTTTTGTGGGAGGTTCATTATCCGATCGTGGGTTCGGAGGCGCGCATTACGGTTGCGACCACTCGTCCAGAAACGATGCTCGGAGATACCGGCGTCGCTGTGCATCCCGATGATGAACGATATCGCGACTTGATTGGAAGCGATGTCGAGTTGCCACTGGTCGGGCGTAAGATTCCGATCGTCGCAGACAGTTTTGTTGACCCGGAGTTTGGCTCTGGGGCTGTGAAGGTAACCCCAGCCCATGATGCCAACGACTTCGAATGCGGCGAGCGGTGCGGCCTAGAGCGGATCTCGATTATTGGCCAAGACGGGACGATCATTGCCCCGGCGCCGGATAAGTATCAGGGCCTGACGGTTGAGGCCGCCCGCACGGCAGTCGTTGCCGATTTAGAGGCACAAGGATTTTTGGGCGAGACGCAAGAGTACACGGTGCCCCGTGGCCGATGTGATCGCTCGAATACAGTTGTTGAACCACTGCTATCCGAGCAGTGGTTTGTCAAGACCAAGCCAATGGCTGAGCGGGCGATCGATGCCGTTGAGACTGGAGCCACGAAGTTTGTTCCCGAGCTGTGGACCAAAACCTATATGCACTGGATGCGCAATATCCGCGATTGGTGTATCTCTCGGCAGCTTTGGTGGGGGCACCGAATCCCGGCCTGGTACTGCAAATGTGGCCACATTGACGTCGCGCGAGAAGCACCCAAGGTGTGTGGCAAATGTGGTGGCGCTGACCTAAAGCAAGATGACGATGTCCTCGATACCTGGTTTTCGTCCGGGCTATGGCCGTTTTCGACCCTGGGCTGGCCCGAGCAGACGCAGGCACTAAAAACCTTTTATCCGACATCTGTACTGGTAACCGGTGCTGACATTATTTTCTTTTGGGTTGCCAGGATGATGATGATGGGGTTGCATTTTGCCGGGGATGTACCATTTCGCACGGTGTACTTAACCCCTATCGTTACCGACGAAAACGGCGACAAGATGTCCAAAGTCAAGGGCAATGTGGTCGACCCGCTTGATGTGGTCCATGGGGCAACCGTTGATGACTTGGTAGCGCGCGCCGAGGACGGCGGTGTCTCGAAGTCCGCGATCAAGGCGATGCGAAAACGGTTCCCAAAGGGGATTGATGCTTCGGGGACGGATGCGCTGCGCTTTACCCTGGCGGCGATGGCGATGCCCGGCCGCAATATTCGCCTATCGATGGAGCGTGTTGAAGGATATCGCCATTTCATCAACAAACTGTGGAACGCGGCGCGATTTGTTCAAATCAATCTCGACGGTTTTGACGCCAACGCATTTGCCGATCAGCTTCGCGAGCAGGGGAGCAGTGCGCTCGGATTATCCGCCCGATGGATCTTGTCGCGCTTGCAGCGAGTGAGTGCCGAGGTTGAACAAGCGCTAACGGAATTTCGCTTCAGCGAGGCTGCCAATGTCGCCTATCATTTTGTCTGGGGCGAGTTTTGCGATTGGTACATCGAGTTGGCCAAACCAGCACTCTTGGAGAAGGCAGATCAGCAGCGTCGACTGAATGCCCAAGGGGTATTGACGACGGTGTTGGACGTTGTATTGCGACTTCTTCATCCGATTATCCCTTATGTGACGGAGGAAATTTGGCACAAGCTTCCAAAGGTTGGGACTGATGACGCTCCACAAGTTGACGACTCCCTGATGGTTGCGGCGTTTCCGAGTCCCAATGAGGATTTGATCGATGACGATGCAGAGGCTGAGATGAAAATGGTCCAAGACGTGACCGTCGAAATCCGCACGTTGCGCTCTACGTATCGCGTCCCCCCATCGTGGAAGGTAGAAGCAGAAGTTCGCGTTGCGCAAGAAAAATCGCGTGATGTTGTGACTCGTAATCAGGCGATGATTGAAAACGCGGCGCGAGCGAAGCTAGCGATTATCCCGTCGGGGGGACCTGTCACCAAATCTGCGCACGGTGTCGTTGGTGCCAATATTGAAGTTGTGATTCCGCTGTCGGGGGTAATCGATATGGAGGCAGAGAAGGCCCGGATCAACAAAGAGATTGGTAAGACAGACAAGGAGATTGCCTTTGTCAGCAAAAAACTCGAAAACCCCAAATTCATGGAGCGAGCGCCGGCTGAGGTCGTTGCCAAGGAGCGGGCGAGACTTGCGGATGAGCAGACTCGGCGCAAGCGGTTGGTTAAAGCGCTCTCCGCTCTAGACAGTTAGAGAGTGGGTGGCTCCCATGACTCTCACGACCAGCCCAAAACAGTTCAGGCCAACCGAACCGTATCAGCAATGGAAAAAGACCCAGAAGAGTAAGGCAAAACCTTCCAAATAGACGAGAACTTAAACGCATCCTCCCCCCTTCTTGCAAAAGGGGAGGGATGCATTGGCCACCAACTTCAGGTGTTATTCATTTTTGTTCGTTTGTGGTAGCGACTTTCGTCTCCGCATTTGGGATTTGCTCGATTTGGGCACGTTTTTCGCGCGCTTTCTCGTTTGCAGTGAAAATTGTACTGCGTTCCTTTTTTACTTCTGAGCGCCGCTTTTCGCGCAGTGTTTTTAACGCGGTCCTCTTTCCTTTTCGTTCGGCAAGGGTTGCTTGCCTGCGCTTGTCAGCAAAGGATTTATTTGCCGCGGCCTTTTTGGTTCGTGCCAGCCGATTTGCCACTCGAAGTTCTTTTCTAGCGGCTTGTTTTGCAGCGCGGGCCTCTTTTATCGCATCAATGCGGGCCTGTCCGCGTAATGTTTTCCTGGCAGTACTCTCTTTTTCATTCGCCTCCTCTATTTTGCCGAGCGCTTCTTCGCTTGCCTTGACGTGCTCTTCTTGGATTGCCCCAAGCTCTTTTTTCATCTCCTCGCGTGCAGTCTGAATCGCGGTTTTGCGTTCACTGCGTGCTGTCTTAATCGAAGTCCGATACTCGTCACGTGCTGCTTGAACCGCGCTGCGGCGCTCGCTTCGTGCGGTGTGAATTGCTGCTTTTCGTTCGTCGTATACAGCTTGCATGGCTTGTTTCCGTTGTACAGCCGTCATTGTTTTGGGTACTTCGGGCTTTGGCTGAACCGCCGGAGTCTTAGGCGTTAGCGTAGCAACTGCCGGTTTTGCTGGCGTTAGCGATGACTCTGGTTGATCGTTGGTAGGTGGTGTCGTCGACTTCGTTGTGTCATCGGTAGGAGCCGTTGTTGGCTGCTCTTGTGTCGGTTCGGTAGCACCGGCGTCGGGAGACTCCGTCGCGGTCGGTGCTGGTGGTTCGGCTGGTTGTTCTGGTTGTGCTTGTCGCGTTGCGCAGCCGCCGAGCATGGCGGCCACCATGGTAATGATGAATAGTTCCTTTTTCCGTTGATGCACTGGTTCTCCTTTTGATGTAGTATTGATGCAATAATACATCTATGCAGGACTGGGGCCGACCTAGATTAAACCCAACATGGCAATAAACCCAAGCTGTTACACCGTATTGCCCTTACATGTCGGTGGGACGAGGTTGGCCAATTTCACCCACAAAATCCCGGCGTATGAAAACTACCTACACTCTCCGAGTTGTGGCCGAATCCATCACCGGTTCACGGTAATCGCGAACTCAGATTGGGTTCCCAGACCACGTCCATCTAGGGCGAGGATTTTGACCACAGTCTGGCGCCGGGCACTGGGACCCGGCGTCGCAGTAAATTGGTTGGTGTGCGGAGAAAATTGCACCCAGTCTGGTAGCGGGCTTGTGACAAAAGCGAACACGTGCCCCTCGTCGATCGCCTCGGGCAGTGTCCATGTTTTTATTTCACCGACGCGAAGCTGTTGGCCCTCGAGCGGTGTCCATATCGGGGCATCGTTGACGGGGGCAATGTTCAGGACAAGCGTCGCTTCCGCTGACTTGCCATGGCTATCGATGACGCTGTACCGCAGCGTATCTTTTCCGTTGTAGTGCTCATCGGGAACATTATCGACCAGTTTGATGAGCTTGCGAAGTCTAATCTGCAATCGGTGCGTCGCGGACTACTCGGAAGCCGCTTCTTCGACGGCAATATATCCAATCTGTTCGACGAGATGGATCGTTGTTGCGAGCTTTTCTTCTTCTTGCAGTCGAAGGTCAAATCCGGTGCGGTTGGCTTCGCGCTGGCGCGTGACCACTGGATCGCTGCCTCGGCGGGTTTGGCTTTGGCTGATGATGGTCGGGGTTGTCGCAAAAAAGTTGTTGAACGACACCCGCTGCCAGCTGTGGTTTCCGTTGGTTTTACCGACTTTCATGCGATGACCCTGCATTTGGTGGGGGCCCGCCTCAAGGACGACAATCGAAATTTGTTCGTCGATATGGGCACCATCGAGATATTGCCATTCTTCGATCTTGATTCCAAAGCTTGCCTTGCCAAGGCCGCGTATGCGAATCCCGGCGGTATCCCCACCGTCAAAGCTGTGAATCGATGCGATCAGTACAGGTGTACTCAAGAAGTTTTTACGAAAACGAACGGAGGTCCAAGCACTGGTCACTCGGTCTGTGGTTTTGGCTGCCAAGTTTTTTGGGGCCTATCTAAGATACGATGGCGGCAGACGGGGAATCTTTCCCAACGTGGCTGCTCGGAAGCGATTTCAATTTCTGTGCAAAACCAATGTTTTGGGTGATCTATTGGTCGAGGGAGGGCTTCGCCGGCTTAGCGGTTTGCACGCTTGACCAGGCGGATTCGCAATGGTTGATTTTTGGGAGCACTAATCATGATGCGATGGACCGAAGATCGGTAGGCGCGTTCTTCGTCGTGTAGGTCACGGGCGCGCTCGGCAATGCCGGTAATCTCGACGATATCGTCGGGGGTGATGAGCAATTGCTGGGCCCGCTGAAATGCTACGTCCATCGGGACTTTGTCGCCTGTGACGCCGCGGCCTCGCTCAATTTGTGCCCGCTGTGGTGCGATGATTGCGCGTGCGGCACTGTCTTGAACGTAAAATTCGGCAATGGCTTCGTCGGTCTCGTGGAGTTCCCAAAAGCCATCGCTGCCGACGCCGGCTACACGCGAAGCGCGCCACTGTTCGATTGTATACTGATAGTAGACACAGCGCTCGCCGGTGAGCGGACTGGTCAAAATATCCCGGGCGATCACTCGTCCCTGGATCATTGCGGCATCGCCCGGACGAATTTCGCTAAGCGGCTCCGCTTGGGGCGGAAACAGTCGGGTCAAAACACTGTGGAGAAGTCCCACGCGATGATTCTACGATACAAAAAACCCGCAGCACAACAAAGTCGCATTGCATCGCGGGTCAGGCGATGGAAACTTTTAGTCCTCGAACAAGCCGCGAATCCCTGTGTCCAGCCTATCCGTGCCGAGGGCCCCGGACAGATCTGTCGTCGTCTTTCGCAGTCGGTCGGCGAGAACCTGAACGAAGCTCCACAGCAGTTTCACGGCCATGGAGGGTTCTTTCTTGATAATCGTGTAGAAGTCTCTTCGCTCGATAGAGATGAGCTGGCATGTCTCTTCTGCGGTTGCTGTGAGTGAGCGCGTTGATCGATCGACAAGGGACATTTCACCAAAATGCTGACCCTTGACCATGTTGGCGACCAGCATGTCGCCCCGGTGCAGGCGCACGGTTCCCTGCAAGATGACAAACATGTTTTCGCCGGCTTGCCCCTCGGTAAAAATGGAACTACCCGCGGCATACTTAAAGGTATTGCTGATGTTGAGCATGCGAACGAGCTCTTTATAACTGAGGTAGCGGAACAACTGCATGCCCTTGAGTACCTCGAGCTTTTGGGACAGCTCTTGGGCGTGGAGTTCTTCCCCTACGTTTGCATCATCGACCCGGACAACAATGGAGGTAATGTTGTCGTGTCCTCCGCCCTCGTTGGCAACGCCAACGAGTTGATCGGGGATGTCGTCAATCTCTTGTGATGTCAGCAAACCGGGGATGTTGTCCTCATCGAGATAGGTGTACAGGCCGTCGGAGCAAATAAGGTAGCGATCCCCGGGCAATATGTCGAAATCAAAGGTGTCCACTTCGACAGACGCGTAGACACCAACGGCGCGGGTCACGGCATTTTTGTAGCGCTTGTACGGTGAGCTATCAAACTCTTCTTGGCGCAGTTTGCCGCGGCGAACGAGTTCGTTTTGTAGCGAGTGGTCTTCGGTGAGTTGGTGGCACTGATCCTGGCGGGCGAGGTAGATGCGACTGTCTCCTACATGCGCGATAAAACCGCGCAAGCGATCGGGTGGGCCAGCGATCAACAGGACCGATGCAGTTGTGCCCATTCCGCGCTTGTCAGGTTCGCTTTGTGCTCGATCGTAGACGGCGCTACAAGCGGTTTGAATCGCGTGCTCGAGAATTTGAAGAATCTCCATAGATTCTACAGTTCCGTCATCAGCGAAGTTTTCTACCACATCGCGATTTTGGCTTACGGTATCGCGAATCTGGTGGACGGCGATAGACGAGGCGATTTCCCCAGCTGCGTGGCCGCCCATCCCGTCTGCGACAATAAACAGCTGCAGTTTCTTGTCGATCAGATAGTTATCTTGGTTATCGGAGCGCTGTTTGCCCACGTCAGTGGCAGCAGCGAATGTTAGCTCCATAACAGCGACGTACCATTTTGGCCTGCGCTGGTCAACGAAACAGCCATTTAATAGGGGGGACGGTCTTGGCAACGAGAGTGCTGCGCCAGAAGTCCGGGACGAAGCTGCTCGAGTATGAGCTGGAGTAGCTCGGAGCGAGAGTGAGTGCCGGCGTAGATGCGGCCACCGAGAAGGATCATTGGGACCCCCGTGATTCCGAGCTTGCGGATCGCTTGAACGCTTCGATTCAAGACTGGTGTATATCGTTGCGACGTAAGACAGGATACAAATGCCTGCTGATCCAAACCGATTTGTTGTGCGCGCGACTCGAGGCGATCTCGGTGCAATGCGCGAGATCGGCCCAGGTGGTCCATATCGCGATAGGTCGCGTCGTAGTAGGACCAAAATGCGTTTTGTTCGCCCGCGCACAACGAGGCTTCGTGGATAGGGGGAAACGAAGGTCTCGAACGCGAAGTTTCAAAGTAGGGGGCGAAGGCAAATTCGATCTCGGCGGCAAACAATTTTCGGAGTTCGTCGATCTGTTTGTTCATGCGTTTGCATCGGGAAGAGAAGAAATTGCAGATCAAGGTAAGCCGAACAAGGGGGGCTTTTGCCCGGCGTGTTTTCACTGGCAATGCCGCAAGCCCCGCAGACATCAATGGGCTCGTTTTGGAATGGACCCGTGCTCCGTCGACGGGGCCGGACCGAGGATTGGGCACGGGGCGTTGTGTTTGCAGTTGCCTTATGGCGTCACAGTATAGCTCGGATCGGGGAATGCCAGCAGCAATTCGCTGTTTCGCCCGCTCGTAAGCCTCGTCGTAGTAGGTCTCCCAGTCGGACAGGGCTAGGCGGTGACTCGAACGTTTGGGGACGACGCCATTGATGAATACAAGCGGACGATAGGCAGAACCCGATCGCCCAAAGGAGCGAAGTAGGATAGCGGCGTTTTCCTCGAATATTTTTTGGTGGCGCTGCGATTTGATCGCGTCTTGAATTGCTTGGAGGTCGATGCCTGCTGCTTTTGCGACTTCGGGCAATCGTTTGATGTTTGTTCCACGGCCATTGATCAGTGCCGTCATAAACTCGTGAAAACGGCCCTGCGCGTGTGCCTCCAGCGCTGCATGGGCGATCCAACGCGAATGTCGCCTGTAGCTCACCACATGAAACCGGATGCGCAGCCGTTGGGGATGGCGTTTCGCCAGCTCCTGCAGTCGCTGATAGACGCTGCGGGTTCCGTATTGGTACACATCCATAAACACGTCACCGGTCACCAGTGCGTTGGCGGGACCCAGAGTTGGGGTCTGCTCTTTGTGACGATGGTGAATCACGCTATGCGTGCCGGTAAGGGGGGGACTTGGCCGACGACGGTTGCGCGGTGCCAGAACTTGTCCAGAGAACGAGCGTGAGGCCCAGAAGGCTGGCGATCCAGCAATGCATCCCTACGGACCGATGACTCCAGGTGTCCAGTTGATTGCGAGTACACGTGGATGGTCGCCGTTGTCGGCAAACGCAATGGTTGTCGCGGTCGCGTGACCGACGTGAAGTCGCTGGTAATGTTTGAGGGGAAGCCCCAGGTAATGGGCGATCACGACACGGGCAACCCCGGGATGGGTAACGATGGCGATTGCATTGCTTGACGCGTTGTCTTGCACTGCTTGTTCGACGGCTGCCGTTGCGCGGGCAGAGACTTCAGCAAGTGTCTCTCCACCGGGTAGGGTTGCGGTCTCGGGGGAGGTGACAAATTTCGCAAACTCGGCAGTGCGCTCTAGTTCTGAGTAAGACATTCCCTCCCACTCGCCCACTTGGAGATCGGTTAGCCGCGGATCGCGGGCAACTTCCACACCAAAGGCGTTGCCAAACACCTGCGCTGATTGGAGCGCACGGACGAGAGGACTCGAAATGACATCTGCAACGCCAATGTGTTCAAGTGCTTGGGCGATGGCCTGGGTTTGCTCGAGTCCTTCAGTGCATAGCGGGATGTCTCCCTGGCCGGGGATTTTCCCAGCTAGGTTCCAGTCGGTGGTTCCGTGCACAAGTAGGAAGACGTGGGTGAGCAACGGCGGGACGGTAGCATGTTGCGGGTGGTTCTCGTAGGATCACGGGAGAATAGAAGTACGGTTTTGGCGTTCTTCGTGAAATAATGGATTCTTCATGAAATAATGGACGGTGGCGCGCCCCACGGTGGAATGGATTTCTTTAATGAACGATGTTTGGAGCTAGTTGAGAAAAAATAGAGACAAGCGGTATCGCGTATCCCTGTCGGTACGGTACGCAACGGCGGCAGAGTTTGTCCGCGAATACGCGGAGAATCTCAGCAAGGGCGGGCTGTATATTACTGGTGGGGAAAATCTCAGTCCGCGGCAGCAGGTGACTGTCGAGATCGATTTGCCAGGGTTTCGGAGTTTTACCCTCCGTGCCGAAGTTGCGCACGTCATGGATCGCGCCACCGCGAGCCGGTTTGGTCGCCGTCCTGGCGCGGGGCTCGAAATCTGTGATGCCCCCGATAAGTTTTGGTCAGCATTGTCAGACTATCTGCAGCGTTTGGGCCGCCGTACCGAATACGGCGTGATCTGCGGTGATTCAGAGCTTTACCCCTTGCTTGATGATGCCGGTTATCAGGTCCAGCGAGCGCCTGCGCCCGGAAAATTGCGCTCGGTATTGCGTGCTGCACCGTATCCGGTTTTGGCCATCGCAGTGCCAAAACACTTGGTGTCGATCTACGCCAGTGTCGTCAAGCGCGATCAGCTGGGGCACCTAATCGTTGGGACTGCTGGCGCGGACCAAATCGGTGAAATTCTCACAAGACTGGATGCGCAGCTCGATGTGAGAATTGGCTAGCGCGAAGCGGTTCTAGAACGAGGTTCAATTTTGCTGGTACTAGCAAGTTGCTAACTGCGGCAAAATCCGCGACCCTCGCCGGCCGTGGCCATTCCTTATTTTACTCTCCCCAAGATTCCAATCGTCGTAACCAAACTCGAGCCTTTTGGGATCTTGGTGGCGACGGGGGTTCTGCTCGGATCGTGGATCGCCCGCAAACGGGCTGAAAAACTCAACCTCGACGATGACCAACTCCGGGTTTTGATCGGTTACATCCTGGTGTGTGGATTTATTGGGGCGCATGTTTTTGATGTGCTTTGGTATCAGCAGGAAAAGTTTGCCGAGGATCGCTGGCTGCTTTTGCGAATATGGGAGGGGATTTCGTCCTATGGTGGATTTATTGGCGCGGCGATCGGCCTCGTTTTGTTTGTATGGCGACATCGGCCCGCGCATACCCTCGCGCTGGCGGATGCGATTTGTTGGGGGCTTTTGCCGGGGTTTGCGTTTGGTCGCCTCGGCTGCACCGTGGTCCATGATCATCCGGGAAGTGTGACGGATTTCTTTCTTGGCTTTTCGTACCCAAATGGGGTGATTCACGGATTGCCGGCCGCGATTCGTCACAATTTGGGGTTTTATGAGTTCCTCTATCTCGCGTTGATTGGTGGGGTATTTTGGCTGTTGACGCGGTGGCAGAGGCCGGTGGGGTTTGCGGTTGGCTTTTTGTGCATCGCCTATGCGCCTGTGCGATTTTATCTCGAGCGTTTTCGTCTAGAATCGAGTGATCCGCGCTATCTCGATGCTCTCAATTGGACCTTTGCGCAATATGCATCGGTGGTAACTTTATTGGGTGGCGTTGCCATTATGGTCTACGCTTACAAACGAAAGTGGACGCCGGAGGAGATCGCGGCGAGTCGACCAGAAAAGCCAGAAGAAAAAAAGAAGTCAAAGAAGAAGTCCAGGCGCAAAGTGAAATCGTAGGATACCTTCCGATGTCTCAGAGCTTGTTATTGCTGATCACGATTCCAAGCATTACCGCGTTTGTCGGTTGGGTAACCAATTGGGCAGCGGTCAAGATGATTTTTCATCCGGTGCGGTTTATGGGGATCGGCCGTTTTGGCTGGCAGGCGATTGTGATCCGTCACGCACCAAAATTTGCAACGGGCATTGCCGAGATGGCTTTGCGCAATTTGATCACGGTTTCCGAGCTTGCCGAGAGGATTCAGACCAAAGAGCTTGTCGATCGGGTCGCCGCTCATCTCGATTCGGTGGCGGGCGATCTGTGCAAGCAGATTGCCGAGATCGTCAAGCCTGGTGCTTGGGGGGGATTGCCCGATCACGTCAGAGGCATGGCGGTTGCGCAATTTAAAACGCGGTCACGAGCGTTGACAAGCGAGATTGTCGATCAGCTGAAGACGCGAGCAAAGGAGTTTGTGAATTTGCGCAAGCTGATTTTTGCGTCGCTCAGTGGGGAGAATGCGATGACCTTGCACAGGCTCACGCGACGCATCGGCAAAAAGGAATTCAAGTTTATAGAATACTATGGTGGGGTGTTTGGTTTTTTTGTTGGATTGGTGCAGGTCGCTGTTTGGACCGTCATGCAGACGTGGTGGTTAATGCCGATAGTCGGGATTGCAGTTGGCTTGATGACCAACTGGTTGGCCATTAAGATGATCTTTCGTCCGCACGAACCAACACGGTATTTGGGCATACTGCGCTATCAGGGATTGTTTCCCAAGCGGCAGCGGGAAATCGCGCGAGATTACGGCGAGGTGTCGGCAACGGATGTGTTGTCGGCCCAGAACTTGATGAACAGTATCCTGCACGGGCCGGCGCGTGAGAAGATCGTCGGATTGATCGAGTCTTCGGTGGCCGAGCGGATCGATGCAGAATGGAAATCGCTCAAGGCGATGGTTCCGTTTGAGGTCTCTGCGGAAGTATTGGCCGCTGTGAAGCAAGTGTTGGTCAAGCGGATCATTTTGGAGGCGCCCGAGGTACGAGAGTCGCTGGAGGCGTATATCGATGAGGCGATGGAGATTACCAAGACGGTCGAGGATCGCTTGGGGGGCTTGGACAAGCCCAAGTTTGAGCGCGTGTTGCGGGGGATTTTCGAGGAGGATGAGCCGACGTTGATTGCGGTAGGGGGCGTGCTTGGGGGATGTATTGGTTTGGTGCAGGGGATGTTGGTTTTGGCTTTGTAGAAGCGCCATTTCCGCAGCGCCTCTCTCGCTCTCGGAATCTCGGTTGCGTCTAGTTGAGGACTTGCAGGGTAATCGTGGTCGTCTTGGTGGTGCGTTCGCGGATGAATTTTATTGGCAGTTTGTCGCCGACTTTGTGATGGTTGAGGATGCGGTAGATGTCTTGGACGGATTGGATGGGTTTGCCGTCCATCTCGATAATGATGTCACCGAGGACGATGCTGCCGCGGGCGTTGCGGGTGTGGCCGCGGAGGCCGGCGGAAGCCGCGGCAGTTTGGGGTTGGACTCTGCTAATCACGGCGCCCTTGACGCCCCATTGTCTGGCGTAAGCGTCGGAGACGAGGACGACGCCCATGCCGGGACGCATCACTTTTCCGTTGGTGATCAGCTGCGGAACGATGTCGTTGACGGTGTCGACGGGGACGGCAAAACCGATCCCCGCGTACGTCCCGGTCGGGCTCTTAATTGCCGTGTTGACGCCGATCAGCCGGCCGTGGCTGTCGAGAAGCGGACCGCCACTGTTGCCTGGGTTAATCGCGGCATCGGTTTGGATGACATCGCTGATCGGACGTCCAGTCATCGACTGGATTTCGCGATCGAGTCCGCTGATGACACCGGTAGTCAGGGTTTGGTCGAGGCCAAAGGGATTGCCGATAGCAAACACTTTTTGCCCCACAAGCAGGTCTCGGGACGTCCCGACAGTCACGGTGATCAGATTTTGCGGTGGTGTGATTTTGAGCACGGCGAGATCTTTGTGGGGGGCGGTGCCGATAATTTGCGCTGAAACTGTGCTGCGATCGTGAAAGGTTACCTCGGCTTTAGAGGCACTGCTGATCACGTGGAAGTTGGTTACTATGTGACCCTGGTTATCCCAAACAAATCCGGTCCCCGGCCCCCTGGGGGATGTCAAAGACATTGAGCGAGAAGCGACTGCGCTGGGTTGCAATGCTGGTGATGTGAACGACTGCAGGCGATACGTTGCGAAACAGGTCGATGGTTGCTTTTTCGTCGGCAGCGAGGTCGCCTCGCGGGATGATGGGCGCGGGAGCAATGAGTGGTACGGGAGTGTTTGTCGGTGTTGTCGGTGCCTGGCGTTCGGTAAGAACATTATAGATAAGTGCGCCTGCGACGACCATGAGCAGGATGGCGAGCCAACGAGTGAGTCGGTTGGAGGATGGTGGGGAGGCTTGGGGGTGGTCTGGTGAGGTCGTGTACATGGAGGATTTGCTTGTGACTTTAGCCGAGCTTCGGTAGTTGTGCTAGAGATCACCTACGGGAATGTTTGTCGGGGCAGGGGGGCAGCCGGGTCTGCGGTGGGGTGGGGCGTGATTGCGCTGATAGCGGCAGTTTGTGTGGCAATGATGGTGGTTCCAATCAAACCGCTTTGTGCGGAGGCGTCGCAGATTTTGGTCCCAGCACCAGCGGGACCGTATGCGCCGGCGCGGACGAAGGTTGTCGGGGCGCTGATGGGGAAGGATTGGATGGACGTGGCGACTTGTCGCAGTTGTCATCCCGATGTTGCCGAGCAGTGGCGGGCGAGTGCGCACGCGTTTTCGTCGTTTCACAATCCTGTATATCGGGTGTCGGTGGATCGCTTTCGCCGCAAACCGTGGCGCCAAGGCGAGTCGGTTTTGTGCGGGCTGTCATGATTTGGCACTGCTCGTCGATGGTGCCATGGACAAGCCCGTTTTTGCGAGTGACCGCCGTGCCAACACCGGGATTACTTGCCGGATGTGTCATGGGGTGGTTGCAGCGGCGGTGGATGGCAATGGCAGTGTTGTGTTTCGCGGGACGCCGATTCCGATTCCGCGACCGGGAAGCCCTTGAGTCTTTCCCGTCATCGGGCGGCGGTGCGCTCGGAGGGGATGACGCAGGCGCTGTGCATCGCCTGCCATCGGTCGTTTTTGGATGCGGAGACCGGGCACCCGAATCATCTGTCTGGGATGGATGATGCGACGGATTGGCAAAACTCGGATATGCTGGAGGTGGGACCGCGCGGGTGGACGATGTTGCTCGACGTGACTGTGTTTCCTGTCATATGCGTCCCGAGTCTGCGCGACTTGGGGATGTTGCTGAGAGCAATGGAAAGGTCGCGTCGCATCGGTTTCTCGGCGGGCATACTTGGCTTGCCGCGATGCGTGGGGATCGCGATCAGCTCAGGCGGATCCGAGCATTTCTTCGGGACAGTGCTTCGATTGATATTGCAGCCATACAGTCAGGCCAAACGGGTGGTTTTGTCCCGGGAGAGTTTGTGACGATCGATGTTGTGGTCGCAATACCGGTGTTGGACATCGCTTCCCGGGGTGGGGTCAAAGATGCCCAGGATGTTTGGATCGAGATCGAAGCCCACGACGCAAAGGGGAATCGCATTGCGGCGAGTGGTCACCGTCATCGGCGGCAAATCGAGGTCAATGCGCATGTGTTGCGCGGTTTCATTGTCGATGACAAGGGTGTGGTGCAGGACACACGGGCGATCGAGCGGTTCCGGGTTGTCGCCGCAGACCAGACGGTGGCGCCGCGGGATGCGCGGGTCGTGCACTATCGCTTGATGGTTCCCAAGGATTGGTCTTCGACAGATGGGCCAATCGAGGTGACTGCGCGGCTTTTGCACCGGACGCGCAATCTCGCTCTGCAGCGCGAGGTCTGTCGGGGGTTTCGGTCCAAGCGCGGGAAGCATTTTGCGCGCGCCGGGCGGCGGTATCAAAAAGAAGTGTTAGACCCATGTCGCCCCCAACCCGTGAGCGAAATTGCGAGTGTTCGCGTGCAAGCGCGCGGGACGACGGTTGTGCGGGCCACCAATGCAGCGCCTGCCTGGCAGCGGTGGTACGAGCATGGGCTTGGTTTGGGGCATGAGGTGCAAGAGCGCTTGGCGTTGGCACGCCCGAGTTTGCTCGCGTCCTGGTCTGCGCTGCAGTCCGATGGGGCGGTCAATAAACAAGCACAGGGCATGGTCGCGCTGGCCCTCGCACAGCTCGCCGTGCGTATTGGACGGCTTGACGAGGCACAGAAGTGGTTGGCGAAAATCGATGCGTCAATCGGGCCAGCTGCGGTCGCCCGTGTTCGTGGCGATGCATATGCAGAGGTGTGGCGGTGGCGCGAGGCCGCGCGGGCGTATCGCGCTAGCGCGCTTCTGGCACCGCAAAGTGCCAGGGCATGGCAGCGCCTGGCAGTCGCGTTGGCAAGTGATCGCCGCGCAACTGCCGCGGCAACGCTTCAGGCTGCCCGAGCGGGGTTGGCGCTGACGCCGAGAGACCCAGTGCTATTGCGCGCCCAAGCGGTCGCGGCGCGTCGCGACGCGAGGGTCGAGTTGGCAGGGAAACGGGCAGCGATGGCAGCCTATGACCGGTATCGCGGTAGCGATGCCATCTCGCCGTTACGATTGTTGTGTGCGCGTCGCTTCCCGGCGTGTGCACGAGAGCGGCTTGGAGTTCATGTCCACGACATGGAACAGTAGAAAGTCAGGGGGTTACTTGTTGGGGGGATATTTTTGCAATTTTCGCTGCAGGGAGCGGCGGTGAATGCCAAGGCGGCGGGCGGCCTCTGAGATATTGCCGGCGCAGGTTCAGATAACACGCGATTAATATGTTCCCACTCGGCCCGCGCGAGCGACGGTGCTTGGTAGCCGGGGGCAGGGGGATCGAGTGGGGGGGCTTCGCCGCGTACGAAGGCGGAGATGATATCATCGGCGTCAGCCGGTTTGGCGAGGTAGTGATGCGCGCCGAGGCGAATGGCATCAACCGCGGTCGCAATGCTGCCGTAGCCGGTGAGCACGATCACTTTGGTTGCCGCGTCGATCTTTTTGAGTGCCTGCACCAACTCGAGGCCGGAGCGGCCGGGCATTTTTAGGTCAACGACCGCGTATTCGGGAGAGTCTTCCGTCGCAGCGAATACAGCCTCCGCGTAGTCGGTGGCGGTGCGG
>CBDCWZ010000126.1:0-31182 GCA_965223575.1 Kofleriaceae bacterium
GCACCTTCGCCTAGCTTGGCGACAACCTCATATTTCCCGTCTAGGACGTCGCCGATGGCAATAGGAGAGTCCACTTTGACCATAATAACCTGGCTTGAATTTCAAATAAGTGAAATTCGGAACAAAACGTGATTTGTTCATCAAAGCGACACACCGTAGAATACATATTAGGTGGGGGATACAGACGACAAAGCGAAATCGAACCAGGTTGGGCGTTCGTTACCCCTGCCGCCGCCAACACCTGAAGATGGTGGCACGCAGGTCGGAACACGCGCTCGTGTACAGGAGCATGTTCCGCACAGTACTGTGCGTGATCTACCAACCCTACCGCCTACTCCTGAGGTCCCTCGCTCCTCAAATGAAGAGCGAACCTTTGTTGATCCAAGACTCCCTGATTTTAAGCAGAAGGGAGATGATACGCTGGCAGATCAAACAGGGTTGAGTATTCCCTTGCGCCCAAAGCGGAGTGGTAAGCTTCCTCTGCCACCACCTGAGGCAGAGCCGTCGGCTTCACATCGCGGGGAACATACCGAACCAACAAAAACACGAGGGAAGCGGCGTCGGGATCAAGGGCCAGCACTCGAAACGACGACCGTGGTTGTTTCAGATCCTGGATCTGTCTTCAAGGGGCCCTTGGTGGGAAAACGGTATCGGATCGTTGGACGTCTTGGGCAAGGGGGGATGGGAAAGGTCTACAAGGTTGCCCACGTCCATCTTGGGAAAACCTTTGCCTTAAAAATCATTGTCGATAACTTTGCACACGAAACCAAGGCACGAGATTTATTTGCACGTGAAGCAAGACTCGCGAGCTCTCTGTCCCATCCCAATATCGCATCCGTTGTTGACTGGGGAGAGGATGAAGAGCGAGGGGCCTTTATGGTCATGGAGTTTCTCGATGGAGAACCACTATCAAAGATTCTCCGGAGAGAAGGTAGTATAGGACTTCGTCAGGCGTGTGACATCATGCTTCAAGTTGCGGAAGCTCTCCACTATATTCATAGCAATAAGATTGTCCATTGCGACATCAAGACAGAAAACATTTTACTTTGTGATGTGCCGGGAACGAAACGGCGCAAACAGGTGAAGCTTCTCGATTTTGGGTTGGCGCGGTCCATTGCCGCTGGCCGTCAATCTACAACCCTGCAGGGGACACCCCACTACGTTGCACCCGAGCGGATTCGTGGCGGTCAGCCAACTCCGGCCTCCGACATCTACGGTCTTGGGATTTTGTTCTACGAGTTGGTCACTGGAAAAGTTCCTTGGGATGGGACAGTCGCTCAAATTCTTTGCGGCCATCTCGATCTAAGCCCAACCCGTCCCTCGGAGCTCATCGAGGGAGGTTTGGATCCCGCGATGGAAAATCTGATCCTGCGCGCTTTGGCGAAGTCGACGCGCAATCGCCACAAGAACATGGCTGCGTTTATTTACGAACTCCGTACTGTCATGGACATGCTCGGGTTTGGACCGCGAAATCGCGGCCGCGGTCGAACCAATCGGCGTGTTGTTATTGAGCGGACAGAGAACAAACGGGATGAGTTGGCTCGTACCGTTTTTGACGCGAGTAGGATTCCGATGGCACTGATTTCCAAAAGTGGTAGGATCATCGTCGCCAACGCGGCATTTTCGAAATTTGTGATGGGGGTTGCCGTGACAGTCGAAGGCCTTGATGTGCAAGCGACACCACTGGCGAAAACCTGGGAGACATTCGAGCGGGATCTCGCAAAAGCCTGTGCGGGAGAATCTGTCCGTAGTATTCTAGAAATCGAGGTCCAGCAACAAATGCGACGCCTACTGATGTGGCTCGATCCCGGTGCGACCGAGGACCAAGCTCTCTTCGGTGTTCATACCCTTGATTCCTGATAGGGAAGTCATTGTTTTGGTGGATCTGCTTTACTGCTCTCTGTCAGGCTGTAACCTGGTTCACTTGGCATGGTAATCATTACAAGCTATCCTCTCCTCTTCTAAAGGGGCATTAAAAATGAAGACACTGAAGATTGCGCTGTCAATCGGGTTTGTTCTTTGCTTAACGACTTCTGCATACGCAGGAGATCCAAAGATCGAATTCGAAAAGTACCAACTTGAAAACGGTCTTGAGGTGATCCTACATCAAGACAATTCTGTTCCCATTGTCGCTGTAGACGTTTGGTATCATGTTGGCAGTGGTGATGAAGTCGTCGGAAAGAGTGGTTTCGCCCATCTGTTTGAGCACATGCTATTTCAGGGGTCGAAACACGTTGGCGAAGATCGGCATTTTGCCGTTTTGAAGAAGATTGGCGCCAGCTCGGTGAATGGGACAACAAATACAGATAGGACGAACTACTTTGAGGTTGTTCCATCCAACCAACTTGAGACTGCGTTATGGTTAGAAAGCGATCGCATGGGCTACCTATTGCCTCTACTCACGCAAAAAAGCCTCGACAATCAGATCGAAGTTGTTCGCAACGAACGCAGGCAACGCTATGATAACGCTCCTTATGGGAAGAGTCGCTTAGCCCTAGCTGCGTTGCTTTATCCACTTGGCCATCCCTATCATTATTCTGTAATTGGCAAGCACGAAGACTTAGCCGGAGCGAGTCTGAGTGACGTGCGAAATTTCTACAAAAAGTGGTATGCGCCGGCGAATGCAACACTGACAATCGCGGGCGATTTTGATCCAAAACAGGTGAAACAGCTTGTAAAAAAGTGGTTTGGTAGTTTTCCAAAAAAGCAAAAGCCCAAACATGTCGTTCCTCAGCTTCCCGTTGTTTCCCAAACCCGAAAGTCGATAGAAGATAGTTTTGCAAAACTGCGCAAGTTAGATTACGCATGGCACACTCCGCCACTGTATGCTCCAGGCGATGCCGAGTTTGACATCATTGCGCACGCGCTTGGCAGCAAGGTTGGTCGGCTCACGAAGATCCTGGTCAATGATAAGCAGCTGGCCCAAGCAGTGTATGCCTATCAGGCGTCGCGGCAGCTGAGCTCGATGTTTGTTATTTCTGTTGTTTTAAAAACCGGTGCCGATTTAGCCAAAGTAGAGTCAGTTTTGGAGACGGAGCTCAAGCGCATTGCCGAAACCGATATTTCCCAAACCGAATTCCTTCGTGCCGTTGTCGAAAGGAAAGCCAGCTATACATGGCAACTAGAGCAGTTACTTCACCGGGCTGAATTATTGCAATCTTACAACCACTACGTGGGGAATCCCGACTACGTGCGTGCTGATCTCGATCGATATCGTAAATCCTCTCCACAAAAAGTCCGAGAGTATGCTGCTAAACATCTCTCCAAAGAGCATCGTATCGAAATACTGACGGTCCCAACAGGAGCAAAATAGGCATGACTTCGCGAATTTTGATTGCTGTTCTTGGTGTTTTTGCCTTTGGTTGTGGTGGGGCCCGATCTTCAGCACCAGTTAAGTCGTTACCGACAAAAACAACTAAATCCGACACAGCTGCGACATCGTCTATGACCAATGAAATTCCCGCTGAGGGGTTTCGCAAAAATCAACCAGCAGCGGGGCCTCCTAGGTCATTTCAATTTCCGCCGCTCAAGCGCTTTTCTCTCCCACAGGGGATCGAAGTGTTTTTTGTTGAGCGGCATAGCCTTCCTACAGTTTCACTAAGACTCGTCTTTGCTGAAGGGTCCCGCCAGGACCCCGCGCGCAAACGGGGCGTTGCTTCGGTGTGCATGGCGATGCTCTCTGAGGGGACAAGGAAACTGGATAAAACAGCATTTGATGAAGCACTGGCCGACCTTGCGTCTTCGATCTCCAGTCGTGCGGGGAGCGACCAGCAGGTCGTATCCATGAGTACTCTTACGGAGCAGTTTGATAAGACCTTTTCTCTCTATGCGGATGTTCTTACTCGGCCGGGGTTTCGGAGCGTTGATTTTAAGCGGTTGATAGCGAGGCGCCTCGAGCAACTCAAGCAGATCAAGGGATCACCTGGTTCCGTTGCTAGGCGGCTGACGCGAACCATTTTGTTTGGACAGGACCATCCCTTGGGACGTGTTGTTACCGGGCGATCGCTTCGAGCAATTCGGTTGCGCGATTGTCGGCGATATTTCTCGCGTTATATTCGGCCGCAAGGTGCAAAGCTGTTTGTCGTTGGAGATATTACGGAAGCGCAGATTCGCAGTGCTTTCTCGATTCAGAAGCTTGCGGCTTGGAAGGGGAAACCTAGAGTTACTCGAGATGTTCCTCAACCCAAACCAATGAAGGGAAAACTATTTTTTGTCCATATCCCAAAAGCAGCGCAATCGTCGATCCGTTTGACCCATTTTGGCCCTGCGCGTAAAGCCGAGGACTATCTATCAAATACACTGATGGCATCTCTGTTTGCGGGTAGTTTTAGCGGTCGCATGAACATGAACCTTCGTGAGGATAAAGGGTATTCTTACGGTGCCAGGGGCGGGTTTCACTACAGCCGTGAGTACGGCGAGTTTGTGGCTGGTGCAAGTGTTAGAAGTGACGCGACCTGGCAGAGTTTGTTAGAGTTACATCGCGAGTTTAGCGATATGCAGACTCAGACCCGTCCCGCGACAAATGACGAGTTAGCACGGGAACGGCAAGGCGCTATCCTTTCGCTTCCCGCGAAGTTTGCGACCGCTGGTGAGACACTTCGGCAATATTCACAGCTCGTCTACTTCGGTTTGCCCCTGGATTACTACGATTCGATTGTTGACGGCTACCAAGGGGTCACGTTGGAGCAAGTAAATCAATCGGCGCAGCGCCATCTGAAGCCGAACCAATTGCGGATTCTTCTCGTTGGCGACGCCATGGCGCCGATGATTCATCGCGTAGATGGGAAGGATGTTCCATTGACCGATCGCAAAGGGAAGCAAATGACCCTCAAGCAGGTTCTTTCCCTCAGGATCCCCGACGGAGCACTCGGCCCAGGCGGTCTCGTTTTCCTCGACGTAGACGGACGAGTCCGCTCCCCTGGAGGCACTGGCATAATAGGGACAACCCCCTAGCCCTCACCGGGCCCCCTTCCAGCTACGATTGATCGTGCTGGTCAACAAACCACGCCACAGTCTCTCGCAATCCCGAGTGAATGTCATGGCTCGGTTCATAGCCGGTGGCGTCGACCAGTTTGTCGATAGAAGCAACCAAATGGCGAATATCACCCTCCCGTTCTTTCGCGTAGATTGGGGTGTTATTCGCATCTGAAATCCCCAGTGCCATCAATTGCTCGCAGATAGCGTCAAGTAGTTGGGTTAAGGTCACTTGATATCCACAGCCGACATTGAAGATTTGGTTTGCGACCGGGTTGTCACCAGCTGCGGCCAACAGATTCGCTTGGACCACGTTATCGATGTGGCAGAAGTCACGACTTGTCTTTCCGTCGCCATAGATGATGCATTGTTCATCGGAAATCAGCGCCTGAATCCATCGCGGAATGACGGCGGCATAATCACCAGTTGGATCTTGTCGTTTTCCAAAGATATTGAAGTACCGCAGCCCCACCGTTTCCAATTTATGGGTTTGGAATAATACGTCAGCGTAGAGTTCTCCCATTCGCTTGCTGACCGCATAAGGAGAAAGAGCCCTACCGACACTATTTTCAACTGCGGGCAACTCAGGTGCATCGCCGTAAACCGCACTTGAACTGGCAAAAACGAGGCGTTTGACACCTTGGTGATGGGCTGCAAGGAAAACGTTTAGCGTGCCATTCACATTGATTTCATGGTTCGTCTGCGGATTTGCGATCGATCCGGGTACTGAGACGAAGGCCGCTTGATGCAGGACATAGTCAATTCCTTTGCATGCTTCCATGCAAGCTGCAGAATCGCGAATATCGCCCTCAATAAAGTCAAAAGATTGATCCAGCATGTCCAAGTTGCCGCGGTAGCCGGTGCTCAGATTGTCGAGTGCCGTCACCTCTTGGCCGAGCGCGCACAATTCCTCTACGAGAGCGGAACCAATAAAACCTGCTGCACCGGTTACTAACCATCGTCTGGGTCGCGCTGTTAGTGCATCGCACAATCGCGAAAAGCTTGTGCTCACCTACAAGCTCCAATACTGTAGTTTCGATGGCAATGATGTTGGATCGAGTAGTGACTTGATATCAACAATCACCCCGTCTTCTCGGACGAGATCGACCAGCTCCGGGACTGGTTTCTTTGTGTAGTAGTCATGGCCTACGGCGTAGATGATTGCGTCAAGACGGCCAAGCTCCTGCCACGGAGCCAGGCGAATCTGATATTCGTCCCATGCTTCTTTGGCGTCGACGAGCGGATCGTGAACAAGGGGGTTGATGCCAAAATGGTTGAGCTCGGTGACAATACCTGGAACCTTGCTATTTCTCAGGTCGCTGACGTTTTCTTTAAAGCTTAACCCCAATATCGCTACCCGAGATTGGTTCCCATTAGAGCCATTTGCCTCGGCGAGTAGCTTAACCGTCTTTTGGGCAATGAACACCGAAAGGGTATCGTTGATTCGGCGCCCCGCAAGGATCACTCGTGGTTGATAGCCAAGTTCTTCTGCTTTTGTAGTCAGGTAGTAGGGATCGACACCAATACAGTGTCCGCCGACGAGTCCAGGGGTAAAGCGCAAGAAATTCCATTTTGTAGCTGCAGCTTCGATGACATCCGCTGTACGAATCCCAATGCGGTCGAAAATTCGTGCGAGTTCGTTCATTAAAGCAATATTTAGGTCACGTTGGGTATTTTCGAGTGCTTTCGCTGCCTCGGCTACCTTGATCGATGGTGCGCGGTGGACTCCTGCATCAATCACGCTTCCGTAAACTGTCGCGAGTCGTTCCAAAGTTGCTTCGTCTTGCCCTGCTACGATTTTGATGACGTTGTCAAATCGATGGACTTTGTCACCTGGATTGATTCGCTCGGGCGAGTAACCAAGAAAGAAATCTGTTCCACATCGCATCCCTGAGACGTTTTCTAAAACCGGGCCGCAGATCTCTTCGGTTACCCCTGGATAGACAGTCGATTCAACAACAACAACGTTTCCGCGGCCTAAATAGGGACCAATGAGTTCCATCGCGGAGGTCAATGTAGATAAGTCAGGGGCATTATGTGCATTGATAGGGGTTGGAACAGCAACGATGAAGATTGTTGCGGGGCGCAGATCCGCTGGGTCGGAAGTAAGCTTCATACTTGTTGCCGACAGTTCTTCCCTGCTTACCTCTTTGGTCTTGTCATGGCCGGTTTGCAACTGGCCGATCCTGGCTTTGTTGATATCAAAGCCAATGGTTGGCCACTTGCGGGAGAGGGCGATAGCTGCTGGCAAGCCTACATACCCTAGGCCCACGACGGCGATGGTTTCTTCGTTCATTCAGTAGTTCCTAGCTCGAATGTTATTCATAGTAAAGTAATGATCCGCATAACAATAGGAAGACTCGGATAGCACACGCGAGATAGGGTTGGGAGACGCGGCTACAAGTATTTGGTACGGTTGGCGAAATCCTATGGAAGAGAAGCTCGCTCGAATTCAGGTAGCGGAATTAGTTGCCCCTGGAATATTGCACTTGAGGGTAAAAATGACCTACCCAAAGTCGCTGCGTTTTCGCGCAGGTCAGTTTATATCGGTCCGAATTGGCGATGAGTACCATATTCGACGCTCGTACTCGATTGCTTCTCCAACTGGCGTTGTCAATCAATTTGAGTTTCTTGTTGGTGTCGGTAGTGGGTCGACCGCGAATTGGGCGTTGTCCCTCAAGGAAGGTGCGACGCTTCACTTCAACGGTCCAATGGGATTTTTTTGTTGTGATGATATTCACGAGGGCGATATTGTATTTGCGGCAACTGGAGTTGGTATTGCCCCGATGTTGCCCATGATAGAGGAGATCTTGAGACGCGACTCTGGACCATCGGTTCGATTGTTCTGGGGGGTTCGAACTGATGGGATCAAATTCGTCGAGGAGAAACTCAAAGGGTGGGCAGAGTGTTTTGGCCGGTTTCGGTTTGAATTGTGGGTTACCCAACCGAGGGCGCCGGATTTGGGATACCAAACTGGCCGAATCACGCAATCCGTTGTAGATACTGCGACGTTATTGCGGTGTCCGACTTATTATTTATGCGGCAATGGAGCTATGATAGGCGAGGTCTTGGAAGGTTTGGCCTCGCGTGGTGTCGGTCGTGAGGCGGTTCGCGCGGAGAGCTTTTTTCTGCCACCACCGAGGATCTAACGAGGCGATGTTTTGAAAGCGCTAGAGCGTAGCATCGGACTTGTGTCCGTCGTCGCGATTACGATCGGGGCGATGTTGAGCAATCTGTTTGTTTTGCCTGGGTTGGCGATTCCACTAACGGGGTCTTCGATGTGGGCCGCCTTTTTCGTGGCTGGCATTAGTATATTCCCCGCAGCACTCAGCAAAGCAGAGCTCGGGACTGCGATGCCAGTTTCCGGTGGAACCTATGTTTACATCGACCGGACATTTGGACCGCTTGCAGGGACGGTCATGGGACTTGGGCTATGGCTGGCCTTGTTATTAAAAAGCGCTTTTGCATTGGTTGGATTTAGCGCATACCTCTCAGTGCTGATTGAAATCCCCCAGAAACCAGTTGCTTTGATACTGCTTGCAGTGGTCTTCGGTCTCAATGTATTGGGGATTCGAAAAGTCGGAAAAGTACAATTGGGAATTGTCGTCATTGCAATGATCGCACTGGTGATATTGTTCGTCTGGGGCGCAGTAGGGTTTGATGCCGCGCTACTCGAGCCGTCTTTTACTCAAGGAGGGATGGGGTTTATCTCAGCTGTCGCATTTCTCTATGTTGGTTTTGCTGGTGTTACCAAGATTGCGGCTATCTCTGAGGAAGTGAAGGATCCAAAGCGGAATCTCCCGCTCGGGATACTCATTTCCCTGGTCATCATTATTTCGCTATTTGGCGGGGTCTCGTTGATTCTGGTTGGCAATATTCCCGCCGAGCAACTCAGTGGCGATCTGCGCTCGATTCATACACTTGCTGCGTTTCTTGGTGGTGAAATTGTCGGAAAAGTGGTCGCTGTGATCGGTGGCCTTACGATGCTTTCAATGGCCAATTCTGGACTGCTGTCTGCATCGCGGTTTCCATTTGCGATGAGTCGCGATAGCTTGTTGCCAAAGACACTCAGTCGGGTTCATTCGCGGTTTATGACCCCAATTGTTGCGATTATCGTTTCGACCGTTGTGATTGGGTTAGCAGTTGCTTTTCTCGAAGTCGAACGGATCGCAAAGTTGGCGAGTTCACTCAAGATCGTTGCCTTTATGGCAGTGAATCTCGCTGTGGTTGTTTTACGTGAAAGTGGAACCCAGTGGTATCGTCCGACGTTTCGCGTTCCCGTCTACCCCTTGGTGCAAATCTTTGGGATCTTATCTGGGGTAATCTTGCTGATGTTCTTAGGGGTTTCTGGAATATTGGCTCTCACGGCGATTTGTGTTCCAGGGGTTGTGTTGTTTGTTACCTACGGAAGAAAGCGAACCGATCGCTCTGGTGTGTTTGGCAGATTGGGGCCTCGGCGTGAGATCGCTGCAGAAGCATCGCGTTTATCGGGAAAATTTCATATCTCACAGCTTCCGTTAGGGGCGAGTGTCGTGGTCCCGCTGTTGGGTCGGGAGCGGTCGCCAGAGACTCTCGTGGAATTTGGTGCTGCTTTGGCGGACGGAAAACGAATTAAAGTATTGCAGCTGACAAATGTTCCCGAGCAGTTGATGATCGACGCCGTCGTCGATGACAACACTGCAGAGACGTCATTAAAACGTCGGATTGATGCACTTGCGCAAGATCAGTCTCTGATGATGGAGTTTGATTCGGTTGCGACTCGAGACGTTGTCAAGACTGTCCACGAAGTGACGACGAAGGTGCATTGTCAATGGTTGGTAATGGAGGGGCGGCGCGCCGAAGAGCGCCGGTGGTTATTTTTCAATCAACTGAGCTGGCTGATTAATCATTTGTCATGCAATTTGGCGATCTTCAACGATGCGGGCGTTCGCTATATCCGCGAAATTCTTGTTTTGACCGCGCCTGGACCGCACGATGCATTGGTGATCGATACCGCTGATCACTTGGCCCAAATCTATCAGGCAAAGATCACATTTGTTCGGTTTGTGCCAGACAACGCACTGCCTATTGTGATTCAGACTGAGACCGACTATCTCGACCAGCTGTGTCAGCTCTCGGTTCACCAGCCACAACGGCTTACGGTTCGCGGAAGCGACCTCGTTACGGCCATCGCCGCCAAAACGGGTGCATACGATCTATTAATTATGGGGGCATTGGGGGCAAGTCGGTTGCGGGACTATCTCGTAGGATCGCCCGAAGATCGGCTTACGCGAGCGGCTTCGTGCTCGGTGTTGCGGGTCAAAACACCGCCTGGGACGACCCATAAACCGCGTAACATTCCAGCTCCAGAGAAAGCATTGCGAATCACGTCGCTGCTCAAGGAGGATCGACTCCAAGCGAGGCTTCCATCGATGCGCAAAGATGCGTTGTTTAGTCACGTTGCCGAGGTATTTGGAGAGATTGTCCCCAAGGTAACGACCAAGGAGATAGAGGAGGCACTGTGGATTCGTGAGCGGAGCCAAAACACAGCTTTGGGGAATGGCATCGCCGTGCCCCACGCGACTTTGGCGGCGGCAGATCAACAATATTTGGGCGTATTCGTGATGTCCGAGCCGATTGATTACCAGACGGCTGACAAACAGCCGGTGGATGTCTTCTTCGTCACGCTGGGCCCAGCAAGTGAGCGTTACAATCATCTTAGGCTATTGGCGACAATTTCCAAATTGGTGACCCAAACGGATCTCCTCGGTTCACTTCGCTCTGCAGCAGATGCTGGGGAGATGCTTGGGCTATTTCGGTCATGTGAAGCCGAGTTAGGGCTCACCACGAAATAGGATGGCGATTCGGACCTCGGGGCGCCCGATTGGGGCTAAGAGAATGGATAATCTCTTGGGGGCGTGGTAGCTGTCGATAATGCCTATTTACAACAGTGTTGTGGATACGATTGGGCGAACGCCGCTAATTCGTCTTCGCTCGGTAGCCGGAGATTGTGGAGCGAATGTGCTTGGAAAGATGGAGTCGCGGAATCCATGTGGAAGCGTAAAAGATCGCATTGGGGTTGCGATGATTCGGGCGGCAGAGCGCGACGGATTGCTCAAGCCAGGCGCGACAATCGTCGAAGCGACTTCGGGAAACACCGGTATCGCCTTGGCGTTTGCGGCGGCGGCGCTTGGCTATAAGCTAATCATCGCAATGCCGGAGACCATGAGCCGCGAGCGAATTCGCTTGCTGGGACTGTTTGGTGTGGAGGTGGTGTTAACAAAAGGTGGTTTCATGCGAGACGCTGTTGCAAAAGCCAGGGAAATTGCTGCGCAAACAAAAGGCGCGGTTCTATTGAAACAGTTTGAAAACCCTGCAAATCCGGCAGCCCACCGCGCACAAACAGCGCAAGAAATCCTAGAAGATACCGATGGAAGAGTCGATGTGTTTGTTGCTGGGGTTGGTACCGGTGGGACCATTACCGGTGTTGGCGAGGTCCTAAAACAAGCAATACCAACGATCCGGATCGTCGCAGTGGAACCAGCTGAATCCGCGGTATTGTCCGGAAAACCGCCCGGTCCCCACTACATACAGGGCATTGGTGCTGGCTTTGTCCCCACGATTCTCAATCGGGACGTGATTGACGAAATTATTCCAGTGCCAGAACGAGTTGCCCATGAAAACGCACGTAGGCTCTCGCGGGAAGAGGGAATTTTTGCTGGCGTGTCGTCTGGTGCCGCATTGGCTGCTGCGCTCCAGGTCGCAAAACGGGACCAGATGCAGGATAAGACCATTGTTGTGATTCTGCCCGATACGGGTGAGCGATATATTTCGACCATGCAAGGGGACGAATACAAGTCTCTAGCTGACTAAATATAAGGAGGATATGCTGCGATGTCTGACGATGCTCTACCGACTCCCGAACCGAAGGAGATCGACGAAAAACTATCGATCGAATTGCGCCACATGGCAGAGGATGCCGTTCTCAAGGGTGTACCCTACGGGGACGAAAAATGTGCCAATTGTCTTTACTATCTCGATCCAGATGAAAAATTGTCGTATTGCTGGCATCCCAAATTGCGCATCCTTGTAGGGACGGATTGGTGGTGTCAATGGTGGGAGAAAATTGCCGAAGAGTGATGGCTTCTAGAAGCCATCTCAAACTCTCTATCGAAACAGGCGAGGAGCCCCAGATGCAAGGACGAGTGAGAACCGGAACGGAACGTATGAGTATACTTGAGTTTCCCCCCCTTTGGATCTACCGGGCGGGGCAAGCCCCCCCGAAGCGGTTCCCCCCATCCAATCGACAACGGGGGGCCAAGCCCCCCGAGGACACAGCAGATGGGTGCCCGCAGCATTTTTGAGATGGCTTCTAGCGTGTCCAGCGATACCGTTTCACAGTTGCTCGATTTGTTCCGAATGCGTGCCCAGGCTTCGCTGCTCGGACGAATGAACTGTGGTTATGGATTTGCGGACACCCGAATTCCAAGTGAGATGTATTTGCACGATGTTTTCTCTCGAGAACTACTAGACGTAAATCCTCTACGACCAAAAAATACCCACGAACAACCGTACTCGGCGCTCTTAGACAGATTGTCAGACGCGGAGTCAAAATTTTCTGTGTCGGGTTCGCGGTTCGAAACGTTGTATAGGATTTTTCACCTAGAGCCGCTTGAACAGTCGGTTTGTCTCGCGGCGTTTGCCTATGCGCTCGATCCAGATTTTCGCAGGATATGCCACGCGATTGCGGGGAATCGTCAGGATGGGCTGTACGCTGATGTGATCACTGAGATTTGCCCCGCCTTCTCGACACCACGAGATATTGTTGGACCTCTTAGAGTGGCCGGAGGACTGTGCCGAGATATTGTTAAGGTAGAGGGCAATGCGAGTCCGGCTTTTTGCCGGTTAGGTCTCCGCAGGGAAATATTGCATTGGCTGTTGGACGAAGATTGCGTTGGCTTCGCAAATGCTGACGTTGTGTCGTTTTCTTCTGCAAAAAAAACTACGGCATATTTGCCTGCAGACGTGATCCGAGTGCTTGATAAGCTGGGGCGACAATACCAGTCGGAGATGGATACTCAGGCACCGATTGTTTTGCTCCGGGGAGATCCCGATTGGGGTAGTTTTGCCGCTGCGCAGCACCTTGCTGAAATAGTAGGGAAGCCGCTTGCGGAAATTGACCTGACGCGTCTTTTTGGGCCAGCACAAACAAAACTCGTTATCGATGATTTGTTTCGGCTTCTCTTACTAAGGAAGGCTATACCGTATATCTTTGTCAAAGAAGCCTCAGGGTTTGAAGACTCTTCGGTCGCAGAATATTTTTCACAACGGATGTCGCGATTCCCCGGATTGGTAATTGCCGCCAGTCAATCTCATCGGGTTGCGTCGGTTCCGTTTCGGCGTTCGTTTGTTGCCATATCGCTGCCAAGTCCTGGTTATTCGCTGCGTTGCGCCGCGTGGCAACATAGTCTCAAACAGGTGGAGACAGAGCAGCTGGAAGCAGGTGCGGCAGAAAGCCTCGCGGGGCGGTTTGTGATTGGCCCCGCTGCTATTGCTGCCGTTGTCGATGAAGCGGGTCAGTTCGCGACAAGCCATATCAAAAATGGTCGGGTTACGCTTCGACAAATCGAGCAGGCGGTGGCGCGCAGACTTCGTGTTGCGCTTGGGAGTCTCGGCCACGTCGTTACGCGTCGGGCGAGATTTGAAGAGATGGTCGTGCCTGCGGAGGTTCGTGAGGAGCTACGTAATATTGTCGCGATGGCAACCAAGCGAAGCAAAATCCTCACCGATTGGGGATTTGAAAGACATTTGGGGATGACCCGCGGAATCTCGGCCCTTTTCTCCGGCGAACCAGGAACGGGGAAAACCATGGCTGCTGGCGTGGTCGCTGGAGAGCTTGGGCTCGAGTTGATGCAGATCGATCTATCTTCGGTGGTCTCAAAATGGGTGGGAGAGACCGAAAAGCATCTCGCAACGATTTTCGATCGAGCTGAGAATGCCAATGCGATGCTTTTGTTTGATGAAGCAGACAGTCTGTTTGGTAAGAGGACAGAGCTAAAGAGCGCACAGGATCGCTACGCGAATATCGGTGTTAACTATATCCTCCAGAGAATGGATTCCTTTGCGGGAATTTGCATTCTGACGACCAATTTCGAGAGTTCGATAGACAAGGCTTTTTTGCGCCGTCTTCGTTTTCGAATCCGATTTCCTGAGCCGGAAATAGACGAGCGGATCTTGCTTTGGCAAAAGCTGTTGCCAAAGGAGACCGGGATTGCCTCTGCGGTTGACTTTCGTGCGCTTGGAGAGAAATTTGAGATGACTGGTGGTTATATTCGCAACGCAATTGTTCGTGCCGCTGTGCTTGCGGCACGGGCTGACCGCGAGATGCTGCCTGCAGATCTAGTGGCTGGCGCGCACGCCGAGTATCTCGAGCTCGGAAAAGTGATGCCCTCGCTTTTGACGCTCGAAGATGAGTGAGAATCTTCAGTTTTGTGTCTGCGTCGACCAGAATTGCCATTTGCGATTTCCCGCGGCGCCAGGAGGGCTGTGCCCGCTATGCGGCCAGGACACCCAGATTGCTGGGCCTCGGCTCCACCGGCCGCCCCGCCGACACCCCGATGAAAGGACGGCGGCAGGGCGGCAATCCAGCACACGAGCTTCGCTCTTGGTTTTGCTGGACAATGTACGGAGTATCTACAACGTTGGGTCCATTTTTCGCAGTGCGGATGGCGCTGGTATTTCCACGATCTATCTCGGCGGAATTACTCCTACGCCAAAGCATCGGTCTATGCGTAAGACCGCATTAGGGGCCCACGAATCGATTGCTTGGAAGCACGTGAACAACAGTGTTCGTTTGGCTGCATCATTGGCACAAAAAGGGCATGAAATTTGGGCGCTGGAGCAAACGGAGACGAGTGAAGATATCTTTGTCGCCGCCAACCACAAACCAAAAACCCCCCTTGTGCTTGTCCTTGGCAATGAGGTCACCGGGATCGATCCTGGGGTCCTATCCCATTGTCACAGGCAGGTTCACATCCCAATGTATGGTGCGAAAGAGTCGCTCAATGTTGCTTGTGCGTTTGCGATTGCGGCCTACGTTTTTGTCTCATCGTAGTAGGTTCATTTTGAAGGTTTAGCAGTAGAGTCTATTCTTAGGAAATGCCAGCTGCACATCAAAAGAATGGCGAAGGAGAGAACCCCGCAAAAGCCGCCCCAAAACCAGTAAGGAAGGATGAGTGCTTGCGCCATATTTTCTACATCGGAGGGGTTTGTCCCTTCCGCGGTTTGGGCATACTGCGTAAATAGGTAGTCTCTGCTCGAGTAAACGCTTAAGGCGAGTTGAACGGCAACGAAAACCGTTGTGAGTTGAGCAATTTGGGATGACCCCAAAACAGCGATTGCGATGAAAATCATTGCAACAGTGCCGACAAAAACCAGGCCAAAGATGTTGTCGACCACAAGGATCTCGGCAACCATCAACACCGCGCCCAGGCCAAATATACCAAAACGGGAAATTGGTGGCCGCCTGGCCAGCAACAGAAACAATCCGGAGGCGAGCGCTGGACCGATGAGTCCACCAGCGGAGATGGTTGCTCTGGCTAGATTCCCGACATTTCCGCTCGATACGGCAATGCCTGAGCCGTCGGAATACAGCCGGAGTGCCTCGAAATCCGCACCCACCAAAAGTGCGGCGACGCCGTGGCCAAGCTCATGAAATAGGGTCGATAGCAGTGCCAATGGGTAACCGATCTGATCGCCGTAGGGGATTAGGTATAGACAGACCGTTACAATGATACTGATAACGAGAACCTGGCGAGGTCTGTCCGCATTGGGGGCAACGGATTCGTGTCGGGGGCTTCGGGCCATACCAGTAGGTTTAGCGTAGCCTGGAAACCATCTTTGCGCACACTTCGGGTCGGGGATGTCAAGTAGGTGGAAACGTAAGGGAATTGCCGGGATAAGTACGGGTTCAGGGGATTCGCTGGGTGACAAGACATGCATGATGGCATTGCCCTCAATAGGGAAAAATTACCGAGTGTTGTACGGTCTAGATGCCGCTCTAGCATTCATGGTTGTGATGCTTCTCGAGCGCGCTTTGTAGGTCTGGGAACCGTAGTATTTCCTCGCTCGTCCAAAATGGTGTGTGGATCCATCGTCCTACCTTTCTTCACAGTCAGGGCATCGATTCTACTTTTGTCACGATCAATCTCTGATTTCTGCGTGTTACTATGACAGGGCTTAGGTTGCCCGCATTTTGCTAACAGGGCGGCCAGAGGAGAAGTTTGGATGGCCGATCAAAACGACTTTGATGCAGCAATTGCGGCAGCATGTGAATCTCCCAGTAGCGAAGACGCGTGGGAGGCCCTGGAAGCGTTTGCGAGCAATCAAGATTGTCCAGACGAAGTATTTGCTGTGTATCGCAGGGTGCTCGACCAGGATCTGCCGGTTGATATTGGGGCAGCAGTCGGTAGGCGCGCTATGCGGTTCCACCAAGATTGGTTTGGTGGCGAGGTTTCTGGACTGGCGCAGGTGTTAGAGCGAGTCCTAGAGATCGATGGCGCCGCAGATTGGGCATTTCAACGGCTAACGGTCGTGTTGACGACTGCCGAACGATGGGATGAGTTACTTGCTGCCTACGATCGGGCACTTGTGACGACAAAAGATGATGGCCGGAGGATGCAATTGCTCGAGGAGGCGGGCCAGGTCGCAAAAGATGTTGCAAATATCCCGTCAAAAGCGGTCGTGTATTTTCAGCAGTTACATGCGTTAAAGAGCGATGATCTAAATCTCGTGGCGACCTTAGAACGGTTGCTCGAGCGACAAGAGAGTTGGAAGGAATTGGTGGCACTTTGGTCTACCCAACTCGATGATCCGCGCCGCCAAGACAGAGAGCAATTGCTCGCCCGTATCGCGCAGACTTGGGTGGAAAAGCTTGATAGCCCTAGCGAGGCGCTACCGTACCTCAAATTGCTCCTTACAGAGTCCGAGGATGATGCCGAGGCATGTCGCTTGCTGGAGAGCATACTTGCCACCGAGGGGGCCAATGAGGCGGTGCGCCAGGACGCACTGAAACTTGTCCGGTCTCACTATCAGGCAACGAATCAGCCTGCGGAAATTGTCCGCGTATTGCGGGCATCCATCGCCCGGTGCGGCGCTTCTCCGGCGCAGGTTCTTCACGATGAGGCCGGTCGGATTCTTACCGGATTGGGTGACGACAAAGGTGCAATGGAGCACTATTCAGCGTTGCTTTGTTTGGAGCCTGGCTCAGTCGAAGCACAGGAAAAGCTTTTGGCTACTGCAGAGCGCTCGGGAGACTATCTTGGCTACGCAACGGGGATTGACTCGGCGGCGAGTCAATGCCAAGAACCAGCACGAAGGGTTGCATTGCTCGCAGAGCTCGCGCGGGTTCGGGTTGCGTTTTTGAATGATGTTAGTGGTGCGATTGCGGCGTATACGACAGCACTTACTGAACAGGGCATCGAGTCCAAAGGGGTTTGCAAAATTTGCACAGAGCTCAATGAGCTTTACATTCAGACCGATCAACCGGATCTTCGGCTTGGGATTTTGAAGCGTTTGGTAGGAGCTGAAACCGACGAAAAAAAGCGAAACGAAATCCGAGCCGAGGCCGCCCGATTAGCTGCGGGCCAGGGAGATTTAGACGCTGCCGTGGCGTGGTGGAATGAAATCCTCGCAGCAAATCCAGAGCATCCCGAGGCATTATCCAGCGTTGTCGTGTTGTTGGAACGGTCGGAGCGTTGGCATCCTTTGATTGATGCGCTCGATCGCCGGGCGACCAGCGCTTCGGGTGGCAAGCGACGGGATGATCTAACTCGGATTGCCCAGCTGTATCAAAATAGGCTGGATGCGAAGGACGACGCGATCCGGGCCTGGCAACGGGTCTATGACGAATGCGGTGCGGATGCCGAAACCGTCGACGCCCTGGCGGATTTGCTCAGTGAGGCGGGGCGATGGGAGGAATTGACACATCTTTTGGAGCGAACGGCCCGCCGGGAAGCCCAGCAGACAGCAGATCGTTTGGTCCGCTTGGCCGATGCACAACGTTTGCATTTGAACAATTTGTTGGCCGCAGCGAGTCGTTATGGTGGTGCGCTATCGATCGATGCAAGCCATGAGGGTGCTCGCCAGGGCTTAACCGCGCTACTCGATGAACCGGATTGCCGGGAAACGGCGGTAGATCGCTTAATGGCGTGCTATCAGCAGTCAGAGGAGTGGGATCGATTTTTCTCACTCGCCAAACCGCGCTTGGAGCTCGCATCTGACAGTCGTCAGAAGCTACAAATTCTTCGTGACACAGCGAATGTCAAAGAAAAACGTGTCGGGGATGACGTGGGGGCGATGGAGTGTTTGATCGAAGCGTTTGCACTGGCGCCGACAGATCGAGCGCTGGAGGCAGAGCTCGTTCGCCTCACCCAGCAGACGGGAAACTATACTGCTTTGGCACAAGCCTACGATTCTGCGGTAGCTACGGTGTCGGAAGAGCCTCATGAAATGGCACGGTTGCGATTCGAACACGCCGAGATTCTAGAACGTCATCTGAGTGACGATGAAAACGCCCTAGAAGCCTATCTGTTTGTCGCTACCAAGCAACCGAGCAACTTACGGGCGGTGCAAGCGGTAGTGCGGATAGGCACCCAACTGGCGCGCTGGCGGGATGTTTCTCGTGCGGTTATCGCATGCGTTCGCGATCGGGGTGCGATAGAAGAAGTGCTTTTCGCCGCCATGGAGCAGAGTGCGAGGGAAACGGGCGCTTTGGAGGATTACTCCGGATCGTTGTCGGATGCTGTCAAAGGCGAACAACTCCCCAATTGGATTGCGTTTGAATGTCACTGGCGAGTCGCCAATTGGTGTCTCCGCGAGAGCGGAGAAAAGGAGAAGGCGGTTTCATCGATAACACTAGCTCTTACGCACGATCCAACTCGTGTGGATGCCCTTTCCGCGTTGGCGGAGCTGCAACGTGAAACCGGTGATAGCGACTTGTTAGCGACGTTGTGCAAGCTAGGGGATTGCGATAGAGCGAACCTGGATATCGCGTTTGAGACCGCCAAAGTCGCCGTAGAAACATCTCAAGATGCGAGTCTGATTCGCGAATCCTTGACCCGTCTTTTGGCGCGAGCGACGGCAAGCTATCGTGGTACAACGCCAACCACCTCAGAGGCAAACCCCCAAGAATGTGTCATTTGGGCGGTTGACAAGCTTGTTGCTCTATATTGCGAAGATGGCAAACCAGCTTCTGCGATAGACCTTCTTATCGAAAGCGCGCGGCTTCCCTTTGAAGAGGAGATCCGGCTTCGGTACAAACACAAAGCCGCAAAATTGGCAGCCGATGAATTGGGTGACATGGGGACCGCGGTAGAGATGTATCGCGGCATTTTATCCCTTGATCAAAACGATTCGATTGCGCTTGAATCGCTGACCCAACTCTATGAGAGCCAAGAACGGTTTGCCGAGTTGTTATCGCTGCGTCGCCACGAATTAGAGAATTGTGAGATTTCGCAAGATCGATTGTCTCTGCGATTAGAGGTGGCCCGGCTGGCAGGTGAGATAGAGCGTCGCGGTGGTCGTTTGGACGTATTGCTCGCAAATCTCGAGGATTGCCCCGGTCATGAGGCCACCGTCGATGCACTCAGCACTCTTCTACAAGAAAAGGGAGCCCATGAAGAGCTCGTTTCGATCTTGGAGAAGCAAGCGAGCGCGCTCGAAACAGATGGGGATACAACTCGAGCTGCGGCCCTATGGGCTCATATTGCTAGTTTGGCCGAGACCCCTCTTGACGATATCGAGAAAGCGATTGCCAGCCATCGAAAAGTCGTTTCGTTGACTCCCCACCAGCTGAGGGCTCATGAGGCTGCGTCTCTTGATGCCCTGGCACGTTTGTACGTTGCATGTGGCAAGCCCGCGCAAGCGGTTACTTGGTTGGAGCAGGGACTGAACAAAGTCAGCGCGCAGGATCGCGGCCGCGTCGTCTTGCGTCTCGCAGAGGCATACGTTGGCGCCGCGGATACCACCAGAGCGATCGCGTGTATTGAGAATCACCTCGTTGACAGCAATCCGGATATTCGTCTGCGAACCTTGCTCGCAACGCTACACCGGGATGCAGAAAACTGGGAGCCACTCGCTCGCTTGCTAACCAAGACTTTGGTCCTTTTGGAAGAAGATGACGCAAAAATTGCCGCGGCACGCGAAGCGGCATCGATTTACAACACGAGGCTCAATCAGCCAGAGAAATCGATTCCAGCACTCGAAACGGCACTGGAGTTGGTTCCAGACGATCGAGTGCTCCGTTTGCAGTTTGCAAGGGGTCTGCGCTGCGCCGGGCTGTTGGGACCGGCCCGTGAGCAATTGGTGCTGTTGCTCCAACAATTTGGCCGAAGGCGCTCGGTCAAGCGAGCGCAAGTACACGTTGAGCTCTCGCTTGTCGCTCGGGAGGAGGGGAATCTTGAGGAGGCATTTGAGCAAGCAGAGACCGCCGCACAGCTTGATTTAGCAAATCCGCAAATACAAAAAATGACCGCGGATTTGGCGCTCCAGAATGGAAAAGTCGATGAAGCAGAACGTAGATATCGTGCGCTTTTGCTTGTTGTCCGTCGCCAGCCGGCTGGGCGAGATGAATCTGCAGTCGGGATCAGCGAAGTATTGTACGCGCTTTATCGGATTACCCAGACACGGGGTGACAGCCCAGAAGCAGATGAGCTACTGCAGGATTCGCTTGATGCCGCGATAGCCAGTGATACCGAGATTGTCCGCTTACAGCGGACTTTGGAAGAATATAAAGACTACGAACTACTTTTGCAGGCGCTGCAAGACCGACTCAAGGTGAGCAAGGAGCCCAGCAGTCAGGCACGGATTTTATCGAACATCGCCCAGGTCCTTGACCAACATCTGGGCAAAACATCGGACGCACTGGATGCCCAGCTGGAGGCGATCGCGCTCATTCCCGGAGACATTGCGCTGTGCGAAGCAGCACGACATTTTGCGAATCGGTGTAATCGAGTCAAAGATTTCGTTGCACAAGTCTACGCGACAGTAGACCAACTTCGTCGCGACAACGATGAGCAGCGGACGGGCGAGCTACTGCTTCGTGCAGGGATAGCATTAGAAGAGGACGCAGAGGATTTATCGGGGGCGCTTGAAGTATATTGCCGGATTGAGCGGTCTGGACAATGTCAGTCCGACGCCTATCACGCGATCGCACGGGTCGCAGGGAAACTGGGCGACGACGAAGAAAGGATTCGCGCGCTCGATGCGTTGCTAGCCCTCGCCACGGCAAACGATGGCACCGGCGCATTGCGCAGCGCAGAGCAAATCGACGCTCTCTATCAGATTGCTACGGTTTTTGTTGCCTCCGAAGACCGCCAAGATCAAGGTCTAGAGTTACTCAGTCAAGCATACCATGCAGAGCCCCGTTACTGTCGTACCGGTGAAGTGTTGCAGGCATATCTCAATCGCGAGTCTAGCAATCAGAGTGCGATGATACTGTACGAGGAGGTTGCGCGCGGAAGCGCCGATCCTCTGATGTTGCTCGACTTTCTTGAGCGGCGCGCCCATGGCGAAAACGCGACCCCATCTGAGGTAAAAGAAGCGGTGGATTTGGCTAACCAGCTCGGTCAGCAAGGCCGAGGTGAGGCTCTTCTGTCACGTGCGGTCGAAGCGGCGCGGGCGAGTGATGAAGGACTATCAAGCGCGGTCTGGGCTGTTCGTGGTTTGGCCGAGCAAAGAGCCAGGAGCGGTGATTGGCCGTCTGCCAAGCAACTGTTTCTCGATGTTTCTGATCTCGCGGGTCCTGAGCTTGTCAGTGAATTGGGTCTGTTATTAGCCGCCGAAGCATCCCAGTCGGTAGACAGTTATGAGCTCGCTGCGGAGATGTACGAGTTTTTACGCGATCGAGATCCCGCAAACCGTCTGATTTGGGAACCCTTGGTCGATCTGTATCGCGACATGGGGGCAACGGACCGGCTGGAGGCGGTGATTTCAGCGACTCTTCCTACGCTGGTGGACCTCGATGCGCGAAACGCCATGCGCCTACAGTATGCAAATTACTTATTGGATCGGGTTGATGACCAAACTGGCTCTTGTCAGGTGCTTCGTGACATTTTGTTAGATGATCCCGACCATCTACAGGCAGCGGCGCTTCTCGAGCAAATATTGCGCGAGACTGGTGACGAGCAGGGGCTTGCGGATTTCTTCTGGCAACGATTTGAGGAAGCCAAAGAACGTCGCAATCCAGATACCATTTCTGATATCGCCAAACGTTTAGGGGCGTTGCTCACGCGACTTGGATCCGAAGATGCCATTACCGTATACCGCACTGCGGTTGAGATTTCGCCCGACGATCCTGATTTGCTACGAAGTACACTTGGTCTTTTAGATCCCGAGAATCATGGTCAGGAGAGGGCAGATCTTCTCGAAAAGTTGATCCGTCATGTCGACGGCGAGGAGGCGCGGTTGATTGCGCTGGAACTATCCTCCTTGCGGGATGATTTGGGAGACAGCGAAGGCGCCCGCCGGGCGATCGAGCTTGGATTCAAAGTTGCACCAGACGACGACGTGTTGCGGCAAAGACTGCAGAGTTGGTACCGCGAAAATCAATTGTGGGGTCCGCTTGCCGAGATGATTCGGGCAGAAGCAGAGCGCCAAGTCGACCCTGAGGTCTCTGTATCTTTGTACCGTGAGGCGGCAGCGATTTATCGCAGCCAACTGAGCGATCCTGATACCACCTCGAAAGTACTCGGCGATGCACTCCAGATTCGGCCAAATGACGCCAGTCTCGTTGGCGAGATCGTTTCGAGTCTTGTTGAATCTGAGCGGCGACAAGACGCCGTTGAGATCATTAGTGGTGCGATGAATGAGGACGTAGAGCGAGAAGATCAGGTCGAGCTTTTGTTATTGCGCTCGAGTGTTCGCGGCCAGATGGGGTTAGACAGAGAGTCCGCAGCGGATTTGGAACATGCGTTTGAGATCGACCCGGACGCGGTCCGTCCCCAGTTATTGGCAACTTTGGAGCAGCAGAGGGTAGTCGCGCAACAAACATGCGATCGGAATTGGCAACGGGACACGACATTGCGAATGGTTCGTTTGCTAGAACAGTCCAATGAGATAGAGCGTGCCGAGGAGCTATTGACCGAGTGGTGCGAGCTAGAGCCGAAAGATCGCGAGGCGCTTTTGATGGTGCGCCAGATGAATGAGCGGGTTGAGAATTGGGACGGTGTGCTCACTGCGTGTGCCCGGCTCGTTGTCATCGAAGATGGCGAGAGTCAAATTGAAAACGCGTTGATGCTTGCACAAGCGAGCCAACACGCTCAACGTCCTGAAGCCGCGAGGCACGGACTCGAGGTTGCCCATGCGGCACAACCCGACAGCGTTGTGATTCGTGATAAGCTCCGCCAGATCTATGAGCTCAGTGGGGCACATCGTGAACTGGCAGGTCTCCTCTTAAGTGATGGCGATCACGGTGTAGATGACGATGAGCGTTACGATGCCTATTGCAAAGCCGCGCTGCTATTTCTCAATGCCTTGGAAGATCCCCACGCTGCACTGGTCCCTGCAGAGAAGGCACATTTGCTACGTCCCACTGATCATGATGCCGTATTGCTTCGCGTCGATACGCTGAGTGCCGCGGGACTGCTCGACGATGCAATGGAAATTCTTGAGCCAGCGATCGGACAACACAAACGGCGCTCACCCGAGCTGGCCGCGTTGCAGCTTCGCATGGCGCGAACCGCGGCGGCGAAGGGGGATCAGGAAACGCAGCTGACATGGCTCAAGAAATCCTTCGATGTCGATCGCAAAAATGGTCAGGTCGCCGCCGAGCTTGCCGAACTCGCGACCGAAATGGGCCAGTATGATTTGGCACTCAAACCACTGCGAGCGATCACATTGATGGACGATCCAGGACCCATCACCAGAGTCATGGCGCTACTGTGGGAAGCCAAGATCGAACACGCCCGGGGAAACCGAGCAAAGGCCGAGCTGTGGGCAAAGAAGGCGCTCCGCGAAGACCCCGGTTTTGGTGAAGCCCAAGATTTTCTATCGGAGATTGCCACCTAGTGTTTCGTCCGAGCACCTCGGCGTCCAACTCGCTAAAAACATGCAAAAATCTTGAGCTGTGAGCGGGTCCCATGGATGTGCTTGCTTGCTGTGCTAGACTACCTTTGTGCGGACACTCGGTCAGGAAGCGCTGGAGCACCAGTTAACCCATCACGATTTGGAGTATACTCCAAACGATGGTAACCGCTATGAACTTATTGATGGGGTCCTTTACGTGACCCCTTTTCCGAGCTACCGACATCAACACGCTGCGACGCAGCTAACAATCCTCCTTGGCGCATTTGTTCACAAGCATAAACTTGGACATGTCTTTGCAGCGGGGCTCAAAGTTGTCCTTGATGAGCCGACAGGTGTCGGACCAGATTTGGCCTACATTGCTGCCGCACGAATGGATCGTATGCAGGATGACGGTTACCATGGTGCGCCTGATCTTGTGGTAGAGGTGCTATCGTTTCTTGTGGTAGAGGTGCTATCGTCGAAACCGCAGCTCGATCGGTATATTAAACTAAACAAATACGCCGAGGCGGGGATTCCCCACTATTGGATCGTCGATCCAGTAAACCGATCGGTCTCGGTTTATCAACTCGATGGCGAACGCTATAGACTTGCCCACGAAGCCAGCAAAGATGAAACGTTTTCGCCCAAACTGTTCCCAGATCTACATATCCAACTCAACGAACTCTGGGTCTAGCCTACATTTCTCATGAGATTCTGCTGCGAGCATCTATTGCACGAAATTTTTGGTATTCGCAACTTCTCTCTTCTTTTGAGCAATGGAGATCATATAGCTGGTGGAGATTTCCTTTAAGAGCGTTAGAGACTCGCCGCCTTCTTTTCCTCGTCAAGCCATTCTTGGATCGGCACGATATCGGTATGGGGAGGTACGTCGCCTCCCTGCTTTGTGAACACCGTACTGAAATATATGGATTCGGACATCTTTAGGTATTGGCTTTCGTCATTGCGGCGATGTGTTGGGTGATCTCTTCGGCGGGTTGGATGAAATCGACGCCAAATCCTGTGTCGGTGCTGCGGACGACTTCGACGGTTAGATCGCAGTCGATCACGCCAAGTTCACCTGTTGCTGGGAGGTGAAGTTTTACGGTAAGGATTGATCCAGACTCAACGTTGGCATCGGTAACGATGAACATTCCCGTGGTGCTTAGATCACGGGTAATCGCGTCAAAAACCTGCTCGTTGAGACTGAAGTTTACGCTTCCGGTGACCCGTACATCGGCGGGAATGGCGATCCGAGGCGCTTGATTTTTGGCAGTTGATCCCTCTCTTTTAGGGTACTTACAGTGATGAAGGGCGCGGCGGGCAGCTTTGGGGATCAGCGAGCTACCCAGAGAAAGTGTTTTGGTCGATCGGGTCGGCAAATTTTGGGGGTCTGCTGTTGATGGTCGCTTTGGGGGAACGAGTTCGGGTTTTTGTAGAACCGTTTTGATCGTTGTGACATGGTCCGTTTCAAAATCGAGTTGTGAATTTTGGATTGCCGCTGTGTCAACAGGCGTTGCCATTGGTCCCGGCTGGGGCGCGGTGCCAATCTTGGTTGCAGATTCGTAGTCAGTGAGCTTCCTGATTTCCGTCGGCGTATTGTCATTGGAATGTTCCGTGTGAGTATCCGACGGTATGAGGTGTTTGGCAGTCGGAATCGCTGGGTCGGTGTGACGGCGGGACAGATGCCCTGGAACAGTTTCCAAATCTAAATCGTGTTTTGGTAGATGAATCTCTGTGGCCGTCTCAGAATCTAAGTCTGACTCTGAAGCGATGGGTGTGATGGGGCTTGGATCAGGGGCTGGCTTGGGATTGTGTCCGACCACAGTTTCTGGATCTGGGCGTGTGGTTCGCTCTGGCTGCGCTTCAAGTTGTGGCTGCTCTTCCAGCTCCGGTTCTGGCTCTGGCTCTGGCTCTGGCTCTGGCTCCGGTTCTGGCTCTGGCTCCGGTTCTGGCTCTGGTTCTGGCTCTGGCCGCGCTCCAAGTTGCGGCTGTGCTTCAAGTTGTGGCTGCTCTTCCAGCTCTGGCTCTGGTTCTGGTTCTGGTTCTGGTTCTGGTTCTGGCTCTGGCTTTGGCTCCGGCTCTGGCTTTGGCTCCGGCTCTGGCTTTGGCTCCGGCTCTGGCTTTGGCTCCGGCTCTGGTTCTGGTTCTGGTTCTGGTTCTGGCTCCGGCCGCGCTCCAAGTTGCGGCTGCGCTTCAAGTTGTGGCTGCTCTTCCAGCTCTGGTTCTGGCAACGGTTCACGTTGTGGCTGAGCTTCCAGTTCCAACTGGTATGGTGGTTGCGGTGCGGGCCTAGCAATCGATGTCTGGGTGGGATCCGGTTCAAGTTCCTCGAGAGATTCTGTTGTTGGGGAATCACTTTGCAAAGAGGGCTCTAGTTTCTCTAGCGGATCTGGCAGCGGAGCGGGTTGGCTCGAGAGAGCAGAATCTTCATCCCGGGCAGGATAGGGATCTTCTGGTGCAATTTCCGGTAACAACTCCTCTACTGGTTTTGGTCCGCGTCCGTCGAGCACGCTATCTTCGGATTGAAAAGCCATGTCCGAGGCCACGGAGAACTCTGGCTGTTCGACGCTTTCTTCTTCGTATGACGATGGAGGTTCGGTTGTGCTTCCCCCAATGGGGTTGCGTTCGGAGGTTAGATCCACCCACTGATCCAAAAAAACGAAGTCGGAGTTGTCTTGCTTTGTTGCTGGTGCTTGTTTTTCTTCTCGTACCTTTGTTGTTACGCGTGCTACCGCTTGGGGATCTGCTTGATGAAAACCTTCGGTTGCAATGATCGGGTGATTGGGCGCAATTTGGTGAACAATGCTGGCGTAGCTCGTCCCGGCGTTGGCGTTCCCCAAAAGGTCTCGAGCGATTCGGACTCCAGCGATGGCCATCCACAGCCGGTCGTAGTCTGGGAGTCGTCCGTCTAGGCCAGCAACGAGCGTCCCGAGAAATTGGGGGAGAAGCGCAGCCTGATGTGCATGATGCTCGATAACTGAGAGCATTGCAATGTGCCCGGGAATGGAGGGGAGTTGTTTTTCGTAGGCGAATTGAATCGCCATATGAAGCAGCCGCAAGCCAAGGCCGGTAAACTGGTTTTGGGACATCAGTTTGATTCCGGCTCTACGATACTCTTCTACTTGATCGACCGGTTGCTCTATCGCTTGGATGCGACGTCCATAGGCTTCGAGCAATCGGTCTTGCTTGTCCTGTTTAAGTAACCAGTCCTCGTACATTCGAAAGGTATGATCGTTGGTCGGAGCCGCGGCAAAAGAGAGACTTAGATAGTGGCCATAGTCGCGATCTGTGGATCCCTCGATTCGCAAGATCAGTGCCGCTTGGACAAACGCATGAGCAGCGTGTGACAGATCCGGCGCGTTGCTTCCCGCTTTGTCTAACAGTTCCACACGCTGAAGTGGGTTGCGCCACGATCGACGAGCCAGCCCCAGCATTTCCTCGACATATTCATCGTCTGGCAATGCTTCTCTGGCTGCGGCCAGGGGCAGCTCCGCACGGGCGGGCTGGTTGGCTTCGAGCCAGATTAGGCCTTCTTCGCGAAGTAGACCGACGTCTTGTGTATGCTGATACTCAAGCTGGATGATTTTCGCCGCCAAATCGAAATTTCGCAGCTCGACGCACAATTTGCGTGCTCGTGTCAGTGCTTGGGGATAACTCTGCGACGCATTCCAGGCGAGGATATAGTTTCGGACTGCTTGGTTGCGATCGGGCTCGATCGCCTCGCAGGCCTTCGCAAGTAGATACGCTTTGTCTGCAACCCTTTGACTGGGTTTTTGTTCCGCAAGTTCTTGGCTCAAAGAACTTAGGCATCGACCCCAATCCACGGTCTTAAACAACTCGTCACGAAGCTCGTCACCCGGACCCATACGCCGATTTATAGGATAGGACAAAAGGCCAAACGATCGGTACTGCTAGGTGGATAAAGCGCGTTCCATTTGCTGTTCACATGGGGGCCTGGTACTCCTATTGGATACGGATGTCCTACATTGATTTTAATCGCTCGGAAAGTGCAATCTCGAATTACCGCCCGTCATCAAATGGGTGCAATATGGGCGACAAGGGAGGACATGATGTCTGAAGAGGCGGTAATGTATGGAGTTGATCAAAACATCGCTACGATTACGCTCAATCGTCCCGACAATCGCAACAGCATGACGGCAGAGCTTCTTCAGGCCTTTGCTCGTGTTGTAGACACTGTCCGATCTGATCGCGATGTCCGCTGCGTTGTGATTACGGGAACAGGGAGCTGCTTCAGCGCGGGAGCGGATTTCCGCTCGCAGGTGCAGGATGCCGATACATCCCTGCAGCCGCATGAGCGGTCCTATGCCATGTACGAGCCGTTTCTCTCCGTGCTAGACATCGAGGTCCCTGTGATTGGTGCACTCAACGGGCACGCAGTGGGAGGTGGCTTTGGGCTTGCGCTTGTCTGTGACGTTCGCATTGGCAACCAAGATGCGAAGTACGGGGCCAACTTTGTTCGACTGGGCTTGCACCCTGGAATGGCAATTAGCTTTTTGTTGCCGCGTTTGATTGGGATTTCGTGTGCGGCCGAGTTGCTGTTTACAGGGCAGTTGATTCGCGGCCGGTATGCTGCACAGCTTGGGATCTTGTCCAGTGCCGTGCGCGAACAAGAGGTCATGCCACAAGCGATGCAGATGGCACGAGTGATCGCGAGTAACGCGCCAATCGCTGTCCGGATGACGAAGCGATCACTTTATGGCGAGGACCACGATGTTGCTCGGCGGGCGGCGTTCGCTGAGGCTTTTGCCCAAGCGCAAACCCTAACGACAGAAGACGCAAGCGAGGGCATGAAGGCGCTGTTGGAAAAACGCGAACCGTCGTTTCACGGCCGGTAGCCCGGAAACCTTTTTGTGTGGAAAACAAAAACTGCTTCGACACGCGCAGGACAGGTTTTTGGTGAGGGCGTGCGGGAGAGCTTGATGTTTCCAGGTAGGGCAATGAAGCACACTTCTCGCTGCAAATCCCACTACGCGGTTTCTTGACGCACCGCGTAAGCGATTTCGCAGAAAAACCGCACTCACCTACAGTGTTACTGGGCTGTTACAAGCCGGCAGCACTTGGGCCGGATTTTGCACCAATCCGGAGTAATGCATATCGGCGTCATCACAAATCCAAATAGCCGCAAAAACCGAGGAAAACCCGGTCGAGCTGCGCAACTACAGAGTATTGTTGGAAATTTGGGCGAAGTTCATCAAACGGACTGCGTCGAGTCAATCAAACCAATACTCCGAGAGTTTCTCCGTAAACGAGCCCGCTATTGGGTTGCTGACGGCGGTGATGGTGCCATGCATTGGTTGGTTCGATCTGCGATGGAAGTCCTCGAGGAAGACGAGTTTGCTGGGGACGAGTTACCGCTAACGGTTCCGACCCGCGGTGGCACAATCGATTTCGTCGCCAACAATGTTGGGATCGAAGGTGGAGCAGAAAACATTCTCGCTTCGCTATGCTCCTCGATTGAGAGTGGTCGCCACATCGAAGAAGCCGAAGTGGATTCGATGTTAATCGAGGGCGTTGAGGTCACCGCGTCAGGGGAGAAGACATTTCGTACCTATGGATTTGCTGTGGCTGCCGGTGGCGTCGGGCAACGATTTTTTTCGAAGTATTACGAGGCTGAAGATCCCAATCCAAACACAATTCTAAAAGTGATCGCCAGCGCCATTGCGTCCATGCCTGTTTCGCTGAGCCCCCTGCGGAATCTTCCCGGGATGCCAAAAGGGTTGCGCAACTATGCGCGGGATCTGCTGCAACCGACCGCTGCCAAGCTTACGGTCGACGGAATGATATTGCCGGACGTGGACTTCACTAGCATTCACATTGCATCGATGCCGATCAATTTGGGGAACGTATTTCGTCTGTTTGGCAAAGCCGAACAAGATGGCGTGTTGCACGCCCTGGTCGGATCGCCGTCTCCGCTGACGATGGTACGCAATCTTCCGCGCCTGCACTTGGGCAAAGAGATTCGCGATCAATCCATGATGGATCGGGCATGCCGAGAAATGATCGTTGAGGCCCAGGGGGACGAGCTACTCAACCCGATCGTCGACGGCGAGTACTACCGCAATCTCCGCTCCATGACCTTCCGCGTGGGCCCCCGCGTTCGTATTCCTCGCATGGTTCGCTCCGCCGCTGCGGTTCACTAGAACAGCGCGTCAGGACATGACATGCTCCCATCGCGGTGTGGGCGCTCCCATCGCCGTGTGGGCGCTCGCGGTTGTTTCAACCACAACGTTAAAGTCAAAGTGGAAATTCTTCCGCACCCCGGACGAAATTTCCCTAGACATTCTTTAAAGAAACAAATTATTTTCGAATTTTGAACTGATGCTGCGAGCTTTGTGCTATTCGTGCTGCGAACCGTCAAAAGTATGGGGAGAGTACGCAATGAGAAAACGCAGGATTACGATTTGTCTGGCCACGTGGGGGGTATTCGCGCTCACGACAGCGACATCGTCAAAGGTGGATGCAGCATCCGCCGAGAGCAGGGTGTCATGGGTCGAAAAGGACAATGTTGCAGCAGCGGATGGTGAGCTCGCAAAAGACTGCTCAAACTGCGCCGGGTGGGGCACCAGCGGTGCCGCATCTGCACAAGAGATCCTTAGTGGCAGTTTCTCGTTTCAAGTCCCCAAAAACGGCCATCTTGTTTGTGGACTATCCGATGCCAAGCTGGGCAATGACTTTGAATCGGTAGAGCACGGGATCCATGTAACACCACTTGGTTCGGTAAACGTGCGCGAAAGTGGTATATTTCGCAGGACGATCGTCCAGTCTGGGCACAACCCAGATAGCGTGTTGTCGATTCATCGTTACGGCAGGCTGATCGAGTATCGCGTCGACGGCGTCACCAAGGCAAAAAGCAAAACAACTGGCAGTGGTCGCATGGTTGCCCATTGTGCGTTGAGTACACCGGGGATCAAAGTTACCGAGGCGACGATTCGGACCGTCGACCTGAGCGATCCACGTCCCCTTTGGGTGGACCAAAAACAATGTCGTTGTCAGTGATGGCGAACTCAAAAGGGCTGATGGGATTGATGCCGCGCTGGATAGTGGTGCAGCGTCAGCACAGGAAATCGATAGCGGCAGTTTCTCTTTTAAGGCACCTGATTCCTACAATTATTTGATTTGCGGATTATCGCATTCGAATCGAGATGA
>CBDCWZ010000127.1:0-16015 GCA_965223575.1 Kofleriaceae bacterium
GCAGATGGGAGCCCGCAGCATTTTTGAGATGGGTTCTAGAAGATATCATCCAGAAGATACGGTCAAACGACCTCTACAGGTTCGTGCTATTATTAGGTTGGTATGTATACGGAACCACAAAGTCTGGCTTCTTTGCATCTACGGCGCATTCAAGTTGCTGAGTATCATAAGATGATCGAGGCTGCTGTTTTCGACGAGGATGAGCCCATCGAGTTGCTCGAAGGAGTAATTGTCACTATGTCTCCCCAAGGAGTTTCCCACGCACGGGTGATCCAACGACTCAACCGGATTCTCACTCGGTCAATCGGAGAGAATTACATCGTCCGACCACAGCTTCCATTGACAATTGGTGCTGACAGTGAACCGGAACCAGATTTGGCTGTCGTGACAGTAGACGCTGCCGAAGCGGGGAATGCCCATCCAAGTAGTGCGGCGCTTGTTGTGGAAGTATCATCAAAGTCACTCGATCGAGATCGCAATATCAAATACCGACTCTATGCTCGCACGGAAATTCCCGAATATTGGTTAGTAAATCTGCCGGACAATCAGTTGGAAGTATATCGCCACCCCGATGCCAATCAAGAGCGCTACAAGCACCACACAACCCTGGACTGCGCCGCGACAGTGACGCCAATGGAATTTCCGGACTTGCATATTCCCGTCGGCGAAATCCTCTCGGTATAAAAAAATGAAGCGGTAACTCATGGCCCGCGGTTATGATTCCAGCCAACGTGGGCTAGGGGGACATCCTCCTAGGCCCACTCGCGCTGAGCGATTCGCGCCGCACTTGCGAGCGTTGCAAACTGGTAGTCGGCTGCCAGTCGGTCCAGGGTCGCCTCCAAAATGCGAAGCTTTTCCCTCCCTGGTATCCGCAAGTCTGGCTGTTTGCGAACGAGGCAATTGGGAATCCGATCTTCGGTCGCATCGACCAAATCCAAGGCATGGAATTCCAGATTTAGAAATGATTGATGACGTACTGAATCGAGCCAACCTGCCCGCAGGCGACTGGGTGCGAGCAGCAGGGAGGTTCCTATCAGCGGAATTCGAGTCACAGGCGTAACGCCAATGGGCAACTGTACCACCGACGCTTGTCCTCGCTTCCAGGGTGCTTGCGCAGACGGGCGATACGGAACGATCGGCGCGAGCAGACTGCGCGGATCTGTTGTAACAGCACCACTAGACCGACCTAAGATACGCATTGCGGACATCATCGCCAGTTTTGCCGCGTAATACCCGGGTGATGGGAACACAGAAGAATCGTAGAGATACCCGAGGCGCATCAACTCCTCCAAAATATCACGACTGATGGCATATCCCGGCGCGCGAAAGCCCCGCGGCGACACACCCGTTGCCGCTTCGATTTGGGTATGAGCTCGGACTAACTCCTCAGCAACTCTGCCCCGGGAACATCGTCCGAGGTCATAGGGATGACTGTAAGTGTGGTTAGCAAGCTCATGCCCCTTGGCAGCGATAGCAGCAAACTGCCTCGTGCACTCCTCTCCACTTTTGCCATCTTGGTCTAGATCTTCGGCGACAACAAAAAATGTCGCCGGGATTCCTCGGCGATCGAGAATCTCGGAGAAGCGGGGCAGACATCTCGTTGCAACGATATTACGCAAATCTGCCGGCACCTCGCCGAGACCGTGAATTTCATAGTAGCACCGCAACGGGTCGACATCGATGGATATGGAACAGATCGGCATCATCGCGAACCATCGGTGCGCAACGCGATCGCGAGCTGCGCTAAATCGGAGAGCACACGCGGGACACGCCGAAACAGGTGAATTGCCGGTCGTCTTTTTTCCCATGAATCGACGGGAATCTCGTGAACCACCCGGCCAGTCCGATGGGTACGAATCACCAATTCGCTCGCAAATAGATCTTTGTCAACGACGCACTGGTGCACGACCGGAAGGACACGAACCCGATCAAACGCCTTGAGACCATGTGTATCTGTGCCCTGAAATCCCGTGGCCGCCCGCAATAGCCCATTGATCACTCGGGTTGCAACCCTACGCATAACGGGACGGCGATCACAAGCTCCGCCCATGACTTTGGACCCTACAACAAAATCACACTTTCCCTGTTGCAACCGCGAAATTGCCCGCTTGTAAAAATCAAGATTGAGCAAGTCTATCTCATCACAAACCACGTATCGTCCTCGCGCCTTTTCGATCCCGAGCCGCAACGCCTGACCATAATTCGCCTCTGGTAACGAAATAGAAGAAATGTCATCAAACTCATCGATCAGCTGTGCAATACAGTCTGTGGTCCCGTCAACACTGCCATTTTCAGCGAGAATAATCTCGTAGCGCCAGTCATACTCTGCCAACCCTTCGCGCAGCGATACGACCGCATGACGGATAATCTCCTGCTCATTGTGGACTGGGATGACAATCGACAGATCGAGTGAGTGTATTGGCGTATTTTCTACCATTGTGAGAATGGCGTGTTATCAGGCTTTTCCCCTTAGCGCCCAGGTCCGCAGCAAAGTTTTCTTGCAGAGAAGCGGGTTAACGATACTATTGGCGAAGGATGGCTTCGATGAAAACCGCTCATACGCGAGAACTTGAGTTGCGCCTTGCCAACGCAGCCCGTGATACGCCTCGCTATGTAAGTCTCCTATGGTACTGGATGACCCACCTTCTACATGGGCCTAAGCCAGTCGCGACGGCCCCACTTCCCCAGGTGGGCCCCGGCCAAGTTGGCGTTACGTTTGGAGGGCATGCAACGATCCGACTCGGTTACAACCAGCTCCGCATCGCTTGTGACCCTATGCTAGGACACTGGGTCGGCCCGGCAAAACGTGCCGTTGACCCAGGGATCACGGCCCACGATTTGAGAGACGTCGATGTCATCCTGATCACCAGAACCCATCGGGATCACCTCCACCTACCAACCCTAAAGAGACTTCCCCGGACTGCAACATTAATCGTTCCACCAGGGGTTGCTCGCAGCGTCTCGCGGCTTGGTTTTGCAAGAAGCGTCGAGCTCAACATCGGCCAGTCGGTCCAACATCGCGGTGTTGATATTACTGCGACGCCAGTGCACTATCTGGGTTCGAGAAGCCGCCCGCCCTTGTCCTATGTCGTTCGCGGCAATGGTCCAAGCGTTTTCTACTGCGGCGACAGCGGCTACTTCTCCGGATTCGCGGAAATTGGCCGCCGACATCGCCCTGATATCGCAATTCTTCCTATCGGAGGGTACGCGCCTCTCTCTCTCCGGGCAGAACATATGACTCCGCTAGACGCGTTGTACGCGTTAGAAGATCTGCAGGCCCGAACCATGGTACCAATCCATTACGGAGCGTTCCCGCTCTCCTACGAACATCTAAACGATCCAGCCAATTGGCTGCGCAAGCTGGTCAAAGAGCGAAACTTGCAAGAGTTTGTCGCTCTCCTGCACCCCGGGGAATCCCGCGTCTTCGTCCTTCCGGGTCGAAACACCGCTAGACGATCGCCCTCACAGCGAATTCTTTCCGGCGCCAAAACCGCTTTGCCTCCGCGCCAACTCGGGTCCTGGTCGGTTGGACAGTCTCTATGAAATTCGAGTAGCGTGCGTTATTCATCCCGGAAAAATTACGGATGCGTGCGAAAATCGCCAAAGGAATTGTTTTCACACGGAGATTTTCGATTGCAGGGAATACTGGTTGTATTTGCTAGATTGAAAATTTTTGTGTGGGAACAAGAACTTTGGTGAGGGCGTGCGCAGAGCGTGATTTTTCCGGGATAGCCCGTGTTTTTATTGACCAGCGCGCTTGGCCCTATTGGCTCGCGTTTTGCGCAGCAATGCTCCTCGTCCCCGGTCCATCTAGATTCTGGCAACCGCATGAGCTCCGAGCAGCCCAAGAGGCTCATTGGCTCGACAGTCATGCCCCTGCCCCGGCCAGCGATATTCTCTATGCGATTTTTCCGGACGAGGAGGACGTGCACCAAATTGCGGATGCCATCGACAGTTACAATCACGACCAAATTAGGACCTGTAACCGTAGAGCTTCTTCTCCACCGCTGCAAACGCGTCCTGAACTAAACGCTCGGCTCGCAAAATGGGGCATGGCGCACATTCACAATAGTGAGTGGGGCGCACGCCTGCCATTTTCGATCCTGGCGCTCCTAGGGGTTCTCGCAATGTTTAGTCTTGGTCATTGCCTGGCAGGACTCAAAGCAGGTTTGTTTTGCGCATTTATACTATTGTCTTTTCCCCTATTTGCTCTCAATTCCAGACAGATTCCATCACAAATCCCGCTACTATGTGGCGCGATAATAACAATGCTGGGACTTGCCGGCATCACAAAACAACTAAACCAACCCAAACAACCGAGGACACATCCGCGGCCATTTTGCATCGTCGGCTATGGCTTACTCGCCATCGGGGGACTGCTCCTAAGTCATGCCGCAGCTGGTGTCCTCTTAGGACTATTTATTCCGTTTGCATCTTATGCTGTCGCCTGTGCGATGATATCGGAGCCACGGCGATCCATCCGCATCATTGCGATCGTATCTGCACTAGCGGCCCTCACGGCCCTGGTTTGGACTGGTACCGAGAGTCTCCAACTGAGGAATGCGTTCCCAGGCGAGCACTCACTATTTGGCAAGACACTTGCCAAAAGTGCAGGTTATATAAGTGCGTTAGGTGGTCGCTGGCAACCCAGTACCAGCGAAACTCCCTTCAATGTACTCTTTGAACAAATTGCCTTCGGAATGTTTCCATGGATTGTCCTGGCACCAGTCGCTCTGTTTTCCGCCGCCGCGACCGCGCAACTGCGGAACAACTGGCCCTGGGCCAGCAAACTCGCCCTTTCATGGGCCATCATTGCTTGGATCACTGCCACCTTTGTCGTGCGAAATACAGGTCCTATCATCTATCCGGCATTGGGGGCCGTTGCTCTCGCGACTGGCGTTTGGCTCAGCCGGTTCCAAACGCCCCCTATTCACAGAAAACTCATCGTTTTGTTTGGCGTGCTGATGGCGCTGGTTCTCACAAAAAATCTACTCGCCTTTCCAGGGAAGGTCGCATTCGTGCACATCCTGGAAAATCCTCCCCTATACCCCGACACCGTTTTCCATCGCTGGCCCGTAGCCCTCATTTCACTCGGATTCACAGCCAGTCTTGGGCTTGGTCTGTGGTTCCGCGGGTACTGGCCACATTGCTCCATTGCCATTGGAATCGTATTTTCGGGATTCGTGATTTATTCCTGGCACCCAACCCTTGCCTCCCACTTTGCTTCAAAAAACGTATTTGCCAAATATCATGAGCGAAAAGGCCCCGGAAACGTCTTAGGTATCATGGGAACAAAGCGATCTTGCGTAGAGCATGCGATGTACATTAAAGATCGCTACGAAACGCTGACAAGCCAATCACAAGTCCAGACCCTGCTCACATCTCCGAATCGAGTATTCGCTGTCATTCCCCGCACACAACTATGTGCGCTCCATCGGAACCGACACACAACTCCCTACTTTGTCCTCGACGGCAGCGACCGACAATTGCTGTTAATTTCCAATCGAATCGATAGCCATGACAGCGACCAAAACCCACTGGTTTCAGCCATCATGGATGCTCCCCCTACGCCGATGCCCTATCAAGAGCCGACAACCTTCGATACCCGAATAGAACTCATCGGTGCTTCTATCCCCACCGCAGTCGAGCGGGGCAAGTACCTTCGAGATGACGCTTGTGTTTAGAGTCCTAAAACCGATCGAAAAGCCTTGGAAAATCTTCGTTCATTTCGACTCTCAGAAGAGGTTTCAGGCTGATCACGCCCCCATCGCCGGGCATTGCGACACAAACCAGTGGAAGGTTGGTGACTATGTTGTCGATCGGTTTGCCGTGGTCGCCGGCGATTCCAGCCACCCAAAGAGCCGATATAGCGTCTACGTTGGGTTCTTTCGCGGGTCTGCAGGAAATTGGAACAACTTACCCGTAACCACTGGGAACCATGATGGGAATAATCGGGCGAAGATCGGAGAAATCCGACTGAAGTGAGCAGTATTGCTTGCACCGCCAATTCAGATCAGGCTATTACCCAGGTAAGGAAGATCGCGAGGGCACGCCATGACGGCAGCAGAAAAACCTTTTTCAACACAGTTGTCAGGCGAAACGCAAGCTTGCGATAAAGCTTCCGATCCAGTTGATCAGGAAGAGCGGCGAAGATCACCACGGGTATTCGTCGATCTGGAAGTAGACTACGGCAACGAAGACAACTTCCTTTTTGCCTATATCAAAGACATCAGCGCAACAGGGATCTTTGTCCGCACCGACACGCCGGAACCACCTGGGACCCGTCTCAACGTGCGATTTAGTCCCAACCGATTTAGTCCCAACGGTGGCGAGGATAATTTACTCGATGATCAACCCTTAGAGCTCGAGGGCGAAGTTACCTGGGTCAACCCATACCGCCCCGGTCACAGCGATAGTATTTATCCAGGCATGGGGATCCGTTTTCTGGGTCTCAGCGACGAGCAACGTTGGAGACTCACAGAGTTCGTGAAAACCTTCGCCTACTTGTCTGACTCCCCACAAGTTGAAGACTCCCCACAAGTTGAAGACTCCCCACAAGTTGAGAGCGCTGAGTCTAAGCCCGATTCGAAATCTTAACAGGAGACGACTTTCAGCCGAGCGAGCAGGGCTATTCTACTCGGATTGGTCGAGTGAAGGGCACGGAATTCGGTATCGTTCGTCTAGCCAACCACTCAAATCAGCGAGCTGACAACGGTCTGAGCAAAATGGGAACGATTTATTGTATCGTCGCTGACGCTGTTTTGCGCTCATAATATTTTCGCAAATTGGACACTTCGTCATTGCGTCACTGTCTCAAACAATTTGGCCCGCGACAAGAAACGCCTTAGGCTTTTGGGGCCAGCCCGTAATAACCGCACTTCTGAATCAAGTTAGAGCGACTAATGCCGAGGTCTTTGGCGAGCTGTGACTTGTTCCCATTGGTTCGCGCGAGCCCATCGGCAATGAGCTCGGACTCAACGCGCTCGATCGCCTCCCGCAACGTCCCCTTTCTAGCTCCGATTGCGGGTGACATTACGGCATCTCGGATCCGAGGAGAAACCAATACTGCACCGAGCTCAGGAGCTCCCCCGGACAAAACCGTCATGCGTTCCAGTTCGTTTTCTAACTCGCGAATGTTCCCAGGCCATGAGTAACGTTTCATTAAAGCAAGAGCATCAGGAGTCAAACTGGAAACGGGACGATTTGGATCGCAGTGCTTGCGGAGAAAATGCTCGACGAGTAAGGGAAGATCGGAAATCCGATCTCTTAGCGGAGGCATCTCTAACTTCAGTACGTTGATTCGATAATAGAGATCTTCGCGAAACGCACCTCGCTCAACCATCTCTGCAAGATTCTTATGACTTGCAGCAATGATTCGGACATCAACGTGTTCTACCTTGGTGGATCCAACCGGTTTAAAGGCCCCCTCCTGGATGACGCGTAGCAATTTCACCTGCAACGCAGGAGACATATCGCCAATCTCGTCAAGGAAAAAACTTCCACCATCGGCAACCTTGAACAGCCCCTTTTTGTCTTTCACGGCACCAGTAAACGAACCGCGCACATGGCCAAATAGGGCGCTCTCGAGCAGATTGTCGTTGAACGCCGAACAGTTCTGAACAACAAAAGGACCGCGCTTTCTCGGCCCTTCATAATGAACAGCGCGGGCAATTAACTCTTTTCCTGTGCCACTCTCGCCATGAATCAGAACGGTTGACTCACTATTGACGATCTTTTCAAGCAACTCGAAAACAGCCTCCATTGCGACGCAATCGCCAATAATTTCTTTAAAACGACCTCCCACTCCATCTCCCTGGTCGGCGACAGGAGTCCAAGTTTTGCCAAGTTGTTCGGCACCAAGCCGCATTAGATACAGACATCGCTCTCGCTCCGACGGCTCTAGGGCCCTGAAAGCCTTTAGATTTTTGGGAACAACATAGGCAACAACCTGCCCTCCGCTGACAATCTCCTGTTTTGGGTCGGAAGTCGGATTCTTGTCAACAACCAGCTCTACCCCCCACCAATCTGTGCAAATCCGTGTCAGTGTATCGATCAAATCGACTCTAGCTCCATCCTTCAGGCTCAATCCAACAATATCTTTTTATCTACGAAGTAGTAATTGATCGTACTATATCATTAAGCAACTGCCTGGCTTTGCAAGCAAATCATTGCAATGTCCGCAGGTTACCTCTACACACATTGGCCACTGCACATGCAAATTGCAAAACGAACAGACAAAAACACGTGGACGAGCTCAAAAACCGTGCGTAAAGTAGAGTTTGAGGCTGCGGAGTCATGGTTAGCGTAACCGCGCGAAAAATACGGGATCACGGGATGGAAACAGCATCAGTCTGTGTCGGACGGGTGTATACCGGCTATTTAATCAGCTACCCTATCGTGGGGCGAGGCATGGTTATCTTCCGTGATCCTCATGGACACCGCATGATCACCACCCCGGTCCGCCGGATCCTCGGCGAATCGCGTAGCCCAATGATCTATGTAGAGACCGCGAACAGTGTGTACCGCATTGAGATCCATGGCGAACCATTATTCCCCGCCAAAGTTGATCTCAGCGAAGCAGTTGCTAGTTCATAACTGTTTGTAATATATAAGTATGATTCCATACCGATCCAAAATGGATCGTTCTATGTTGGAACATACCGAATAAAGTGATCCATGTTCGATCAATGTTTTTGTTGTAATTTCACCCACGTTAGTTTCAAACCACCGCAATCACACATATCGCCACCGCCAAGATCATCTGGCTCGATTGTTGCTTTCTCCCATGCTGGAAACATGGAGAAGGAGGAGGAGAAAACAATGACCCTTGATGTTCGATTTTGGGGCGTCCGCGGATCAGTCCCCACGCCTGGTCCAACCACGGCCGCCGTTGGTGGAAATACGAGTTGTGTAGAGCTGCGCTACAATGACGAAATCTTAATACTGGATGGAGGCACAGGCCTCCGAGCCCTCGGCGAGCACCTCATGCTCACTAGCCGTCCGGTAAGCGCAACGATTCTATTCAGTCATATTCACTGGGATCATATTCAGGGCTTTCCATTTTTTGCTCCGCTATTTTGTGAGGACAGCTCCCTGCGAATTTTCGGACTCTCGGGCGATAACTCCATCGAAGAGGCGCTGCGGAGACAGATGACGGATCCCAGTTTTCCCGTCCAGCTTGAGCAACTCACCGCGAAACTGAAGTACAATCCTATCGTAGAGAGAGGCTTTCGCTGCGGATCCTTTCATATCACCGCTGCGCCACTATGCCATCCCAACGGTGTATTTGGATTTCGAATCGAAGCCGGAGGCAGAACCATTGTCTATGCTACAGACACTGAGCACAACCCAAACGGGATCTTGGACAAGACCCTCGTCCAGTTAGCATCCAACGCAGATATCCTCATTTACGATTCTCAATATACAGAAGACGAATATAATGGGACCGTTGGTTTGTGCCGCCACGGTTGGGGACACTCCACCTGGAACGAAGGCGTCCGGATCGCCCAAGCGGCAAACGTCGGCCAGCTCGTTCTGTTTCATCACGACCCAAGCCACGACGACCAGACTGTCGCCGAAATCGAAGCCGCAGCGCAAAAGCTCTTACCCGAGACGGTCGCTGCGAAAGAAGGCCTCCACCTCCAGCTCCACGCCAACCTGGACTACAAAGCCGCCTAGAAGAATCCTGATCCCAATGGAGTCCGCACCGACATGGGTGTTGACTCACCTACGCACCACCCCCGCCCCGCGATCTCCCCGTGGGGCGGGGGGATTTTCTTCGGAGTGAGAACAGGGATCTACGTACCGCTCGTGGTAAATTCATCTACGTGCGACGCGGAACCTTCGCTAGTGGGGATCAACCTTCTGTACTTTTGGCGTTTGGCCAACTCCTCCGAAGCGAGATTGACGTTGACGTACTGGTAAAAAGAATGGTGGATTTGGTCGCGCAAGCGATGGATGCAGATCGCGCAACACTATTTCTCGTCGACCATGAGCGCTCGGAGTTCTATTCGCGAGTTGCCCACCTTCCAGAAGTAGAGGAAATTCGACTTCGCATTGGTGAGGGCATCGCTGGACACGTGGCCGCTACCGGGGAGCCCATATCCAGCTCGGATGCCCAGATGGACAAACGTTTCGCTGAAGGTGTGGATGAGATAACAGGCTATCGAACGCGGAGCTTGCTTGCTGTCCCGGTCCGCGAGCACCAACCCAATGGTGCCGAGGAGGGTCAGACCCCTCCCCGTGTCGTCGGGGTTCTGGAGGCACTCAATAAGTCATCTGATGACCATTTTGACGGTGAAGATCTCACACTATTGCAGAGTTTGGCCTCGCAAGTCAGCGAAGCGTTGTCGCTCACGCACCTCGATAGTCCTGAGCGCCCTCTGCGATTCAATAAAATTGTTGGCACTTCTCAAGGTATGCGTGATGTCTACGACATCATCGCAAATGCTGCTGCGACCGACGCCACGGTTCTCATCTTGGGTGAAAGCGGTACTGGCAAGGAACGCATTGCCAGAGCGATTCATATCAATGGACAGCGCGCTGACAAACCGTTTGTAAAAGTCGACTGCACCGCAATCCCTGAGGGCCTCATCGAAGCAGAACTATTTGGCCATGAGAAAGGTGCTTTCACGGGCGCTGATCGCCTGGTCTACGGAAAATGCGAAATCGCCGCTGGAGGCACCCTGTTTTTAGACGAAATTGGTGACATGCCGCTTCCATTGCAAGCGAAGCTGCTTCGTTTCATTCAAGATCGCGAAATAGAACGGGTTGGCGGTCGGCAGGTGATTCCCGTAGATGCACGCGTTGTCACGGCGACCAACCGCAATTTGGAGGAGGCTGTTCGGTGTGGACGTTTTAGGACCGATCTGTTCTATCGAATTAAGGTCGTTGAAATCAATCTTCCAACGCTTCGAAAGCGTGGGGCAAAAGACATTGTGCTTCTGGCACATCACTTCTTAAGTCTATACGCCCGCAAACACGGAAAACCTGCAAAACGCCTAGATCCGGCAGCGATCTCGGTTTTGCAAAGTTATTCATGGCCCGGCAATATTCGTGAACTCGAGCATTGTATCGAGAGCGCAGTTGTCTTTTGCCGAACAGACACGGTGATGCCCGCTCACCTATCGTTGCCCCAAGACACTGGGTTTCAGCGGGAAGAACCCGTCAAGAACAATGACAATTTGCCCTCTGGCCTCGCCCTACAGGACGTAGAAAGGCGGTATATTGTGCGTACTTTAGCGGAGTGCGGAGACAATCGCACTCGCGCGGCCCAACTCCTTGGAATCGGGCGCAATACCCTAGTTCGCAAGCTCAAACGCTATGGGATTCACTAATTTGCCACCCGAATCAAACCAACTTCTCGATAAGCGACTTGTTCTGATCCTTGGAAAGGGCGGAGTTGGACGCAGCACAGTTGCCGCTGCCACCGCATCTGCCTGCGCGGCAAAAGGACGCAGAACGCTCCTGTTCCAAAGTACGTCACAAGATCGCATCGGTAACATATTTTCCCAACCAGCAATCGGCACCGCCATCCAACCCCTGGCCGAAAATCTATTCGCAGTAAACACTACACCAAAAGCTGCGCTCAAAGAGTATGGAATGATGGTGCTACGGTTTCAAAGCATCTACAAGCTAGTGTTCGAAAATCGCATCTCAAAACATTTCTTACACGCGGTTCCCGGAGTCCAAGACTACTCGATTATTGGCAAGGCCTGGTACCACACCACAGAAACCAAAAATGACAAACCGGTATGGGATACGGTCGTATTTGATATGCCCGCAAGCGGACATAGTCTTTCGATGTTACGAATCGCCTGGACCATTATTCAAACCATACCGCGCAGTCCACTAACCAAAAGCGCCAATAGCATGGTGGACTTACTTCGAGATCCACAGAAGACATCAATCATGTTGGTTACCCTCGCAGAAGAGATGGCTGCGCGTGAGGCACTCGACCTGCACCAGGGGCTCAACAAGCACCTCGACCTCGCCATTCATCACCTGTTTATCAACCAAGTCTACCCTGACTACTTCCCACTCCATTCCCCCGCATCCGACATCCTGGACAAGTTGATTCGTTCACAGCTTCCCACCAGTGTAGCTTCCGTGACCACACATGCGGACCTACTCCGCGAGCGAAAACGTTTACACGAGCAATATATCCGCGAGCTTCGCGATTCGCTCTGCGTGTCGCAGTCACAACTACCCTATCTTTTCTCACCAAAGATCGGACTTCGCGAACTTCAAACCTTGTCTCAACAAATTGCCAAACAGATCGGCTGAGATGGTAGAATTAGGATTCATTGGGCAAACACCGAACTCTTTACAGGTTGAGCACTCTCTCCAGGTTGAGGACTCTTCGCAATTGCGTCGTGACCATTCTCTCGCTCGGGATGATTCTCAGTGCAACTGTTGTTGCCGCACAGATTCAACCGATCCAAAAACGCATCGCGGTTGTAAAATTTGATCCGCTTGGAATCGGTGACGAACCCGTCGCCCGCCTCGAAGCTCTATTTCGCGCAGAACTTGCTCGGCTCTCCGGAAAGAGTATTCCAAGTCAGCTCGCAGTTGCGCAAGCGGCAAAGGGTTCTCGTACCCTACGAAAATGTGCTGGCCAAGATGCATGCCTGGTCCTGCTAGGACAAAAACTCGGCGTTGATCTGATCGTATCGGGAAATGTTGCAGGTCTTGGAAATTCCTTTGTCGTCAATATTAAAGCTATCGACATCCACACAAAAAAGCGGATCCGCCGCATTGAGGCGACACTGCGTGGCAACAAGGATGAGCTCATTATCGCTGTCAGGACCGCAGCATACCGACTACTCGCACCCGAAAAACTATTGGGCTCGATCATGATCCTCACAGACCTCTCGGGCGCAACGATCAAAGTCGACGGAGTCGTTCGAGCGATGACTCCATTAAAGCGGGCAATTGACAAGCTCCCCATCGGAGAACACGTGGTCCGAGTTGAGGCAAAGGGGTATGCGCCCTTTGAAAAAAGGGTACTTGTCCGTTTTCAAAAAACAAGTCGGGTCTCCGTTCGTCTTGCCCCAGGGGCCGAAAGGAATATCTCCTCAAGACCGATCGCTCAAAAATCTCGCCATGGCCGCTGGTATACCTCCACCTGGTTTTTTATTGGAGCAGGGGTAACAGCAGCGATTCTCGGAGGCTATGTCGGCTACAAAGTTGGCAAAGACCCAATACAAAAGTGTCCAGAGCAATGCGCACAATAATCTACACCATTCTCATTCTCGCAATTTCTGGTGACCCCCTTCTTGCACAACCCAGAAAAGCATCTCCTGCAAAAAATCGAACGGTGTTACTCGCCCCCATCCGAACAATGGGCGCAAAGTCTTCGCCCAAGATTGCGGAGGGAGTTCGCAGCCGCCTGTTACAGGCCATGCAAACAATTCCAGGGGTTTCCCTCGTTCGCGGGAAAAATATTCGCGCGCAAATCGCCAAAGCAAACAAACCGAACCTGCATCACTGCGATGGGAATCCACAGTGCCTGGCGCAGCTTGGCGCCCTGTTTCGCGTTCGCGGCGTCGTCTACGTCGAACTAGGCAGGTTGGGCAATTTGCGCATCGCCAACCTCAAACTCATCGGCGTGAAGCATGCGCGGGAAGTACGTGCAACAACCCTAGAATTTCCAGGACAAACCCCCCCGCTGAAAAACACACAAGCTGCCGCATACCGCTTGCTTGCCCCCCACCACTACAAGGGGACCCTCAACATCCGTACCGATGTGCAAGGCGCATTCATCTTCGTTGATGGAAAACGGGTCGCAACCTCCCCAACCAAACCAATCCGATTGTCCGTTGGAAAGCGCGCCGTACGCGTCACACATCCCGAATTTCGCGACTTCGTTCGATTTGTTGATATCCAATTCAACCAAAAGACCGAAGTCTCGGTGCCGCTCCAACAATATCCAATCGTCGCCTCAGAACTGCAAAAGAACCCCAGCCCCACCCCATTACCTCGCAGGCAACGAAGCACACCTTGGTATCGACGTTGGTACACAATCGCTGCTGTCAGCGCAGTCGTATTGACGGGCTCAGCGATTGCCATCGGCTATGCAGTCGACGGCGTCGATGCCGAAAAAGAAGTAACTCTCGACGATCCCTAGAGATTACGAAACCCTAGACACAGCAAAACGCAGCCCTGACCCGGAAAAATCACGCTCTGCGCACGCCCTCACCAAAGTTCTTGTTCCCACACGGAGATTCTCAATTTGGCAAATACGACCAGTATTCCCTGCAATCGAAAATCTCCGTGTGAAAACAATTCCTTTGGCGATCTTCGCACGCATCCGTGATGTTTCCGGGCTAGCGAGAATTTGGGAATGTGCTAGCCTGAGCTATGCTCGGGCTTCTTCTGGCATTGTTCATTGCCGTTCCAATACTTGAGATCTATGTGATCCTCCAAGTGGGGTCGATCATCGGAGGAGGTCCGACCCTTGCGATCGTGATCGCGATGGCAATCGCCGGTGCGGCACTCGCCAAGCATCAGGGACTCATCGCGGTCCGTAACATTCAAAAGACCATCGCCACTGGTCAAGCAATCGCGACTACCATGGTAGCAGCTGTTTTGGTCGTAGTCGCAGCAGTGCTCATGATTACACCTGGATTTGTCACCGACGGTGTAGGATTCGTCCTACTTGTCCCGCAATGCCGCAACTGGATTGCCAAGCAGCTAATCGCGTGGCTCAAAACCCGCGGAGTTCGGGTTGCGTCTATGGGGAATCGGGATGAATACGTCCAAGACCCACCCGCAGATGTCATCGATGTCTAAACTGAGTCTGCCCTCGCCAAATTTTTCCATCGTTTCCCCCACCCACATCGTGATAACGTAGGAGGAGTGTTTGAACTTTTAGGACTCATCACGTTGGCCTGGCTGTTCGCTCCGCTCGTTATTGGGATTCCCATCGTCTACTTCAAAGTTCGCCAACCCGCATCTCATGACATCAAGCCCGCGTTCGCAAGCGACGTCCCACAGGCGGAAGCCGCATGGGCAAACGAGAGTAAGAGTCAACTCGAAAAACTTGGGCTCGTTCAGCGGGGAATTTATCGCCACCCAGGGACAACACCACAGCAGCACTACATCGTCGTGGCATTTTCAGATCCAGAGATGGTCATACGCGGCAACCTGAATATCATCTGCGGTCCGATTACTCACAAGTATTTGGAGTTCTCATCAGTTACCCAAGACGAACCTCCCGTGCACCTCACAACCTATAATGCGGAGATACCGGGACCACTTGTCTACCCCGAAAATTTTGAAATGCATCGTCATCCTCAGATCCAGTCAACCGAACAATTATATGCACAACACAAAAAACACTTAACCGAGAGTGGCCGCGCAAACTGGGCAACAGTGATGCCAGAATCCTATTCGCAACGATTTAACCAGGCCATTCATATGATCTTGGAGCATCAAGTAGCTCTGGGGATCCTAAAACGACTCCCAGATAACTACTATGGATTCCGCTTTGCCGCGGCATGTCGCGCGACATTTTGTGAGTGGATCACATTTCGACATTTACAGTTCTGGCGATTCTCTCGATAGCCCATCGACAAGCCCTCGAATAAGTTTCAAATATAGCATCAAGTCCCCTGCGACAAGCTCAGGACAGGCTTTTGGTGCGCTTCGCCCACATCCGTGACGTTCCGGGCTATAGTGATGCGAGCCAATGCCAAATCGACTGATTCCATGGCAGACCGTCGCGCACACCTTTGGCGGCAAAGCCACCGTAGAGACAGGCCTGCGTTCGAGCAGCTTTTCACTCCTGGCACAAATTGGCGATTTCCACCTCGAAGTGTCCGCCCTCAACAAACCCTATTCGCTCTTTCGTGACTGGACCACGATAGAATTACACAGCTTCAAACCCTATCAAAGCTGGCTACGCGTCTCGCGGGAACAGTCGGCTTTATCCCTGCTGAGACGCATTTGGTCCCGAGATGTTCAGATTGGGGAGCGCTCCTTTGACGACCTTTGGTTTATTCGGGCTCGCTAT